>JAENYN010000017.1 GCA_016841765.1 Guptibacillus hwajinpoensis
GGCGTACGCATAAGCGGGGGTACCCGCAGGAAGGTGACCTTTCCTTCCGGAGGGGGTCACCGCTTATGACGATAGCCGCTAACGCTTCGAGCTGGATGACTCCCTTCCCGCTTTTTATCCACAACGCAAAATTTTTCTAATTTCCTTAACAGCCAAAAAGAACACCCGCCATCGGCTGTTCTTCATGTACGAATGGTTTACTCCCCGATATCCAACGTATTAAAGTAGTCCAGGGCCTGGCTCAAATGGGTATAAGTACGATAATTGGAAAAACTGCGGCCTTTTGTGATGGTATCTCTGGCAAGGTCAGGCTTAATTCCCGTAAGCACCACTTCAATTCCCATCAGATTCAAAGATTTCAAAAACTGGTAAAAATACTCGCTGTCCTCAGAGGATGTGAAAGGGATAAAGGACATATCAATGGCGAGCTTTTCAACTTTCTGGCGAACTGCATCATCAAGTATTTTGGATAGCTGTGTCTCAGGGATGATTTTGTCAGAAATCATCTCAAGGGGTCTCATCGGCAGAATGCCGGTTTTCAAAGTCAGAGGAATGATTGTCGCGGCACGGTCTGTTATTAAGTCAACAAGCTTTTCTTCCCTTTTGATAAAGTCGGTTATATCACTGAATTCTGTCATAGCACCAATGACATCGTTTCCTTTTTGAAGGAGCTTTGTTTCAAGCTGCAGGAACTTATCATATTTTCCCCACTTATAAGGGTAGACTTTATGATTGAATTCTTCATTGTTTTCAAGAGTGTGCTGTAAAGCTCTCACATGTTCCGGGGGATCGCCAAAAAACTCATCAATATCCTTGCCAATGGCATCTTCCCGCTTTATCTCAAGAATTTCTTCACACATTCTGTTTAAAAAAGTGATTTTAAAGTCGGTATCAATGATCATGACTCCCTCGTCCACTCTGTCCAGTGCCTGTTCGAGCATCCTATCACCCGCTTTCTCTTATATTATCGCCTCTGGTCATCCTTTTTCTTTCATCATACATGATTCATCGTGAAATACCTAACTTAGCAGGTTAGCAGAATGCTTTTTTCAGACATGGTGAAAGGTGCCATCGTCTTTCAAACGTTCCGATAACCCTTTGATTCATTTTTCATTTATAAAAATCCGGCATTCGCCAAAAATTTTATCATTTCCTTAACAATAAAAGACCCGAACAGTCAGGCGAAAGATTCATTGAAATCTTACCTGATTGTTCGGGTTTATCATTAGCTGAAATACTTATGTCCCAGCTTCTTTTTGTTAGTATTCTTCTATTTTTCCATAAATCGGATATCCGTGCCATTTAAATATTATTTTAACAAAAGTTCCTGAACGATTTGCTGCGGGGGCCGGGACACAAGGTTCTGATTGCTTGTTTTCAAAATCTGAACATAAAGCGTTCCCTGCAAAAGCGGCAGTATATCCGGGACACCTGCCAGATACACCCCTTCCCACCCTTTTTCATAGGCAGTCTTATCAATTTGATGGGCCAGCGCTTTGAACTCGCGGATCATGTTCTCATGAAGCCGTTTTTCATGGCGGTCGCGGTCATGATGTTTCACTTTCCCGTTTGTGATGGAGGACGGAGCCCGTCCCTCCATCTTGCGCCAGTTTTCCTGGTCCACTTCGAGGTCATAGAGCTGCGCATCCTTCACTTCACCCAGTTCGACATCCAGGATATGGGCATGTTCATGGTTGAAGGCGATGATACCGGAACGCGGAAATTTTTTATAAAGATTTTCCAAAGGATCGATGACAGGTTCATCCCGCCAATAAAATTCGTTTTCAACCGGCACCTGGAGGTCCTTGTATACAACTATGTCCTGGCTTGCAAATAACACGAATCCCCGCTTGAATTGCAGTTTATGTTCATTCAGTTCTTTCTCGACTTTTTGTTTCACAAGACGGAACGACTGGATTTCAATACTATTACCGACGGCCATGATGTTTTTTTCGATATCTTTCAGGCCATTTTTCAGATGGATCCTCCAGATATCCCTTTTCTGGAAATCCTTGCTGTGATCATTGCTTAAATACAGGGACAAAACCATTCGACTGTTCGTATACAGACTTTCAAGTCCTTTGAGCTGCTTTACAATCTCCATACATTTTACCTCCCCGTTTCCCATAGATCACAATATAGCGAATAAATATTCAACTACTATATAAGTTATACATTCATACCCTTTTTTCCTGTCATGCAAACCGAAATCATGTTTCCTTTTCTTCCCTTGCGTTTATCCTCGTTTATTAGAGGGAAAACTGATGGAGGGAAGCAAGTTTATGGAACGGAGGAAAATTTGATGGCAGAAGGACGCTCGTTTCTTGAAAAGGTTGCAGACCGCTTTAAAAAGACAGCCCCATCAGATCAACAAGTGAAAGACATTGATGAAAACGTGGTCGGGAAGCATATGATTGTCCATGGAAAGGTCCAGGGCGTCGGCTTTCGGCATTTCACCAAACAGCAGGCTGACTATAGCGGAATCAAAGGCTGGGTCCGCAACAATATGGATGGAACCGTTGAAATCGAAGCTGCCGGCACTCCGGATAACCTTGAATCGTTCACGGAAGCACTGAAAGAAGGAAACGGATATTCAAAAGTTGAAAACATCGAGACCGAGGAATCGGGCAAAGCAACCACCTATCGTAAATTCCAGGTCAAATATTAGACGTTCGGACATAACTACATAAGTCATGCTTAAAGACGAACAAAATATATTCAACGTAATACTGTTTACTCATAATTAGTTAAGCTGAAAAAACAAGTTCGTTCCATTGCGCTGCAGACACTCGCTTTCACCATAGGCACAAGTGCGACATCTGTTCCTGCTTCTCTCCGGTCGCACTCACAGTGTCTTCTTTGCCACGGGGATGAAACTGAGCCTCCTCGGCTACGCCTGCGGGGTCTCAGCCTTTCCTCTATTTCACGTCGGAGTCGAGTGTCTTCCGCTCCATTCCATTCGTTTTTAAAAATCGTATGCAAAATCAAAAGATTTATTGAAGAGAGTAAATAAAGACCCGAACGGTCAGGCGTAAGATTCATTGTAATCTTACCTAATCGTTCGGGTTTATCATTAGCTGAAATACTTATGTCCCAACCTCTTTACTTGTCTTATTGCCGCTCTGCTTGCAGTTTAAAGAACTGAAGGAGGCGCAGAGATTCATCAGAACACGGCCGATGTCTTTGAAGGGCCTTTAGAACAACCGAACATCCATCTTATCTTCGACACCGTCCTCCTCTCTTAAGGAAACTCACTGATTGGCGAGTCTTCAGGCGTAGTTGTCCTTATCTTAATTTTAAAATTGGATTGCAGCGAAACCCCCCCTTTTTGATAATTTTTAACTTTCTATAGGCAACAAAACAGTTGCCTGTCCTTTTGATGTATGAAACACCATTCAGCATGGCAATCTTTTAACATCACCTTATTGAAGCCCTGGCAATCCTTCTCTGCAGCACAATATGCCGAAACCGATTGACTACCCGGTCAACAGGGAGTACAATATAGGTGTGGATTGACCTACTGGTCAACTGATAGGGAGGGATAAGCTGTGAGTGTAATTGAGTTAAAAAATCTGACCAAGTTTTACGGGAAGAGCCGCGGCATAGAAGATGTCACGTTCTCTGTCGAGGAGGGGGAAATTTTCGGCTTTATCGGCCCGAACGGTTCAGGAAAAAGTACCACAATCCGGACCTTGCTGAACTTCATTTATCCGAGCTCCGGATCGGCATCCATTTTTGGCCTTGATATTGCTGAAGATTCTAAACAAATCCGGAAACAAATTGGCTATCTTCCATCCGAAGTCCATTATTATGACGATATGAAAGCGATTGAACTCCTGAAATATTCAGCGGGCTTTTACGGAGGCAACCAAACAAACAGGATAAAAGAACTTGCCGAAAGGCTCGACCTTGACTTGAACCGAAAAATTGAAGACCTTTCCTTCGGAAACAAAAAGAAGGTCGGCATCGTCCAGGCCCTTCTTCATGATCCAAAACTCTTGATTCTGGATGAGCCGACATCAGGGCTTGATCCATTAATGCAAAACATTTTCTTTGATTTGCTGCGGGAAAGGCGAGCTGCCGGCACCACAGTCTTTTTCTCCTCACATTATTTGGGGGAAGTGCAGAAGCTTTGTGACCGGGTGGCCATCATAAAAGATGGAAAGCTCATTAAAGTGGAAAGCATTGAGGACTTGCGCAAGAATCAGTTTAAAAATGTCAGCATCCTTTTTGACGATGACCGGGATTATGATCCCGGCCTTGATGGAGTCATCCAGAAAGCAAAAATTGCTCATGGCGTCAAGTTCCTTTATAGCGGCAACACCCACCTTTTGCTGGAAAAACTGCAGAACGTGCCGTTCCGCGATATCTTGATAGAAGAACCGTCTCTTGAAGAAATATTCATGCATTATTATGAAAAGGATCGATAAGGGGGGCTGAATAATGATTTATAAACGCGAGGTGTTAAAATCCCAAAAATCCCTCTGGATCTGGGTGGCAGCTCTTGGAGGGCTGATCTTTTTGATGCTCAGCATTTACCCCGAGTTCGTCAAACAGCAGGAGAGCCTCGAAAAGATGATGGAAGCTTATCCGGAAGGCATGCTGAAAGCCTTCAATATTGATGAACTTGGTTTTTCCACTGTTCTCGGTTTTTACGCCATTGAAGGCTATCTTTTTGTGACTCTGTTCGGAAGTATTTACGTTTCGATAATGGCCGCCAACATGCTTGTAAAAGAAGAAGGCGATAAGACAGCTGAATTTTTGTTGTCTAAGCCTGTAACGCGTACAAGGATTGTCACTGAAAAACTGCTCGCCGTCGTGACAAACATTTTCATTTTCAATGGTGCAATCAGTTTGGTTAATTATCTTGGCTTCAGTATGTCTGAGGACAGTTCAGTTGATGCCGAAACATTTCTATTAATATCCGCAGCCCCGCTGCTTCTTCATCTCACCTTTGGCGGCATCGCATTCATGGCATCAAGCCTTCTGAGGAAAAACCGGATGGTCGTCTCTCTGTCACTCGGCCTTGTGCTGGTCACCTACTTCCTTGATATTGTTCAGGGACTGGCAGAAAAGCTGGAAAACTTGAAGTATTTCACTCCGTTTGAATATGTAAATCCTGCTTATATCATTAACAATACGGAGATAAAGCCTTTGTATCTGGCAATCATGGCCGCTATAATAATCCTAAGCACAATCTCTACTTACATGATTTATCGCAGAAAAGACATTACGGTCTGATTAGAAGGTGTTTATCTTGAATACAGCGTTTATGAATTTGCCGGAAGAAAAAAAGAATCGGATCATCCATGTCTGTGTGGAGGAGTTTGCCGAGCAGGGCTATAAAAATGCATCCACCAATACAATCACCAGCCGGGCCGACATTTCCAAGGGCATTCTGTTTCACTATTTTAAAAACAAAAAGAACCTTTACCTTTTCATCGTGGAACATTCGATCGATTTTCTTTTCGGAAAAATAATGGGAAAGACCAAGTTTCCGGAAGACGATAGTGTTGATTTTTTCGAAAACGTCAAGCGTTTCGTCATCAGGAAGCTGGAAATGGCCGTGTTATATCCGCATGAGTACCAAATTGTCATTACCGCTGTATACCAGCCGCCGCCTTCCCTCAAAGATGAGCTTATGGAGCTCATTATGACAAAGCGGGAAACAATGGAACCGATCAATACCCGGTATATCTTTCAATTTCTGAAAGATGAGAGGCTCGCTGACGGCCTTCCCCGTGATAAAGCCATTGAGATCACAATGGCACTGTTTGAATATCTCGGAAATAAATACGGGAAACTTTATAAAGAGCAGCCCGATCAGTTAACAGAAAATCCGGATGCATTGATGGAAGATCTTGATGTTTATATCAGCGTGCTGAAAAACGGCATATATAAAACCCCGGAAATGTGAATTCCGGGGTTTCGCTGTTTTTCTGCTATTTATTGAGGGCAATGGAGATGGTGTTTGCTTTGGCTATTTCTTCCTTCTTCTCATTTAGTACACTGCTCGTTTCCAATTCAACTGATTCTAATCGCTCGATATCCGTCTCATCTATAATAAAGCCCATGCTCCCTTCCTTCTCTTTTCCAGGAGCCAGTTTGCCGTTCATGCTTTCCAGGTAGAATTCTTCTTCCCACGAGACTTCTTCCCCTGTATTTGTTTTTACAACAGCAACCGGGTTGAAAAACACTGGCTTCTCACTGTTATTTTTCAATCCAATACGAAATTTTACATAATGGAATTTTTCATCTTCATGCGTCAAGCCGTGAAAATAGTCAATTAAGTCATATGAAGGGCGGTATAAAAAAACTTTTGCATGGGAAACCGTCATTGTGACCGGTCCTGTTTCCGCGTGTACCGGATCGGCAACGATGGCTTTGAGTGTAAGTTTTCCGTCAATATCTTCTGTTGTTTGCCCGACTTTCATAAGGGACGCATCATCCGGTGCCTGTGGATTATCAGCAGATTTCCCGCTGCTCGTTTCCTGATCAGCGTTTTTTTCCTGTTGGGCCGGTTTTGTCACGGATTCTTTTTCTTCTTCTGTCGTTCCCTGACCGCCACACCCGGCCAGCAGGACTAAAACGGCTGCAATTGTCATTAATCGCGTCACGGAAAGTTCCTCGCTTTCAAAATGGGGTTAAAATGATTATTCCCATATGGAATCGGTAATATAGGCAAAGACTTTCATTACCTTGTATAGCAAGCAGGCACCCGCTGCAAGTTGCAGGGGGTGCCTCTGTTCATTTACTTGCCTGCTGTTTTACTTTTGAAAACCTCGAACAACTTGTTGCCTGTGTCGGTGTTATCCATTAATCCTGTGAATTGAGCAGACGCCGGCCCGTATGAATATACCTGGACATCCACGCCGGTATGGCCGCCCGTTGTCCAGCCGGTTCCGGAACGCACGTTGAAGATGTTTTCGATGGCATTATCAATCTCATCCTTGTCCCCTGTCTCAGCAGCTTTCTTGACTGCCTCGATTTCGTCCCCGGTCAATTCAAGATCGACATACTTTTTAAGTGTTTCCTCAACATCGGCACCGCCGGCAATTTCAGCTGCCATGAAATCAGGTGTACGCTGTGCAGTTTTAACCGCTTCAGCATCCCATGTGTAAGGGCCCTCTCTGCCGATTGAGATTCCGCCGGTTGAATGGTCAGCTGTTGTGACAACAAGTGTATGCTTGTCCTTTTTCGCAAACTCGATCGCCGACTTGAATGCCGCTTCGAAATCTTCCATTTCACTCATGGCAGCAACGACATCGTTGTCATGGCCGGCCCAGTCAATCTGGCTGCCCTCCACCATCAGGAAGAAACCGTCTTTGTCTGTGCTCAGGCGATTCAATGCCGTTTCTGTCATTTCTGACAGGGAAGGCGTCTCATCATTGCGGTCGATCTTTTTATCCATGCCCTTTTCGCCAAACAGGCCAAGGATTTGTTCATTAGTATCATTTAACAGTTCTTCACGACTTGTTACATAGCTGTAACCGTCGTTTTGAAACTCTTCGGCAAGATTCCGGTCAGAACGCTCAAAATATGAAGTCCCCCCGCCAAGCATGACATCCACCTTGTGCTCGCCATTAATCATTTCATCGTAGTAATCATCGGCAATATCGTTGTAATTTTTGCGTGATTCATCGTGGGCGCCGAATGCTGCCGGTGTGGCATGGTTGATCTGGGATGTGGCAACAAGGCCAGTCGCTTTTCCCTGTTCTTTTGCTTCTTCCAGAACCGTTTTGGTTTCCTGTTTTTTCATATCGACTGAAATAGCGCCGTTATATGTTTTAATACCCGCTGCCATCGATGTGGCAGCTGCGGCAGAATCCGTGATGTTCTCTTCCTCATCCCATGAATACGTCGATTGCATGCCGGTTAAGTATGAGTCAAATGCTGTCGGCTCCATATCAGGTGTTGACGGGTCGTCTTTAAAATAACGGTACATGGTTGTGTATGCAGGTCCCATTCCATCGCCAATCAGGAAAATGACATTCTTTACTTCTTCTTTGTCCTTATCCTTGTCATTCACTTTTGCTTCAGCCTGGCCCATTGAGCCGATAAGAGCGCCTGCTGCAATGGCAGAGGCAAGTGTCGCCGATGCCATTTTTTTTAAACGATGTTTTGCTCCCAAAATAAACCCTCCATATTGCTAATTTTTATTACAAATAAAGTATATTGGAAAATTATTAAACTACCATTAAGAGAATGTTAGGTTTTAGTAACAAAAGGTAAGTCGCAAGGCCTGTTTTTTACATTCGAATGTTTGATTCTTATAATAGATGTTTACTTATATCATTTCCGGGTATAAGTAAAAAACGGGTACGTATAATCCGCACCCGTTTTGTTGATTCTATTAAATTGTTTTATTGAGCCAGCTTTTTCGCGCCAAGGTAACGCGGGCTCCAGTAGGAGTTGTCCATGCTGGAAATCGTTACGCCTTTAGAAGAGCTTGCATGGATGAAGTTGTTGTTTCCAAGATAGATTCCCATATGAGATGGGCCCGGCTTGTACGTTTCAAAGAATACGAAGTCGCCGACCTTCGGTGAAGAAACGCTCTGCATGCGGTCCCAATAGCCCGCTACGTTGGTGCGTGACATGCTTGTCTGCTCGTTGATCACATAATGCATGAATCCGCTGCAGTCAAATGCGCCTGGCTGTGAGCCGCCCCATACATACGGTGTTCCCATATGGACTTTTGCATCGTTGACCAATTCAGATGTATTCAAAGCGCGTCCATCGGCAGAGGCATGCGTTACTGTATTGGATGATGTTGTGGAAGCTGCCTTCACAACAGTTTCTCCGGACACTTTAAGCGTCTGTCCAGGATAAATGAGAGTTGAAGAAAGATTGTTCCACTTCATGATTGAATGGTAGGAAACTCCATATTTTGAACCGATTCGTGAAAGAGTGTCCCCGCTTTTAACAGTATATACAGTTGATTTTGTGCTGACTTGTGCCTGTCCATCTGGAACAGTCAGAGTTTGTCCGATATAAATTGTATCTGAGTTTAGTCCGTTTATGTTTTTAAGTTCTGAAACTGATGTTTGATGGTCGCGTGATAGTCCCCATAGTGTGTCCCCGCTTTGCACCTGGTAGCTTGCAGCTTCTGCAGAACCACCGAACAAAGCCAACCCTAAAACTGCACCACTTATCGTCACAAGATGTTTTTTCATGTTGTTATTTCCCCCTAGTTTTTTTCTACGAGACTAACTTTAAACCATCGACCAATATGTGGCAATGCCCCTGGCTATCTTGTAATACAACTGTAATTCTATCCATGCCGATCCTACTAATTCCCGCTCTTTTTATAGGTTTAAATACCTATATATTCTCACATTAAACGTATTTAACCTGGAACTTTATAGAATAGTCAGGTAAAAAATCGCAGTAAAAAGTTCATGTTTTTGTCCATTTTATATAATAACCCTGTCTTTTTCAGGAAGCGGAAGAATGCCGTTTATTGATTGAGCTATTTTCAAAAAATAGTTTTGTATCAAAACAAAAAGAACCTCCTGCAGGGGGTTCTAGGTCAATCGATTATACATTTTATTTTTATACGATGAGAAAGTGCTGGACCTTGAAAAGGATCTTTTTTCCATAATCGATGTAAATCTCAGCATCTTCTCGTTCAATCTCTTCTTCATTTCCTGTTTTTCACTTTCGTCATCACAGGCATCAATCAAATCCTGGATTGTGACCATATCTTTTTTCAATTGAACCTCTTCTGGAAGCACACCGGCATTTTTCAAAATTTTATACCCGGTCCGCAGCTCGGCAGGGACCTGGGACATATCTTCAAGCTGCAGCGGCTTCCCTTTGCCTGGCAAATTGTCGAATTCGCCGTCTTTGATCGCATTCTTTATTCGTTCCTCCGCAAAAATGGCTGCAAAATCCATGGCCCGCCCTCCCATTTGTAAAAAGTTCCCTTATTCATATTGTATTCATACCCGGTTAGTTTGGCAATTTATCGACTCTGGTAACGATTTGATTAGAAGCATTGCAAATCGGCAATATTGTGATTATGGATAAATCCGGGATATAGAAAAATTGAATAATACGTTTTCGGTATTGTCTCTTTTTATTCTTCCTTCCCCAGGTAAATGCCCATTGTCTCCCAAAAAAAATTCCCAATTATTTTTGGCCGGCCGATTACCGGAAGTCACGCTGTCTCTTCGAAACACTATTGATAGGATTATAGCTTTTGAGCAGAAAGGACATAACAAAATGCCGAATAAGCAACTGTATTCCGTTTTAATCATGGTATTGGCAGTAACGGTTTTACTTCCTGCTAACCTGGCTTCTGCTGCAGTTTCTGAGGAAGACAAGCCTGATATACAAAGTGAAACGGCTATATTGGCGGATATCAACTCAGGAACTGTCCTATTTGATAAGGACGGCAGCCGTACTATGTATCCAGCAAGCATTACAAAAATCGCCACAGCTGCATTGGCGATTGAAGAAGGGAATCTGGATGACGTAGTCACGGTATCAAAGGAAGCCACCAAAGTTGAAGGCACAACGGTGTTTCTCGAAGAGGGCGAAGAAGTCACGTTAAAGAAGCTGATCCAAGGGATGATGATCAATTCCGGGAATGATGCTGCAAACGCGGTTGCCGAATATCTTGAAATGAACGGCGAATCGTTTGAAAGCCAGATGAATCACTTCCTTCAAGAAAAGGTAAAGCTGGAAAACACCTACTTTACAAATCCGCATGGACTGTTTGACCCGTCACATGTGACGACCGCAAGAGATATGGCATCAATTACAGCTTATGCAATGGAAAAACCTGAGTTCAGGGAGATTTTCGGCACCAATGAACTGCCCTGGAAAGGAAAGAGCTGGGACACGACGCTGATAAATCACAATAAACTGCTTAGATTGTATGAAGGTGCGACAGGGGGGAAAAACGGTTATGTAAGCAAGGCCGGTTTCACCCTTGTAACAACCGCACGCCGCGGCTCATCTGAATGGGTAGCTGTTGTCATGAACGCACCGTCGAGCACTTCTGCCTACAGGGATACGAGAGCACTGCTTGATTATGGATTCGAACATTTTGCAACACAGTCAATTGAAAAAAACACAGAAATGACGGCAGCCGGCGAAAAAACGTTCAAAGTGGAGGAAAACCTCTACTACACCGCCGGCAAAGATGAAGAAACAGATACTTCAGTCAGTGAAAACGGTATGCTGACAGTCACTGGCGAGGACGGCCGGACCCTGTTAAATGAACAGCTGAAACGGCCGGCACCTTCTGAACAAGAAAGTACACCCGTAAACGGGAAAACAGCCGGCGCCTCCGAATCCTCCTTCTTCTCCGCCCTATGGAGCGCAAAAACCGCCGCCCTGGCTGCTGCAGCAGTACTATTCCTACTCATAATGAAGCGGATCATCCGATTCATCCGCTGACCCCCTGTAAGAGAGATGTTTTTGGGTACAAAGACCTATGATTGCCTGGCAATTGCCAGGCAATCATAGGAAATTTCGGGGCATTTCGCATGAATCTGAATCACTTGCTGCTGCACCCTTTCGGTCAGAATTTATGGATGTTAGAATGGGCACCGGCTGGATATATAGATATCTTGAAATTCTGATCAGAAAGGATGTTTATTTATGCATCAAGGCAGCAAAGGCTGGTATGTCAGCGAGTTGAAGAAGCTTGGCATTAACCGCATTCAGGAGCGGAAAGTGGAAAACTATAAAAAGCATGTTCTTGCCAACTTGCTTGAGCAGCAAAAGGGATAACTCCAATCACTGCCATTCATAGTTACAGCAAAAGCGGGGAGCACTCAGTGTGCCTCCCCGCTTTTGTTATTTCTGTCCCAGTAAATTTCGGGACGCGACGATAATGCCATCCTCATCCGCATATACGTAATGCCCCGGTTTCCATTCAATTTCACCGAATGAAAGGGTGGTGTCCCGCTCGCCTTTCCCTTCCTTTTTGCTTTTCAGCGGAACCGTGCCGAGCGCCCTTATGCCGATTTCAAGCTCGTCAAGGTCAGCAGAATCCCTTACACATCCATGGATAATGACACCGCCAAGCTTCCGAGATACCGCAATATCTCCGAGCCGGTCACCCATCAAAGCCACATTCCTGGAACCGCCGCCATCCACAACAAGCACAGAACCTTCCGGGACGGATTCCAGCGCTTCTCTCACCAGCACATTATCCTCAAATACGTCCACTGTATGGATCGGTCCGTAAAACCGCTTGATCTTGCCAAAGTGCTTGAATTCCTTTTTGCAAATGGCAAGTTCACTTGCATAGTCGTCGCATAAATCAGCTGTTTTGATATTCATATTCAATTCCTCCTCTCTCTTTTTAATAAGTTTGACATTCCTGGGTATCTCCCTGCTTGTTTTTTCTTTTGGCAGAACATCTGTGGAATACTGAACATTTTTGTAAAGTTTCCAGGAAATGATCCCGATCCTTCCCGATGAAAGCGTCAAAGAGCTGCTGAATTTGGAAAAGACGATTCCCATTTTGATGGTCAAGCTGTGGTCAACGATTGAGAATGGCTCCGTTTTCGAATACACCGAGTTGTTTTTTAAAAGCGATGAATACAGATTTACAATTACGGCAAACCGGCAGTAGAGGAAGTTCAATACCCACCCGACTCGCAACTTGGGCTTAACGTTTAAAAGAAACATAAAAAACACTTCCATCAAAAGTGGAAGTGCCTGATCACAAGCCCCGCGTCTAACATCGCCGGGCTTTTATTTTTTACCCTTGAAAAGAAATGGAACGTATAACAATACAAATGAGCCAAACACGAGCAGCTCCAGATGCACATAATACCAGAGGCCGCTGCCGAGATAATCAAGCGGTGTCTTTGCTTCCGGTGGGCCGGCAAGGAACAGGTAATTAGCGCCGATCAAACGGTTCACTGCGTAAATCGGGATGGCATAGATATTCAAAAAAAGAATCGATTGAAACAATGTCCGCCATGACGGCCGGTATTGATAAACAACCAGGAAATAAAGCACAGTAAGCGGAATGATCATATGCTGCAGAAAGAATCTCAGGAACATATAATGCGGGAAACCGTAATACAATTCAGGTGTAATCATAGCAAGTATCGGCGGAAGGAATCCAAGGAAGTAAAAATGGCCGAACCACTTTTCTTTTTTTGTCAGTAACATGAACATGGCAAAATAGGTGCTGACTGAACAAAGTTCAATCGGAATGTATTCCTGTGCATTCCAAACTCCCGCTGAAACTGACCATACCTGAAACGAAATCTCTGACAGGACAAGTGCTGCGAAAAAAGTCCAGCGGGTCGTCTCTTTTAAAAATGAATCTGCCCGCAGCCGGGACCTCATTAAAAACAAGGCGGCTGCAGCGAGAACAAATACAGCCAAGATCCCCAGATGGCCGGGCCCGAACAACTTAAAAGGAGTTGAAACATAAGGTGAGAACATAAAAAATCGCTCGCTTCCTCCTGGTGTAAGGCATCGAATGCAGGTGGACCGGTTCGTTTAGGCAGGAACCACCCGATATGATTCATCCGTTGCGGCTTTTAAAGCCTGCATGAAAATCCCGTCACCGCACATATATGGCATCCTGCTTTTTCCTCCGCTTTTCCTTATACATAAGCGTATCCGCCGTCTTCAGCTTCTCCTCAAGCTCATCTCTATAATAAGCAACGGAAGCGCCGAGTGACACTTTCAGTGGACGGCCGATGTATGTATAATCTTCTAGTTCCCTCCGCAGGACACTTTTATTCCAATCGAGGTCTGTTTCTGATTGGGTTGCAGGATATAGAAGAACGAATTCATCCCCTCCGGTCCGGAAAGCGACAGCATTGCCCTCTGCGATTTTTCTGAGGATCCGTGCAACATTTTTCAAATATTCATCCCCGCTGTGATGGCCGAATTGGTCATTTGTCACTTTCAAGTCGTTGACATCGCACATGACAATCCCAAGCGGGAAAATCCCCTCGTCAGCCTTCACGATATATTCTTCAAAAAAATTCCGGTTGTACAAGCCGGTCAGGGAATCAAAATAGCTCAGCTTTTTCAGCCTCTGCTCATTCAAAACCTTTTCAGTCACATCACGCGAAATGCCGTTCAAGCCTTTCACATTCCCTTTTTTGTCATAAAACCGGCTGATATAGGTTTCAAGCCAGCACTCTTCACCATCCCTGCCGATCCACTTGAACGTGTAGGAAGCCGTTTTTTGTTTTTCATAGAAAATCATCTCATATAACTGATTGAAGTATTCGGGGGCAACATGATTGAACAAAATGTAGGGGTCTTTTTTCAACTCTTCTGGTGAATTTCCCAGAATGCTTTGCACAGCGTCTGATATGTAAATGAACTTCGGCTCAGGGTTAACCTGAAGGCGGAATACAATATCACTAGAAGACTCCATTTGCGTATAAAAATGCCTTTTTAACATGATGAGCTTATATGCGATGAAGAAACCTGCGGCAAACAGGATAAAAAGTATACCTGTCCATAATCCGATCACTCGGCATCATCCTTTTCTCTCACCTTACAGACTATTAAGTCTTTTGAACCACACAATATGTTCATTATATCAGAAATATTGTAAATTTATAGGTAAAAAGTCTCCAAAAGACTCACTTGTTTTCTTCTTCCAAAATTGGCTAAATCCGCTTCCCCCCAGAAAAAATATTTTCAGCAGAAATATTATGTTAAAAGTTTGTTTAAAAGGATGAGTATACATGTTTGGTAATGAAGAAATCGGAATTGATTTAGGCACCGCAAATGTCCTTGTTTATCATACCAGTAAAGGAATTGTATATAACGAGCCTTCTGTGGCGGCTGTAAAAGCATCTACTAAGGAAGTGACTGCCGTCGGCATAAAAGCGAAGGAAATGATCGGAAAAACCCATGGTGATTTGCTCGCGATCCGGCCTCTTAAAGGAGGAGTCATTGCTGACTATGATATTACGATCAGCATGCTGAAAGAAATTATGAAAGTCGTCAGCAAGAAAATTGGCATGTCAGTAAGAAAACCGAATGTCGTCGTCGCCATACCGTCAGGAGCGACATCTGTGGAAAGGCGCTCGATCCAGGATGCCATTAAAAGCTTCGGGGCAAAGCAAGTCGACGTCATAGAAGAACCTGTTGCCGCAGCAATCGGCTCCGGGCTGCCGGTCGATGAACCGATCGCCAACGTGACGGTCAATATCGGTGCCGGCACAACCGAAGTCGCGATTATTTCGTTTGGCGGCCTTGTGGCCAGCCGTGCTGTCAAAGTGGGCGGCGACCAGCTTGATGAAGACATTATCCAGTATATCCGAAAGAAATATAATCTGTTGATCGGCGAGCGGACAGCAGAGCATATCAAGATGGAAATCGGATATGCGCCGATTGACCATGAAGAATTGACAATGGAAGTTCAAGGCCGCGATATGATCCAGGGATTGCCCCGGACCATCACCCTTTCCTCGAAAGAAGTGCAGGAAGCGATCAAGGAGTCTGTCCTGCAAGTGCTGGAAACGATACGGAGCACGCTGGAAGACTGTCCGCCCGAGCTGAGCGGGGATATCGTCGATACCGGCGTTGTCCTTACCGGCGGGGGATCCTTGCTGAAAGGGCTGGAGGAATGGCTCAGCCAGGAGATTGTCGTTCCCGTCCAATTGGCAGCACACCCACTCGAAGCCGTTGCAATCGGAACAGGAAAATCACTGACATTCATGAAAAGAATGCGTAAGGTCAAGATTAAATAAACGTTTGTTTAAATCGAATGGCGGAAGAATTGACAGGGACGATTCGGAGAGAATCGTCCCTGTCACATTTTCACGTATCATTAACCTCCTATGCTGGTACACCTCTTCCAACGGCCTCCCCTTTTCTTTTCCCTATGCGCAAAAAAACCGGCTGCACCTGCAGTCCGACTCTATTTCACATTCATAATCAAAATAAAATTGAATTTATCAGCATGCTTCTGTTCATCAGTCAAAATCTCAAATACCATATCACGGTAGTACCGGTTCGGCATCCCCGCGTGAATGTCCCGGTATCTTTCGACAGCTGCCAGTTCACCGAAAAACGCCTTCCTGATCCCCGCTAAATAGGTTGCAGGCTTCTGGAACTCCCCCGCCTCAGGAGCCGGCACCGTCTGCCCGGTGAGATCGCGGTAGATGCTCCTGAACATTCTGTTATGTTTTTTCTCATCATCACGGATGGACGTAATGATTTCCTTTTCTTCCCGGGTTGGAGCCACTGAAATCAGATAGTCATAAAACTGCTCATCATCCTTTTCGCTCTGCACTGACTCCCTGACCAGCTTGAGTGCTTCCTGCTGAGATTTATAGGATGTTTGCTGGCGGTAGACACCGTTCATGGCATAACCGCTGCCATAATAACCGGCCGGCATGCCAGGCATTCCCTGTGCATATACAGCCTGAGGGTAACTTCCTGCCTGCGGATGCTTTATAGGTACACCTTCTACATGATTAGATTCCGTCTGATCTGTCATCGTCACCACTCCCTATCATGACATAGTCTTTCATTTTATACCTATGTGCAACAGGATAAAATATGTGGTGATTCATCGACTGGCCTATCAGCCCCTTACCTGGTCAGGCGCCTGATTTCTTCAAGCACCGGCATTTCGTTCCGTTCCTCTTCCGTCACCCGTTCCCAGAGGATACCCTCAGGTTTGCTGTACGGCGAATCCGTTTTGATGAGTTCATGTTCTGTCGCAATCCAGTCAAGTGTGACATCATAGGGATCCCTCGGCAAATCCTTTTCCGACATCTGGAGGCTATGGACCGTTCCGACAACGGGGACCGGGCGGTTGCCAAGTTCCCTGATGATCGCATATTCCCTGTCGGCAAAACCTGCGCCTTTACCGATTCGCCTTCCGTCGCGGTGAACAGCTACGGAACCGACGACAATCAAATCGATTTCCGGCATATCTGCAAGCGGGATTTCCTTTCCGTAGCTCTTCATATGCTTCAGGCTTGCGGCTTTCCGCTCTTCTCCATCCGGTACATTTTCCGGATCGATTCTGATAAATCCCGCTTTCAGGCGGGGAGTCGGAATAAGCAGCACTTTGCCGTCCTTAAGCACCCGGGCCCGTAACGGGAGCTGAGGAACATCAGGGTTCACCTTGACGACATCGGCCTGCTTATATGCATCAAGTTCGGCAATATGGCCTGCGGCTTTTTCAGCACCCTTGAAATTCGGAATTCTTCCGGCAAGCGGGAATGGAAACCGTCCCGCTTTTTCTGCTTCCAGGCGGCCCCAGATTTCCTGGCGTATTTCATCTTTGTTCAACTGTTTCAACTCCTTCAGCCTGCAACAAAAAAATATCTGTCCAAAATTACAGCGTCATTTTGGCCCGGATTCTTCTTCTTCATCTGCACATGAAAAACAGAGCAGATTTCCCTTATCATTTTTCACACCATTCAAAAACCCTTCCAAACAATAAATATCCTTTCCGCATTGATGGCATTTGCCGACAAATTCTTTCACGCTTAAACCCTCCCCTTATCGATTCAGCCAGTCTTTCAGGACAACTGCGTGATTATGGCGTTCGTCTCTCGCCCCATAAATAAGTGTAACCTGCTCATCAAAAGCCTGTTCCTTTACTGTTTCCGCAAGTTCCATTTTATCTTCGTCGTTGGCCAGTTCTTTTTCATATTCTTCCTTGAATCGTTCAAACCGCCCCGGTTCATGGTTAAACCACTTCCGCAGCTCCGGACTCGGCGCCAGATCCTTTATCCAGTGGTCGAGCAGGGCCTTTTCTTTCGAGACACCGCGCGGCCATAAACGGTCAACCAAAATCCGGATGCCATCATCTGGGCCGGGCTGTTCATAAATTCGTTTTATCTTGATATCAGGCAAACGCTTCACCTCTTTTGCTCGTTATCGGTCATTCCTCTTATTGTCACTTTATAACATATTGGGCTTGCGGACAATTGGCTGCGCCTGAATTGTTATGAAGCGTGACAGTTCATACAACGGCTTGGGGCTGTCGAGGGAAACGGATTAGACGGTTAAGGGGATCGCTGCAGATATGGAAGCAGAAAAAGAAAAGGGGTTAAAGTTGAACATAAATAGCCGGGTTTAAAAGAAAAAGTACAAGAATTAAAGAAAAATGGTCGAAGTTGAAAGTAAGTCCACTGACAGGGAGTTGTAAGAGTACAGTCCGAATGCCGGCTACGGAAGCAATGTACCTGGATCACTGCAGATAAGGAAGTAGAAAAAGAAAAAGAGGTAAAGTTAAACGTAAATAGCCGGGTTTAAAAGAAAAAATACAAGAATAAAAGAAAATAAAACAAAGTTGAAAATAAATGACCTATTTTAAAAGATAAAGCACAATGACAACGAAAAAAAAGCCGCATGAATGTATCATGCGGCCGAAACTCGTATTATCGAATAAATTGCTGTGTCCAATAGTGGCCGTAAGACCCTCCGCTCACATATCCAACTCCGATGTGGGTGAAGTCTGAGCTCATAATATTCTTGCGGTGTCCGGCGCTGTTCATCCAGGAATTGACCACTTCTTCAGGGGTTCTCTGTCCTGCTGCGATGTTTTCCCCGGCAGCTGTGTAGGAAATCCCGAATTGTTTCATCATATCAAAAGGTGAACCGTATGTCGGCGACTGATGTGAAAAGTAGTTGTTATCACGCATGTCAGCTGATTTGGCCCGGGCCACTTTAGACAGCTCTTCCGAAACTTTCAAAGGAGCAAGTCCGGCTTTGGCCCTTTCTGCGTTTGTCAGTTCAACAACCTTCTGTTCAAATTGACTTAAAGAAGTTGACTGTGTTTCCTCTGCAGGCTGCTTCTCTTCAGGCTGTGGTGCCGGCTGTGCCGGTGCTGGTGCAGGTTCGCTGGCTTCCTTTTCAGGAGCAGGCTTGCTTGTTTCTTGTTCAGGAGCTGGCGCAGGTGCCGGTTTGCTTGTTTCCTGCTCAGGTGCTGGCGCCTGTTCTTTCTGCTGTTCTTCCTGGCGGTCCTGATAGTAACCGCTGAAGATATCTTTCAATTTTATATTGTATTGGGCAAGAAACGTCTCCAGTTCGCCCCAGCTGTTGAACGTATAGGTTTGTGCTGAAGTGGAACCAGGGAGCATGCCAAATACCAGAATTGCCGCAAATAAAATACCTAATATTTTTTTCATTAAACTTCCCCTCCTCACTATTAAACTTCGGAGAAACTGAGGATGGGAAGTAGGTAGATTTCAAACTGGAATGAATTGGCGATACTTCTAGTAGCAAATAATGCCTGGCAATCAATCCTGTTTGCCGATTCTCTTTTCATATTTGCTGTGGCCGCCGAAATAAGGTGAAATCCCTTTGAATTGGTATATTTGTTTATAGTAGTCATTAAGAGATTTGTTAGAGGCAAGACAATCAAGCCGCAGCCGTGTTTTCCCCTGTTTGGCTGCGTGGTTTTCGGCCCAATTCAATAGTTTAGCACCGAGACCCCGGCCGGCATAGCTGCGGTTCACAACAAGCCTGTGAACATAAACGGCATCATCCCCGGCAGCGTCATCATCCCATACTCCGCGGTCCCATTCACCGGGTGAATCTTCAACAGTTATCGTACCCGCGTTCACTTGACCGTCCCTCAAGAGATAGGTGCTCCCCCTTTCTATCGATTCGATCACTTCCGCTGTATTCCCATCCAGATCGTGAACATAGTAATCCCACTGCTTAAGGCCTTTTTCCCGGAGCCATTTCCCGGCCTGAACGAGCAGCTCCTTTATGTTTTCAAGGTCATCCATGCCGGCTTTTTCAAGCGTAAACCCTTCCAGTTCAGTTTTATATTTTTGCATTAGCTCCACGCCTTTCTATGCTGATTCAATTTAACACCCCTTTTTCCCCTGTTCGATAAGTAAAAAGCAATCCCTTTTTCATCTTTTAATTTGATCGTCAGCTCTCTGGTGTAATGGTAGTCCAATTAAGAGGAAACACCTTTTCTGCAGTCCCCCTGGCGGCCCCATAGGAAAGCGAGACACTAAAGCAAAAATCAACTTCACGGCATAAAAGCCAGCCTTTTTAAAATAACTGTAACCTTTTCTCTTTCTTTTTCGCTATATAACTATAAACCTGCGAAAGGAATGAAGGGGATGAAAATGCCACTTAGTTTAGCAGCCGTCTTTTTATCATTTTGGCTGCTGTCGGCTTGCAATCAGGCACAGGACACAGACGAACTCCGGCAGGTCAATGGAAATGAGGCTGAAGCAAGCGCAAGCTCACAGCTAGCGGATTCCCTTGCCATCACCGAGGCGACGCTCGGTCAGGTCAGGGCTGAATACGGCACTGGCAAGCCGCTTGCACTTGTAGATACGGAGCTTAAGGAACGGAGAGTCAGACTCACTTTTCGCGCCGGCACCGACATTGACAAGGCCCAGGCAGAAGAAGTTGCCGGGCGTGTGCTGATGGAGATTTCAAAACGGACGGTGGACAGCAAGCAGCTCAAAGACGGCTATGCGACCGTTTATAATCATTACCATGTCGATATCCTCGTACAGGGCACCGATGCAAAGGAGAAGCTTTCAGGAACAATGCCAGCAGGCGCACAGCAAATCGAATGGAAAAAGTCCGGACGTTAACGTTATACACACAAAGAAGCGTACCATCCCTGATAAAGATCGGTACGCTTCTTTGTTTTACCTGTTTTTCATGTTATATGTTTGTTTCCAGCAGTTGTTCAAGCTCGGCAAACAGTGATTCTTCCGCGTTTTCAAGCTTTTCTTTTTCCAGCTGAAGTTCCTGAAGGCGTTCTAAATTCTGTTCCGCAGCCATGTCCCGGTTCAGCGCTGACAGCTTATCTCCGATTTCTTCTAAACTGGCTTCCAGTTCCTCTGTTGTCTTGCCTGGATTGACTGTTTTCCGGCTATTTCCCGCAGGCTGTACAGGCTTTATGGTCTCTCTCCGCTCTGCAGGTGCAGCCTTCTCCCGCTTTTCCTCCATCTTGGTGCGGGCCCAGCTATAGTTCCCGGCAAATGAATACAGGCTTCCTCCCTCGATCCAGTATATCTTTTCAAAAAGTTTATTTAAAAAGTAGCGGTCATGTGATACGGCAAGCAAAGTCCCGTTGAATTCCTCAAGTGCCTCCTCTAGCACCTCGCGCGACTCGATATCAAGATGATTTGTCGGTTCATCCAAAATGAGCAGGTTGATATCCTGGTGCATGAGCTGGGCAAGGCGCAGTCTCATCCGCTCGCCGCCGCTTAACTGGTTCACCCTGCGGAAAACTGCATGGCCGTAAAATAAGAACCTGGCCAGAATGTGCCTGGCATCCCCTTCTGTCACGGTGACGTGTTCCCGAAAAGCTTCAAGCACCGTGACATCTTTTTCACGGTCGTAAACATGCTGCGACAAGTAGCCTGCTTTTACGTTGCTGCCGATCCTGACAGTGCCGCTGTCCGGTTCGATTTTCCCTAGGATCATTTTAAGAAGGGTCGATTTACCGATTCCGTTTTCCCCGACAATCGCCGCTCTTTCCCGGTATTGCAGCAGCAGGTGTGCCTGTGTGAACAATGTTCTGTTTTCGAATGTCTTTGAAACACCTTTCAATTCAATTACATCTTTGCCGCTGCGGTCAGCGGCCTCGAGCTGGATTCCCATTTTTTTGCGGTCGAGAACAGGACGGTTCAGCTTTTCCATCCGTTCCAGGGCACGTTCCATATTCCGGGCCCGTTTATGAAGGCCTTCGTTTGGCGGATTGGCGCGATTGGCCCACTCCTTCAGGCGCTTGATCGCTTCTTTCATCTTTTTGATTTTTTTCTGCTGTTCCTGATAGGCCTGGAATTCACGGAGCAGCCGCTCTTCCTTTTCCTTCACAAACTCCGAATAGTTCGTATGATAGGTATGCAGCTCGCCGTCCTCCATGTCGATAATCTTATTCACGACCTCATCAAGGAAATAGCGGTCATGTGAAATGACGACAACCGTGCCGGAATATTCACCCAGAAACTGCCCGAGCCATTCCACTGCCATCAAATCAAGATGGTTGGTCGGCTCATCAAGCAGGAGAAGCCCCGGTTTTTTCAGCAGAATCAAGCCAAGGCCGACTTTTGTTTTTTCACCGCCGCTCAGCAGGCTGAACGGTTTATCCAGAAGCCCGGTGATGTGCAGGCCGCCGGCGACTTTATTCATTTCGGCTTCCATTTCGTAGCCTCCAAGTGCAGTGAACTGCTCCTGTAAGTCCCCGTATGCATAAATAAAACGTTCCACTTTGCCGCTATCCGTTTCCTCCGCCATCTTTTCTTCCAGGTCTTTCATTTTTTTCTCCATGTCCGTTAAGTCAGAGAAAGCAGTTAACAGCACATCTTTCGCCGTCATCCAGTCCAGATAGTCAGGTATTTGTGACAAGTAACCGATCGTAAGCCCTTTTTTCCAGTGGATTTGGCCGCTGTCCGGAGTTTCCATGCCGGATAGCAGCTTGAAGAGCGTTGTTTTGCCGCTGCCGTTTCGGCCGACGAAACCAATCCGGTCCTGTTCGTGTATTTCCAGCGATAGCTTTTCAAAAACGAGGTTGCCCCCGTACATTTTGCTGATTTCCCGTGCACTGCAAGTAATCATATCGGATCTTCCTTTCATTGCTGATCAATTTATTTCAATAAAAAAACCGCAGGAGAGCATACACTCACCCACGGCTTCTGAACACCCGGCTACACCGGGTGCATATACGAAAAAAAGAGGGCAAAGATGCCCTCTTTCAATACCGTTATCAATCTTGGCGGGTAAAGAGACCTCTTATCGTTCTGTTACCATGATTCAGTTGCTAAAAAAGGGCATACGTATCCCGTCAGCAGACTGATCATGAAAAATCGCACGGCACAAATACAGAAAATCCTTCTCCTGCCCGCGATTCATTACAGAACGATTCATCTCTTCCCCACCTCCCTGTCAAAAAAGTTACTTTTATTGTATCCGTTTGCAAACAGTATTGCAAGATATCGAATGGAAATGGGCTGCCCATTCCTGCATGGGATCGGAGCTTTGCTTGAGTTTAGCGCCGGAACAGGTGTGGGTCACAATTGTGACAAAGCAGGGGGCCGGGAGTCTTGTGAACATAATCCCGGCAAGCAGTTGTTGGACCTACTCAGATGCATTTGTTGGCCTGGTGATTAGGCTTCGGCGCGTAATGAAGGTGTTATGGCGTGAAAAAAGAGCCGAACGGCATGAAGCCATTAATTTGGCGTGATTTTACAGGAGTTCAGCGTGAAACATCTGGACAACGGCCCGAAACGTTAGAACGTTGGCGTGATTGCAGGGAGATATGGCGCGAAAACGCAAAAGCCAAACTATGCCAGCTCGAAAACAATGCCGAACGGCGTGAAACGATCAAGATCCGGCGCGAAATGCCGCCGGTTTGGCGTGAATCGCTGAGTGGGATAAAAACTTGCGGCATCCGTCCTCCCTAACGCGCTTCTTTTTTCAAAATCAAGTACCGATATTCGCTGATTTCAGGAGTCCACCGGTCCTGTTCAGACGCTATCCGCCATATCCAGCAATTTCTCGCCAGGTTGAATCTTTCCCCGCCACACTTATCACCCAAACTAAAAAGCGGCTGAGTGCACAGCCGCTTTTCCATCTTAAACAATCTATCTTTTTCCCTGGCGCCTGTGCACATCAACCATCCGGCCCCTGTACATCTCCTGCTCTTTGAATTCGACGCCGAGCTCACTGGCCATTTTTTTCACGAAACTTTCTTCCCGTTTCGTAACAAGTGAAACGACCGTGCCCTTCGCCCCCATGCGGCCAGTTCGTCCGGACCGGTGGATATATTGATTGGCATTACTCGGAAAGTCAAAGTGGAAGACATGGGTAATGCCTTCGACGTCCAATCCGCGTGCCGCTACATCGGTGGCGAGAAGCAGGTTGGCATCGCCGGTCCGGAAGCTTTTGATCGCGCGTTCCCGTTCCGCTTTTGACGATTCACCATCCAACACTTCAAATGGGACGTGCTTATAGCGCAGCTTTGTCTCAATTTCGCCGAGTGTCTCCCGGTTGCCGGCAAACACGAGAGCTTTTACGGAACCGTGATTTACAAGCTTGCGCAGCGTATCGATTTTGTCCCGGCGTTCGACGGGTAAATAAAAATGTTCCGTCGTGTTCGGCAGCTCCCGGCCTGATCGGATCCGAATCACTTCAGGATCATCCATCAGTTCTTCTGCCTGTTCCTGTGCTGCTTGCGGCAATGTGGCCGAGAAAAAAGCAAGCTGCCGGTCTTTCAGTGTCGATTTGATGATGGCCTGCAAGCTCCCGGTGTGCTCTGCAGATGCAAGCATATCGAATTCATCCACTGCAATCAGCTTCACTTCATGCATTTTCAGCTTTTTCATCTTGATGAGCTCCTGAATCCTTCCGGGCGTGCCGGTTACGATTTGCGGATGCTTCTTGAGCTTTTCCAGCTGTTTTTTTACATTCGCGCCGCCTATAAAGGCTGCACTTGTAATGTCAGTCCCCTGCTTCCATGTTTGAACCTCCTGGTGGATTTGCATGACGAGTTCACGGGACGGAGCAAGGATCACTGCCTGCGTTTTTTTGCTCTCCGGGTTGATTTTGTCCAGGATCGGAAGCAAGTAAGCAAGGGTTTTCCCTGTTCCGGTCGGGGATTCGCAGAGGACATCACTGCCGTCCAGTATGGCTGGCACTGCTTTCGATTGGACAGGGGTCGGTTCAGAAAAACCGCTACCCTCCCAGTTTGTTTGTAAAAAACCTTTCAGTTCCGCTATAAATGTTGCCTTGTTTGTCATCTATAAAAATCCCTTTCTATTCGCAAATTCATCCGGTGCTTCTTACTGGTGGATCGTTTTCACCCTGCCGACCTGGCCGCTCTCCAGTCGCACTTTGATGCCGTGCGGGTGAGTCGGGGATTTTGTCAAAATATCCTTCACGACTCCGCGGGTCGTTTTCCCGGTTTTTTGATCCTGTTTCAAAACGATATCCACTTCCTGGCCCGGACGGATATCGGCACGTACGGTTCCGTTTCCCAATTTCATCCCTCCTGAAAAATGCTCACTATATACCATTATTACCCGTATCCTTCCAAAAAGACTACCCGTAATATACCAACCGTTTTATAATGGGAACAAGCCCTAATCCTATCGTTTCCACTTTTTTATATCGTTTTAACCTGTTGTTCAAGAGAGGATTGATTTTTTGTTCACTTCATTGCAAAAATTGACGGTTTTTTCTTATCTTATTTTACTCATTGCCGGACTGGCAGTTGTCGGACTGCTATTCACCGGCCAGGCACCAGAAAAGAAAACAATTTCCTACGCCCCGGGAAAGCAGATTGTCACACGCCATCTGGAGACACCTGCAGACAGCTTTCGCGAAAATCAACGAACTGTGCCGAAAGAACCTTGGGCTTCAAACCAAACCGCTGTTCTTTCACACGATGAGGATAATGAAACCGGGCATTCCAGCCCTTCACCAGGTAAAGGCGCTCCTGCGGAAACAACCGGAGAACCTGAACCGGAAACAGCCAAAAATACAGTAGATGAATCAGTATCTGTTCCGGTGCCTCAGCCTGTAAAAAAAGAAGTTGTGGCTGTTTATAAAAATGAACAGGGATTGAATAAACTGCTTGAAAACGGCAGGGAAACAATCCATAAATTCAAGTCGCTTCAAGCTGTTACCGTTGCAATGACGGAACAGGAAATAAGCACTTTTTCCGGTGATCCGGATATTGACTATATTGACACCAATACTTCAGTAGAGTTGGTAAGTACCCCGTTTGAGACAATAGATCAAACCAAACTCCATGCAAGCAGTACCGGCAGCGCTGTGCCCCCGGAGGAATCAGAATGGAGCCTGCAGGCTATGAAAACACCTGATGCCTGGAAAGAAGGGTTCGACGGATCCGGAATAAAAGTCGCTGTCATCGACTCCGGCATTTCCCCGCATCCAGACCTGGCTATTGCCGGCGGCGTCTCAACAGTCGATTATACCTCAAAATGGACCGATGACCACGGACATGGCACGCATGTTGCCGGAATAATCGGTGCCAGGCGGAATAACGCCGGCATTGCAGGTGTGGCCCCTGGCGCAAAACTGTACGCAGTCAAAGCACTGGACAAGCAGGGTGAAGGGAATTTGCTTGATATCCTCGAAGGAATTGATTGGTCAATTGCAAATAAAATGGATATCATCAATTTAAGCCTCGGAACAGAGACGGATACCAGAGTATTCCGCGATCTTGTCGACAAAGCCAATCAGCAGGGGATCATCCTGGTGTCAGCTAGCGGAAACACCGGCACTGCTTCCGGGACAGGAAATACGGTCACTTATCCTGCCGCCTATAAAAGTGTGATTGCCGTTTCTGCTGTCGACCGTTCGTTTACTAGAGGTTCGTTTTCTTCCACCGGGACGGAAGTTGAATTTGCGGCTCCCGGAGTGAATGTCGTCAGCACTTACCTTAACAGCCAGTATGCCTCAACAAGCGGAACTTCTCAGGCTGCTCCGCACATTTCCGGGATATTGGCCGTTTTAAAACAAAAGTATCCCGGCAAGTCGAACCAGCAGCTGCGCAATGAGCTTACCGGGTATGCAAAAGATCTCGGAACGCCTGGAAAAGATCCGTGGTATGGATACGGATTGGCTCAATACAAAACTTTGGATCAGCAGCCAGCTGATGAAGAATTGCTCGCAACGATCGAGCGTGCTGTCGATAGTCTTGCTCTTGCTGATAAGACCCGTAAACTGTGGGATTATGATACGGCGCGGCATGTCATAAGCCTATTGCCTGATGCTGAAGAAAAGGCCGGCCTGACAGTGCAGCTAAACACCCTGCAAAACGCTCTCGGGCTTGTGGAATTCCAGTCACTGCTTAATGTTGACCGAAATAAAAGTTTTCTCATTACGTTTACACGCGGCATAGATGCAGCAACCATTTCGAATCAGAATGTGTTTATCCGCCGGAACGGAGCTTTTGTAAACAGCCTGTCTGTTTCTCTCAACCCGGACGGCGAAAGTATCACCGTAAAAGCGCCGCCTGAAGGATATGTGTCCGGTGGAACTTATTTTCTCTATGTTGATAAAACAATTAAAGCGCCAAACGGGAAAAGCCTGAAATTCCCTGTCATTGTAAGATTTACCGTGAAATAAAGGAGACGATTGTTCGTCTCCTTTTTCTTATACCCATCCAGCGGCACCTCTCTCCAGTTTCCCGCGCTCCAGCGCCAAAAGCCCCTCCTTCACCCACGTCCGGCTGCCGGCATACCCGACAAGGCCGCCATTTTTCCCGATGACGCGGTGGCATGGGATGATGATCGGCACTTCATTGGCACGGTTGGCCTGTCCGACTGCCCGCACCGCTTTCGGATTGCCGATCGCTTCGGCAATATCCGCATAGCTTCTCGTTTCACCGTAGGGAATTTGTCCAAGCGCTTGCCATACTTGCTTTCTGAACGGCGTGCCTTCAATCGAAAGCGGAACGGTGAAGGTTACTCTTTTTCCGTGAAAATACTCATCAAGCTGTGTAATGGCCACTTCACACATCTCGCAGTTTTCGGAAAGCTCCGGGTGAAGATCCAGATAGGCCCGCCAGTCTTCTTCAAATAGTTCGATGCGCCTTACCCCGTTTTCATCCGCAACGACCAGAATCGGGCCGATCGGCGCTTGATAAATGCCATAACCGCTGTCCATCCAACTCCCCCTGTCTTTCCAGGGCCGACTGGTTATCTGCCCTGCGTTCTTCTAGAATCCATTATACAGTTTCCTCCGCCATTGTTTATACTTGACTGCCTAAAACATCGTACCAATTTTTTCGGAAACTGGCTGTCGTGAATAGGAATGCCAGTTTCCTCAAACATTGCTTAGAAAGAAAGGAAAGAGATTCAAGTCCATGGGTTTTTTTAAAAAGCAAAATACCGGCAGTTACGGGCATTATCATATTCGGTAAAATGAAACGGAACAATAGACAGACAGGCCAACAGACCATTTAACGGGTTAAAACCCGGCTGTAACGCCGGTTTTCGTCTGCCTGGTTCAGGTTTCATTCACCGCCAAGTTCCCTCACCCTTTTTGTACATGCATCCATTGCCGAAAGTACCGCCCCGCGGAACTGGCGCTGTTCGAGTTCGGCAACAGCCGCAATGGTGGCGCCTCCCGGCGAACAGACCTGATCCTTCAATTCACCCGGATGCTTCCCTGTTTCAAGAACCATCCGCGCAGCACCCGCGACAGCCTGGGCGGCAAGGCGATAGGCCTGTTCACGTCCCAGCCCCTGCTTCACTCCCCCGTCAGCCAAGGCCTCGATCATCATATAGACATAGGCCGGAGATGAACCACTGACCGCCGGGATGGCATCCATCTGGCTTTCGGCAATAACCGCAGCTTCACCGAAGCTTCTGAACAGCTGCAGCACCTCCTCCAGCTCGGTTTCCGTAACCTGCTCATTTGCACATAGAGCACTCATTCCCGCTCCGATCAGGGAAGGCGTATTCGGCATCGACCGCACCACTTTTACCCTTCTTCCAAAGGAACTTTCCACATCCTCCAGTGTGACACCCGCAGCTACCGTTATGAAAATGGCCGATTCCTTTACCTCATGTTTGATTTCATTGATCACCAGACCATAATCGATCGGCGGCACTGCCAGAAATAAATAATCTGCCGTACGGGCGACATCCAGGTTGTCAACGGAAGTCCTTATCCCAAGTTTCCCCTGTACATCAGAAAGCCGCTCCTGTGTCCTTGAACTGGCCGTAATCTGGTCCGGTGCCGCAATTCCATCATTTATCATCCCGGCGATCATCGCCTGCGCCATTTTGCCGCATCCGATGAATCCGATTGTTTTTTCCATGATGCCACTTCCTTTCCAACATGAACTATAATCAAGTATTCCAAAACAGCAGCGGAATTGCCAGTGTGAGGAAAGAAATGAGTATTGGCGAAGTTTTGCAAGGCGTAGAAGAACCGCCGCCAGTACTTCATGCCAAGAAAGGAACTCACAGGGCCGGCAGCCTTCAGGCGAAGACAGAGCCATAGTTGCCTCGTAAAATGGACCCTTGCTCAGACGCACTTCCTTCCTGACAATTTCCTGCACGGCAAAAAATTTCCAACTTTTTCTTTACTTCTAACCGGAATCATTTTACAATACTAAGTGTATTATTATTACTAGTACACTTAAGACGGAATTTCGATACACCCGCATTCCCATCACATTACATATCATTGAAAAGAGGGAGGCTTACATGATTGAACTCGATATACGAAGCCGGAAGCCGATCTATGAGCAGCTTGTCGATAAAGTGAAAGAATTGATCATTCACCAGGTGCTGAAGCCGGATGAAAAGCTGCCGTCGGTCCGGACGCTTTCCGGGGAGCTCACAATCAACCCGAACACGATCCAAAAAGCATATCGGGAATTGGAGCGCCAGGGGTACATCTATTCGGTCAAGGGCCGGGGGAATTTTGTATCCCCGATTGAAATCATGCCGAATCAGGAAAAACTTGAAGAACTCAAAACAGAGATTGCAAAGCTGGTCGCCGAGGCCGTCTATCTCGGCTTGAAACGGGAGGACTTGCTGGCGCTTTACCAGGAAGCTTCACAAAAGGGAACAGAGGGGGGACTGACAGGTGATTGAGCTGAAAAATGTAACAAAAACGTTTGAAAAAGAGGCAGCAGTCGGCGGATTGAATCTTTCTGTCAAAAAAGGCTCCATTTACGGGCTGCTGGGATCGAACGGCGCGGGCAAAACGACGCTGCTAAAGCTGCTTGCCGGCATATACAGACAGGACAGCGGTTCCGTTGCGGTCATGGATGAACCGGTATATGAGAATGCGGCTCTGAAGGAGCGCATGGTGTTTATTCCGGATGCCCTGTATTTTTTGCCGCAATCGAATGTAGCGCAAATGGCTGACTTTCACCGGCATTTTTACCCGCATTGGAACGAGGAGCGGTTCAGCCTGCTGCAGCAGGTGTTCAAAATCGACCCTGAACGGAAAATCCACCGCCTTTCCAAAGGGATGCAGCGCCAGGTCGCCTTCTGGCTCGCCCTATCAAGCATGCCTGACATCCTCATCCTTGATGAACCGATTGACGGGCTTGACCCGGTGATGCGGCAAAAAATAAAGAACCTCTTGTTTCAGGATGTCGCAGAACGCGAAATGACGATTATCATTTCATCCCATAATCTCAGGGAAATCGAGGATATTTGTGATCATATCGGCATAATGCATAAAGGCCGGCTCCTCATTGAGAAGGATCTTGATGACCTGAAGGCAGATACGCATAAAATCCAGCTTGTCCTTGATAAAGAGAAACAGGAACAGGCAATTGTGAACAGCTTGAATGTAGTACATAAAGAAAAGCGGGGCAGTGTTCTCGTTTTGATCGTCCGCGGGCATGCAGATCAGGTGGAAGGCGTCATCCACCCGCTCAAACCGGTTGTATTCGACCTGCTGCCGCTCACACTTGAAGAAATTTTCATTTATGAAATGGGGGATATCGGCTATGAAATCGAAAACGTCCTTCTTTAACCGGGGAGTTATCAAGCAGGACCTCAGACAGCACGGCTGGGTCAGCCTATTGTTTTTTGTCGGGTTATTCGTTTTATTCCCGCTGCAGTTTTTAATGGCGGCTTCCAGTGAAGACAATAGCTACCACTCTCTTAAAAGTATCTTTGCTGTCGGTTTTGAATTAAACGCCGCAGCGGCGATCGGCGTTTCAATCGGTGCCGGAATTTTTCTGTTCCGTTACTTGATGGCCAAGGATTCCGCGGACATGGTCCACAGCCTGCCGATCCGGCGGGGTGGACTGTACATAAGCCATGCTGCCAGCGGATTCCTGCTTCTTCTTGTACCGGTCTGGCTTAACGCTTTTGCCACGGCACTCATTTTACTATCTGCGGATGTATCGCCGCAGCTCGGCCTTCTTGATGTGCTGGAATGGGGCGGTGTCATGACGATGATCAGCCTGTTCACATTCTTATTTACGGTTTTTGTCGGCATGCTGACAGGCATGTCAGTCGCTCAGGGGATCCTGACGGTCATTTTTATGTTTTTGCCAGGCGCACTTGCACTGCTTATCAGCTATCAGCTGAAAATCTTCCTGTACGGATTTTCGGAACGGTACATTTCAACTTCACAGGTCGAGAATTGGTCACCCATCGCCCGGTTTGTTTCAATCCGCCCGGAAAACCTTCTGGCGCCGGCGGAACTTGCAGCTTACATCAGCCTCGCTGTTCTGTTCTTTTTTGCAGGCTATCTTTTATATAAAAACCGGAGCATCGAAACGGCCACACAGCCGTTGGCATTTCCGTTCCTGCGCCCGATTTTTCTGGCCGGCGTCACATTTTGTGCAACGCTGCTCGGCGGAACATACTTTTCCGAATACCAGCGATATGATACGTTCTGGCTGATTTTCGGTTACCTGTTCGGTGCTGCGGCCGGCTATCTCGCCGCGTATATGATTTTGCAAAAGTCATGGCGTGTATTCCAGCTTCGCACAGCTGCCGGGTTTGCGGGTTATGCTGCTGCAATTGCATTGCTGCTGTTCAGCGTACAGACCGATGTATTCGGCTATGAAGCAAACGTCCCTGCCGCTGACGAAATAGCTGGCGTGTATTTAGGCGAAGATGTGTATCAAATGCATCAAAAAGAAGCTGAAAGCCGGTCTGTCTTTTCCGATGACCGGCAATATATCCAGGCGGTCCGTACCCTTCATGAGCAGATCACTGCCAGGCAGCCTGAAGCTTCCGGCCATCCGTCCGGTTTGAGGCCCGTGTTCATCGTTTACAAAATGAAAGACGGCGAAAAAATCGCCAGGGAATATTCCTTTCCGCGTGATATGTTTCAATATGAACTGAAGCCCATCCTTGAAGCCCGCCCGTACAAACAGGATCGATTCGCCCTGCATCAGCTCGATAAGCCGGTTGATAAAATTACGATTCAGCCTGCGGAACGTTATGGAAAGGGCGTCACCATTGTCGATCAGAAGGAAATATCAGCTGTAAAAGCCCTATTGAAGCGGGAAATCCTGTCCCTGTCCGTCGATGAAATGAATGATAAACGGAAACGGTGGGGGGATATCGAATTTTTATTTACAAATGATAACCGTCAACAATATGTTTTTGCCAAAACGTATGATGAACTTGAACGGTGGCTCGCCGACAAGGGCTATCTCGAAAAGGCCCGGGTAAATGCGGAGGAGGTTGCTTCCATTGACATTTTCGAGCTGAAAGGAACGCTGAATAGAAATCAGCCTGAGCCGCTGGAAAAGAAATTCGAGGAATATTCCTCTAGAAAAGACACCGTGAAAATAGAAGAGAAACAATTGATCGAGGAAGCACTCCTTTTATACAGTGACCCTTACGAAGCTCCTGATAGTAAATACGGCGTGAAATTCACGTTGAAGGACGGCATGCGCTTTATCGGCGTATTTGCAGATGAAAACCTTCCTTCCTTTATAAATGAGCACTTTTGATTGTGTGTCTATTACTCTAGTAAACAAATCAAGCTGCAGTTCCCATTTTCGCGGGAGCTGCAGCTTGTTTGCATTAGCGGTTATTCCTTTCAACGGTTCCATGGTTGATTTTCTGTACTAGTTCTGTAAGGAGCTGCGAGAATGTGCTCAGCCGCTCTTCAATCCGGCCTGGAAATTCGGACTGGATGAATTCAAGGTTGTCCTTTTCAGGGACATGCCAGATTTCCCCGTGTTTTTCTGTCTGCGTATAGCCATCGAGGTCTCCCAATTCCCAGTTGGTCGCTTCCAGATATGCATACGGAATACCCGCTTCCTTGAACGGCGCGTGGTCACTCCAATCGCCGGTCGTTCCGGCTGGATAATGTTCATTCAGCCCCGGGTTCGTGCCGACATCAAGCTTGCGTTTCTTCGCGATATTAAGGGCAAGGTCACGGACCCAGCCTTTTTCGCCGGCATTTCCGTACACATGCATGTTGTCACCCGCAGCCAGGCTGTCCAGGTTGATCATCGCAACCGTATTATTGATCTCTTCTTCGCTCATCTGTGAAACATAATGCTCAGAACCGACCAGGCCGAGCTCTTCGGCACCAAAGCCAATAAACTTGATTGTGTAAGGTGTTTTCAAGTCTTGAAGGTTTTCAGCGACTTCAAGCATGACACCTACTCCTGACCCGTTATCTTCAACGCCCTCTACCCCATCAACCGTATCGTAATGAGCGCCGATGATAATCTGCTTGTCTGATTTGCCTTCTTTCACCGCAATCACATTCTGGGAATCTACCTGAGTCGCATCATGCTCGAAATTAAATTCCTGATACTCAGGCCCATAGCCAAACTCCGTAAACTGATCATAAAGGTAAGCGGCTGCCCGCTCCTCATCTTCTGTTCCCGCCGGCCGGTCGCCGAATTTTCCGGCAAGGTATGTAACATGCTCGTAAGCGGTTTCGCCAGGCGTCTCTTTTGAAGCTTTATAATAGGTTTTTGCCAGAGCAGGTGAAGCGAGTAATGAAATAACCAGAATAAAGACCAACGTGACAAAAAAACCTTTCTTATTCAACATGCTCTCTCATCCTCTCCCTTTATGAAATATTACAAATAGAAATCGTTATTGATTTCCCTTTATGTCGGCGTAAAAACATGTCATGAATTTCTCGCAATTACATTTTTGTGAATTTTATGGCGAATGGATTACGATGACTGGGAAACCAGCCTGAACGGAAAGGCCTTTTCTACCGGAAAAACGTTATTACTCTGTTGTATTTTTGGGATATTTTACTTATTTTTTCAGAAATCCAGCTGTAAACCCCTGTCTTTCCCTTTTTACAGGTGAACGACAAATAATCAGGCTAAAAGACTCATATGATTTTAAAAATTAAGATGCTGACATTCTTGTAAAAGTTAGCTTCCAACTCTGTTTCCGCAGGGAGCCGAAGCCCCGGGGATAAGTCCCCTTGCAAGCTGTGAGCAGGGACTTAATGATGTCTCCTTGTCAAGTGTCATGGATACTATGCTTTTATTAAACAAAGGTTTTACCTTCCAGTTTAATCAACGGGGTTTGAGGTAATGAAAGTAATGAAGAGTGCAAACCTGTGCAATGTTCCATTTATCAGGAGGGATTTGATGTACTTGAATGAGCTGAAAGACCGGGAAGTCCAAATAAAATTCAAAAACCTGCCTGAAGGTTTGACCGGGCAGGTGACCGGAATCTACTATCCGGATGACTGGTTGATTGCAAAAATGATCAATTCTGACAGTTATGGTGTCTGGCTTGAAAATCCGCGGTACCGCAGAAAAATCACCCAGAAAACGGATGGCAGACAGGTTCCGGCTGATGAACAGACGGAAGAAAAAACAATCGCCCATATGCTGATCAGGTGGGAATACATCGCTTCCATCATCGCCTGCCCGAACGAGACAACGCTCGGAACGGAAGACGCGAAGACGATTGGTTTCAAGCCGGAATGATTGGTGACAAAAGCTGGCCGTATGAGCGGTCAGCTTTTTTGGTGAGGGAAATTGGGGGAATCTCCGGCTGGCAGGAGACAGAGGCACAGTTGCCCTTAAAATGACAACTGCATCGATACGCCTAATACAAAAAAGGCGGGTACCCCCGCCTCGAAACGTGATTTTCGTGTGGAAAGATCGAACTCTTACTTTTGAATCGGAATCCATATTTCACTGCGGTAGTCCGCGTCCGCCGGGTTGCCCGGCAAATAAACCTCCAATTCCGGCCCTTCGGCATGGGAATAGCCTGTGGCAGGAAACCATTCCGAAAAAATGCGGTCCCATACTTTTTGTATTGCATCAGGCATTGCTCCCCTGACATCGAAAACCGCCCAGGTGGAGGCGGGAATCCGCTTCACCTCAAACTCTTCAAGTCCATCCCCTTTTTGTTTGTTCCCAGCAATGAAATAGGTGAACTCTTCCATTTCCGGTGTGAACTCCATGCAAATTCCGTACATCACATCATCACTGTCAGGCTTGCAAAGCTTCGCCGATGTGCCGTTCGCATTCATTTCCTCCCAGAAAGCAGAAATCGTGTTCATGTTTTCCCCATTTACCGTGCGCACCCTCTTTCCTTTTCCAATCACTTCAAACGAATCTTTTTCAACAATCCGGTAGTTCATGTCCTGATCACCCTTTATCTGAATTTGAAAGGACAGGCGGGGATAAGCCGTCAGCCTCTGCCCGGGCTCCCGTGCACGGGACGGACTCATACCGTGCAGCTTCCGGAAGGCTTTCGAAAACGATTCCGGTGTCTCATACCCGTATTTCATCGCCGCATCAATGACTTTTATCGAAGTCGATGCCAATTCCTGTGCCGCTACGGTGAGCCGCCTCCTGCGGATATACTCGGCCACCGTCACACCCGTGATGAACTGAAACATCCGCTGGAAATGGAACCTGGACGAACAGGCCGAAGCCGCGATATCATCGATCGATATCTCCTGGTCGAGACGCGCTTCGATATAGTCGATGCTGTCCATCATTCGCTGGAGTTCTTCCATGGCAGTGCCCCCTTCCTTTCAAATCCTATCTTACTCTTCAACACCGGGAACATCCGGTCATTTTGTGCTGTGTTAGAACAGGTGTCACTTTTATATACTGGTTTAATGCCGGAAAGTCCTCTTTTTAATGGTATGAAAGGGGTGTTTAACCAGGAAAAGGGTGAAAGGTTTTTATCAGATTTCGGTGAAAAAAAGATAAACTGCGAAAGTTGAAAAATAAATTGCTCATTTTAAAAGAAAAAACAGTAGAGAAAATGATAAGCAGCAAAAGTTGAAGATATATGCCAGTTTTCATGTTAGCACATCGCAAACAGTAGAATTTGAACACTGAAAACTCTCTCAAAACTGACGGATTACTCTCCAGATTAATGCAATAAAAGATAAACGACGAAAGTTGATGATAAATTGCTCTTTTAAAAGAAAAAACACTTAATAAAAAGATAAAATCACAAAGTTAAAAATATCTACTGTCTTTTCATGACAGAACTTGCTAACAGTAAAGCAGGACCGCTGAAAACTTGCTCAAAACTATCGGAAAATGCTCCAGGTTTCTGAAAATAAAGATAGATGATGAAAGTTGAAGATAAATTGTCCTTCTAAAATGATAAAACTAAAGAAAAATAGAGAAACACCCCAACTTGAAAGAGTTACAAATCTCCATAACAAAAGTACACTTTTCCCCCTCATGTCAAAAAGGCCGGCTCCTCAAAAAAGAACCGGCCTGCCTGCTCATCTATCCATTCACTTTTTCTTGGGTCCTGATTGCTTCGATTCCTTCCCGGTTGGCGAGGAATTCAGGGCGTTCATTCTGGCCTGAGAAAGGAGCGATCAGCTGGTTTTCGATGGAATTATAAACAAAGAAGACATTGCTGCGCGGGAACGGTGAGATATTTCCGGCGGATCCATGCATCGTATTGCTTTCAAAGAAAATGACAGAGCCGGCCGGGCCTGTCGCTGTATCGATTTTGTTGCCGGCCTCTTCTGTCAGCCACTTCAGGCTGTCTTCGTCCGGCACGCCCACTTCCTGTTTTTTCAGAGATGATTTGAAGTTATCTTCCGGCGTTTCACCGGCACATGTGACAAACCATTTGTGCGAGCCAGGAATCAGCATGAGCGGACCGTTGAATTCGTGGTTGTCCGTCAAAATAATGGAGCAGCTGAGCGCGCGCATATTCGGCATGCCGTCTTCCACATGCCAGGTCTCAAAATCGGAGTGCCAGTAAAATTCTTTCCCTTTGAAGCCCGGTTTGAAGTTGATGCGGGACTGATGGATATAGACCCCGCTTCCAAGCAGTTGCTCCGCAATTTTCACAAGCCGGTCATCCTGCGATAATTCTTTGAAAAAATTCTGGTTCTTATGGACTTCAAACACCGACCTCACATCATCGCTTCCCGGCTCCTTAATGACATCGGACGCATTACGGCTGCGGTTTTCTTGCATTGTCCGCTCTAATTCCTGCTTCATCCGGGCGACTTCTTCGTCGTTGAAAAATTTCTCGAACATGATATAGCCATTTTGTTCATAGAAGTTCAGATTCTGTTGGTCAAGCGGGCCATTTTCAGGTGACTTGTTATGAATTACCGGGTCTTTCCGTTCAAAAATTTCAACATGTTCACCTTTTCTGGAAGGATATTTATCTGATCCCATTTGATTCACCCCTTATAAATTCTTCTGTAGAGTGTCTTACCGGGGACTTTTTTAATAAAACTTAATTTTTTTAAAAAAAGGTTAAAAAAGAAAGAATTCCCATTAAAAAGAGCCCTGTTTCCAGGACTCGATTAAAGCACTATATTTTTTTAATAAAAACTACCTTCAGATAATCTCCTTCAGGAAATGAGTTGGCTGTACGAAAGTCGTCCGGCAGCGAAAACTCTTCAAGAATTTTGTATTTCCCGCCTGTTTCTTTGAATGCCCGGTCAATGAACCCCTTGAACTTGTCCATGCCGAACGAAGCGGCATTTGTGGAAGCGACGATGATGCCGCTATTTTCTGTAATGGCGATTGCATCTTTTAACAGATCCTTATAGTCTTTCGCCGCACTGAATGTATTTTTTTTCGAACGGGCAAAGCTTGGCGGGTCAAGGATGACCATCTCAAATTTGAGGTTGTTCTTTTGTGCATAGTTAAAGTAGCGGAATACGTCCATCACTCTGATATCCTGTGCTTCATGGTCAATCCCGTTCAAGCTGAATTGCTCAATCGTCTTCGGCAGGCTGCGGTTGGCCAGATCGACACTTGTCGTTTTTGCAGCTCCGCCAAGCGCTGCAAAAACAGAAAAGGCTCCGGTGTAGGAAAACGTGTTCAGTACGCTCTTGCCTTCTGAATATTTATCGCGGATCGCCTTTCTGACCTCGCGCTGGTCAAGGAACACACCGACCATTGCGCCTTCGTTTAAATAAACGGCAAAGCGGACACCGTTTTCTTTCACAATCAGCGGGAATTCCGCCCGTTCGCCAGCAGCAAAGTCATCATCATCGATGTATTGCCCTTTGGTATCGAAGCGTTTTTTCTCGTATATCCCTTGATAGTCTGCTGATTTTTTCAGTGCTTCAATGATTTCCGCCTTGAACGTGTAGATGCCGAGACTGTACCAGTTGATCAGATAATAACCTTCGAAGTGATCGATCGTAAGGCCGCCGATTCCATCTCCTTCGCCATTGAAAACCCGAAAGGCGGTCGTGTCCGGATTTTCATAGAAAGAGGACCTGTGTTCAAGCGCCGCTTTTACTTTTCGGTCAAAAAAGGCCTGGTCGATCGCTTCGTTTTCTTTGCGGCTCAGCATCCATCCATATCCCTTATTTTGCCTTCCGTAATATCCCTTTGCAATAAACGAGCCGCTGCTGTCCTTAAGAGTGAAGATGGACCCCTCTTCCTTCAATGCAGAAATGTTGGAAACGGCCTCTTTGAAAAGAAGCGGATAACCGCTTTTATATTTTTTTACAAACTTCGGCTGGATGTTCAACCGGATTTCGTTTCTCATAATATCTGCTCCACTACCTTTTTTCGTATTTGTCATTTCGTATATCATCCATTAAATCACACTTTCTGCCTGAATTCTAATTTCCGGGGACTACTTGAAGGATGAAACGGGAATAGAGTCGAAGAACGTTTAGAAGGTGCGGGCTGCCACATCATGATTATGTCTTGATTTTCCAGGGCAGCAGTGTCAGCCGCAAACATCCAATACATAGGAGGAGATGCACATGCAACAAATCCAGCTCGCAAAAAGGCCAAAAGGAAAACCGGTTTCCGAGGATTTCCGTTTCGTTGATGTACCGATGCCGGAATTAGATAAAGGCGAGATTTTGGTGAAAACCCTCTATTTGTCCGTAGATCCTTATATGCGGGGACGGATGGTGGATGCCAAGTCTTATGTTGAACCATTCAAACTTGACGAAGTGATCAGCGGCGGGGTTGTCGGTGAAGTTGTGGAATCAAAGTCCGACAAGTTCAGCAAGGGCGATATTGTGACCGGGATGCTCGGCTGGCAGGAATATTCAGCCGCCAGTGACAAAGAAGTCCGCAAAGTGGACCCCAGCCTTGCCCCTGTCACTACAGCACTTGGGATACTCGGCCTGACCGGCCTGACCGCCTACTTCGGAATGCTTGATATCGGCAACCCGAAAGAAGGCGAAACGGTGGTCGTATCAGGGGCAGCGGGTGCTGTCGGCTCAGTTGCCGGCCAGATTGCGCGTATAAAAGGGGCCCGGGTCGTCGGGATTGCCGGATCTGACGAAAAAACCGGATATTTACTTACCGAACTCGGCTTTGATGCGGCAATCAACTATAAGACGACCGAATATCTTCATGAAGCGCTCAAGGAAGCCTGCCCGGATGGTGTTGATGTCTATTTTGATAATGTCGGGGGAGAGATTTCCGATGCTGTGTTGAATACGTTAAACAAACATGCACGCATCCCGGTTTGCGGCGCGATTTCATCTTATAATGCGGTCGGCGAAGACCTCGGCCCGCGGGTGCAAAGCAAACTGATCAAATCAAGCGCCCTCATGAAAGGGTTCATTGTCGGTGATTATTCCAGCCAGTTTCTTGACGGCGCCCAGCAATTGGCCGAATGGCTGAAATCCGGAAAATTGAAGTATGAAGAAACGATTATCGAAGGATTTGAAAATATCCCGCAGGCTTTTATCGGGCTGTTTGAAGGGAAAAATCTCGGGAAACAGCTTGTAAAAGTTGCAGACCCTGAAAATGCTGAACTATAAGTGCATCAAGCCGCTTTCTGATAGAAGGCGGCTTTTTTTATTTGGCTTTGTTAATGTACAATGTTGATTTTTGCTGAAGTTGATTGGAGCGGAAGGGGCCCGACTCCAAACGCGTTTTGGCGTGCATTCACTATACCCGAAAGGAAAATGATTTTCTGTCCAGAATTATAGAAAGAGCAGTTGGCGCTTTACATAATGATGATGGGGGGATTACAAGTTGATCGAACTTAAAAAGATGAGTGACTGTACATTTACGGAGGTACTTCAAGCCTGGCATAAAGGATTTGAGGGGTACTATTTTGATATGACGATGGAAATCGAACAGTTTTTGAAAAAGGTGGTTTCAGAAGATTTGGCACCCGAACATTCCTGGATCGTTTTTTCTGAAGGCTCACCGGCAGGCCTTCTCCTGAATGGATTCAGAACGGTCAAAGGAAAGAAAAGGGCATGGAACGGCGGAACAGGAGTCGCTCTCGATCTTCGCGGCACAGGGGTAGGCAAGCGCCTGATGGAGAAAATGCTGCAGACATATAAACTTCAAGGTGTGGATGAATGTTACCTTGAAGCGATTTCTGATAATAGCACGGCCATATCCCTTTATAAGAAAGTGGGATACGAAGTGGTGGATAAACTGGTATTCCTTCAAAACAAGGAATCGCTTGATGAGTTCACGTTCACCACCCCGAAAAGCTATCGAGTGGAGCAGGCACCCGTGCAAAAAGCGGCTAACCTTGATTTTTACGATGCGGAAAGCTCCTGGCAAACCCTTGCTCAAAACGTGAAAGACGGACAGGCAGCCATTGCCTATGACGTTGAAAAGAACATCGCCGGTTATGCCCTCTTTTCGAAACATTACACCGACAGCGGCGAACTGGCAAGAATCGTATTATATCAATGCAAAGCTCAGCCCGACTTGCTAGATGAACACGAAATATTGAACAGCATCCTGAAATTTGTATTCGAACCGGGACATACAAAATGCCTCAGATCTACAGTAAACACTTCTAAAAAGTCTACTGCCCTCATTGCTATCCTGAAACAAGCCGGCTTTGCCCCGGCCATTGAACAGGTTCACATGAAAAAAACGATGATTTAGGTCTTTCGACTCATCATTGCCTGGCAATTGCGAGGCAATTGCCAGGCAATGATGCAATAATGGTCAATCCTCCCTTTTCACATTCTGATACATATTTTCACTCCTACTGGAAAGATTATGGAGAGTATGTCTAATGCGGGAGGTTTTGATATGAGTGATAAACACGGAAGGAGACCGGCGATGCCGCGTTTCCCTGAGCCTTATTGGCGGGAAAATATGCGTTTGCTGCCAGAATTTCAACAGCTTGATAAAGACCTTACAGTCGATGTCGCCATTGTCGGCGGCGGGATCACCGGCATTACAGCCGCTTATTTGCTGACGAAAAACGGCTACAAAACGGCACTTGTCGAAGCCGGCAAACTGTTAAACGGGACAACCGGCCACACGACAGCAAAAGTGACCGCACAGCATGGGCTTATTTATGATGAGCTGATCCAGCACTTTGGGGAATTGAAGGCCCAGCAGTACTACCAGGCTGCCACGGATGCAATGGATTTCATCAAGCAGACGGCAGAGGAACATAACATCGATTGTGACCTGACTGAGGAAGACGCTTATTTGTATGCCACGACAGAAGAATACAAAACCAAGCTGCAAAAAGAGCATGAAGCGTATCAGCAGCTTGGAATCAAAAGCAGATGGCTTGAGGAAATACCGTTTGATATTAAAATAACCGGTGCCCTCGCTATGGAAAAGCAAATGCAATTCCATCCGCTGAAGTATTTGGCCCCCCTTGTCTCTTATATCCAGGAAAACGGCGGCCTTATCTACGAAAACACTACCGCTGTCGAAGTTGAGGAAACCGAACAGCCGCAAGTGATTTTACGCAACGGCAATAAAATTACCTGCAAGCATGTAATAGCCGCTTCACACTATCCTTTTTATGATGGCGGCGGTTTATATTTCACCAGAATGTATCCCGACAGATCCTATATCATTGCCGTCAAAGCGGAAAAGGAGTATCCCGGAGGCATGTATTTAAGCGTCGACAATCCCGTCCGTTCCTTACGATTTACTGACTTCAACGGCGAAAAGCTCATCTTGATTGCCGGCGAAAACCATAAGACCGGCCAGGGCATTGATACGATGGAACACTATAAGGCTCTGGAACAGTTCGGCCATGAAGTGCTGGGCATAAAAGAATACCCTTACAGGTGGTCGGCGCAGGACCTTATCACGCTTGATAAAATCCCATATATCGGCCAGATCAAAGACGGCCATCCTAATATATATGTTGCAGCAGGTTATCGAAAATGGGGTATGACCAACGGAACGCAGGCAGCTTTGCTGATCACTGACTTGATTATGCACCGCAGCAATCAGTATCTGGATCTTTATTCTCCATCACGGGACGTAAAAGCTGATCCGTCCATCAAGAAATTCATCAAGGAAAATGCAGATGTCGCCGGCGAGCTGATTGCCGGAAAACTGGACTTTAACCGGAAGCGCATTGAAGACATGGAAATCGGCGAAGGCGCTATCGTCACAGTGAATGGGCAACGGTCCGGTGCTTATAAAGAGGATGAATCAACTGTCCACATCGTTGATACAACCTGCCGGCACCTCGGCTGTGAAGTCAAATGGAACGCAGGTGACCGGACGTGGGACTGCCCTTGTCACGGATCCCGGTATTCCGTGGACGGAACGGTCATAGAAGGCCCGGCCGAAGAGCCGCTCCCCCGAATTGACTCGTAACTGACAGCCATCGAATTCTTCCTAAAGAAAACTCGCCAATTGGAGAGCCTTTAGGCGAAGACAGAGGCGTAGTTATCTAAATTGCTAAAATTGGAAGTCGTGTAGGAATACTCCCTTGCTGACAATTTATCCTTTCCTATAAGGAAACAAAAAAGCTCTGCCGCAAAATCGGGCAGAGCTTTTTATCATTCGCTTGTATCTCTATATTTGTAATCTTCCGGGTTGACCGGTTCAAAACCTTCCGGCTTATAGAAGCGGAGCAAATCTCCGTAGACGACCCTGTCAGACAGTTCTAGCATCTGGGCAGCCTTATCTCCATAATCTTCACACTTGTTTTCCTCTAACAATTCACCTGTTTCGTTGTCATAGCATTTGCTGTCAACCTGCGTATATTCCGGTGTAATGAAGTCACCATTGCGGAACGGCACTAATTCCTGGTGCTGTTCGGACAGCAGGTCGGTTCCGAATGAAATATAGTCTTTCGTATCGACACCAAGCAAGTGAAGCACTGTCGGGCGAATATCAATTTGCCCGCCGTATGCATCGACTTTTTCACCTTTCACGCCAGGAACGTGGATGAACAACGGAACACGCTGAAGCTGCGCATTCTTAAACGGTGTGATTTCTTCGCCAGTGATTTCTGCCATTGCAGCATTATGGTTGGATGATATACCGTAGTGATCACCGTACATGACAATCATAGTATTTTCATACAGGCCGGCTGCCTTCAGATCATTAAAGAATTGCTCAAGTGCCTGGTCCATATAATTGGCCGTCTGGAAGTAATAGTTCACGACATTATCATTGGTATCTTCAGCCGGGAAGTCCGTATCCCCTTCATCCATTGTAAACGGGAAGTGGTTCGACAGTGTCAGGAACTTCGAATAGAACGGCTGCGGCAGCTCTTTCAAATACGGAATGGATTCTTCAAAAAATGGTTTATCTTTCAGACCGTAGTTATGAGTTGCCTCTTCTGTCATATTATAAGATCCGGAATCATAGAACCGGTCGATACCTAACGATTTATACATTTCTGAACGGTTCCAGAATGACATGTCATTGCCGTGGAACGTCGCAGAAGTATACCCTTCCGACTTCAAAATGGCCGGGGCTGCCTGGTAAACGTTCTGTGCTTTGTTGATGAACACTGACCCCTGCGGCATCCCAAACAATGAGTTGGCCATCATGAACTCTGCGTCTGATGTCTTCCCCTGCCCGGTCTGGTGGAAAACATTTTCAAAGAAGAACGTATTCGGATCCCGTTTCAGGGAATTCATAAATGGTGTTACTTCCTGGCCGTCAACGCGGTAATCCAGAACGAAATTTTGCAGAGACTCAAGCGAAATATAAATGACATTCATATCTTTCGCTTTTCCGAAATACTTCGGATTGGGACGGGCATGGTTTGCCTTCACAAAGTTTTCGACTTCTGCGATATCACTGCTGTCCGCCATCGCCCTCTGCGTCGTTGATTTCGTATTCAGGAAGATATCATAAATCGTAAAGTTATATGCTCCAAGATATTTAACGATATAGTTACGGTCAAATGTACGGGTCAAAAGCTGCGGTCGATCAATATTTGCCAACCCCAGATTGACTGAAAAAATAAGCATCGCTGCGACAAACAGGCCGGTAAGCGGGCGGGCCGTCAATTTCGGCTGCGGTTTCACCTTTTTCATCAGGACTATGGCAAGAATCAGGATGGTATCGGCAAAATAGAGAATATCCAGCGGCGACATAAGCGCAAGCGCACTATCACCCAGCTGGCCGCCGTTTTTCTTCGCCTGCATGAGAACCGGCACCGTAATGAAATCGTTGAAAAAACGGTAGTAAGCAATATTTGCATAAAGCAGAAATGACATCAGGAAGTTGATCGTGACCATGGCGAATTGCTGCGCCCTTCCTTTGAACATTAAAGCAAAAGCAAAAAAGAACAGCGCTGAACTGACCGGGTTCAGGAACAGCAGAAAATGCTGCATCAGGCTCTCAACGCCGAGATCGAATTCAATCAGATAAGCAGAATACGTTTTAAGCCAGAACAGGACGATGGCCAGAAGAAACAGACTGTATTTTTTTGTGCCCATCGTACGATATGTTTCTTTGAGAAGCTTCATTTACGTTCACCTCTTTGAGTTTACACAAAAGCTCTACATGATATCCTTCGCACAACTCTTTAATTATATAGGAATGGTTTATAGATTAGTATATCTTATTTTTTTGAAAAACTGGAATATTTTCCTTCTGGGAGGCAGACGTCATTTCTCTAATCTTATTGTAATCCTCTTTACAAATTTTTGAAAGAAATAACGAGCAGACACATACTTCCCCCTGCTCGTTATTATATTACCTGACATTAAGTTGATGAAACCGATGTAATGGTTTTATAAATCGTTTGTTAAGTTTGTTACTTTTTATCAAGGCCCAGCTTTTTTAGTTGTTCTGCAAGTGCATTGTTGATTGGCTCAGGCTCATCTTGCTTTTTCAGATACTTATTCACATCATGTTTTGATGCTTTGTTCTGCTGCTGTTTTTTCCTTCGTTCCTGGAACGCGGCCATCTTTTCTCGGTATCCGCAGCGGCAGACAAATGTCTGGCCTTCGCCCTCGCCGCGCAGTTCCATCTTCTTCTTGCAATTCGGGCAGCGTGCGTTTGTCGTTTTGGCGATGTTTTTACGATGTCCGCAGTCGCGGTCCTGGCAGACAAGCATTTTACCTTTTTTCCCTTTGACTTCCAGCATCAATTTGCCGCAGTCCGGGCATTTTGTCCCTGTAACGTTATCATGTTTGAATTTTTGTTCGCTGTTTTTGATTTCGTTTACGGATGTTTTTGTATATGACTTAATTTCCTGGATGAAAGAATTCTTGGAAAGCTTTCCTTTTGCGATCGATTCCAGCTGCTGTTCCCACTGGGCTGTGAGCGCCGGTGATTTCAAGTCTTCCGGAACGAGGTCAAGCAGCTGCCTGCCTTTTGATGTGATGAATATTTCATTGCCCCGTTTTTCAATGAGGAAGCTGTTGAACAGTTTCTCAATGATATCCGCCCTGGTGGCAACCGTGCCCAGTCCGCCGGTTTCACCGATTATTTTGATCAGATCCTTGCGTTCGCCTGCCATATACTTGGCCGGATTTTCCATCGCTGACAGAAGTGTTCCCTCGTTGAACCGTTTCGGCGGTTTTGTTTCCCCGTTTGACATTGTGATGGAGACCACCCCCAGACGGTCTCCCTTTTTCAAGGAAGGCAGCTCCTGGTCATTCATTCCGTCATTGTCATCCTCTTCATCGGCAGCAAGGTCATATACTTCCTTCCATCCGTCGGCAATAATCCGCTTCCCGGTTGCATAAAACAGTTCCCCGCCGATGTCCGCTTTCAAGGTTGTCTGTTCGTATTCAAACGGTGGATACAGGACAGCAAGGAACCGCTTCACAATCAAATCGTACAGATTCCGCTCCCTGTTGCTCAGTGAACTGAGATTCGCCTTTTCTTCCGTCGGGATGATCGCATGGTGATCGGACACTTTCCGGTCATCAACAAACGACTTATTCGCTTTGATCGGCCGGTTCGCTGCTTTAGCTGCCGCCTTGCGGTAAGGCCCGGTTTCACATGCCTTGATGCGATCCTTCAGCGTATCGGTGATGTCACTGGATAAAAAGCGGGAATCCGTACGCGGATACGTGACAAGCTTATGCTGTTCGTACAACTTTTGCAGAGTGGATAATGTTTCCTTCGCCGAAAAGCCGAACCGTTTATGTGCATCCCGCTGCAGTTCCGTCAAATCGTAAAGCTGCGGTGCATAGCTTTTCTTCGGTTTTTTATCGACTTCTACAATCACAGCGTCCTTATTACCTGCCGACTGCAAAATGCGCTCCGCTGTTTTTTGATCGAACGTTTTCGCATCATTCGATTTTTTGTCGCGCCATGTAAAAGAAACCTGATCCGTCACGGCTTTAATTCCATAATACGGCTTCGGGACAAAACGCTTTATTTCCTCTTCACGGAGGGCAATCATCCCCAGTGTCGGCGTCTGGACCCTCCCGCACGATAGCTGGGCGTTATGCTTTGTTGTAAGGGCGCGGGTGGCGTTCATACCGACATACCAGTCCGCTTCCGCACGCGCGACCGCCGATTCATACAAATTTTCATAGGCTTTGCCGCTTTTTAATTGGCTGAACCCATCTTTGATGGCTTTATCTGTAACAGATGAAATCCACAGCCGCTTAATGGGTTTGTTCACTCTCGCCTTTTCGATTGTCCAGCGCGCCACCAGTTCCCCTTCCCGTCCGGCATCGGTGGCGATGACAATTTCATTTACATCCTTGCGCGCCATCTGGGCTTTAACGGTGCTGAACTGCTTGCCGGTTTTGCGGATCACCTGAAGCTTCAGCGGTGAGGGGATCATCGGCAAGTCTTCCAGTTTCCACGTTTTGTATTTATCATCGTAGCGTTCGGGTTCTGCCAGCTCGACCAGGTGCCCGAGCGCCCAGGTCACAATGTATTTTGGTCCTTCCAAATAGCCGTTTCCGTTTTTGGTGCACTGAAGCACTCTTGCGATATCACGGCCTACTGAAGGTTTTTCAGCAAGTACAACTGTTTTGCTCATCATTCCATTCCTTTCTGTCCGGCCGGAGAGTAGCCGGCCCTCTCTTCTTCAAATCTGTATTATGGATTGTCCGCCAACCTGACCAGCTCCTTGAACACACCATTTGTAATGCCGCAAAGTGATGCAGGGGGCATTTCAACCTGCGCCCCGATTTTGCCGGCACTGACGATGATGCAGTCAAGCAATTCAGCGCTTTTATCAAGATAAGTCGGATACTGCTTTTTCATGCCGATCGGAGAACACCCGCCTCTTATATAGCCGGTCAGTTTCTGGATATCTTTTACCGGAACTAGTTCAATCTTTTTTTCGCCAGCTGCCCTTGCAGCTTTTTTCACGTCCAATTCGGCAGCCACGGGGATGAGGAAAACATAAACACTGCCACTCGCCCCCCGTGCCACAAGTGTTTTAAATACAGATGAAGGGGCTTTCCCGATTTTATTAGCTACAGAAACCCCGTCAATCTTCCCGTCATTTTTATCATACGTTATCAACTCATAATCAATCTTTTGCGCATCCAGCAGGCGCATGGCATTCGTTTTCGGTTTGTCGCCCATCCCGATCACTCCGTTTTCCCGTCCAATAATATATCCCATCATACCATATAAGGAAAGCAGAAGCTCACGGACGCCCAGGCAAGCATACACTTTCCCGAAAAAAAACTGCAGATTGAGAAACCTGCAGGTAAGTCTGTTAATTAAACGTTTATTTAACATATCTTTTGGTGAAAAGGTGAAACAGATTGTGCCGCCTCACGCACCTGAATCGGAACACAACCCCAATCAGCAGCACGCCTTTCAAGCAAGCCGTTTGAAGTTCTGGCCGAGAATTTCATGCATGGCATGAACGGTAATGAACGCCTGCTGGTCCACAGATGAAATGTACTTTTTCAGCCTGGAAAAGTTGCGGCGGTTAAGAATGGTTGTAATGACCTCTTTTTCATCTGCTGTAAAAGCACCTCTTGCATAATGGATTGTTGCTCCCTGACCAAGTTCACTCACGATATATTGCCGGATTTCTTCACTATGGCTGCTGATAATGACCACTTCTTTATTTTCATTCACATGGGTGAGCGTATAATCGATGACAAGTCCGTTCAAGACCACCCCAAAGATAGCGTACATCCCGATTTCCGGGCCAAAAATGAAAAAAGATGAACCGGCAATCGCAAAATCCGACATCAACAGGCCGCGTCCCATTTCAATTGAAAAATACTTATTTAAAATCATGGCGATGATGTCAGTCCCACCGGTTGATGCTCCGCCATGGAGAACGAGTGCGATACCGATTGCACCGATGCACTGCCCCAGGATCAGCTGGACGAGGACATCCTCGCTGAGCGGCTGGGCAAGCGGTGCCGCGTGTTCAAGGAACCAGACCATGAAAGACAACATGAAACTGGTATAGATTGTTTTGGCCCCGAAGCCGAAGCCCAGAAAGATGAATCCGATCACAAGTAACACAATATTTATAAGCAACATCAGGACACCGATAGACAATCCTGGCACCAAATCATTAAGAATAATGGAAAGGCCGCTGACCCCGCCGGTTGCCAGACTGTTGGGCGAGAGAATAAAGTGGACGTTCACCGCCACTAAAAATGCTCCGGCATGGAGCAGCGCCAACGATTTAATGTTTTTCAGCATAAAGATATCCCCCGCTTTCATCACGATTAACGAATGTCAACAACGGGGATTATAATAGGAATAACAGCCTTTGTAAACAGTTAAAAGCCGACTTTTTTGCTGGAAGCGTTTATATTTAAAAATAATAATTTTCGGAATAATGAAACCCCGGCTCGACAGCTTCTGATGCACATCACTCAAACCGGAACCGTCTTTCTGCATAGCCCTTTACCCAGGGAGTAGATTTCCCCTGCAGATGCTCACTTTCACCAAAGGAAAAATGCAGCTTCTCTCTTCGGCTGCATTCAATGTCAAATCATTTTTTCCATTTCATTCGCGTTTTTGGAACAACTGGATAGAAACAGTAAAGCCTTTTTTCCAAGAGTGGCAGAAAAAGTTTTTCTGTTCCTGATCAACAGTTTTGATCCTGTCGAAGATTGCTGTTCTTTTCATTCCCCGGGAAATTTCATCAATAACTCCTATATTTCCACATCTTCTTTTGAAATGGCCACTTCAATGATACGTATGTCGATTTTGGGTGTTGTCCTGGTTGGGATTCACTCTTGTCAGGTGGATTTTGCGGCTCAGGCGAATAAGCGGGCGGATTAGCAGCTGGATACTCCCGAAAATGAACAGCCACGTTCCATAGATTTTTAATTCTTCATATAAAAAAAGAATACTTCCTGTTAAAAAACCGACGGAAATCAAAAAATCGTTCAAGTAGTATAAGAACTCATAGCGGCGGTTAATAATGATTTCATGTTTTCCGAGTGGGATATAAAGGTCGGGGTCCCTATCTTGCTGTTGATTGTCTTTGTTCTCTTCACTCATGTTTTTCACTCTCCTTTCTTCAGCAAATCCAACCTGAAAATTTATAATTAAAAAATCATTTGAGTTTGGTTTCCTCCTGTCCTTTTCCCGTTTTTACCATAATAAAAAGCAGAAAATTTTTCCTGCTTACGCCATAGGATTCGATTCGTCATATCGATTCCTGTCTATGATCGGTCCAGATACCTCTCGGCGCCATCCACATTTTCAAGTGTAGGCTTCCCTTTTCTTTCCGACTTTTTAATAATGGAAATGCTGCCATCGGTTTCCAGCACGACAGCTTCGACTTCCTTCATGCTGTCCATTCCCTGTGTGCGGGCAGCCTGCAGGATTTCCACATCTAGTATCCGCTCTTTTTTCATGGCATCCCGAAGATACGTTTCTCTGTAATAGAGCAGCTGAGGTTCATCCTTGATCAATTTTCCCACAGTATCCGACCTGATGGACAGCCAGGCCACAACATACTGAAGGCCGATAAGCATCACAAAAGCAGTCAACCCTTCCAAAAGGGCCACTTTTTTATTCAAAAGAATGGTGGCAAGTGTCGAACCGATTGCTACTGTAACAACAAGATCGAAAGCATTCATTTTGGAAAGCGTCCGTTTTCCGGAGATGCGCAGCAGAAAAACAAGCGAAAAATAAGCAAGAACAGAAACAAGAACAACCCGGCCAATAACATCCCATGAACTAAAAAACACCACGGTCACTCCTCTCTACCTAAGAAGTACCCTGCCATAAATGTTTTTAATCTTTGGTTAAACTGGAGCCGGGTGTTTGCAATGTCATTCTTAAATGAGGACCCCTTCACATCCTTTTGCGCCCATAAATGAAGATGAATCAAGGCATCTGCCCTGCCCATTTTCAGCAAATATCCCGTGATACAAGCACATTTTGCCCTGCTTTCACATATAATCTTTTATTTTATGGATATTTCCCCATACCAAAAATCTCCATTTTCATAGTCTATTATTGCAAGACTAATCTATTAAGGAGATGATTATTACATGAGCTGTAGTAAAGGCGAAAATTGCGTTTGCGATAAACTCAAAGAAATCGCCCGCGTTCAGGCTTCCCTTATGGAAGATTGCTGTGATGTCAGCTGCGACCGCTCCATCAATGATTTGCTGGGCACTGCTCCCGTAAGCAATAACAACACCGTTCCTTTCATGCTTTTCTGTAAAGGGGACTGCAAGCCTTTTAAAGGATTTGGCGTCAAAAGAGAGATGACCGGAGGAAACACGTTTCTCAATTGCTTTGAAGGATTCATCTTCCGTGTCAAAAAAGTGGATGATGACTGCTGCGCATTAATCGAAATCCTTGAGCCAAGCACATCTGACGCATCGGCTGCGTCAGAAAAATGCGCATCAAAAGATCCTTGTGATTCCTTCCCAGGCAAATCAATCCGGTCGCTGGAAGCAACTGGTGTTTGCCTCACAGTGGACTTGAACTGCTTCTGCGGTGTCAGCTGCCTGCCTGCAGTAAACATCGACTAATTTGTTCACACGATGCCCAATCATGATTTCTTCCCCATAAATAAAGGTGGTTCCGGAAATGGAACCACCCTTCTTTATTTGCTTTGTTCCTCTTTAATGATTTGGCTGATCCCCCTCAGGGATTCGATTGTGTAGTTGAGCAACGGGGCAATATCATCTATTTGATCTTCCGTGATCCTGCGGCCGAAATGAATCATAATGAGATTTTGATATTCAGTTTCCGATTGGTAGATAAACGAAAGTTTCTGGGTGATGACCGGCCTTCCCGACCAGATTTGTTCGAGCTTTTTGTCTATTGCTCCGCACGTTTCCACATCTTTTTGCCCAGTGTAAAAGGAAATGGACAGGTCGCATCCTGCCTGCTCGTTTTGATGAATCACCTCATCCGTAAATGACTTCACATCGGCATGAAGCGACATTTTTGCTGAGATGCCTGGCGCCTCTTCATGTTGGAAAACAATTTCATATTGTCTGGAAAAAGAAGCAAGATCCACTTTATCCGCCCGGCTCTTGACTGCTAACGGCCCATCCAGGTCCATATCATAGACCGCACCTTCCAATACGACTTTCAAATTTTCAAATACAGTCGGATCAAACATAGCTTTCATCCTAACGCTTCATTTTCTTCCATTATAGCCCTGCCAGGGACGCTTACAACCCTTTTAAGAGTCTTTATACGCCAGGCAGTTAGATTTCATCATCCTCATCGAGCGCTTCTTTTGTGATTTTAACTTGTTTGATCTGGTTCCCTTCAACTTTTGCTACTTTAAAATGCAGGTGATGAAAATCGAACTCTTCCCCTTGTTCGGGAATATGCCCAAGTTCGTTAAAGATGAACCCGGATAATACATCCTCTTCCTCAGGGATTCTCGTTTTGAACACTTCATTTAACCGTCTCAGCGGCAGGTGGCCGTGGCAGACGATATAATCATCGGACACTTCATCAATCAGAACTTCATCTTCAGCGTCATCAAGCTCTTCTCCGATCATGACCTCTATAATATCCTCACTGGTGACGAGGCCATCCGTTCCGCCATAGTCATCCACAACAATTGCAAGATGCTGCTTTTCTTTCAGCATCATTTTAAAGACTTTTTCCACCGATGCTGATCCGACGACAAACAGGGCCTTATCGGTGAAATCCTCCAGCGTTGACTCGGGCAGAACAGACCATTCAGGCAAACGCCTTGCATGAAAAATCCCGATTATTGTATCCATATTGCCTTTATATACGGGATAACGGCTATGCTTGCTATGCATGATAACCTTTCGTGCATCCTCATAAGATGCATCATAAGGGATCCCTTCCATATCGAGCCGCGGCGTTTTCATGGCATCAAGGACATTCCTGTGATAAAAATCAATAACGCCTTTGATCCGCTTTGATTCCTGTTTTTCAAAGGTGCCTTCGACAGAGGCGATTTCCACCATTGTTTTCAATTCTTCCCTTGAGAAAGAAGCCTTCTCCGTATTGCCCTTGGAAATCATTTTGATAATGAGATCTGTGAATTTTGAAAGCAGCCAGGTCAGTGGTGTCAGCAGCCAGACAAGCCCGCCAATGATGGGAGCAACAAGAAAAGCGATCTTATTTGCAAACGTGGCAGCGACCGACTTGGGCGTCACTTCAGCAAACAGAATAAGTACACCTGTAAGAATTGCAGTCGCGATACCAACACTATAATCGTATTGAAGAGCCACCATTGTGACAAGCGTTGGCAGCAGGACATTTGAAATATTATTTCCAATCAATATACTCGTGATCATCCGATCCGGTTCAGCAACAAGATCAAGCAGCTTTTTTGCCTTTTTGTCGCCCTTTTCCGCTCTTGTTCTGAGTTTCATTTTGTTAACTGCAGTCAGGGCGGTCTCACTTCCTGACAAAAACGCTGATACAAAAATAAGGATCACAATAACAATTAGCACAACGATACCTCCCGCACAGAACTTATAATACCTACTACCCCAAAAAACGGAAGAGATAACTGGCAGGGAGGCTGACGCCCGTAAATCACGCCGGCACTTGCCCAGCCCGGCGCTGTGGAAGTTAGCACGAGATGAAGCCCGGCAGTGACTGAAATTGGTTCAAGAGTAGAGAATTGCAGGTGATCTTGGAGCGGCGGGCTTTCAGTTGAAAAAGATAAATGCTGGAACTTGATTATAAATTGTCCTTTTTGAACGAAAAACCGCAAAAGTAAAAGAAAAACTGTCTAACTTCAAAATTTCCGGCTGCGGAGGAGGTAAGGAACAACGCTTTACGTGCAGCTATGCACTGAAAATTGATCCGGCGGTCATTGAGAATGCCCGGGATTTCAGTTGAAAAAAGATAAATGCCGGAACTTGATCATAAATCGCTCTTTTCAAAAGAAAAACTACAAAAAGTAAAAGAAAAACCGCAAAACAAAAAGATAAACTGCCAAACTTGAAAATATTTCGTCTGCACATGTTCTCATACACCATTTAATTGCCGCTGCAACGAAATTCTTTCTTGCTAAATGCAAAAAGCCCTGTCCAGGGGTGCTTTCCCCCGGGCAGGGCTTAGGTGCTTTGGTTTACTGGAATTTTTCTTTTTGGCGCTTTATTTTCAGCCGGTTGGCCTGTTCTTTCAGTGTGCCTTTTTGCGGCTGGATTTTCACAGGGTCCAATCCATGGCCAAGTGATCCATATACCTTTTGCCCGCGGGGGTCAATGAGGTCCTTTTCCCCGTAATAGACGCGCGGTGTTTTCGTAAGGGCGATCAATGCACGTCCCATCGGCATTTCATGATAGCGCTCGGGCCACATCTTTTTGATTTGCTCCTTTACCATTGGATAGTATTTCGGGCTCATTCCCGGAAATACATGATGTTCGGTATGGTAAGAGAAATTGAAGTGGAGGACATCCACCCATTTCGGAACAGTGACCGTCAAGCTGTTGGCTAACGGATCATTCACAGGGGTAATCGGGTTCAGTCTGTGATTTGTGGAAATATAACCCATTACAATCAAATTGGCGATCAATAACGGAATCAAGAAAGCAAACAGCCATTTTACCGGACCGATCCAAAACATCAAGCCGATCCATGTCACCCACGGCAGGATGAACTGGAACCAGACGGCTGGCCGTTTCTTCGGATTGAATTCCTTAATGTAGACAAGGAACATATGAAAAGAGTGAGCAGTGAACTGAAGTGACAGTGTCAAAACGCCGAAAATGGCACGCACCCAAAACGGCAGCCGGTAAATCCAGCGAAGCATGCGGCTTTGTGCAAGCTTCTCCAATGTCGGCCACGAATCAGGGTCTTGTTCTTCATTTTGCGTGTGGACATGATGGGTCAGGTTATGCCATTTTCTCCATAAACGAGGACCGGTACTCAATGGCCAGAAGGCCACAGCACCAAGAAAATTGCGGAGCCATGCTTTTCTGACAACCGTACCGTGCAAAATTTCATGCCCAAGAAAACCCATACCGGCAAAGCTTGCCCCTAACACAAGGGCAATTCCCATGTTCAGGGTGATATGGAGATCGAAAAACCCAATTGCCAGAATTCCAGCCACGATAACCGCCAGATAAGCCAATCCTCCCCAGAGCCTTGCCGGAACAGGTTTGAATGCGTATTTCGGCAGGTGTGGAGTGAGGCGCTTTGCATACCAGCCAAACGTATGAAGATCTTTCACAAAGATAACTCCCTTCTTAATTCCTCTTCTGTATTTCAGTATTTGTAAATTAGCTACCAAATTATTCCCCAATTTTTTTGGGACAAAACGCTGAATCCAATTCTGACATTAGATTCTGATTTGTCAGCTATCACCATCGTATCAGCGTTTCTTTTACTTTTCAATGCATAATTATAACCAGGTGATATGAATTAGTGCTGATTGTTTACTCAGTATAATAAAAACAGCACTTTATTCTCTCTCATTTATTTTGTTTGCTTTATTTGATCTGTTTTTTAGTATTTCAGTATAAAGAAAAAGATCAGGTGTTTTCACCTGACCTTTCTCATTCCCGGTATCTTCTTTCAATCAGTTCAATCATTTCCGTTCCCGGTCCTTCATAAAAAATGACTTTCCACCCACCCAAAACATCAAGCGGTCCCTCGATGGGAATCAATCCCTGCTCTTCAAGGACTGCCATCTGGCTTTCAAGGTCTTCCACCTCCCAGGCAAGATGGACAGAGCCCCCTCTCGCCGGTTCGAGGCCTGTATCCTGTACCAATTCAATCGTAATGTCGCCGTTTCGCATGAAAATCAATGATTCATCATTCATCTGCAGGCTCCTTACTGTCTTAAAGCCGAACAGGGACCTGTAAAATTCCTCGGATTTTCGGAGGTTTGCTGTCTCTATACCAGCATGATGCCATCTCACTCTTTTTCCACCTCCGGCAAAATAAGATTCATGTCACCAAACTCATGCCAGAGGTATCCTTTTTCCAGCGCTTTATGATATGTCTGGAACAGCAGCCCGTCGTCAACGAATGCGGTAAGCATGTGGAGATGGCTTGCTTCCGGCTCATGAAATCCTGTTAAAAGCCCGTCAACTGTTTTCAACCGATAGTCTCTATCGATGTACAGCGATGTTTCACCCCTGGCTGCGCAAACAATCCCATCTTCGGCTGCTGCTGTTTCCAGAGCCCGCACGACCGTTGTTCCGGCCGCGATGACTCTCCTTCCTTTTGCTTTTGCTTCGTTTATGACAAGAGCAGTTTCAGCTGGAACATGGTAAGGCTCCGGGCGCTTTCGCGGGTCCGGCCATCGATTGTTTTCATAGTAGCTTAAGCCGGCATGAAGCTGAAGAAAGGCAATTTTTACACCCCTGGCTGCAAGTTCATTAAGGATTTTCCAGGTGAACGCCCTGCCTGCTGACGGCATTTCCACAGAACCAGGCACAGACGCATACACAGTCTGGTAGGCATCAAGCGGCCACTCATTCCCGATATATTCATAACGGACCGGTTCTCCATGTTTAAAAATCATATTCCACAGCGCCGGGCCGCCTGCAGAAAATCGGAGACGAACAAGCGGCGCTTCACTTCCTTCACCTGACAAAACCGCCGTGATCCCGTACGGAAATTGAATCGGCTCCCCGGCACTGACCAATTTCCCCGGCATAAATGCTTCCCAGCATGTATCAGAGATGCGCCTGGATAGTCTCGCTTCGACTTCACGCCCGTTTTGCATCCCTTTCAAAACAGGCGGAATCGTGCGGCTGTTGTTCAGAACAAGAACATCACCGGCTTGCAGGTAGTTCGCAATGTTGGAAAAATGATCGTGAACCGATCTTCCGGTATGGCGGCTGAGCACCAGCATCCTGACATCATGCCTCGACTGATGGGGGCGTAATTCTGCCGGAACCGCAGCATTCAAATGATCTGGAATATGAAACACCCGTTCTTCAGCTGCCATGGTACCGTTCCCCTTTCCGGACAAAAACTTGTGCCTCAAAACGACTGCCGTTCACTTCTTTTGCTTCATCGGAAGCAAGATACAAAAAGACCTCCGTACAATCTTCCGGAGTGGCCAGCTCGTAATCACAGCCCGGAACCGCCTGCTCATGCATATCCGTATCCATTTCGCCCGGGTCGACCATATTCATGCGCACCCCTGTTCCTTCCAATTCGTCCGACCATGTCTGCGTCAGCCCTTCGACCGCAAATTTGGAAATCCCGTACGCTCCCCATTCGGCAAAGCCTGTTTTACCCGCTTCCGATGTCAGATTGACGATTGAACCTTCCTTGTACGCCAGCATTCCCGGCAAGACCCGCCTTGTCACCAGAAACGGGTTCATGACATTTACATTCATCACTTCCGCAAACGTTTGTGGATCATAATCGGCAAGCAGCTCAGGTCCCGGCCCGAAAACCGAAGCATTGTTGATCAATACATCAATCCTGCCGTAAGCAGCTTCAGCAACCGACACAAACCGGTCAACATCCCCTGGCATTGAAACATCAGCACTGAGCGCCACAACATCGGCACCCAGCTTTTCCGCTTCATCCTTCACTAGCAAAAGCTTTTCTTCTCTCCTTGCACAAAGAGCAAGATTCATCCCCTGCCTCGCAAAGGCCAGCGCAAGCGCCCGTCCCAGCCCTTTTGATGCACCGGTTATCATCACTGTTTTCGTTTGATTCATCGTTATTCCCCTTTCGATTTGTTGTTAGTTTTATTGTAAAAAAGACCGGTTCGGCTGAAATCGTGTAAAGGGGTGAACTGTCAGTCCATAATTGGTCTATACCTTTTCTCAGTCTAAAGTTTGAGCGTCCATTTTTTGATGATTCGGAAAATGGTATGATGGAGAAAAAGAAAGGGAGAGCGATCAAATTGAAAATTGCAATTATGGGGGTAGGCGCCCTTGGCGGCTACTTTGGAGGACGGTGGCAGGAAGCCGGCGCCGATGTCTCATATATCGTAAGGCCAAAACGTGCAGAACAGCTGGAAGAAAACGGACTTATTTTACATAGTGTAAAAGGTGATTATGAAGTCCCTCACCTGAACATCATCCAGACCGGGGACACCGGCAATATGCCTCGGGCAGACATTGTCTTCCTCGCGGTGAAAGGTTACCACCTGGAAGGCACCCTGCCTGTTTTGAAAGAGTTGACCGAAAAGGGGGCAAAAGTGCTGCCTGTCCTCAATGGAATCGAGCACCTGGATATTCTGAAAAAAGAACTCGGTGAAGAAGCTGTCATCGGCGGCCTGGTCTACATCATCGCAACACTTGATGATAAAGGCCACGTCGTCCATACGAGTGACATCCATAATCTCGTATTCGGACCGCTCCACCCTTCACAGGAAGACGTTTGCAGCCAACTTCAGCAGCTGAATGAGAAAGCAAACCTGACCGGCGTGCAATCTGAAGATATCCTGACCGAGCTCTGGAACAAATACATGTTCATTACCGCATTTTCCGGCGTTACTGCTGCCGGAAACTTTCCGATCGGCACAGTCCGCTCCCACCCTGCGTCAATGGATTTAATCCAGTCCGTTCTGGAGGAAATGAAGCAGCTCGCCCATGCCCACGGCATCGAGTTGACAGAAACCCATATCGGACAGGCAATGGAAAAGTTCCGTACCTTCCCGGATGAAGCCACTTCTTCCATGCACCAGGACCGCCGCAAAGGCCTGACAATCGAAGTGGAGCACCTTCTCGGCGGGGCACTTCGGCTTGGCCGGAAAAAAGGTGCGAACATGCCGCATGTTGAGACCCTTTATGCGTTATTGAAGCCTTACGAAAATAGCTGAAACAAGGAAATATGATAAAAGTTTTAAACCTCTTGCCAGATTGATCGAGTCCGGCAAGAGGTTTTTGTATCACCGTAGTTAACTGCTTTTTCCGGTGGGTGGCATGATGGGGGGGAAGGGAATGGCCGCTCTGTCCGGCCTGTTGGAAATGGAAATGCCGACCTTTAGGCAGCTACCCGGGTCGATCTTCTATTTGTTTCCAGCTTCCAATCTAGCTGGCTGGCGGTGTTTTTTGACATAATTAGCGGAAGTTCTTTAGATAAATGAGATTTCAGGCGATTAAGTGAGGGTTTTCATACCATAACCGCTTTTTTCACTCGGAAAGGCTTCGCTTTATATGGTGGAAATCCGGTTTCACGCCGTACAGCCGGATTTTTGCGCCGAACATCGCTGGTTTCGCGCCAAACTCCACCGGTTTCGAGCGGTACTCATGCCTTATCACGCCGAACTGTCGTTTTCACGCCATAACTCTTGCCTTTCACGCCGTATCCGTTCTGTTTTTCACGCGGGCCAATTCCCGGCACCGCACCTTGATCGCTCTGTTTCACACACGGACCCCGCACCTTAACCGCTTTCTTTCAAACAAAACCAGCCAACACCCGAACAACAGACTGCCCTCTAACTCCAAACCAGCCAAAAAACTATTTTCCACCAGGCTTACCTGCCCGTTTCACATCCATAACGATCAAGCAATCCGAGCCCCATCACCAAAATTTTCATAATTCAATAAATATATTGACAAAACTTTTTTAGCGATGCTATCATTCTTTTAGCTTACAAAAGACGTTACAAATTGACAGACTTTTTAAATAATAGGCTGTTTAAAGCTCAATGTTGATTTTTTCACTAGTTGATTGGAGTGGAAGGTGCGAGACTCCTGCGGGACTAGCGGGACAGGTGAGACCCCGCAGGAGCGGAGCGACGAGGAGGCTCACCGCCCGCCCCGCGGAAAGCGAGTACCTGCAACGGAAATCAACACTAGCGTTTAACAGAGCCAAATAATAAGTATCAATGACGAGAAGAGTAAGATCCAGCTTTGTTCTACAGCGAGCCGGAATGGTGGAAGCCGGTGCACAGGGCGTTTCTGAAAATCATCTCTGAGATGCGGGGCTGAAGCTGAAGTAAGCCTGCGCCGGGTTTTCCGCCGTTATCACGGAATGCATATCATCAGTATGCAGCTGGAGTGCTGTGTGTTTTCCGTTAAAGGGGTCATGCAGAATCAGGGTGGTACCGCGAGTCAAACTCGTCCCTATTGACAGGGGCGGGTTTTTATATTGCCGGAGATTTTGGGGAGCAAGTACAGTTTTTAGCATCAAGAATGAAAAGGGGAATGGGACATGCAGAAAAAAGACACACTGTTCATTGGGTTTATGTTATTCGCACTTTTTTTCGGAGCAGGGAATTTGATTTATCCTCCTTTTTTAGGATATGAGGCTGGAACTTCCTTTTGGAAGGCAATCGGCGGCTTTGTCATTACGGGTGTCGGCCTGCCGATCCTGGCGGTTGCAGCGATTGCATTGGTGAAAGGCGGGGCAAATGCGCTCGGCAGCCGGGTCAGCCCGGTGTTCGGCCTTGTGTTCACAACGGTGGTATATCTGGCGATCGGCCCGTTTTTCGGCATTCCGCGCGGCGCCAACGTCGCCTACGAAATGGCGGTCAAGCCTTTCACAGAAACCGGCGGCTTCAGTTCTTCACTGGCGCTGTTCCTGTTTACCGTCGTGTTCTTCCTGCTTGCCTATTGGGTCAGCTTAAACCCGTCCAGACTCGTCGACCGGATCGGCCAACTGCTGACGCCAGTTTTGCTGATTGCGATTGCAACGCTTGCCATTGTCAGCTTCATCAAGCTGGATGCACCTCTTCAGCCCGCTTCGGAAAAATATCAATCAGCCCCGTTTTTCACCGGGCTTATTGAAGGATACTTGACGATGGACACGATTGCCGCATTTGCCTTTGCCATTCTGGTTGTGACAGCTGTAACCGACAAAGGCATCACCAATCACCGTATACTAATTGGGCATACGGTAAAAGCCGGCCTTGTTGCCGGAGCCGGCCTGGCCATTGTTTATGTTTCAATCGGTTGGCTCGGTGCAAAAATGGCTTCACTGGGTTCATACACGAATGGAAGCGAAATTTTATCAGCTGGAGCCGGCCTTCTGTTCGGCTCATTCGGCAGCTTGCTCCTTGGTGCCATCGTCGCGCTGGCCTGTTTCACAACTGTTGTCGGCCTGACAACCGCGTCAGCTCAATATTTTTCAAAGCAGTTTCCAAAACTGAGCTATAAACATATAGTCACCCTTGTCTCGATTGCCAGTTTCCTGATCGCCAATCTGGGGCTTAACCAGATTATCGCGTTTTCCGTCCCTGTGTTGGTAGCCGTTTATCCGCTGGCAATTGTGCTGGTGCTGCTTGCATATCTTCATCCCTGGTTCGGCGGCAGCCGTTATGTCTATTCCGGCGCAATGCTTGCGACCGGCCTTGTCAGTCTGTATGACGGCTTGAAAATGCTCGGCCTCGAATCCGGCTACGTGACCCAATTATTCGGTTCACTGCCGCTTGCATCCCTGAGCCTGGGCTGGGTCCTGCCTGCCGTTGCAGGAGGAATAGCAGGCTTCCTGCTCAGCTTTCTGAAAAAGGATGCGGCATCCGAAGCGGTCAATTCACGGATTTGACGAATTGAAGAAGACTCCATTCAAACAGGTTTTAGAGCAAAGTAAAAAAGGCGCGCCAAACTGATTGCAGTTTGGCGCGCCTTTTTCTGCTTTTAATTGATTCGTGTCAAATTGGTTTCCCATTTTTCTTTTATACATATCGCTTCCTGGAAACCATGCCTATTGATGCAAACCCAACGGCTTGTCCTTAAGAAGGTCAAGCTGCCCCGAACGGCAGCTGAAGCATATAGCCCCTCCTGATCAACGGGTAAAAACTTATAACGGGTTTAATGGTGTATCGTGGGTTTCTGCTTCGTTCACTTTCGGCGTTTTGTCATACATGAAAGAGTAATTTAAAGGTTGCTTTTTTGCCTGATTGCCGGTTTTCTTGAATTCTTTTTGAAGGAAACGTTCTATTTTCTTTCTTCTTCGACCAGCTTTTCTAGCCATACGTAACACTCTCCTTTAAATTAACTTCCAGCGGCATCATAACGATCACACCAGAAATCTTTGTCTTCCGCACGAGATACGTTTGTTTTCGCACGGAATCCCAAACAAGGCTTGCTGCATCGTCAACATTCTGTGCAGAAGGGCTGTCTCTCTGAAACACCGAGTGCGGGGAAGCGCAGAAACACAAATGCTAACATGCACATCCCTCTAACAGTTGCAGTATGAAATTGTACTTTTACTATAAAAAATGGTATCGAACCATTCAACAGCAATATTTGGATAATATCACTGATTATTAAGTTTCATATTCAATTAAGATGGAAAAAAGACGGTAAATCTATTAATTTCTTATTTTTCGGGCATTTTGCAAAGTCTATATGGTTAGCGTTAAGATCACGCTCTTGATGGATTCCGGGCAGTCCCATTCGCCAAGCGGGGATGCCGTGTCCCCGGGAATCCCCGCTTCCAACAGGCCGTTCGTGCTGTTAAGCGAGGGGTCAATTGATCACAGTGAAATGGCGCCACTCTTCCGGCAGCAGACTCTGATATTTCCGCTGCAAAAACCGGTCATCGATCAGGACGATCACACCGTGGTCATTTTCATCCCTGATCAGGCGCCCGCCGGCCTGAAGCACTTTATTCATGCCCGGATATACATAGGCATAATCGAAACCGTTTTTGCCTGTTTTATTGAAGTGCTCTTTTATAATATTGCGCTCATGTCCGATTTGCGGGAGGCCGACACCGACGACGATGACTCCGTTTAAGCGGTCACCTTTCAAATCAACCCCTTCGGAGAAGATGCCGCCGAGCACGGCGAAACCGATCAGAGTTGATTCAGCATCCGCCTTGAATGATGCCAGAAACTGTTCCCGCTCTTCCTCCGACATTCCGCCGGACTGAATAATCGTATCGGCAGCAGGTTCTTTCTCCATAAATTCTTCATAGACCATATTCATATAGCGATAGGAAGGGAAAAAGACAAGATAGTTGCCGGGCCGCTCCTGAATCAGCTGGTGCACGGTTTCGGCAATCTGCCCGCTCGTCCTCTCCCGGTCCCGGTATCTTGTTGAAAGCGGCTGGATATAGATATCGGCATTTTCCCGTACAAACGGCGAAGGAAGCGAAATGGCGTAATCTTCCTCCCTGTTCCCGCCGAGCATGTCCTGGTAATATGCAAGCGGGGAAAAGGTCGCGGAAAAGTAAATCCTCGACCGGAACCGTTTCCCGCCTTCCCTAAGCAGATGGGAAGGGTCCAGGCACAGCAATTTATATTTGACTTCACTTTTAAATGTTTCCGCATACGTGACGAAGCGTTCGTCGTAGAACTGGGCAATCCGGTTGAATGCCAGTGCGGCAAAATACGCATCAAGCAGTATCTCACCGTCATCCCCGTCCCCGCCGGCCGCCAGTTCCTGTTCAGCGGCAGCGGTAAACTGTTCAAGCAATCCGATCAGCTCTTCATCCAGCTCCTCGGCAGTCATCCTGTCTTCCGTTTCAGCACACTGTTTTTTCACGTTGAGCAAATGATTGTTCACATTCTGGGCAGTCCGGTAGACGGCTTCATTTTTCCCTTTGAACGCCCGCCGGACATTCAGGAAATCTGATTTCAACAGTTCAGCTGAGAACATGCTTCGGGCCCGGTCGATCAGGTTATGAGCCTCATCGATCAGGAGCACCGTATGCTTCTTTTGTTCCTCCAAAAAGCGCTTCAGCGACACGCGCGGATCGAAGACATAATTGTAGTCGCAAATAACAGCATCCGCTGAATACGCAAGCTCAAGCTGGTATTCAAACGGGCACACCCTGTGTTTGCGTGCATAGCGCTCTATAGCCGGGCGGTTGAGGGCCTGTTCATGTTCGAGGATATCGAGGACGGCCGCATTCACCCTGTCGTAATGCCCGTCGGCAAACTCACAGTGCTCCTTATTGCATATCGTCTCATCTTTGAAACAAATTTTATCCTTCGCCGTAACTGTAACTGCATGAAGGTTGAGCCCCTGCTGCTGCCTCATAAGTGTCAGCGCATCCTCGGCCGCTTCCCTCGTAATCGTTTTGGCAGTTAAATAAAACAGCCGGTTAACAAGGCCTTCCCCCATCGCCTTAATCGATGGGAACAATGCCGAAATCGTTTTACCGATGCCGGTGGGCGCTTTAGCAAAGACATCTTTCTTTTCGCTTATCCCTTTGTAAACCGTCCCGGCAAACTGGCGCTGGCCTTCGCGGTACCGTTCAAACGGGAACTCAAGTCCGGCAATGCTGCGGTTCCGTCCTGAGCGATGCTCTGCCATCAACCTGGCGTAAGGAACATAGCCTTCAATCACTTCCTGCAGGAATGTTTCCAATTCCGATATCGAAAAATCGTCTCTGAATTTCTTCAATTCACCCGTTTCAGACGACACATAAGTGAGCTGTACCGGCATCCGGTCAAGGCCATGGTCCCTGGCATAGATATAGGCGTAACACTTCGCCTGCGCCCAGTGGACAGGATAGGTTCCGGCGGTTATGTCTTCAAGAGGGTGCGATGTCGACTTGATTTCATCAATTATAATCGATCCCTCTTCATCAAGAATGCCGTCAGCCCTCCCTTCGATTTTAAAAAGAAGGCCCTCCCGTTCAACTTCCGTTTTAAGGGACACCTCTTTGCGGTCATGTTCACTATATGTTTTTTGAATATCCAGGTGGGCCTTTGTCCCTTCGTGAAGAGCTGTATTCGTCCGAAAGCCGGTCTCAATGCTTCCGCTCCTGTACACATACTCGACAAGCGCCCTTACAGATATTCTTACTTCCATGATTTCTGCCATAATCGAAAAACCCTTTCCATCAATCTGTACCGCTTATTTTAACAGGTTTTGCTTAAAACGGCCTGCAACAAAACGGAAACAGGCCTCGCATCTCTCTTCATCCCCCTGCGCCAACAGCAGATTCTGCAGGATTTTTCTCGCTCTTGTTTTTATAATGCATGACAAATGCGCCAATCCCCCCTGCCAGGCAGACAGCGGTTGACAGCAGCAATGCCGTAAAATACCCCTCTGTATAATCAATCAAAAACCCGATGGCGATCGGGGAGAAAAATTGGCCCAGACTGAAAAACAGTGTAATGAAACCCATAGCGACAGGAACATATAGTGCTGATACATAGTCACCTACACTGGCATTCATAATCGACGGCACACCCCACAGCGTCATGCTGTAAATGACAATGACTGCAAAAAGGAGCGCCGGTGCGGAGAATAATGTCAGGCTTAGCAGCATGGCGGCCTGGATGCTATATACGATACTGAGCGTAGACATCCTGCCGATCCTGTCAGAAAGGCTGCCCCAAATAAACCCGCTTACAATGCTGAATAACCCTGCCGCCGCAAACGATGTGCCGGCGAGTTCCTTGGAAAAGCCGCGTTCTTCCATCAAATAATCGACCAGGAAAGTGGAAAAAATAATATAGCTGAATCCCCAGGATAAATAAATCAGGCCGGTGACCCATACCTTCTTGTTGCGATATACATGGTCTTTTGCAGAGCCTGCTCCGTGATAGGGCTCCTTTTTCACTTTTTCTTGTGATTTCTTCTCACCGATCGGGCGGAGGCCGAAATCAGACGGGCTGTTTTTCAAAAAGAAGGCATTCAAAACGGCAATCACTCCGACCATACCCGCCAGGATGTACCAGCTTGTCCGCCACCCTGATGCTCCGACCATAGTCATAAGATACGGCACGGCCAATCCGCTGAATGCGATGCCCATACCGGCACCTGCCATCGCCGTTCCCATTGCCATCCCCTTTTTTTCTTTCGCGAACCACTGGCCGAGCAGGCCAAGCGCCGGAATATACGTCCCGCCAGATCCGATGCCGGTGATAAGGCAGCCGATATAGGCAGACCAGAAGCCGGCCGCATTCGCATTTATCACCATCCCGGCGATGGTCAAAAACAGCGAAAACAGGATGACATCCTTTGCTTTAAAGCGCAGGACAAAGTATCCCACCGTCGTTACGCTGATCAAATACCCTAGAAATACCGATGAAGCTACAAGCCCCGTCTCTCTGTAACTGAGCCCGAGTCCATCCTTCATAAACGGAATGACCGCACCAAGCGCGAACCTTCCGAACCCCAGGCATGCCAGCACACTCAACACGATAAAAAACAACACAATCCATCCCCGATGTACATTCCGCACGTTTCCACCACCCCTGCCGTAATAACTGTTATGAGTACTATTCGAGCCGCCCGGCCGAAATCCTTTAACAAATGCCCGGGAATTGCCTGGCAATTGCCAGGAAATTCCCTTTCAATTATTTGAATAAACCCGCTGCTCCCAACCAATACTTTTCCTAAACACAAAAATGGGGTGAATGTCTTGAAGCCTGAGTACCAAATCGCTGATCTAACCAAAGAACAACAGCAAAAGCTTGAACAGTACCAGCAGGAATTCGGGAAGGTCCTGATTGCATGGGAGCCTGATGCAAACGGGCAAAACAGCGAGCAGCGGTAAGTCCCGATTCGCTTCCGAAGAAAGTTTTCAGCATGCAGCAGTGGACATGGGAAGGCTAGTGTGCCTTCAAAATTAGAAGGGTGGATGCTTCATAAGAGAGAAATATAAACATCATGAGATCGAATCCTTTGCCAAAAAAAAACAGAACCATACTCCATTGAAGTATGGTTCTGTTTCGTAACATTGTTTTCAATTGTCCGGGATGCAGCTGCTCAGAACATGATCCATTGATAAAACGCCCCGCTGCAGCAGCCTCCCGAATTTCGGTTTGACTCCTCATAACATATCAAGAAAACTGAAACTGTTCACCGTACCTTCCATGATCATTCACTTCAGGATGCTCAACTTGAATGGTCGGATGATGAAGATTGTATTTTTCGATTAGCAGCTTGTTTATCGATGATACCGCCTCCAGCGGTTCAATGTCCTCACGCACAAACACATGAGCGGTAAACGAATAGTGACCGGAAGTCACTGTCCAGAGATGCATTTCATGGACATCGTGAACTCCCTCCACTCCCATAATATCCTCCCGTATCGCATCAAGATCAAACTTTTCAGGGACCGCTTCCATCAAAATATAATAGGATTCCCGTAAAATTCTAAGTCCGCCAATCAAAATGACAGCACCTATCACCATACTGATGATCGGGTCGAGGATGGTGTAGCCGGTCCAATAAATCAAACCTGCCGAGATGATGACACCGACAGAATTGAGCAAGTCGCCGATGAAGTGCCATAGCGCACTTTTGATATTCAGGTTTTCTTCTTCTTTCGTACTGCGGGACAGCACAATAGTCAAAACGATGTTCACAATCAAGCCGATAACGGCGATTGTCAGCATGAGCCCCAGTTCAATTTCCTGCGGGGTGATCATTCGCTTGATCGCTTCAATGAAAATGAAAACAGCAATAATGGCAAGGGCCAGTCCATTGAGAAAGGAAGCTAAAATTTCAAAGCGGAGATAGCCGAACGTGAATTTTTTATTCGGTTCCTTTGTCGCCAGGTAGATTGCGGTCATACTGAACCCGAGTGCAACGACGTCTGAGGCCATATGAGCCGAATCAGACAACAGAGCAAGTGAGTTTGCCAGCAATCCGCCGATCACTTCAACGAGTGTAAAAAATAAAGTCAAAAGCAACGTGATCCACAACGTTTTTTTGGATTTATGCTGGATTTTAACGTGATTCAAATGATGGAAATCATAATTGCCCATATTGATCCCCTCTTTTTAAAATAATTATAAATCAATTATAACATTAATGCTTATATAGTCAATCTAATTGATAATATTTTATACTAATTGATAATAGATGTCATTTGATGGTGTATGACAATGGACAGGTTGCCTCCAAACTACCTTGAAGACAAATCATGTTTTTTATCATCCGCATTTATTCGCCTGGCTATTCTGAAGCTCCTGCCGGACAAGAACAAAAGCGCAGGGCGCCTGCTTAGCGGCGTACGCATAAGCGGGGGTACCGGCAGGAAGGTGATCTTTCCTTCCGGAGGGGATCACCGCTTATGACGATAGCTGCTGGCGCCTGGAGCTGGATGACTACCTTCCCGCTTTTTATCCACAACGCAAAAATTTTTATAATTTCCTTAACAATAAAAAACGCCCAAGTTTCGTCTTGAGCGTTACTGCCGTTTTTACAACACATTTATTCTTACACACGCACCGTGTTTAACTGCCTGTCCTCGTGTTTTTCAAGAAGCTTCTCTGTTGCGCTCACCCAGTTCGGGGTCTTTTCCAATTCGCCTGCAAGTTGAAGGAGCAAATCTTCGCGGCCTCTTGCAGCCATAAACTGCACACCGGAAGGCAGACCGGATTCCGTCAGATGAAGCGGCACCGACATCGCCGGCTGGCCGGTCAGGTTTGCAAGCTGTGTGAACGGGGTTCTCATCAAGTTCTTTTCGGCTATTTCTTCGACAATCCCCGTTTTTTTCAACAGTTTTCCTGCACTTAGCATTCCTGCTCCTTTCACAAGCGCCATTTCAACTGATGACGGCTCCAGTTCGCCAATCCGGGCAGGAGGATAAGCGGTTGCAGGAGTCATATACAGATCATAGCTTTCATGGAATGTTTCCATTTGGACAGCGGCAATATCCCACTCTCTCATGCTCAACACAAAATCTTCGGCGCTTGTTGCTTTTCCTATTAAGCCAAGCAGCCATGTCACCGGCTCGACATCCGCACGGGATACCTTGCGGCCAAGGTCAGCTTCAAGAGAACGGAGCAAGGCTGCCACTTCAGCAAAATATAATGTCAAATAGCTGGAAGCAATCTTTTTTCCATCAGCGGGCGCTTCCAGTTCCACAACATCATGTCCCATTTTTTCAAGTAATGCAGCGGTTTTGAAAACAGCCTGCCTGCTTTCGGGAGCCACGTCTGTTCCAAGCGGCGACCGGACGGAAAATGCCACTTTCAGCCTTTTATCGAGTGGTGACTGGGCACACTGCAAATAGGAGTCATCAAAAAACGGGGCATGATAGGCATCCGTTTTGGCCGCCCCTTTCACGGCATCAAGCATGCCGGCACTGTCCCGCACAGTCCGCGTAAGGACGTGGTCAACCGAGGCTCCCTGCCAGTGCCTTCCGAAGCGCGGGCCAGCCGGCGTCCTGCCGCGGGTGGGCTTCAGGCCGAAGAGCCCGCAGTAAGCTGCAGGAATGCGAATGGAACCGCCCCCGTCATTCGCCCCGGCAATCGGCACCATACCGGATGCCACGGCGGCAGCGGAACCGCCGCTGGATCCGCCTGGAGTGTGGGCCGTGCTCCACGGATTTCGTGTCGGGCCGTATTGACTGGGCTCGGTAATTCCCATCAGGGCAAACTCCGGGACATTTGTCTGGCCCAGAAAAATAGCGCCAGCTTTTTTCAATTTGCTTACGAACGCGGAATCCTGTGCGGCCCGGTACTGTTGCAGCGATTTCGAACCTGAGGTCGCCGGCTCGCCTTTGAGTTCCTGGGCAATGTCCTTCAGCAGCATCGGGACCCCTGCAAATGGGCCTTCAGTTTGCAGCGAGCCGGCCGCAGACCTTCCCTCCTCAAACCTTGTCCGGATGACCGCATTCAACTCAGGATTAAGTGCTTCTATTCTTTTGATCGCCTCTTCAATCACTTCTTCTTTTTTGACTTGTTTCGTTTTTATCAAATGAGCCAATCCCAGTCCGTCGTTTTCCAGATAAAACGATGACTTCCCCATTTCACGCCCTCCCTCCCTTTTATTCCAATCATTTCTGGAAAGCGGCACGATTTTCCTTCTATTCCCTTTCTCACAACCTGGACAAGTTCCCACTTCGCCTGCTTTCGCATAGGCTAAAGCGGACATTTATTTTAAGGAGTGAAATTATGTATCCGAATGATCCGCAAGATAAGATGGTCCTGAAATGCCTTAAATACCAGATGATGGCGGACTATTATAAATACATTGACCCTGCGAGGCACATCCACTATTACCAGAAGCATTTCAGTTGCGTCCAGCAGTTGATGAGCGGGATGCACGGCCAAAGGCAGCAACCGGCAATGTTCCGCGTGCTGCATGCTTCCCCTAACGCACCTGCCGTCGATGTGTATGCGAACGGAAACCGGATTCTTCAAAATGTCTCTTACAAAGATTTGAGTGACTACATGTCCGTTTCACCGGGACGCTACCGGATCGATATTTTCCGTGCCGGCCAGACAGCCCGCCCGATTTTGTCCCAAAACGTCACGCTTGAGCCGGCCACCTTATACACCGTCGCGGCAGCAGGTGATGCTTCGAACCTGAGGCTTATCCCGGCTGTCGACAATCAGCGCATCACCGAAGGCATGGCAAAAGTGAGATTCTGGCATTTATCACCGGACGCACCGGCTGTCGACATTGCAATAAAAGGCGGAAGCGTCCTGTTCAAGAACATTTCTTTCGGCAAAACTTCTGACTATATCGAGCTGCCCCCGGCAACAGCCGATGTGGAAGTCCGAATTGCCGGCACTAAAAATGTCGTCAAGACTATCCGTAATGTCACGTTGCGCAAGGATGAAGCTTATACAGTAGCCGCAGTAGGCTTCGCAGGCGGAAGTCCTGGTGTTGAAGCCCTGTTTTTGAAGCCGTAGCGTATCGATCATGTGTCCGGCTGATTTCAGCGGCCACAAGAAAACGTGATCGTAATTGGATTTGGAGTGAGAGAAGCAGACCGGGTTTTTAGCGAAAAAAGAAAAACGTGGAAAGTTGAAGATAAAGTGTTCATTTTGAAAGATAAAACACAAAAATAAAAGATAAAACGGCAAACTTGCAGATATTTGCTGTTTATTGGGGTGTGGCGCACCGGTTCACGCAACGTTTGGCTTGCCAGAAGCCCGGGCAAGGGTGCCGGGGTTCAACATGGTCAGTAAAAAAAGAAAAACGCTGAAAGTTGAAGAAAATTGTTCATTTTGAAAGAAAAAACCCAATAATAAAAGATAAACCGGCAAACTTGAAACGATTTGCTGCTTTTCAGGGCCTTGAGCACAACTTTTTTCGCCCGGGTAGCCAGAAGCCCGGGCTGGGATGCCGGAAAACGCTCATGGTTTCAGCAAGAAACCATTGAAACAAGAAGAAAAAACAGCTCATTTTAAAAACTAAGGTAAAAAAACTGGCGGCCAACAGCCGCCAGTTTTTTTCAATGATCCATTCCATGCTGAATGCTTTCCCATTTTTTTATTTCATCCATTTCATCGTTGATCCGTTTCATTTTTTGATCGAGGTAATGAATCATTTCTGCAGCCTCTTTCAGTTCATCGGTCAGATGGTGCGGGACAGCCTGGTCGAATTTATAATAGATTTTATGCTCCAGGCTTGCCCAGAAATCCATTGCGATTGTGCGGATCTGGATTTCAACTTTCATTTTTTCAGTCCGGTCAGACAAAAAGACTGGCACTTCGACAATCAAGTGCAAGCTTTCATAGCCATTCGGCTTCGGGTGCTTAATGTAATCCTTCACCTCTAGAATATGAAGGTCGTCCTGGTTTCCGATCACATCGTAAAGTTTATAAATATCAGATGCAAATGAGCAAATGACTCTGACGCCGGCGATATCGTGAATATGTTCGCGGGCGTTTTCTTTCGTTATGTCCAGCCCTTTCCTGACAAGCTTTTGTTCGATGCTTTCAGGTGTTTTGATTCTAGACTTGATATGTTCGATCGGATTTTGCTTATGGACAAACTGGAACTCTTCATTCAAAATTTTTAATTTCGTGTTAATCTCATCAAGCGCAAATTTATAGGTGATCAAAAAATTCTTCCATTCATTGAATGTTTTCTCAAGTACCTGCTGCACGGTCTCTCCACCTCTTTGTCATCTTTCGGCACATTCAGTGTACCACGCGAATGTTAATGAAATTTGAAGAAACCGCGACAATATCAGGACAGAAAAAAATGAGGCTGGGACATAAGTATTTCAGCTAATGATAAACCCGAACGATTAGGTGAGATTTCAAGGAATCTTTCGCCTGGCCGTTCGGGTCTTTATTTACTCTCTTTTTAATTTTGCAACCTATTTTTAAAAACTAGTGGAATGGAGCGGAGGACACTCGACTCCAACGGGAAATAGAGGAAAGGCTGAGACCCCGCAGGCGAAGCCGAGGAGGCTCAGCTTCCTCCCCGTGGAAAGCGAGTGTCCGAAGTGCAATGGAACGAACTTGTATTTTCAGCTTAACTGATTATTCGTAAACAGTATGACGTTGAATACATATTGTTCGTCTCTATGCATGACTTATTTAAGTATGTCCCAACCTCATCCGTTCTCACGTGGCGGATGAGCCGCCGTTCCCTTCATCATGGTTTGCCTCTTTCAATTCACGGATCAAAAGCGCGAGTGTATCAAGCTCGGCATCATCCAGTTCCTTATAGCGGTCCAATTGATTCTGGATGAATTCGACCGTCGGATTCTTCTCTTTTTTTCTCGTAATGAAGTACGTTGCAATGGAACCGGTGATCATCGCCGTCAAGCCGAGGCCGAAAAACATCAGCACTAAGGCCAGCAGCCTGCCGACAAGTGTTTCAGGCGTGCCTGATTCCCCGATTCCTTTTAACGTCACCTTTGTGGAAAACCATAATGATTCTTCAAAACTGTCAATGTTCGGTTCAATGAAGCGGAATGGGATTGATGAAAAAAAGACCGTAATCATCGTCACGACGATAACCCGTTTCAAACCATTCGTATTTAAAATGCCTGTGATCGGCCGAAGCAGATATGAAGACATGGAAAGAATGCGGATAATCCTGAAGAACCGGGCGAACCGCGCCAGGCGGAATATGGAATCAAACGGAAAGAGCGCAATGATATCAAACGGATTGGACTTGATATACATCCATTTATTTTTCGCATTCATAAACCGGATCGCCACATCAACCAGGAAAATGAACCATACCAGGAGGTCGATATAAAAGCCGACTTTCGACTCCACCCAGATCATCGAAATGGAAGTGAAGGCAAGAAAAAGCATAAACAATTCATATATCATCGATTTCTTAATCAGCTTCTGCATGTAACCAGCTCCCGGGCAAATGATACGCTCTCTATCACCCATACCCTTTCAGCTTGCGAATAAAAAGTAAAGTGCGCCCTGCCTGTGCGGGGCGCACTTCTCTTTCAGCCTTATTTTAAATAAGAATATAACGACTTGTTCCGCTCCGATTTTTCGTCTTCATCCGCAAGATCATACTTCTTCAATAGATGAAAAACCTCGTTCAAGCTTTCCTGTGAATGCTCCTTTTCAAAATAGGACTGGAACAGCGGTTTCATATCTTCCGGCAGATATTCCTCCTGCGATTGATATTTTTGCACGACGTCTTCTTTTGAATGGTCAATATTGCATTTTCCCATAATCAAAGCCCCCTTTTCGGCGTTTAGTACCATTTTAAAACATTTTCCCCTCCATTACATCGGTCAGGGATAAAGAAGGCATTTTTCTTCATAGACAAACCCGGCAGCCAAATGCGGCTGACGGGTTATATCGATCACTTTTCAGAGCTATCGTGGCTGTAAAAGAACGTTGCTGTCAGGCTTCCATCTTTGTTTTCCTTGATGTCAGTCACATGGATGCCGGAATCAGCCGGTGTTGCGCTGTTGCCCTTCCAGAAGTAGTAAGATCCTGTATGGACGTTATCCGTATTCGGGGTCAGCTTGTCCCCTGTCTGGAAGAAATCGCCCGCATCGCCGCGGTTATTGTATCTTTCAAGGTCATAGTTGCCGTCAGCCTGCACGACGGACAAACCGTAATGTGTGATGTCAAACGGATTTCCGTCTGCATCAATGATTGTCTTTGATTGGTTCTCCTGGAAACGCTTGTTCATCCAGTTTTCCACATTGTTGGCACGCTGGCCGGCAGTCTGGTACAGGCTGATAATATTTTCATCCACATGCCATGAGACAAGGCCGTGGGCATCTTCGCCCATTTCGCCGAGACCTTTGTTGGTGCCGACTTGCTGGAGATTTTCAAACAGGAGGTACTCGGTACCGTTCGAACCCGGGACTTCCATTTTCACAATGCCGTTGTCTGCCGCTGCTTCATTAACCGGCGGCAAGGTGATGGTTTTCTTTTCGCCCGGCTTCACATCGATCGGATCAGCCCAGCCAAGGAACACTTTGGAGAACGGATCGAACGTTGTCGGCGAGTTTCCGGAGTATGCTGAACTTGTCGCCGGATAGCTCATCCACGAACCGCCCGCCATCATTGAGAAGTCACCAACTCCCTCAGATGTATAGTCAGTGTCATAGAAATCCGGCAAGCCCATCACATGGCCGAATTCATGGGCGAACACGCCCGCCTGCGCAGGGTATGGACCTGTTTTCTTCGCGTCTTCGTACTCGCCTGTCCTGTAGTTATATCCTGCAATATTTCCGCCAAGCTCTGGCTGGATGCCGTATGTGCCGATTTCTACACCATCGGCAGTCCACTTATGCTCATTTTCAGCCATCCAGGCGGCTTCTTCTTCAGCATCGACATTACCGTCGCCATTTGTATCTGCGAAATCAAGCTTTCCAGTCTTATAATATTCGCCCCAGAACAATGCACTCGGCAAGTCCCACTTGTGTGACCAGATCTGCGCCGGGTCGCGGCTCCATTCCGCACCTGTTCCCGCATGGACGATGAATACATTTGGAAGTTTGCCATCAACCGCATATGTCGAGAAATCAATTTCATCGTCAACCTCTGCGATCAGGTCAGATACGAACTCTCCCATATGGGCATAACCGTTTTCGTTGTCAAAATCGCCGTTATCCTGTCCAAGATAATGGTCCGCAGTCTTCGGCAGTTCCACCCATGTCGTAAGCTTGTCCCCTTTTAGAGTGACAGAGTTGTAGCTATTTTCACTGTAGATATTCTGCATCGTCCGGTCCTTCGGAACATCAGGGCCGTCATACTGCTTGAACTCTTCCAATTCATACGGATTATAGGTATCTCCGAAAATCAGATCCTGGAAGTATTTTGCAGGTACAGGTGTAGTCGGAGCTCCTTTTGGCGCCGTCTCGTCAGCGAACTTCACCAGGAATACAAGCATATTCTGGCTGTCGCCGGTCGCTTTATACGTGACATGGTTGTCGCCGGCTTCCTGGAACTTGACTCCTTTGTTATTCAGCATTTTGGTCACAGCATTATGTTCAGACAGCTTCACGCCGTCCTTTTTTGCCTGTTCAACCAGTTCAGGAGATGCTTTCACCTGATGAGGTACACTGAATCCAGCCGGTTCAGCTCCTGCCTGAGCAGTCGTTACATTCCCCTGGACGCCGCTGAATGCAACACTTCCCGCAAGTGCCAGCGATAGGGCGGTTGTTGATAAAACGTTACGCATGTTGTCTCCCCCTAAAAAATATTTCTTGATTTTTCTAAATATTACACGCAATTAACATTTTTTGTAAGAGCCCTTATAACTATTATTTTCTGACTATTCATGCAGTTGTTTGATAAAAAACGACTAGATCCGATCGGTACAAAAGGCTCACCATCTGCTTCTTTCTGCAAAAGTTGCAAAACGACCATAAATGAATTTTCAGAAACTTAATATTATATGTTAACCTTTTTTGGTATAAAAGGTTAACAATAAGGAGGCATAACAGATGCAGGTGAAAATGGAAAAACGGGAAGTCAAATTGGGGGGGTATGCCGATCTGGCGCTTAATGGAGAGATTTTAACAAAAGAACAGGCCTTGACTGTACTTGAAGTGGATGATGAAGAACTGTTGAACATCCTCCAGGCATCCTACCATTGAGGAGGCAGCCTTTGATTTTTAAAAAATCATTGACAAAACATAAATACTATAGTAATGTTGGTAGTTGTTATTCACCCAGACTTGAAAACGTCCAATGAAAAAGATATCTGGCGTTCTATAGATGTCTTTCGCTCAAATGAAATGCTTAATCACACTGGCGCGGCTTCGGAGCCGCAAGGATGTAAGAGAGGCAGGGCTTACGTCGTTTAAGTAACACAAACGACATTATAGAATGAAAAACCGCGGCAAAAAGGTTTTCATAAATGGAATGTTCAAGCGTGCAGGCTAATATGAGCTCAACGTTGCGGAGCTGCTAAAGCCACGCTGAACACACGATCTGTGGAAGATTCAAATAACATTAAAAGGCGAGCCGAACTCAATTCGGCTCGCCTTTTCCAATATTCGAGTGAAAGCAAGTCCCTGCAGCTGAACAAGGATCCCCCTTTTAAAACAGCTTAGAAAAAACCCTTCACCAGGTCTTCCATTCATCCCGGAAAATAAATAAGATAGAAGTTACAGACTACCGCTCGATGGAAAGGAAGACTTGCCATGTCCGCCACTTCAGCAAAAAGCCGGCCAATCCAGCAGGAACAGCCGCAGGCAACCGTTTATAATATTTTATTCATTATCGGCTTCGTCCATCTTTTGAATGATTCGATCCAGTCGGTCATTCCCGCCATGTTTCCGATACTAGAAAAATCGATGGGGTTGACCTTCACCCAACTGGGCTTAATCGCCTTTTCACTGAATATGGTTTCCTCAGTCATGCAGCCTGTTGTCGGATACTTTGCTGATAAACGGCCGATGCCTTATGCCCTGCCGATCGGGCTTGCGAGCAGCATGCTGGGCATTCTTGCCCTCGCGCTCGCACCAACTTTCGGCATTATTTTGATCAGTGTCGTCTTTATCGGCCTGGGGTCGGCCGTATTCCACCCGGAAGGATCGCGGGTAGCCTATATGGCGGCAGGGCAACGGCGCGGGCTGGCACAATCGATTTACCAGGTCGGCGGCAACTCCGGCCAGGCGCTGGCGCCGGTCATCACCGCTCTGATTCTCGTGCCACTCGGCCAATTCGGCGCCATCTGGTTCACATTCATTGCCGCAATTGCCGTCATCTTTTTGGTGTACATCGCAAAGTGGTATGCATCGCGGCTTGCCGAAACTGCGTTAAAAAAGAGCCAAAACCGCTCTGCCGCAAACAGCTCTGCTGTTACTCGCCCTATTGTGTACGCTTTAGTTGTGCTTGTGTTCCTTGTCTTTGCCCGGACATGGTACGGCAGCGCCATTTCAAATTTCTACGCTTTTTATGTCATGGATTCATACGGCGCCACAATCAGGGAATCACAGGGCTATATCTTTCTGTTCCTGGTCATGGGAGCTGTCGGAACATTTATCGGCGGCCCGCTTGCCGACAGATTCGGCAAACGGACCGTTATCCTGTTCTCATTTGTGGCGGCAGCCCCCCTTGCCGTTTTCCTTCCATACGCAGGACCTGTTTTTGCATACGCCCTGCTTGCGCTGATCGGTCTCATTATGATGTCCAGTTTCTCAGTGACCGTTGTGTATGCACAGGAACTGCTGCCGGGAAAAATCGGCATGATGTCCGGGTTGATCGTTGGATTGGCCTTCGGCATGGGAGCAATCGGTTCCGTCGTCCTTGGTTCGTTCATAGATGCTTTCGGACTGACACCGACCATGATGACTGTCGCCTTCTTACCGCTTCTTGGATTACTGACATTTTTGCTGCCGACAGACGCAAAGGTGTCGGAATGGCATGCATGATAGGAAAAGACGGCCCGTTGCTGAGCCGTCTTTTTTTGATGGTTTGCAATCTTCAATTCAAGAATCACAGCATGATGGACACATGCTTAATTCAACAAGTTTGCGCCGGATTCGTTGCTATCAAACTCAAAAACACTCATTTATAACACCATCTGACTAACTTCCATCCTAAATATGCGATTCTGCCAACTCTGTATATTGCAGGACGCTGCCACAAATTCCGTTTTCACGCCATACCTGGACCTTTTCAAGCGCAACTTGCCTTTTTTTACGCTAAACCACAAAGTTTTCATGCCGAATCAAGCAGTTTTCACGCCAAATCCCCGGGCTTCACAACCGGTATAACCGCCCACACATAATCCATCTCACACGAACCCTCTCTCCAATAAAAAAACAAACAAAAAACCACCCAAAACCGGGTGGCTTTTCGTTTTCATATTCTATTAATCAAGCACTGTCACGTTTACAGTACGGCGTCCAAATGCATTTGCGTCCTCTTTATTCGGGATGAAGACATCGATGCGGTTACCCTGGATGGCGCCGCCTGTATCGCCAGCAATGGCTGTTCCGTATCCTTCAACATACACTTTGGAGCCGAGCGGGATGACATCCGGATCAACCGCTACAACTTTTTGATTCGGATTGCTTCTCAGGTCGATTCCAGTCGCTGTTACACCGGAGCATCCTGCACAATATGCTGTGTAAGCAGTCGCTTCCATTGTAAGCTGCTTCGCATCAGCATGTTTAGGTGCAGAATTTGAAGTGGTTTCAGATGTTGAAGCCTGGGTATTATTAGTACTAGTAGAAACCGGTGCTGCGGCAGTTTCGACTGACTTTCCGTTCAAGGCAGCCCAGGTGTTCTTCCCAACAATGCCATCTACTGCCAATCCGTTATCACGCTGATAAGCTTTTACTGCATCAAGAGTGATCGGCCCAAAGATACCGTCATCATGAAAGTCATAGTAACCGCCAAGTTTCTCTTGTAGTGTTTTTACTTGATGGCCTCTGTCACCCATAACAAGTGTGCGCATGGCTTGTCCTTCATTGACATCCATCAATGCGTCATATGTGTTAGGTCCGAAGATCCCATCAACTGCAAGTCCGTGCTTGTCCTGAAATTCTTTTACAGCAGCTGAAGTAATATCACCATAATAACCAGTGGATGTATGGAAGTTGAAAAAGCCCTTTGCCTTCAATGAGTCCTGAAGTTCAACTACATCCTTGTTTTTATCTCCGTGCGATAGTGTCTGATCTCCAAGTGCGGCTTCTGATACGACGGGACTAGCGAATACCATTCCAGCCAGTGCAGTAGTCGTTGCGACCTTCCTTACGATGTGTTTGCTAGATACCATGTTCGTATACCCCCATTTAAAAAATTGGTTTAAACACACTTGGTATGTTTTTTAACCCTGATTCGTATTGTACTAGGGTAATATAACAAAGCAATGTCGATGGAATAACAAGTCAATTACGTTCATATTACAGAAACGCCAGTTTTTGTTATAAATAATGCATTTATCAACAAATGATTCCACTATTATCCAGAGATGGACAAAATATTTGCCATTCGACAAGGTAAAGGCGCAGCATTTCTTTAGCAATTATTGAAAAGTTGCAGTAAAAATATCAAAGGCGATCCGGTCATCTGCCAAGAAATTTTATATCCAGCAATATAAAAAACCCCCGTTCTCCATTCGGGGGTTCAACTTTTGTACTCTTATAAAGCTCATTTTTTTACGCTTGTTCCAAAATAAGGGTTTCCGCCTAGATTCTTTCTTGCTTCCGGGGTAATCGCTGCTTTACTATTTGCAGTTGCTGATTGGCTGGCTGCAGCATCGGGTGCCGAACCACTGCCATCAAAATATACCGGCTTTTGGGAAGGTTTCATCTCTCCACCTCCGAGGTTTTCGCCATTCATTACAAAATTCTTACTTATTACCTTATTTATACCATAATTGTAGTTTAGAAGTAATATATATTTTAAATATTCTATCAATTATACCCAAAAAAAACCTGCTGCCGGCCGGAAACGAACAAACAAGGATCCGACGGTCAAATTCCCTTCTTCACCAAAAAGACTTCATAAATAAAGATGGAGAAACTTATCATCCAAATAAAAATAGAGGCTAAGACATAAGTATTTCAGCTAATGTTAAACCCGAACGGTTAGGTAAGATTTCATTCAATAAATCTTTCACCTGACCGTTCGGGTTTTTATTTACTCTCTTTTTAATTTTGCATACTTTTTTTAAAAACCAGTGGAATGAAGCGGAGGACACTCGACTCCAACGGGAAATAGAGGAAAGGCTGAGACCCCGCAGGCGAAGCCGAGGAGGCTCAGCTTCCTCCCCGTGGAAAGCGAGTGTCCGCAGCGCAATGGAACGAACTTGTTTTTTCAGCTTACCCAATTATTCGTAAACAGTATTGCGTTGAAAAGATATTGTTCGTCTTTAAGCATGACTTATTTAGTTATGTCCCAACCTCAATTTGAAGAAGTAAATCCTTTAAACTCATTCCATAGAGAGATCACAGCAAATCAATCTTCATCCTTCACATCAATATCCTCAGGGATCGGCTCACTCAGGAATTCTTCCATGCGCTTTTTCAATTTTTCCATTTGTTCAAGGTGGGAGGTGAACTGTTCTTTATTGATTAGATACTGCTCCCCATCATGCACAGCCCTGATTTTATGCTGGCGGACAAGCGCTTCCACATGGTTTTCCGGAATTGAGAGATATTCGGCAGTTTCTTTTATTGTAAGATACATCGCAGTCATTCCTTACTCGTCATTCTTTATTCAGTTTCTTCATTATATACCAGCCTGGCGGACTTCATAAAGAAATAATTTCCGTAACAGCTGCTGCCAAATACAATAATGGAATCCAGCAAGTGTTGCTTTGTCTCATTCATGATAGGCACACCCGCTCCGAATAATGGGATTGAATGTACTTATTTATAAAGAATGAACGCATATGAAAAACCGCCACCACGGATGCCAATCCGCAATGCCGGCTGAACGTTTCAGTCAATCACTTCAATTATCATATCCGTCTCTACTGCCGCGCCGCCCGGAAGCGAACTGACTCCAACTGCGCATCTTATATGTTTGCCCTTGTCGCCAAACAATTCGATGGCAAGATCCGAAGAGCCGTTGACGACCTGGGGGATTTCTTGAAAGTCGGGCGGACAATTTACGTACCCGGTAATTTTTATGATCCGGTTGATTTTTTCCAGGCTGCCGAGTGTTTCTTTTATGATCGCCAGATGATTCAGCGTCGTTAGCCTTGCTGCTTCATACCCTTCTTCGATGGAGAAGTCCCCGCCGACCTTCCCTTTGAAGTCCAGCCTGCCGTTCCATTTGCACGTTACGCCGCTGATGTAAAGCAGCTGTCCTGAACGGACTGCGGTAAGGTAGTTTCCAGCAGGTGAAGGGGGATTCGGCAGTTTATAACCTGCTGACGCCAGCTTTGCTTCAACAGGACTGCTGTTTGACGGCTGGCTGGAGGTGCAGGGGATGATGCCGGGCATATCCAGTTGCCGGCTGCCGGCTGCGCCTACCATCCTCCTGCCTCCATCACCTTTCCTCTTTCTTGCCTGGACGTCTGTTTTTTAATATAGACAGAGCGCATTTGCCGTTTCCCTTTGGAAGGTTTGTGCGTATAGTACATGTTTACAATTGCCGGCTCTGTGCAAAACGAACAGCTGATGCCTTCCGGTGCTTTCGAGATATGAGGGATGTCCAACACACTCAACGCTTCTTTAACATGCTGCCTGCAAGCCCACATTTTTTCTCCTCCTCTGTAACCCCTTACATTTTAAAATGCAAACCAATACGGCTTTATCGGCTTACGGATTCTATTTCACTGCAGTCGGCTGTTCCTTTTTGATTTTTTCCGGCTTCCGTTTCTTTACCTGGGAAGTGACTTCTTCGTTCCATGAAATCGTGACATCGCCATTTTCTACGAACGTCTGGCAACCGAGCCTGTACCCTTTTTCCAGCCACTCATCCCCAAGTTTGCGGCGTTCCTGCACTTTTACTTTATCAAGATTTTCCGCACCTTCTTCTATCTTGCATACGCACGATCCGCAAATTCCGCCGCCGCAGCGATTCGGCAAATCTCCGTCATAGCGGAGAGACATCCGTAAAATATTTGAATTCTCCGGTACCTCAAGGATTTTTCCGCTTGTTGAATAATTGATTTTCGGCATATTGAAATCCTCCTCTGATATCTGTTCTTGGAATACAGTATACCAAATTAATAATATTCTGACAATACTAATAGTGTAAATAGTTTATATTTTGCTTATTATCAGTTAATTATTGCGTCTGTGCTCATTTTTCTGTAGACTATTTGGTATACCAAAGGCATTTAACAGCGTGGAGGGAGATTATATGCTTTCTGTAGGTTTAATAGGGTTCGGGGCAATCGGAAAAGATCTGCTTTCCTATATCGGCCAGGGAAAAGCCGGCCCTGTCCAGGTGAAGGGAATTCTTGTAAATTCGGCAGAAAAACACCTGGCTGCCGGAGCTCCAGAAGAGCTGATCACGGACAACACGGAGCAGTTTTTCAATCGAGACTATGACTTTATTATTGAAAGTGCAGGACACGGGGCAGTCCGGCAATTTGCAGAAAAAGCGCTGACTGGCGGCAGCCATTTCATGGCCGTTTCCGTCGGTGCGTTCACAGATGAGGAGTTGTATGAACGTGTAACCGCTGCAGCAGAAAGGTCCGGGCGGAAACTGATCATGCCTTCGGCAGCAATCGGAGGGCTCGATCGCATTGCCGCCGCTGCCCTCAGGGAACTGGATGAAATCACTCTTGTTACGAGAAAACCGCCTGCTGCCTGGAGGGGGACGATCGCCGAGGAAAAAGTTGATCTCGATACAATCAGCGAAGCTGCTGTCATTTACGAAGGAACGGCACGGGAATCAGCCAGGATGTTTCCGCAAAGCACAAATGTATCAGCAGCACTTAGCCTGGCCGGCATCGGGTTTGACAGGACAAAAGTAAAAGTCCTGGTCGACCCTTCCATCAAACGGAACACCCACCAAATCGTAGCCAGGGGATTTTTCGGCGAAGCCTCATTCGAAATTCAAAATACACCTTCTGAGGACAACCCGAAATCGGGATACATTGTTGCAATGAGCATCTGCAAAGTGCTGCGGGACTATTCCTCCCCTGTTGTTATCGGTGTATAAAACATAAAAACAGGCGTATTGCAGTTATTAATTTTTCAGGGTAATAGAGTCGGAAACTTGCTTTTTTCTGGCAGAATAAAAGCGGGAATCTGTTTACGGACCAATTAATTAATTGGGACACAGGCTCTATTTTTCGCCAATACTCCTCATTTCCTTCTTGCGGTCAGGATTCGGAGAAGTTTATACGATGTCCCGCAGGAATATCGGTACACCCAGAGATCCTGCAGGAGTGCATCTTGAGGCTGGGACATAAGTATTTCAGCTAACCCGAACGATTAGGTAAGATTTCAATGAATCTTTCGCCTGACCGTTCGGGTCTTTTATTTACTCTCTTCAATAAATCTTTGACTTTGCATACATTTTTTAAAAACTAGTGGAATGGAGCGGAAGACACTCGACTCCTACGGGAAATAGAGGAAAGGCTGAGACCCCGCAGGCGAAGCCGAGTTATCATGAACGAAACTA
>JAENYN010000018.1 GCA_016841765.1 Guptibacillus hwajinpoensis
GTCCCGCAGGACATTGAATAAGCTTCTTCGAATTGACACCGCACGAAGAAAATTGGTTTTTATTTTCGAGGAGTCTCGCACCTTCCACTCCAATCAACTGGTGAACAAAATCAACATTGAGTTTTAACAACAGCCTATTATAAAAATACTGATCCTGATGTTTCCAAATTGTATCCGTTTCCACTTTTTATTAGACTTGAAGTGAAGGATTTAAAAGGAGGAGAAGACGAGATGAGTGAAGCAAAGCAAACAGTATATGTAAATGAATTTACAAATGGGATTCTGGACCCGAACGGCGGGATGCTCGGCCCCGTCAAAGACGGCGGGCATATTATCGCCAATACAACGCCCGGATGCTGGGGGCCGATGATCACCCCATGCCTGAGAGGCGGGCATGAAGTGACAAAGCCAGTTTTTGTCGAAGGGGCCGAAGTGGGTGATGCCATTGCAATCAGGCTGAAGTCGATACAGGTCACATCAATGGCCACTTCATCCGGGAACGACAAACCGGTGGAGGGCCGATTCCTTGGCGATCCGTTTGTTGCTGTTAAGTGCCCTGAGTGCGGAACAATGTACCCGGATACGAAAATTGAAGGTACAGGCCCAGAAGCCATCCGCTGCAGCAATTGCGGTGCCGACATCACCCCCTTTGTGTTTACAAACGGTTATACGATCGCTTTTGATTCCGGCCGGACGGTTGGTGTCACCCTGTCTAAAGAGGCAGCCGAGGAAGTTGCGCGGGACGGCCGCACATTCATGTCGACACCTGAGAATTCCGTGCAGAATCCGGTCGTGACCTTCGCTCCTCATGACCTCGTCGGAACGGTGGCCAGACTTCGGCCTTTCCTCGGACAGCTCGGAACGACCCCGAAACGGGCCCTGCCCGATTCCCACAATGCCGGAGACTTCGGCCAGTTTTTGATCGATGCCCCGCATGAATACGGCATTACAAAAGAACAGCTTGAAGACCGGACGGATGGCCATATGGATATCAACCGCGTCCGTGAAGGCGCCATTTTGATTTGCCCTGTGAAAGTGCCGGGCGGCGGTGTATACCTCGGTGATATGCATGCCATGCAGGGCGATGGGGAAATTGCCGGCCATACAGCAGATGTCGCCGGCATCGTGAACATGCAGGTGAAGGTGCTGAAAGGCCTGGATATTGAAGGGCCGATCTTGCTTCCGACTGCTGATGATCTTCCATACCTTGCAAAGCCAATCACCAAAAAAGAGCGGGAAAATGCCAAAAACCTCGCTTCACAGTGGGGAGTCCGCAAGCTTGAGGAGTCCCTGCCGATTTCCTTCATCGGAACAGGCGCCAACCTGAACGAAGCGACCGAAAACGGATTGAAACGGGCGGCAGACCTGTTCGGCGTTAGCGTCCCGGAAATCATGAACCGCTCCACCATCACCGGATCAATCGAAATCGGCCGGCACCCGGGCGTCGTCACCGTCACATTCCTGGCCCCTACCCCTTATCTCGACAGCATCGGCCTCACCGCCTTAATCAAAGACCAATACCGTGACGCGCTCGCGGAATAATACGGAAATGCCAGGCAATTGCCCCGCAATTGCCTGGCATTTTTTTATCCAGCTTTTTTTCAGACCCAGATTTTTTGGCACACTGCACAAACACCAGGAAAAGGAGGCTGTTTCGGCCCCCTCTCCCTGCTCCTCAGTGGACCTTTTCATTATTATCCATCTTTGAGTGTGGATGTTTCAAAGTTCCTATTAAGGTCAATATATATATAAATATTCAACTTCAAAGGAGCGGAACAGATGAACTTGCTATGGGATTTCGACGGAACCCTTTTCAATACATATCCAGCTTATACAGCGATATATAAAGAAGTGATCGGGCCTTCAACTGATGAAAAGGAAATTTACCGGAAGCTGAAAGTTTCGTTTTCCCATGCCATCCGGTATTTTGCGCTAACCAGGAAACAAGTCAAAGAAATTTATGATAAAATCGCCGATATTCCGGTCCATGATCCTGAGCCTTTCCCCGGTGTCGAGGAAGTACTGAAACGGGCCGATCAAAATGTCATCATGACACATAAAGACCGTTCCGAAGTGGAGGCCATATTGCGCCATAACGATTGGATGCGGTACTTTTCCGAACTTGTGACCGAAAAAGACGGCTTCCCGCGAAAACCCGACCCGGCAGCATACCGGTATCTCCATGAGAAATATCACGTCGACCTCGTGATCGGTGACCGCACAATCGACATTGAGCCTGCATACGAGCTGGGCATCAAAACCTGCCTGTTTCAAAACAAGGAAAAAGGTGCAGATTACTATGTGGATGACTATCGCGACTTTTTCGGCATTGTTCCAGGTTTTTGATCCGGTGGCCAAAAGGGCAAAACAAAAGGCAGAAAACGTCCCGCATCAGCGGTCGTTTCTGCCTTTTTCCATTCATTCAAATCGGGTCTTTCAGCCGTTTCACCATGATTGTCTGCGGCTCAATACCGGGAATGACAACTGCTTCAGGCGCGAGGATTTCCCATCCTTTTTCCAAATAAAACCGGCGGGCTGTTTCGTTACCCTTTCCGACAGTCAAAATGGCCTTTTCACAAGGCAGCCGCCCGAGCAGGGCATCGTGCAGATGGCTGCCGACACCACGGCGGCGGAACTTTTTATCAACGGCAAGCTCCACCAGCTCGAACGAGTTCGTCAGCCATTCGTCCGCAGCTTCAGGGTCAAGTGCCTTCTTCAGTTGATTGTGATAAAACTGTCCCGGCAATGACACATACCCGTAAATGAAGCCAATGACTTCCCCGTGGCCGTCAAAGGCGGTGATCCCACGGAAACCCGGTCTTTTAGAGTGCTTGAGGATATTTTCTTTTGCCTCCTGTAAATCACTATCGGAGTAATGCCCATCAAAAAAACTATCGCTGAAAAGCCTGACAACAGCATCAAAAGAAGGGTCGGACGTGTGAAATGGCAGCAAACTCACTTTTTCTTTGATCATCTCTGCTCCCTCCCGGCGGCTTATTCAAGTTCTCAATAAGCTTCACATTTACTCTTACTATTTCTTTATTAGCTGCCAATATCCCTTTTTTCTCCTGCTTTTGTAAAGAAACGTTCACGATTGGCGACCAGGACAATGTCCTTCAGCCCGATTTGCTACTGCAGGAACATTGTATACGGCATTTCAAGATATCGTTTTACATCCTGCGGATACGGTGCCTGGCAATTGCCTCGCAATTGCCAGGCATTTTTTCCTGCTCGAAATTTTCGAAATCCTAAAATTTTGTACATCTGAACATTTCCTGATTTGTTCTCTTCTGGAAGTGGTAAACAAATAGAAAAGGAGGTTGAAATGGTATGCTTATGTATTTGCTCGCTTTGATTGCTCCTCCACTTGCAGTGCTTATGGCAGGAAAGCCGATGAAGGCGCTGCTTAATCTGATCTTGACCTCTATTTTCTGGCTGCCTGGTGCAATCCATGCGTTCCTTGTTGTGAAAAATCAGCAGGAAGCCGTCTAAGCTTAGAATCAGAAGTTTAATAGCAGGTCATGTGCCGAAGGCTTGCCCCATCCGCAGGGCAGGCTTTTTTTCGTTTGTTTTGAAACTTAGGGTTTCACATAGACGTATAGATACTAAATGACATGGTGTACATAAAACCATTTTAAGGAAGGATGGGTGCACATGCTTGAACAGGGCCTGCAAGCAAAAGTGGATTCTTACAAGACCCTATATGCCGCTCTCAAGAAACAATTGAAATGGAAAGTGTCTGACCCGCGTGCCCTTATGCTCGTTGCTTCCATGTATATTGTCAACGGAAAACCGTTTAATATGGAACATTTTATAGCCTTAAGCGACGCCATAAAAAAGAAGGCTGGGATGTTTTCAGCTTTGAATTCATATCAGCGGTTTACTGCAGCGGCAATGCTTGATGTCCGCTTCGAAGAGCCTGAAGAAAAGATTGATGTTCTTCTATCCTTATATCGTCAGTTGACAGACGGCGGCTTCAGCCGCGGTACGTTCACTTATCTGGCCGCCCTGGTCATGCTCGGCTCCGATCGGGAGGAAAAAGCCTATCAGGAGAAAACCGAACGCGCCCTTGAACTATACAAAGGCATGCGTTCCAGGCACTTTTTCCTCACTTCCTCCTCGGATTATCCGCTTGCCGTCCTCCTGGCCGAACGGGATGAGCAGGTTGACGATCTTATGGATCATATCGAATTCTTTTACAGAACCTTGAATGAACAGGGATTCCGAAAAGGAAACGACCTCCAGTTTCTAAGCCATATTTTATCGATTGATCAGCAGGCGGACGCGATGGAGCTGATTGAACGGAGCAAGCGTGTATTCGACACCCTGAAAGAAGCCGGAATCCGTCCCAGGGCATCGTATTATCCAGCGATCGGCCTCCTCTCCCTGCTGGAAGACCGGACGAACGTGATACTCACGATAAGTGAACTCGCCGGCCAGCTGAATGACAGCAAGTTATTCAAATGGCATAAGGATATGAACTTCATCATGAGTGTGAACCTTCTTCTAAGTGAAAAGCTTGCTGATAAAAACGTGCTTGAAACCGGCATATATACTACGATTGAAGCCATTATACAGGCACAGCAGGCAGCTGTGATCGCTGCAGTTGCCGGTTCTGCCGCCGCTTCGTCCAATGGCAGTTCATAAACCGCAAACAAATGGAGACACTTCCGGTTAACTCAAGAGATGAACGGGCTGGCTCGATTGAGTGATGCGCAACTATTGGCTGCTGAAGACCTTGCTGTCATGATTACATCCATTTATGTCGGCACAGCTGCATGGTGGATGACCATCACAGAAGATTTCCGCCAGTATCCGGGCTATCCAAACGGTTATCAGATCCATTTGATCACCAATGAACGATAACAGAGCTACTTTAAAAGCGAACCTTTCCTGGCAAAGTCGACTAAAAAACAAAACAGTACCGAATCAGAACGTTTTCTATAAGGGAAAAAGGGAAAATAAGAAGCAGTACACGTTTAAATAAATCGATGGAGTTAGAGGTGAAATGATGCTGGAACTTTTGAAAAAAGGCAACAAATCATCCGGTACCGCAGCACTCGGCAACACAGGGCTCGCTATTGTTAAAGGGATAGCAGCGTTTATCAGCGGGAGCGGTGCTATGATGGCGACGACACTGCACTCGGTCGCCGATGCCACGAACCAGGCATTCGTTTTTTTCGGAAGTGCCCTGGCTGAGAAAGAACCGACAAAACGGTTTCCCGCAGGTTTTGGCCGGGTTGTGAATCTGTTCGTACTGGTTGCTGTCATAGTCGTATCCATCATGGCCTATGAAACAATCATCCACGGCTGGGAACTTATCCGTCATCCTGAGGAATCGAGCAATTTATGGCTGAACGTGTTGATTTTGCTAGCAGCTGTGGCTGTGGATGGAGGCGTCCTTATCAAGGCGATGAAGGAAATTGTCCATGAAAGCCGTACGGAAGCATCAGGCTTCGGCATTGTGCCTGCTGCTTTTAAAAATGTCAGCTATGCCTCGCCGCCGACCCGTCTCGTTTTCTATGAAGATATCATTGCGACAGCAGGTGCGCTCATCGCCTTAATTGCTATTGTTGTCGCCCACCTGACAGGCTTTTATTTGCTTGATGGTGTAGGAACGATGCTGATCGGGTTCTTGCTGATTGGAATCGCGCTGAAAATAGGCTATGAAAATACAATGGGCTTAATCGGTGTGGCGGCTCCGAAAATGGTGGAAGATCGCGTCGCCAGAACAATCCTGTCTGACAAGGATGTTGTCGATATTATGCAAATGCGGATCCTTCAAGAAGGAAGGGTCTATCACGTTGAAACCTATATCGAGCTTCGTGAGGGATTGTCTCTTGCTGATGCCGACGATATTAAATTCCGTGTCCGTGACAAACTGCTGAACGATTATGATATTGGTGATGTCACAATGGGCATCGTCGAGACCGATGATGTGAAAACATGGAAACTTGATCAGCAAACCGGACAATGATAAATAAGGAATCATGCACCGTCTGTTATTTTTGCAGGCGGTGTTTTTCATGCTTTTCATTTTCCTGTCGTACTGGCCGTCCGAACCGAATAGGATATGGTACATGCCCTTTTTCAAAACAAAAGCGCAGGGCGCCCGCTTAGCGGCATACGCATAAGCGGGGGTACCCGCAGGAAGGTGATCTTTCCTTCCGGAGGGGATCACCGCTTATGACGATAGCCGCTGGCGCCTGGAGCTGGTTGACTCCCTTCCCGCTTTTTATCCACAACGCAAAAAGAAAACCTCGCCGATTGGCGAACCTTTTGGCGAAGACAGAGGCACAGTTGCCCTTCTTTAATTGGCAGCTTCGTCGAATGACTCCCTTGCTGACACTTTCTGCTTTCTTATATGGAACAAAAAGGAGAGGTCTTGCATGTCCATTTTTTTCAGTTATGTGTTACTCGGACTGGCTCTGTCAATCCCGCTTGGTCCGGTCATCATCGCCCAGATGGAAAAAGGGATCAAAAACGGGTTTTTCAGCAGCTGGCTGGTCGGCCTTGGGGCGATGTCCGGTGATATATTGTTCATGGCCCTCATTTATCTTGGGGTTTCACAATTTGTGAATACACCGTTCATGCAAACCCTGCTCTGGCTGTTTGGCTTCTTTGTTCTTGTATATACCGGAATTGAGAGCCTGATGACCACTAATGAAATTTCGATTAAAGAATCCCGCAGCAGCGATACCCCGCTCAAAAGTTATCTTTTCGGTTTTCTCATTTCCATTTCAAATCCTGTCAGCATTCTTTTTTGGCTCGGTATTTACGGATCCATCCTTGCAAAAACAGCGGCATCGCACGGTACATATGAAACATTGCTTTACAGCAGCGGCATCTTCGTCGGCCTGTTTTTATTTGATTTGAGCACTGCCATACTGTCAAGCAGTTTCCGCCACATCTTGACCGACCGCCTGCTGAAAACTCTTTCGAACTGCGCCGGCCTCACCCTTATTGGCTTCGGTGCCTACTTCGGCCTGCAAGCGGCAAAAGTGCTGTTTCAGTGAATCGAAACCGCCTGTCAAAATTGCCTGGCAATTGCCAGGCAATTCCCGGGCAATTTTCAAACACCTCCCTCTTCCCCTTTCCGAATCCGCATCGTGACCACTGTAACCATGATGATTGTGAAAAGAAATCCCATACTGATGTAAAATCCGATCCGGCTCACTTGATCAAAAAGGGATCCGCCGATCGCAGCTGCGATGAGCAGAAAACCGAGGATTCTTTTGATATGCCCCCAAATTTTCAAATCGATGACCCTTTGCACCGACATCAGGATAGCGGCCCAGTTGTATAGAATCATCAAACTGGCTGCCGTGGTGACATATTCATACACCTTTTCCGGCAGCAGCAAGGACACAAGACTCGCTGCTGCCAGCCCGCCAGCTGTAAGTCCGATGGCAAAAATCGGTATCTCATTCTTTGTCTTTCTGGAAAATACTTTCGGGGCATCCCCATCGTCAGACAGCGTGACAAGAATTGTCGTCACCGCAAACAATGCAGCTGCAAGCGTTGAAAAACCTGCGATAATAAATACACCGTTGAACACGTCACTCATAAATGGAATTTTAAATCCATCCAAAACAATGATAAAGGGACTTTCATCCGCTTTGAATGTCTTCCATGATACAAGGAGGAGTGCAAGCCCGATTGACAGGACATAGATCACCAATAAAACGAGCAGCATGACACTGCCTGCTTTTGGTGCATCTTTCTTGTTCTTGAGCTTTCCTGCCATCAATCCGAGCACTTCAATTCCGCCAAACGCATAAAACGAAAAGATAAGTGCGGCCGAAAACCCTTTGAGCCCTTTCGGGAAAAATCCCTCCATGGACTCCGGCAACCCGGGACGGCCCCCGCCTCCGTCAATCATTCCAAGTAAGGCAGCAGCCGCTATGACGATAAACATCACGATGGCGGCAAATTTCGCGACCGCAAACACATTCTCTATCCGCTCAAATCCATTCACCCCGGTCAGCAGGACAACAAGCCCGAGAACGCCAAAGAAGACAGAGAATACCCAGAGCGGCAAGTCCGGAAACCAGAACTTCGCGAATAATGACAGCGCTGTGATCTGGCTGCCCGTTATGAGCGTCTCAGAAGACCAGTACACCCACCCGCTGCTGAACCCTGCCCATCTCCCGAAAGCCTTCTTGGCGTAAGTCCTGAATGAACCCTTTTCAGGATGATCGACCGTCATCGCAGCAAGTGCATCGTAAACGATATAGGTTGCCAATGCGGCGATCATAAACCCAAACACAATGGATGGACCTGTCATCCGGATTCCGATACTTGATCCAAGAAAAAAACCTGTCCCAATCGTGCACCCGATTCCGATTAAAGATAACTGCCACCAGGCAAGATTCTCCCCTGCCTTTTTCGCGGCATGCCTTTTTTTCATGTCATTCCCTCCATTTACCCTGTCTTATCTTTGACAGGAAGGAGCGATTTATGTAGAACCGGTTGGATTAATTAAAAAAACACCGCCTGAAAAAGCTGCCGTGTAATCCTTAAATCGGAGGAAAACGTGCTCGGTTTGTTAAATGAAGAACCCAAATTAACGGAGACTATTCCTATACTTAAAACGGTTTGCCCACCAGGTAAACAGTGACTTCCAGTGCCGGATGATTCCTAAGAGAAGGCCAAAAGAAGATGCTCTGTTTTCTTGCTTCGGTTGTGAGTGCTACAGGTGATCAAGGAAAATGCGTGGATATCCAAGCAGGGTTCACCGAATTTTTGCATCATAACAAAGCATAACCCCCCATTCTGAGAGTTATGCTTTGCTATTAAGTGCCTAATTTATCCCGATTGCGGCACCAGGTCTTGATGACTGGGCCGCACCGTACATTTCATTTTTGTCCTGGTCGATCAAAATTGCCTGGACATTGCCGATATGTTTCGGAAATTCCGGAAAATGGAAGCCTTTTTCAAGCATCTTTTCCCTCACTTCTTCCGGTATGCCAGCATCCCACTGGACGATGCGGCCAATGCTGTTATAAATGCGCGGTTCTTCAATCGCATCCTTCAAATCCATTTTATAATCCAGAAGATTGATGATAACTTGCAGAACCGACGCGACGATGGTCGGGCCGCCAGGGGAACCGAGGGTTAAAAACGGTTTGCCTTCATGAAATAAAATGGAAGGCGATTTTGTGCTGACCCCGTGTTTGTTCGGCTGGATGCCATTGGCACTGTTCGGTTCCGGATTGAAGTCAGTAAGGTCATTATTCAACAGGAACCCGTATCCCGGCACCATGATGCCTGAACCGAATTTGTGTTCGAGCGATGATGTGCAGGCCGCCACATTTCCCCAGCGGTCAACAGCAGTGAAGTGGGTTGTTTCCCCTTTCTCCATCAGCGATTCATGGAAGACTTCCTGTTCTGGATCACCTTCCTGGTATTCCCACGGATTGCCGAAATCGATATCAGGGTTGCGGTAGCTGAAATCGATCAGTTTGCTGCGCTCTTTGATGTATTCTTTATCCAGCAGCCCATCTATCGGTACATCAAGAAAATCGGGGTCGCCGATATATGCCAGTTTATCAGAAAACACAATCCTCATCGCTTCGCCTAATAGAAAATATTTTTCCCACGACTTCACGCCATACTGACTGATATCGTGGTGCTCGAGGATTCCGAGCAATTGTGCAAGCGACAGACCCCCTCCGTTGGGCGGTGAAGGAGCTGCCAGCTGTATTCCTTTATATTCGCTGAATATCGGCTTATCCAGAAAAACCTCAAAATTCCGCAAATCCTTTTTAGTCATGATGCCGTCCCGGCTTTGCAGGACATCGACAATCGCATCCGCAATTTCCCCTTCATAAAAAGCATCAATGCCCTTTTCCTGCAGGATGCGGAGAGTTTTGGCAAGATCCGGCTGCTTGATATGATCCCCCTCGACAAGCGGGATGCCATCCGGCATAAACAGGGCTTTCGTATTGTCATCCATACGATGGCGCATCATTTCAATCGCACTTTCCCAGAACCAATTGACTCGGATTCCGTTTTCGGCTAGATCAACCGCCGGTTCAATCAATTCACTAATTTTCTTACGGCCAAAGTGTTGGACTGCGATATCCATTGTCCGCATGATTCCGGGAATCCCCACTGCCTTTGCGCTTAGCGAACGGGGGACATACGGAATCTCCTCGCCATTTTCATCCAAAAACAACTCGGGCTTAGCGCCTTCTGGTGCCTTGGAATGCCCGTCGAGCACCCAGGTTTCGTCCTTCTCACTGTCATATACCGTCAAAAACCCGCTCGCCCCGAGGCCGGTATTCATGTTCTCGACCACGGCAAGGGCAAACTGCATGGCAGCTACAGCATCGACCGCTGTGCCCCCTTCTTCCAAAACTTTCGCACCTGCTTCTGTAGCTTCCTTTGCTGCACTTGCGGCCATTCCGTACTTTCCTTTGGATATATGCTGGTTATCACTATCGAAAGTCGTTTTCTGATTTGCAAATATTTGTGTTAAATCCATCTTTACACTCCTCAGTTTAAGTATGAACGTTGTTTTATTGCCTTTTGGCATCATCTACCCTTTTTTCGAACAAATTATTCTCCCTTGCGTTAATTCCCTTGATAAGGAAATAAAAAAAGGATGGGCAGCAAATGCTGCCTCACCCTGATTTTGCCGTCAGCCTTTCGATTGTCCTTGCCAGTAACGCGGTCCGCTTCGGAAATGTTTTTAGATCGACGTATTCATCGGTTTCACTGTGCGAGAATTCCCCGAGCGGTCCCATGCCGTCCACAGTCGGAACCCCGTCTGATGCTGTGAACGAAGCATCAGAACCGCCTCCTGTATCGACATCGCGGATATTCATGCCAAGTTCATCACCGATCGCTTCGATGATATCAATCAATTTTTCAGTTTCGTCCGTTTTTTCCATCGGCGGACGGCTGATGTTTCCTTTCATTTCTGTTTCCGTTCCGTCCACATGGTCTTCATTTACGATCTTCATGATATCCTTTGTCACTTCTTCGGCCTGTTCCTCGTTTTCAACCCGGACATCCACCTTTGCTTCGGCGTGGCCGGGCACTGTATTGGTGGAGGTGCCGCCATCGATTAATCCGACATTCACCGTCAGTCCCTCTTCATACTCATTCAGCTTCTGAAGCTCCAGGACTTTGTATGATAATTCTTCGATCGCACTTCTTCCGCGCTGCGGTTCAACACCGGAGTGGGCGCTTTTGCCGGTAACATCTATTTCAAAGCGGCCGACCCCTTTACGCTCGGATACGATGGCATCTTTAGGGCGGCCTGATTCCACAACAAGTGAGTACGCCTTGCCTTCTGCCGCTTCCTTAATGATCGGTTTGGATGAATTGGAACCGATCTCTTCGTCACTGTTGAACACGACATGGACATTTTTATACGCATCGGAACCTGCCTCTTTCAATGCTTTTAACGCATACAATACGGATACATGGCTTGCCTTTTCATCACTTACACCTGGTCCATAGGCTTTGTCGCCAATCACTTCGAACGGGCGCTTTTCGGCTTCGCCTTTTGGAAATACAGTGTCCATATGGGCGATGATAATAATCTTAGGTTCACTATCCTTTTCAGCCATCACTTCAAGGTGGTTGCCCACTTCTTTTTCCTGGTGGACTTTCACATACATGCCAATTTCCTCAAACTTTCCTTTTATGAGAGCCGCTACTTGATCGACATCTTCTTTGTCATAAGAGTTACTATCCATATTGACAAGCTTCTCGAGCAAATCGGTCATTTCCGGCATATGTTTTTCAAGATAATTCTCAATTTCAGCCATAAAGAACCGCGCCTCCTTCTATTATTCTTTTATTGTTTTTTCCCTTGTTTCATAAAGGAATAAACGTTTGCTTCTGTGAAGTCTCTGTTTCACGGTGAAAAACGCTGGTAAGCATAGTGTTTTTGTAACAAAAACTTGTGTTTGGGACTTTTACAGGAATGGAATAATGAAAAGAGAATGGATGAAACATCGATAGGAGGGATTTGATATCGTACAAAAAGCAATTCAACATAACCAGAAAGTCGAAGCCAAAGTCAAATCGGAAATGGCTGTGAAAGAAAGAAAGAACGGTGTTGAAATAAATAATCCTTTTGACATTGTCCAGAACCTGATGGAGACGGCAACTGAAACACTTGGATTGTCGCAGGCCTTCTATGAAGTATTGAAAAAACCGAAAAGGGTGATGAAGACCTCCATCCCTGTCCGGATGGACGACGGCACATACCGTGAGTTTGAAGGCATCCGCTCGCAGCATATTGATGTGCTCGGGCCGACAAAAGGCGGAGTCCGTTTTCATCCGGCTGTCAACGAGGACGAAGTCAAAGCACTTTCGATGTGGATGTCTTTGAAAGCGGCAATCCTCGGGATTCCATACGGCGGCGGCAAGGGCGGCATCATTGTGGATCCGCGCGAGCTGTCGGAAAGGGAACTCGAAGAACTGAGCCGCGGCTTCATCCGTGAACTTGAACCGATTATTGGGCCTGAAAAAGATATTCCGGCGCCCGATGTCAATACTACGCCGGAAATCATGGGCTGGATGCTGGATGAGTTTTCACGCCTCAAGGGCAAAAACGTTCCGGGCATGATCACCGGCAAGCCGATCATACTCGGCGGATCTGCGGGCCGCGTCGAAGCGACCGGACGCGGTGTTGTCTTTACGATTGAAGAAGCCGCCAAACGGCTTAACTTGAACCTTTATAAGATGACCGCCGTCGTACAGGGCTTCGGCAATGTCGGTTCGATCACCGCCAAGCTGCTGGCTGAACGCGGCGTGAAAGTGGTCGGAATCACAGATGCCGGCGGAGGCGTTTATCATGAAGAAGGGCTCAACATTGATGAACTGACTGACTATGTAAAGGATACAGGAACCGTCAACGGCTTTAACAATTACGAAAGCCTGTCAAATGAAGACCTGTTTACAGCGGATGTCGACATTCTGATTCCTGCCGCTCTCGAAAACCAGATCACATCTGAAAACGGGTCGAAAATAAAAGCGAAAATTGTGGCGGAAGCGGCCAATGGGCCGACAACACCAGATGGAAATGAGGCCATGGAGAAAAATGGCGTCTTTATCATCCCCGACATTCTATGTAACGCAGGGGGTGTCACCGTCTCCTACTTTGAATGGGTGCAGAACACGATGCACTACTCCTGGCCGGAAGATGAAGTCAACGAGAAGCTTCATAAAAAAATGACCGACGCGTTTGATGATGTTTTCCGCATGAAAGAAAACAAGCAAGTCCACATGCGGGATGCCGCTTATCTTGTCGGGGTCGGCCGGCTCGCCGAAGCAATGAAAGCCAGGGGCTGGATCAAAGACTGGGACATGCCGATTGATTTCAAAGCATAAAGAAAACTCGCCGATTGGTGAGCCTTTAGGCGATGACAGAGGCGTAGTTGCCCTTATCTATACTCCTAAAATTGGCAACTGCGTCGAAGTCCTCCCTTGCTGACAATTTATACTTTCCTATACGGTAAAAAAGAGATCGAAGCAAGTTGGGGACCGCCCGCAGGGGTGGTCCTTTTGTCGTGCTGGTGTTGATTCTGAATGGCCTCGCCAATGCCCTCTGTTGCGTATGATTCATTTCCTGCAGAGAACAGATGAAACTCTCCGGCCGTTCATAGGAGAGGTTTTTTATTCAAAACGGTGATTTGCATGCATGAATATCCAGGTCTCTTCAAAAAATAAGGACAACAACACCCAGAGGAGGCAAGACCATGACAAAACGCAAAGCATTCCGTAACGCCGCCAGCAAAAACAACAACACACCGACCGAAAGCATGCCCGACACCGAATTCTCCACCGACTATGCCGCCGGTGAAAACCCGATGAAAGGCGCCAACCGCAACTCCAAACAGGGCCGCGCCGGCAAAGAAATACGCGCATCGAAAGAAGATTGAGTGTACCGAGCTTCATACTGAGGTGCCTGGCAATTGCCTGGGAGTTCCCAGGCAATTGCCAGGCACCAAATTCACCAAAAAACTTTTCAGTTCTGCATTTTTTGTTGATTTGCCCAAAACGCCGGGAAACCTGCTTAAGAATGGAGGAAACAACGCATGGAGTTTCATCTGGAAAGTCACAATAGTGAAGTGTCGTCTGCTGTTACGGTTGATGAGGGGAACCGCCGGTATATGGTTCGGAATGGCGATATTGAAGGGGAAAGGTTTGATTCTCCGGCAGAGTTGGCGCAGTGGGTAATCGACAATTGGCGTATTGATGATTTTGTCGATAAGGACGGGTTTCAGCAGATGATTGTGCAGCTGGAACGGTATCTTCAAAGATAAGGTTCTGCCATTTACGGTATCCACAAATTCTGGCAAGGGTGACAGATTCCGGTCACCCCGACCATTTTTCACAAAAACTTGCCACTGCATAACATTCCGATTCCTTTCAGACAGTAGCACTTTTGGATACTTAGTCATTTCTATAAAAAGAAGCCCTCATAACCCAGAGCTCACCATTTTTAAATACGTTCTCTGTTCCATCCCTCTTTATGAAGATAGCAAATGCTGCGCCTTAATCGCCTTCTTATCAATTTTTCCGACGTCCGTTTTTGGAAGTTCATCTAAAAAGACGACATGTTTCGGAATTTTGTACCTCCCCAGTTTCTGACCGCAATGATCCTTTATTTCCTGGGCAGTCAGTGTTTTTCCGTTTTTTATGACGATAAAGGCTGAGACGATCTCTCCCCATTTTTCATCAGGAAGTCCTACAACTGATACTTCACTTACCGCCGGATGCTGGTTGATCTGATGTTCAATCTCAAGTGGAAAAATGTTTTCTCCTCCACTGATAATCATTTCTTTTTTCCTTCCGAGAATATAGTGACAGCCGTCCTCGTCTTTTTTAGCAAGATCACCGGTATGGAGCCATCCATTTTTCAGTGCAGAGCTTGTGGCTTCTGCATTGTTCCAATACTTTTTGAACACATGATGTCCCTGTATGAGCAGCTCGCCGGCTCTGCCCGCTTCTGCTTCGTTACCCATTTCATCCACTATTTTCACATTATTCATCATCATTGCTCTCCCGACAGATCCATGTTTTTGAGCAGCTTCGGCCGGATGGATATAAAAATTGTTCGGCCCCGCTTCAGTCAAACCATATCCTTCCTTAAATGCTATTCCTTTGTCATAGTAAGCCTTGTAAATGGAATGCGGGCATGGAGCTCCTCCCGAAAGGAAGGTCTTCATGGACGGGAATCGAGTATCTTTAAAATCAGGGCTGTTAATTAGCAAGTGATGCATCGTCGGAACGAGGAGCACAATCGTGCACCTTTCTCTGTTCAGCAGCCTAATGGCATCTTCCGGATTGAACTTGCTTCCGATCACCGTTTTTCCACCAGCAATCATTATCGGTATTGTCAAAGCATTCAGGCCGCCGGTATGAAACATTGGCAAATATGTCAGCGTCACATCTTCACTGGAAAGATTCCAGCTTAGAATTGTGTTCATTGCGTTCCAGTAGATAGCTTTGTGCGTAAGCACTGCTCCTTTCGGCATTCCTGTCGTTCCCCCTGTATAGATGATTGCCGCTTCATCATCTGCATGGTTTGCAGGAAAAACAGGTTCAGAGCCTTTAGAATTTGCGTAGTTTTCATATTCCTCTGTGCCGATTTCCATTTTCACGGGGGCCTCCAGGTGTTCGGCTAGCTTTTTCATATCTGTATGACAGGCAAGCAGAGCCGGCCTGCAATCGTTAAGAATATAGTTTAATTCAACAGAAGAAAGGCGCCAGTTCAGTGGCACAAAAATGACCCCCAGCTTTCCACAGGCAAAAAATAAATCGAGGTAACTCGCATCATTAGGGGAAATAAGCGCCACCCGGTCACCTTTTTGTATCCCTTTTTGTTTCAGCAAATTTGCAATCCTTACTGCCCGGTTGTTCATTTCCCTGTAGGTCCATTTTTGCCCCTTTTCCGGTTCCACTACCGCAATATCTTCCGGATTAATTCGACATCGCCCTTCAAGCCAATCTGTTTCCCAGTTCATGAAACATCACTCCCATCCTTTGCAACCCTTCTGTACAATCACCATATTCCGCTTATAAAACTCCCTGTTCTCTATTCACTTGATCACGTAAAAAACGGTCAATTTCCCCAACCAGCTGATTCAGATCATCGATAAGCGGCGAATGCCCACAATTTTTCAATATCGAAATCTTTACATTCCCACTAAGATCTTCTTTTATTTCCTCTGTCATCTGCCTTGTGACAACCCTATCGTTTTCACCCCACAAGATTAGGGTTGGAACGGAAATCTTCTGTGCCTCCGCCGTGCCTGCAGACAAACCGTTATGTTTTTCACTTATATTGAAAATGTTAAGTGCCTGGTACACTTCCGCCAGGTTGCGCTGTGTCAGCATATCATCAAGATATTCCTCATAGCGATTTTCATCCGGATTGTTATCCGTATAAATCAACATGTTCCAGAGCTGGCGCAGGAAAGCTTTGTCCCCGTTATCGTAAGCCTGCTGGACAGGCAGCGTTTTGCCTGGATCTTGTTCAACCTCCATCAGTGTCCTTAACCGTTCTTGCGGCAGGCCGTCCTCATCAATCGAATAAAACGGGTATCCTCTGGTAGATGCGGAAGCAAGCAATAGCAGCGACTTTACATAACCGGGATGATCGGCAGCCAGCTGCATTGCCACCGCCCCGCCAGTTGACCATCCGCATACGTGAAAAGCGGAAAGGCCCACTTCATCTGCAAAAAGCTTTACATCATCAGAGAAGTCCCGGATGCTGTCAATCCGGTTCATGTAGCTGGAACTTCCAAAACCACGCAAATCCAATGCCAGGACTTTATAGGATGCAGGTAAAGCGTCTATCAAAACATCCCAGTGCTTTGAAGAAGTCATATTGCCGTGGATGAGCAAAAACGGTATCTCTCCGCCCACCCGTTCCCGGTACCCATATGTTTCTCTATTTGGCAGTGTCACCTTTTTAATTATCGTTTCCAATTCATTCTCCTCCTTTGCACTTATCCGGCCGCCGGTCCCCATTTTATAACCGAGGCGCCCCAGGCGTAACCGATTCCGGCACTTACAAGGACAATATTAGATCCATCTTGAATCTTTCCTTCTTCCAGGGCGAGTTCCAGTGAAAGTATCTGGTCAATTTGGCCGATATGCCCGTAATCCTCAAGATAAATCGAATTGCTGGACTGGAGGCCGAGCTTCTCCAGGACGTAATCATGTGCCGACCGTTTCATGTGCAGCATCCCGACATAATCGGCATCAGCCGTACTCATTCCGCTTCGCTTCATCGCTTCCCCAATAACATAGAGAAAGTTGTTCATCGATTTCTCATCCAGCCGTTTTTTCATCCCTTCAGGATCAGGTACATCAAGGTAATGAAGACGTTCGGCAATGGTTTTTTCGCTCAAAGGATGTTTCGTACCGCCAGCCGGGACGATGACATCTTCTGAAAAACTTCCATCTGTGACGATACTGCTCTCAAGCAGACAGTTTCGGTCATGGCCCCGTTTCAAAAGCATCGCTCCCCCGCCTGCCCCGAGATTGAACATAAAACGGGTCCTCGGATTTTCATAGTTGATATAATCTACATTACGGTAGCCACCTGCAATCAAGACAGTCCGAATGCCATCATCCGCCGACATCATGGCCTTTGCCATTTTCAAAGATAAAATCGTCGTGCCGCAACGTAATGCCGTATCAAAGGCCCAGGCATTATGCGCGCCGATTTCCTCCTGAAGTTTTATGCCCGCTGTCCATAGTGGATACTCTTTATGTTCCTCGCCGATATTGATGATCAAATCAATATCAAGGGGATCAATCCCGGCTTTTTCGATCGCTTTTTTTGCAGCCTTGATCGCCATTTTGCACGTATGGTCTTCTTCTCCGGGAATAGGCTTGGATTTGATCCCCATTTTTTGTTCAATTATATTTTTCGGTATGCCTGACTTTTCAGCGATGTCAGCCGCAGTCATTCTTGCATCAGGCAAATAGATGCCGGTGCTGACAAGTCCTATCGGTTCGATCATATGTTTCACTCCTTAAGCCGCAGCAGCATGAAGTCGATCGCTTCCTGGATGGAAGTGAAGCTTATCTCGTCTTTATCCTGGACGTGTGTCACTTTAATACGCCAGGAGGGTTGATCCTGCCTTTTATAAAATCGGATAACAAAAGATGAGATACAGTGTTCTGCATTATTTTTTGGAACCGCCATAATCAGGCTCCTCTCGAGGTTTGTTCCGCTTTCTTTTTATCAGAGAGCTTCATTTTTTCCATGCGGCTCTTCTTCCCAATCCAATCTCTCGTTGTCCCGACGATCCCTTTCGGAAAAAACATGACCGCCAAAATGTATACGAACCCAAAGATAATCAGCCATCTTTTAAAAATCCAGGACACATCGGCCAAATTTGAAAGCGAGTGGTGGACAAATTCAATTAGTGCCGCGCCGATGACCGGACCGATCAATGTCCCGACTCCGCCAATAATCGTCATCAGCAGAACATCCAGTGTATTTTCGATGGAAAATACGGATGTATTGACAAAACGGAGCGTCAAAATGAACATGGCTCCACTGAGACTTGCCGTGACACCTGCTATCACACTGGCAAGAATTTTATAATGAAGCACATTATAACCAAGTGACCAAACGCGGGCTTCGTTTTCACGGATCGCCTGCAGCACCCGGCCCGCCGGAGAATGCGTGAACCTGGACAGTGCAATGAACACTAACACAAGCAATCCGAAGGAAAGGAAGTACTGTACTGTCCTATCCATCAATACCATCGGGACCAGGAACGTAATCCCGTCATTTCCCATCGTCATGCCCCGCCATTTCTCCGCGGTAATAAAAAACAACTGTGATAGCGCAAGGGTAAGCATGGCATAAAAATGGCTTTTCAATCTTAGTGACAGAACCCCGACAAGATAGCTGACGACTGCAGAAAGGACAACACCTGCAACTAGTGACAGCAGCACAATACCGATTTCCGGCTCATTCCTGCTCAGCATGATTGCTGTTGAATATGCACCAATCCCAAAAAACATGGTATGCCCGAATGACACGATGCCCGTGTATCCAAGCAGCAAATCGTAGCTCATTGCAAATACAGCAAAGATGAAAACCTGTGTGATGAGCACCAGCGTAGAAAATGAAGGGTTCAGGAACGGAATGGCTGCAAGGACAATAATGATTGCGGCGTAAATCCATTTCATCTTTGCTGACGAAAGTTTTGCAATCATAACCTATCCCTCCCCCATCTTGAATAAACCGGATGGCTTGAATAAGAGCACAAATGCCATTAAAAGCATATTGACAGCAAGAGAAAGTTCCGGTACGTAAAAAGCCATGAATGCTCCAAGCAATCCGACAAGCAGCGCAGACATAGCCGATCCCATGATGCTTCCCATTCCGCCAATGACAACGACAATAAAGGCAAGTATGTTGTAGTCCATTCCCATTTCAGGATAAATGACCCCGGAGTATGGGCTGATCAGCATACCAGATAGACCCGCAAGACCGGCGCCAGCCATAAAAACGTAGAGAAACACCTTCTTGATATTAATTCCGAGGGCCTGAACCATTTCTTTATTCATGACGCCGGCCCTTACAATTAGGCCAAGCCTGGTTCTATTCATCACATACATAACAGCTGCAAAAACCAGTAACCCGACAATTATGATGAACAAACGGTACTTGATCAGGATTACGCCGCCGGCATTCCAGCTTCCGTCGAGGAATGCCGGAGTCGGAAGAGCTTTCGGATTAGGCCCCCAGAACACCTTCAGCATTTCACTCAATACGATCATTGCACCTAAAGTAATCAAAATTTGCTGGATGTGATTTCCGTAAACCGGAGTAATGATGAAACGTTCCATTATCCAGCCAAGCAACAGCCCGATTAAAACAGCGCCAAGAATCCCGGCAATGAAGCTTCCCGTCTGGCCGTAAGCCCAGGCGCCAAAAAACGCTCCCCATGCGAACAGGCCGCCATGTGCGAAATTCAGGACATCCATCAACCCAAAAATGAGACTCAGCCCGGCTGCAAGAATAAAAATAAGCATACCAGTAGCCATACCGTTAACGGTCAAATTAATGATTGTATCCATTTCCACCCCTCCCTCTTCAACATCAGCTGACTCCCAAAAAACGACGGCGGATGTCACTGTCCTGAACGAGCTGACTCATCATTCCCTTGTGTACCGTTTTCCCTTCGTCAAGGATGTAATACGAATCACCTATCTCGCTTGCCATCCTGAAGTTTTGTTCAACAAGGACCACTGCCGTTTTCCTTTTTATTTCCATCAGGGATGCCATTACTTTCTCAATCATCACCGGCGCCAACCCTTTACTCGGTTCATCAATCAGCAGAAGGTCGATGTCATTGACATATGCCCGCGCGATCGCCAGCATCTGTTTCTGTCCTCCGCTCAGGGAATCCCCTTTTTTGCGGTAATACGTTTTCAGATCAGGGAACAGGTTGACCACCCATTCAAGCCTTTCCATTGTAGCTTCATCTTTCTTTTTAATAGCTACCTCGATGTTTTCACTCACCGTTAAGCCGCCAAAGATCCCCTGGTTTTCCGGAACATAACCGATTCCTTTATTGGCAATCTCGTACGTTGGCAATTCGGAAATGTACTCCTGCTTATAGGTGATGGCACCCTGTGTAATCGGGTGGATCCCCATAATACTTTTTAATGTTGTTGTCTTGCCGGCGCCGTTTCGGCCAAGTAAAACAGTAATCCGCTCCTGCTCCGCCGCGAATGAAACACCCTGTAGAATATGAAACTGGTTAATATGCGTATGAATATTTTCCACTTTAAGAAACGCCATGCTGAAAGCCTCCCAGATAAGCAGTTTGGACAGTTTCATTCTCCATGATTGTCCGGGGCGGACCGTCTGCAAGCATTTCCCCGCTGTGCAAAACCATTATCGAATCAGATAGATCCATCACCATGTCCATCTTATGTTCAATCAGGACGATGGTGCGGTCACCTTTTTCCTTTATGGCGCGAATGACATCAAGAATGGCGGGCACTTCCTCTATCGCCATGCCCGCCGTCGGTTCATCAAGAAGCAGCAATTCGGGGTCAAGAGCCAGAAGCATGGCAATTTCAAGCTTGCGCTGTTCCCCATGGGCAAGATTGCTTGCTAAGGAGTCCGCTTTACTGTTCAGCAAAATCATATCCAGCAGCTGGCCTGTCTTTTCATTGATAGCCTTGAACGACTTGAAGTGCCGGAACATCTGGTACCTTACGTTCTGTTCAGATTGAACGGCAAGCCGCACATTTTCATAAACAGTCAGATTCGGAAACACATTATTGAGCTGGAAAGACCGGCCGATTCCCTTTCTTGTCCGCTTGATCGGCGGCAGAGCTGTCACATCCTCCCCGTTGAAAATAATCTTTCCGCTCACCGGTTTCAGCTGTCCGCTCAACAGGTTGAAAAGGGTTGTCTTGCCCGCTCCATTCGGTCCGATAATAGATTTGAACTCGTTTCTCTTAACCGAAAAACTTACGTCCTGTACAGCAACATGACCGCCAAAAGCGATTGTCAGTCCTTTTGTTTCCATAATTGGATCCACTTGTATTCCTCCTCCCTGCAGCAGTCCGGTAAGTAAAAAAGGGAAGGCCTTATCCTCCCCTTCAAGGTCCGGATCAGTCATTCATGATTGGCGGTGCCGTTTCCTCTGGTGTCAGTTCCTTAATAAGAACCGGCACTGGATACTCAAACCCATCTTTTTCTTCAAGTTTGATTTTATACATCGGCTGCAGGGCCTGGTGGTCTTCTTTCCGGAATGTCATTTCACCTTTAGGACTGTCAAATGTCATCCCCTCCATTGCCTTGATATATTCCTCAGTTTCTTTACCGGGGCCTGCTTCCTTCAGTGCGGTAACGATCGCAATGGCAGCTGACATCCCTCCAGGAGTAAACAAGTCAGGTACTGTGCCGTATTCTTTTTCCATATTCTCAACCAGCCAGTCATTCACTTCATTTTCAGGAAGCGTGTGATGGTAGACTGTGAATCCTTCCATGCCGACCGCACTGCCCATCGTTTTCAGTGCTGCGATATCCGGCGCTCCTGTCGAGATTTTGATGCCCTGTTCCTCGACTTTCATATCGGAAATTTGTTTCCATGGCGCATTTGCTCCTGCCCAGATGACAAACAGGTAATCCGGCTTAGCATTAATGACTTTCTGGATGTTGGCGGTAAAATCCGTCGCATCGGGAGCAGCGTATTCTTCATGTACGATATCTGCGCCGAGTTCTTCGGCCGCTTTTTTAAATGCAGCAACACCATCGCGCCCAAATGCATAATCAGGAGCGAGCGTGGCGATTTTAACCCCTTCTTTCGCAATAGCAGCCGCTCCTGCGATCGCATCCTGCGATGAACTTCGCGCTGTCCGGAAGATGTACTTGTTCCATTTTTCACCTGTGACACTGTCAGCTACCGCCGGCTCAACAACCATGATTTTCTTGTATTGCTCGGCAAGAGGCAGCACAGCCAGCGTATCTGCAGAACTGCTTGAACCTACCAGAAAATCGACACCTTCATCTTCTAGAAGCTTTGTCGCCTTTTGCATGGCGACTTCAGGTTTCGTTTCGGTATCCTCATACACAATTTTGATTGGATGGCCATCAACTTTCCTGGTTCCGTCCGTTGCATAATCAATACCCATTTCAAACCCTTGTTTCGTTTGCTCTCCGTATGATTCGAGAGGCCCCGAAAGCGAAGCCAACACACCGATTTTCAACGGGGTTTTCCCTTCGGCATCGGTATCATCCCCGTTTGTCGTATTGCTGCCGCAGGCTGATATAAACAGAAGTAAGACTGATGCCAGGAACATAAACACTGTTTTTGCGCTTTTTCTCATAAATGCATCCCCCTTTGGTTATGTAACTAATTTATACATGGAAGCGGTTACAAATCAGTTACAGACACTGGAAAAGGAGTTACATCCCCTTTTATGCTTTCATAGAACAAGAGCGTGATAGGCGCTTGCGCCTGGAGCTGGATGACTCCCTTCTCGCTTATTATCCACAACGCCAGAATTTTATTATTTCCTTAACAATAAAGCTGTGTTAAAGCTCAATGTTGATTTTTCACTAGTTGATTGGAGTGGAAGGTGCGAGACTCCTCGAAAATAAAAACCAATTTTCTTCGCGCGGTGTCAACTCAGAGAAGCCTATTCAATGTCCTGTGGGACTAGCAACGGAAATCAACACTAACGTTTAACAGAGCCAACAATAAAAAAAGAGCCTGAAAGGCCCTTTAATGAATTGCCGGATTTTTTTCCATCACCATCCGGTACATTTGTTCAGTTGCCGGCATCGGTTCGACACCCAGTTCCTCTGATAAAACAGTCCGGCATTTTTCATACAATTTTATCGCCTGTGGCCTGTTGTTTTTCTGATAGTAGCAAAATATTAAGAGCCGGTACGCCTCTTCCCAGCAATGATCCTTTTTTAAAATTTCTCCGCATTGCCAAATGGCTTTGTCATACTCTTTAAAGCTTACTTGTAGCTGGGCAAGCTTTTCCGCCCCTCTCAGATACAGGACGCTGAGCCGTTCTCTTTCTTCAAGGCACCAATCCTCATATCTTCTTTCCTGTAAAAAATCTCCCTGGTAATATTTCAATCCCTTTTCCAGCCAGTGGGCAGCCTGAAACCTTTCCTGTTCCCTGAGTCCTTTTTCCAGCAAGTTTTCAAATAAATCGATATCGAGTTCGATGCCTGCTGCCATATTTATCCGATAAGCGGTTCCGTCCCTTTCGATGTAAAACGGTTTTTGCCTCGCTTTCCTGTCAGGCTCCAGCACTTTATTCAGCGTGGTAAGGGCGACTTTAAGTCCGGATGCGGCTGCTAATTCGTCCTGCCCTCCCCAAAGTGCTCCCAGGATTTCTTGCTTTTCTGTCCAACCATGCCTATGCGTCAATAAATACTGAAAAAGTTCTTTCGCTTTATCACGCCGCCAATCATCCGCTTTAAGCTCTCTGTTTCCTGGCTTTACAGCGAAGTTTCCAAGCATGGTGATTTTGAGGGTGAAGCCGGGATGAATGAGATTTTTTACGATTCCAAGTTTGCTCAACAAAAAATCAGCGTAAGCTTTTCCAACGTTCCTGTCTTCGGCAGCAAGCAGCAGCGGTGGAATGTTTTGCAAGTCGAACGGGCCAAATAATGTCGGCAGTTCAAACAAAAAAACATAGTCATGCTCCCGGACCTGTTTAAACAGCTTTGTCATTTGAATATCAAAGGCGTCCCAGTCTTTTTGTTCAAAACTGATAAGAGCCTTCCATAAAGAAACGACTGCAAGGCCGTACTCATCACCGCATATCGCGAATGCCCGCTCACTAATATCAAGCATCTCAGCAGCTTGATCCATCCTCTTTTGATAATAAAAAATAATAGCGTGACAGACACGAATCAATGCGGACAGCCACTTATCCTGGACAACCTCTGTCTCTTTGAGTGCTTTATCCGCATAAATCTTCGCTTCAGTGAAATCTCCTTTTTTCGCATATAAAATCGCAAGGCCCATAAACGGTTCGGCTTTCCCTCTGGAAACGTTGATCCGGTCCATCATTTCAAGGGACGTTTGATAACAGGTGAGTGCATAGTCTGTATTATCACCATCTGTCAGCAGGACTGCATGCCCTGTCCGGATCCAACCGCATGCTTCCACAAATGGAGCTCTATATTCGATGCCCTGGCGCATACCGGCCTGCGCCGTTTTTTTGGCAGCATCAGCCTCTCCCTGAAAACTGTTAATCAAGGAAAGGAGCAATTCTGTTTCCCTGTGGGACAGCTGCAGGTGGCTTATGTTGGCTCCATCCCGCTCGCGCTGTTTTTCCAGGATGGCTCGGGCATGCTTCAATCTCCCGGTCCGCAAGTATAACCGTGCCTGAATATTTTCTTTATCAATCTGATTATCAGACCAGGCATGACTGCTCATCGCCCATCGTTCCGCTTCCCGGGCACGGCCCAGATTTATCAGATTCTCGGCCATAAGCCGGTACAACCCTGTATCGGTTTCTTCTTTTCCAGACTGCTTAAGATCTGTCATGCCGGCAATGGCGCGGTCCAAATAAATTTTGGCTTTAGCCGGTTGGATTGTGTCAAGATAAACACGGGCAAGGCCGACAAGAGCGGCACGGGTGTGAAGGTTGCTGCCGTTTCTCCCCTCCACCGTAAGCGCTTTCTCATATAAACTGACCGCTTCTTCATACTCGCATCTATAACGGCGGATATCGCCTTCATTAATAAGAAGAAGAGGGTAAGCATTCTTTATATGAACCGGGATGTTTCCCAATAATTCCTGCAAGCTGTCGAGCCTGCCCATTTCCAGCATACGGCTTCCATAAAAAGAAAGTATGGCAGCTGTTGCTTCTGTATCTTCGATTTGCATATAATGATGAAGCGCTTCTTCCCACATCTCCCGTTCCTTAAAATACGCGCCTGCCAAACAATTCACAGATTCAAACAATCCCATGTCACGTTTTTTCAATTCCATTACAAGGAACTCTCTGAATAGGGAGTGATACCGAAATTGACCTGCACCTGCGGTTGAGAGAAACATATTTTGCCTGTTAAGTTCATTAAGGGCATTCCTCGGATTTTCCACACATAAAATGGAACCCAGCAGTTCCGCATTCATTTCTTCAAATACAGATGATTGCAGCAGAAAATCCTGGAGATCATCAGGCTGCTTCGACAGCACCTCAAAAGCCAGGAAATCAAATAAGTCCAAAAGAGTTTCCGTTTCATTTTCGATAATCTTGACCAGATCTTCTTTTTCAATGACTTGCTGCCCGATCATCTGGATCGCCATAACCCAGCCCTCCGTCTTTCTGCAAATAAGATCGGCATTCTCTTCTCCAATTTCAATTCCGAACAGGTCACTGAAAAGAATTTCGGTCTCTTCAGCAGTAAACTTGAAATTTTCTTTTGTGATTTCAAGGAGGAGGTTCCTGGCTCTATATGCAGCCAACATTGGCCAATCAGGCCTGACTCGTGTTGAAAGAACGAGATGGATATGATTGGGCAAGTATTCAATGAAGGTCTTGATCCATTCTGTAATGGACTCATTGTTCTGTATCAGGTGAAAATCATCAATAACAATAATCCGTTCCTCAAGCATATTCTCCAGCTGATTTACAAACAGAATGCACAGAAGCCTTGCGTCTTCGCCTGACATTTTATCATTTTTTATACGATCCAATATATCTTTGCCGAAGGTTGGGTTGTGCCTGCGGATTCCGCAAATGATGTAATGGAGAAATGCTGCAAGGTCATCGTCCTGTTTGGTCACCGTGTACCAGGTAATGGGGAGCGGGCCGGCTTTGGCCAGGGCAGATAAAGCTGAACTCTTTCCGTATCCAGGCCCTGAGTGAATGATCGTGACCGGGAAATCCTTTATACGATTTAATCTCCTCATTAGATTCGGCCTCTGAAGGAAGTTTTTCTTTACAATAGGAGGTGTAAGTTTTGTACTTATAATCGGAAATTCATCTTTCATAACCACCCACCTAATTCAGAAAATTTAGTCTTTTACTTATTTTATCATATTGCTTCTAAAAAAATGAGGACAAAAGTAAGGGAATGCCGCATAATCAAAAACACCTGTATTAGGAAACAGGTGTTTTCTGTTTGAACACTAATTGCTCCGGCTACATTTCTTTCAGCTTCCTGGCAAAACGTTCTTTCAAACTTGCCGCCAGCGCCTCTGCCTCAAAAATCCGTTCAATGCCCTCCCGGCTGTCTTTTTCATGAAACCAGACCCTTGCAACTTCCGCAATTGTGACTCTTGCCGGATCCCTGCTTACGAGCTTCAACCGGTCACCGGGACCAGCACTTCCTTCCTCCAGCACCCGCAAATAAAAACCGGTGAATCCCGTTTGTTCCACAAGCAATGCCATGTCCTTGCGACCCAGTTTATAACCGAGCTTCCAGCACGGTTTCCGCGGCATCGAAACCTGAAGCACTGCATTCCCCATCTGAAAAACATCCCCGATATATGTATTCGTTTCAGTTAAGCCCTCAACTGTCAGATTTTCACCGAATGCAGCAGGGCCGAGCTTTCGCCCCAGTTCACGTTCCCAATGCGAATAACGGTCATAGGAATACGCATTGACTGCTTTGTCAAGTCCGCCATGATTTTTAAGATCCCCCTGCCCGTCTCCCTCGATATTCGTTTTCGTTATGTACACCGTTTCGTTAACCGGCTTCTTATGGATACCTGAATGAAACGTTTTTCCGTTGAATATGATTTCTTCCGGTTGAGCGATACTGATATTCCTCACTTCATATAAATACATGCCCCATCCCCCTTTCTTATTAGTATATCAGCTCCGAACCGCCGGCGTTTACGGAATTGACACATCAGGTTCACGGAATTGTTACAGTTCGCCCGCCCCCCTGCTTGAAAAATAGTGATATAATAAAACCATCAAATGAGAAAGATTATCATTATTGCAAAACGGGGGGCTGCTGTATGTTTTTAGATACACTACGAACTGGCGATAAAGCCAGAATTATAGAGTTTGTTGCCATAAATGAAATGCTGAAGCGCCGGCTGATAGATATGGGGATCAAAGAGGGCTCGGAAGTTTGCTTGAAATCATGCATGCCGTTCGGGGGGCCATGCATGATTGAGGCCGATGGCCAGTGTGTCAGCATCCGCCGCCGGGAAGCGCACGGCATTAAGGTGGAATCTTGATATGGCACAGGTTGCATTATTCGGAAACCCAAACACCGGCAAAACATCATTATTCAACAGTTTGACCGGCTCCTATGAATATGTAGGAAACTGGAGCGGCGTGACAGTCGAGAAAAAGGTCGGCCTGCTCCGCAATAAAAAAGGCGAGCTTATCGATCTTCCGGGAGTTTATTCCTTAAATCCGCTCTCCCGTGATGAAGGCGTCGTCACCAACTTTTTGCTCACAGAGTCGTTTTCACAGTCGCTCAATATCATTGACGCATCAAACCTTCACCGTAACATGCATTTGACTGTCCAGCTGCTGGAATTCGGAAAACCGGTCATCATCGGCCTGAACATGATTGATGTCGCCAAAGCGCGCGGCATCCAGGTAGATGAAAAAAAGCTGTCACGCAAACTCGGCGTCCCGGTGACTTCCATCAGCGCCAGAAGCGGCCGGGGAATCACGGAATTATCGGAACAGCTCCATACTTTTGAAGGAAAATCAGAGGCACCGTTCAAACTGGATTACGGCATTCCGATGGAATCAGCCATCCAGCAATTCACTGACATGATTCCTGATTTCCCGGGCCTTTCAAAAAGATGGATCGCCGTTCAATTTTTCGAAGGCAACGAGCAGGCCAGCCAATTCCTGCAACAGTCGGTATCAACAAATTGGCTAAACACGATCTATGCGGAAACCGAGCAAAAAGTCAAAACGGAAATCGGTGTAAAATCGCTTCATGAACATATTCATCATGTACGGCAGCAATTCATTGACTCGGTTATAAAAGAATCGACAGTCCTGGATAAGGCGGAACGCAAAACATTCACAGACCGGCTTGACCAGATCGTTACAAATAAATACCTCGGCATCCCGATTTTCCTGGGATTCATGTACCTGATGTTCATGATAACGTTCGATTGGCTGGGATTCCCGCTGTCAGATGCACTTGACGCATTCATGGCAGGCCCGCTCACCGAGTGGATCGCTGCCGGACTTGGCGCTGTCGGTGCTTCCGAATTCATCCATTCACTAATCCTTGATGGTATTGTGGCTGGTGTGGGCGGTGTCCTTGTCTTCATCCCGCAGATCTTTATCCTGTTTTTCTTCATCTCGTTCCTGGAGGATTCCGGCTATATGGCCCGCGTGGCCACCGTCATGGATCGCGTCATGGATATGATTGGCCTGAACGGAAAAGCATTTATTCCAATGATTATTGGATTTGGCTGCAACGTGCCGGGAGTCATGGCAGCACGGACGGTCGAACAGCCAAAAGAACGGCTCTTGACCCTTCTGCTTACGCCGCTCATGTCCTGCTCAGCCCGGCTTCCAGTCTATGCTCTCTTTGTCGGCGCCTTTTTCGCGCAGTACCAGGCACTTGTCGTTTTTTCTCTGTATGTTCTTGGCATCGTTGTCGCTTTCATACTTGCCAAAGTGTTCTCATCGACGATTTTAAAAGGGGAAACATCGTTCTTTTTTGTGGAATTGCCGCCATACCGTATCCCGCAATTCCGGACCCTGTGGAGAAGCACTTGGGAAAAAGGAAAAGGCTTCATGAAAAAAGCTGGAACGTTCATCTTCGCCGGCTCTGTCATCATTTGGCTCCTGTCCTACGCCGGACCTGGCGGATTTGATGTTGCGATGGATGAAAGCTTCCTCGCTATGATCGGCGGCATCATCGCACCATTGTTCGCACCGCTTGGCTTTGGCACATGGCAGGCAGGAGCAGCATTGATGACCGGCTTTCTCGCTAAAGAAGTTATCGTTTCAACAATGAATATTATTTACTTTGTTCCAGATGCAGCGGCACTGCAAGGACTGATGACCGAGCATTTCACACCGCTTGCGGCGTTCAGCTTCATGGTCTTCATCCTGCTGTACATCCCGTGCCTGGCAACTGCTGCTACAATCATGAAAGAATCAGGTTCAAAAAAATGGACCGCCTTCTCAATCGGATATGCACTTATCATTGCATACACCCTCTCATTCATCATCTATCAGGGCGGAAAACTGATTGGGCTATCTTAGGAAAGAAGGGGTAATATGTTAATCAACTTGATCATCGGCGGAGCAATTTTCGGCTACGCTGCCTGGGCACTGATCCGCTTTGTCAAAAAAAGCAAGGAAGGGAAATGTGCAGCCTGTTCGTTAAAAGATTCCTGCTCATCCCAATGCTGCCCTGACGGCACAATCGAAAACAGCACTTGCAGCACAACTGACTATAAGTGATTAAAAACAAGTCTCCAGCAGAAACCGGAGACTTGTTTACAAATCAGAAATAAATATAAAAATCCATAATTTCTAGTTTAAGGAAATCAAAAAACGGAAAGAACAGACTAACAGCATATACCAGGCTGTCAGGTTTACTTGAAAACGTTTTATTGACGCGGTTACTTTTAAAGGGGAGGTCGTTAACATGACCATCATTTTCAGCAAAGGAATGCAAGCTTTTAAGAAAGACGCGGAACAGCAGCAGAACGGGCAGAATTCGTTAAATATTTCCCAGTACCGTAAGGAAATGCAGAGTCCGCGTAAATAACATTCATTCATCCCCGACGTGCTTTTTACAGCTGGCGTTAAAATATTTCGCCAGCTTTTTTTGATGGCTGATTTTTTGTGTCTTTCTGTAAAATTCCCCGGGATTCGTGCCAAACAGATAAAACCAGGAAGCCTCGTTTCCATAATTCGCGCCATATCAACGACATTTCACGCCGAAGGCTATCGATTTCACGCCAATACTCTGCTCATTCACGCCGAACAAGAATGGCGGGAACCGCCAAATGCAGCTTTCACGCCATTCCACAGACCTTTCACGCGGAACTAACCCCGATTCGCGCCGAATGTGGTTTTAATCACGCCAGAACTTCTGCGTTTCACGCCAGATGGCCGGTTTCGCGCCATACACAGGACTTTTCACGCCGTTCACCGGGTCGTTCACGCCCTTGTGAAAGGACAACACTACTCCTTTTCAGCATCCTGAAAGCGGCTCAAAGCCTCTATTCAGCTGGAACACCGTCCCTTTCACCCTATATCCACTTTCTGCAAAAACTGCTACCCCTCCTCATCCAACTCAATCTTAAGCAAATGATCATCATCCTCATCTGGATTGCCGCGGCCGTCCGTATTGTTGGTTATGAGATACATGGTCCCGTCTTCTTCAATAAATATATCCCTGATGCGCCCTGCTTCTTTGTAGAAAACATCCGACTCGCGTTCCTCGAGATCAAACCTTATGATCTGGCGGCCGGCAAGGCCGGCAGCGTAAAGCTTGCCGTCATAATAACCAAGTCCGGACGGGGCCCACGTTTCATTGCCGGAGTGGAAAATAGGCGTCTCCATTCCTTCTTGCTGCTCGCCTCCCTGAATGACCGGCCAACCGTAATCTTTGCCCGGTTCAATTTTATTGATTTCATCATGGGCACTCTGTCCATGTTCAGCGGCATACATGGTTCCGTCTTCACTCCAGGCCAGCCCCTGTGGATTGCGGTGGCCATATGAAAAAACAGGTGATTGATCAAATGGATTTTCCTCCGGAATTGACCCATCAAGGGCGACGCGTAAAATCTTTCCGTTTAACTGGCCGGGGTCTCGGGCAGCCTCCCGATTGCCGGCATCACCTGCCGCCGCATACAGATAGCCGTCAGGCCCGATTGCGATGCGTCCGCCATTGTGGATTCTCCCACCTGGAATCCCGCTCAGGAGCACGTCCTGTTCAACCCACTCATCGCCCTGCCTTTTAACAGCTGCAATGCGGTTAAGTGTTTCACCCTTTTCTTGATAAGTGTGATAGATGATGGCAAGTTGGTTATTCGGGTAATCAGGATGGAGAATAAAGCCGAGCAGTCCACCTTCGCCGCGTGCCACAATTTCTTTTTTTAACTCCAGCGCCATATTTTCTTTTTTATTATTGGAATCGATTTTAATTATGTTTCCATTCCGCTCGCTAATAAAAAATCCATCCTCTGTTTTTGCAATATCCCACGGGATATCCAAATTGGATGCAAGCACTTCAGCATCCGGAATCCGGCTATCTGCATGATTGCCGTACACAGTGTCTGTTTCATTCCGCTGCTCTTGAGATTCCTGCGTCGTATCACTTCTTTGAGTACAGCCGGCTGCGGCGCCAAGCAGCATGATGCATACCAACAATCTGTACAATATCGGTCACCCTCTCTCCCTTTTTTCTACTTATGAATGATTCTAAGGAATGTTTAAAACATATATTTATCAAAGCATGGGACCGGCAATCTCAACAATCCTTGCACATATTTCCAGTTGGCTGCCATAAATTATAGTACCCCCACTTTTAATAAAATGGAGTGAAACGATGTATATAGAAGCACCATTTTACAACGGGACAAGGAAGGACATGGATTTTGACAATGTTGTCAGTCATGTAAAAGAGTTCATCAACAAAGACCCCCGTGCCGCATACCGGTTATCGATCGGCACAGATTCACACGTGCACCGTGATTATACCCGTTTCATCACAGCAATTCACTTGCATCGTATCGGTAAAGGCGCATGGGGCTGCCTCCGTGAGTATAACGAAAAAAGGCGCATCACCAGTTTGAAAGAGAAAATTTCTAAAGAAACGTCGTTAAGCCAGGAAGTCGCTTACCGCTTTGCGATGGGGCCGATTGAAGATCTTGCAGAGCTGATTGGTCCATATGAAGATGAAGGGGGCAGCCTCGAATTTGAAGTCCATCTCGATATCGGCAAAAAGGGATTGACCCGCCATTTGATCGGAGAGATGACCAATCGGATTGATGCAATGGGGATTGGTGTCAGAATAAAACCCGATTCTTATGCGGCTTCGAGCTATGCTCACCGTGAAACAAAATAACAGGCGATCTTCTAGGATTTCGCGGCAGGCAATGGCTGTCCGGTCTGTATCTGCCATGCTGGCTGGCTTTTAATAGTCATGGGCGACTAGTTTCCACGGCTATATTGACTCTGGCTGCAGGTTGTGTGCCCTGAATTTCTGTTCAGTGCATAGTAATTTGGTATGGCTGCCGAGTATGCGCACTGAATCTCTATTCAGTGCACCTATTTTGGTTTCGCTGTCGAGTATGCGCACTGAACCTCCATTCAGTCCCTCTAATTTAGGCTAACTACCAATTATATGCACTAAATCGCCATTGCTACCGCTCTCATACTGGCAAGCGAGGCGGCATACAACGACGCCCCCCCTAGCTCATTCAACTCAAACATGCCAATTCATTACCCGCCATGTCAGTCATCACGGACATCCAGTTTCAAACAATTGTCGGTTCTGGCAAATTCTTAGCGGCACCTTCTCAATATGCCTTCTGCCTTCAACTCGGCATTCCTTTGAGATAAAAAAACGGCCCATCCAAAGGCCGTTTTTTATTTCTAATATGGAGTTCTGAACATGCTGTTATGGTGATTGTTTTGAAAATACTTTTCCATCGCCTGGATGTTGCTGAATTTAATCCCGTCTTTTTGGACACTGCAGCGCCGGCAGATCGGCTTACTTGTCTGGGCACAGCTGCTGGCGGCTTTTCTTCCGCAATAGACACATTCCATGGGAAATTTCCTCCTTCGCAAAAGGGTGTTGTTAAATCTTGCTGTTGTTTGTCTGAGTCAAAACTGCGCCCCGCAGCGGGGACTCCCATGTTCGGCCGCGGATACAAGCAGCTTTGTTTTTTGTCTATCAACATTAAGCTTTGACTGAACCAATTTGATAACGTTTTTCCGCGACTTTTAGCTTCAGATTGTTATTCTAGTTATTCCGCCTTTGTAAGCGATTAAAACTACAAATTTCAATTTTTCTTTTCCTTTCCTTCCCAGGTTCTTCTATAATAAGGAACAGATACGGGAAGAAAGGGATGATCTTATAGATGTGGGATGAGTTATCACAAGAATGGCAGCTATGTTTCGAACTGGTATGGGAATCATTCAATGAGGGCGGCAGGCCGATTGCGGCAATCGTCACAGACAATGAAGGAAAGGTTGTTTCCACCGGGAAAAGTACTGTTTTCATGCATTTGGAAAACGAGCCGGTCGGCCACAATGAAATTGCCCACGCGGAAGTGAATGCCCTGTTAAAGCTCGATAACCGGATCCACTGGGACACAGAAGGCTATGAGCTGTATACAAGCCTTGAGCCTTGCCCGTTGTGTTTCAGTGCGTTTTATATGTCGGGTATCCGCACACTGAAATTCGGGACATTCGATAAGTTTGGGGGCAGCACGAATCTATGCGGGACGACTCCGTACTTGAGCCGCAAACCCATCAAGGTGATCGGTTCGGTTCCCCATTTTGAAGATGTATCGGCTTTTTTCACTGTTTATTTCGATATCAGCAAAGCATATGCCAAAGGAGGCCCGGTTCATGAGTGCATGGCAGAAGATTATCCTGAAGCTGTGCAGCTGGGGAGGCAGTGGGGCGGCATGCAGAAGCTTAAACAATTTCGGGAATTGCCTGCCGAAACAATCTATAAAATCGTATCATCTGAAATACAGCATCTGAAAGCGCTGGCCCATACGGAATAATTGGCTCGCCGGCTAATATACATATTTGAGAAATATAAATGTCACTAAAGGTTCTTTGTTTCCATGTATGGGAAGAGCCCTGCGGTGATAGATATGATAACAGGAACGGGGCCTTTACCGGCCGCTCCGAAAATACGCCTCGACAGGGGGAGACGGCATGGCGATCAGGGAAGAAGAAATCGAAAAGGCGCTGTATGAATTTGATGCCAATTTGGCTCTCAGTGATTTCCCCATCACAGAAGAAATCCAGGAGCTGGTCCGTAAGAGGCTGATCGGCATAATGAGTGATGAGGAACTTCATGCGATTGCCCTTGAACAATTTAAGAAAAAAAGGCGCCAGGTGTAACAACTTGGTCCGCTTCTTTGAGTCTCCGGGGAGCGGTTCTTTTTTTTTGCAGGTTCAACTTTTCCAACTCCCGGAACAAATGGAGGTTTTCCAGATGAAATGTTTGGCAAGATAACTAATAAATAGATCCGTATGGGAGTTTTAGAATGGAGTGGAAAAATATTTATCGCGGGCTGCTGATGGGAACCAGTGATTTGATTCCCGGGGTCAGCGGAGGAACAGTCGCCGTCATCCTTGGAATCTATGATCGTATGCTCAAAGCAATAAGCGGCTTGCTCAGCAGTTCCTGGAAAAGGCATATCAGTTTTCTTGCACCACTCGGGATTGGCGTCGTTATATCCGTATTTTTATTGAGCAGATTGATTCATTACCTTTTGAATGAGTTTTATCAGCCTACACAGTATTTTTTCCTCGGCCTCATTATCGGTGTGTTTCCCATCCTTGTAAAAAAAGCTGAAGCGAAGAAACACTTCCAGGCGCCTCATTTTTTGATCGTTCTGGCCTGTGCTGTGGGTACAGTTACTTTAACGATATTTAAAGGCGGCGGTTCATCCGTGCAAATCGAGCCGCTGACATTTTTATCCGGGGCCGGCTTATTCTTCTCCGGCTGGCTTGCCAGTATGGCAACTTTGCTGCCAGGCATCAGCGGGTCTTTCATCCTGCTTGTCATTGGAGTGTACCATGCGGCAATCAATGCATTATCGACCTTCAATGTGCCAGTCATTACAGCGATCGGCTCTGGCTTTCTTATCGGCTTCATCGTCAGCAGCAAAGGGATCAGGTATTTGCTCCGGCATTTCCCCCATGTGATGTACGCGGTCACTATCGGGCTAATTATCGGAGCCGTCATGGTGGTTTATCCGGGTTTCCCGGACGGCGTTTCCATGTTAGCCCTCTCAGGAGCCTCCCTTCTGGCTGGACTGGGGCTTTCCCTATTTATCGGCTGGAGAAATACAAACTAATCTTTGCTTTAAAGCTGCTGACAGCAAGGCGTGGTCGGGATAGGTCTGCGTCTCTATACGTTGGACTTGCACACTGCAGGAGATAAATCAGATGCATTCTCGCTCCTTTCTTCCTAATAACCATCGTGCAAACTCAACCGATTTTTTATAAAATATTGGTATGTCCTTCACTCTCTTTCCTTCTTTCTTTTTACTGAAAAACGGAATAAACATGGTTCTATATGCAAAAATGCAGTACAGCCGGTGCCGAATAGTTTGTTTAGAGACCTCCGGCCGGGGAAGTACCAATATAACTGCGGGAAAATATACAGCGGTGCAAAGGAAGTGAAAAGGTTGGATCAAAAAAATAAAGAAAAAATAAAAGAAGCCGGTTTTCCGCTCGTATTGCTGCTGGCAGGACTCGCTGTTGCAGGCTTGTCCTTATACATCTTCTCAGAGCTTGCCGAGGAAATCCTCGCTTCTAAAACCATCCAATTTGATGCGGCCGTTATCGGCTTTTTCAAAAGTATCGGCAGTGAGCCGCTGGACACGGTGATGATTTTTATTACAGAGCTCGGTTCAGTCTGGTTCTTGACTGTATTGTCGCTCCTTGTTCTTGCCCTTCTCTGGTTTAAAAACCGGGATAAATGGGGCATGGTGTTCTTTGTTACCGGTGTTGTCGGCGGAGGGATTCTGACAAGAATACTGAAGACGACATTTGAGCGGGGAAGGCCAAGCATCAATCCCGACATTGATGCGGTCGGGTACAGCTTTCCAAGCGGGCACTCAATGGGTTCGCTGGTGTTTTACGGTTTTGCCATTTATTTTCTTGCACGCAGCCGTTTGCCCCGCCCGGTTAGGTGGCTCGGCTCCATTTCAGCCGGCGTTCTCATTATTTTGATCGGCGTCAGCCGGATATATCTAGGTGCCCATTATCCGAGCGATGTCATTGCGGGTTATTCCGCTGGGCTGATATGGCTGGCAATGGCCGTTCTCGCTCTTGAATATGTGGAATGGCATACACAAAATAATGTTCGCCCGGTCAGGGCTTTGCGGAGATTATTGAGTGATTTGCTGTAAGGAACGGTTCCCGGATGGAACCGTTTTTGTATGGGTGGGGCTTGAGGTGCTAGTGAAACGTTAATATGGATGACAATCCATCCGATCTTGATGGCATTTCGCTATTAATCAGTCAGACTATATTATATGAACCGCGAAACTGGCCCTCCAGCCAAAGACTGTACAATTCATCCGAGCAAATTCCAGACTGTAACGTCATATTTTCGCTTTATACTGACTCAGTTCACTGATTTTACTGTCCAAAACCCGCATGTTACTGTCCAGTTCGCCGACTTTACTGTCCAAATCCGGCATGTTACTGTCCAGTTTACCGACTTTACTGTCCAATTCGCTTCTCAACAAATCCCCGGGACCGTGATAAATGATTGCCGCAGAAAGATATTTTATACACTAATCAAGAAAAAACCCCGGTCCAATCGGACCGGGGCTTCACACATTTATTGTCATGTCACAGGGGGGTATTATTTATCGTCATTATTGGCGCGGGCGTTTCCGCCTTTTTCGCCGATTTCTTCGTAAAATTCACGGTCATGGTTACGGGAAGTCGCTTCGCCGCCCTTCTCACCGATTTCCTGATAGAATTCCTTGTCGTGGCTTTCAGAAGTCGCTTCTCCGCCTTTTTCACCAATCTCTTTGTAGAAGTCTTTGTCGTGGTTTTCGGAAGTGGCTTCTCCGCCTTTCTTCCCGATTTCCTGATAGAATTCTTTATCGTGAGTGCGGGAAGTTGTTTCGCCGCCCTTACGTCCGGCTTCTTCAAGTGTCATGTCACGGTTATCGTCTTTTTTGTTTGCCATGATGAAATCCACTCCTTTTGTTTAGTTTCTAGTTGATCCTACAGTATGTGTTTACCATTTATTGGAATCTTCTAAACATCTGCATCTTGCTGAAATTTAGAAGATCCAGCAGAATCAACTTGGTACTATGTGTACCTCGTGAGAATCTTTTCAAACACAAGGTGGAGATATTTGGGCAATTGCATAAAATTTGAAAAAAAAGAAATAAACATGCAACAAAAAATGCCTGGCAATTGCGAGGCAATTGCCAGGCACCGCTCTTCATCACAGCACCCGTTTCACATAGTTGGTCAATATTCGGTTCAAAGGGCCGCTGAATAGTTTGCGGCGCCAGTATTTGTCGGCTGCCTGCTGGAGGATGGCGGTGCGGGTCGGGTAGGGGTGGATGATGCTGGAGATGGAGCCGATTTTATGGTTGTGGTGTTTGGCGGAGACGAGTTCCTGCATCCAGGTCCCGGCGTCCCTGCCGGCGGCATGGGCTCCCAGGATCCTGCCTTTTCTATCGGTGATCACTTTCAGGAGGCCGTCCTTCTCCCTGGCCGTGATGAAGCGGTCCACTTCGCTTGCCGGCACCTTATAGACTTGAATGCTTTCCCCGTATATACGACGGGCTTCCTCCTCTGTCAAGCCAAGATGATAGATTTCCGGATCTGTATAAATCACCCATGGCACATCGTCATAACGGGCCTTTCTCCTCAAACCGAAAATGGCATTGCCAGCGGCAATTTTCCCTTCCATTCCGGCGGCATGTGTGTACATATACTTGCCTGTTACATCACCGACGGCATAAATATGCTTCCGGGAGGTTCGCATACAGCGGTCAACCTTTACATATCCGTTCTCCGTGGCAACACCCGCTTGGTCCAGGCCGAGTGATTCGATATTCGGGCGCCGGCCCGCTGCAACAAATAGGGCGTCCGCCGCCACTTCTTCTGTCATCCCATTCTGTTCAATGGTCAGGACCTTCTCGCCGTTCTCCTCTTTGACATTCTTGACGATGCAACCCAGCCGGATGGTTAGCTCTTTTTCAAGCGCCTTTTCCAGGAGCGGCACCATTTCGTTATCTTCATGGGGCAGCAAGGTCCGATCGCTTTCAATAACCGTAACCCTGGCGCCGAGCCGGGCGAGGGCCTGTGACAACTCGAGGCCAACCGCCCCCGCACCTATCGTCACGATGCGCTCAGGCAGCTCACTTAACGAGAAGATGGTCTCGTTTGTATAAAAAGGGATACGGTCAAGACCTGGAATATCCGGAATGACAGGTTTCGATCCTGTAGCGATAATAATCCGCCGGCCGGTGATGTTATGTTGTTCTGGACCGTTTATTTGAATAACATGTCCATCCGCAAAGCGGGCGCTCCCTTCGTAAAACGTGACGCCGAGCGCTTGAAACCGCTCTTTGCTGTCGTGGGGCTGAATGTCGGCTATTGAGGCATTTACCCGATCCATCACAGCCTGAAAATCGGGTTTCCCTTCAAGATTCAGCCCGAACTCATCGGCAGCCGTTCCCGCAACATGAATCAGCCTTGCTGCATCAATCAGCGCTTTTGATGGAACGCAGCCAACATGAAGGCAGTCACCGCCGGGATTTTTATTCTTTTCGATTACGGCAACACTAGCTCCGAGACTCGCTGCACCGGCTGCAACCGTAAGGCCCCCGGCACCGCCGCCAAGTACGACCACCTGAAACTCTTTCATTTTCATATCTATTTGCCTATCCTTTTAAAATCCGTTTGGCTTCCATCAGCCGCTGCAAAGATGTGAACACTTCAACAGCCAAAAACATCAGCGTGATCGGCACGAGAAAGTCCGTAAACAAGATCATGAGCGTGAACAGGACGAATCCTTCAGTCCTCTCCGCGAGGCCGGGCTGGTAATAGAATGATTTTATGCCGCTTTTTTCAGTTACAGCGCCTACTGTCAGGAAGATGGTCATCGCGTATATAATCGAAACACTCAGCAGCAGCAGGGCCCACATCGCTTCAGGAAAACGGAAGGCAAGCCCGACTATCACACTGATTTCCACCAGCCGGTCATAGCTGACATCCAGCACCGTGCCAAACGGGGATGGCTTCGTCAGCCTCGCCATTGTGCCGTCCACAGCATCAAGGAAACCTGATAGCCATAAAACGGCCACAGCCCAGAGCGGCAGCCCCAAATAAATGAACAATCCCGATGAAGCTCCAATGATAAATGCGATTGTAGTTACCTGGTTTGCGCTCAGGCCGAGATTCAACAGCCCCTTGCCTGTTTTCTCAATAGCCGGTTGAACTAGATGGCGTGCTTTTGTATCTAACATTACGCTCACTTCCTTTAGTTTCCTGATGTTGATTTGCCTTCTTCACATAGAAATGCTGAACGTCGCTGTTTTTAAAGATGATGTAAACAATGCTTCCCGGAATGAATTCCTGTTTGGAATGAACCATGACTTCCTGATTGAGTTGATCGACACGGATATGGTAAAACGGCTGGCCGAACTTAAAGAGGCGGTTTTCCACCCGGGCCTGGTAAGCCCTTCTGCCGGACGTTCCCGTTATTTCTTCATCCGATAAGGCCAGTTGATCAGCAGGCACAAACCCGGTTTCCAGCTTCAGCCCTTCCGCGAACATTTCGGCTACGACGCTGCTTGCCGGCTGACGGCACACTTCCTCAGGCAATCCGACCTGCTGGAATGCGCCTTCATTCATGACGGCGATCCGGTCTCCCATTGTCATCGCTTCCTCTCGGTCGTGCGTCACGAAAATCGCGGTGACACCTTCACTTTTCAGCACATTTCTGACCCATTGCCTGAGCGAAAAGCGTAACATCGGGTCAAGGCTGCTGAACGGTTCATCCAGGAGCAGCAGGGAAGGGTTCATAATGAGCGCCCTCGCAAGTGCGACCCGCTGCTGCTGGCCGCCGGAAAGCTGATTCGGGTACCGTTTGGCGAGTGGACCCAGCTCTACTTTTTTCAGCATTTCCATGCCCCTCTCAATCCGCTCTTTTTTACGGGCCCGCCTTTTTCCGTATTTCAGTCCGTACGTCACATTCTCAATGACCGTCAGGTGCGGAAATAACAGCGGCTGCTGAAACATCATCACGACAGGGCGTTTCTCGGTACTGGCGGCCGTAATGTCCCTTCCATCCACAGTGAAGGTTCCTGCTGTTTCCTCTTCAAGGCCGGCCAGACACCTTAAAAAAGTTGATTTCCCGCATCCTGAGGGGCCTACAAGACTGAGAATGGATCCCTTTTCCATTTCCAGGTTCAGTGATGAAAAGACCTGCTGGCCGGCATATTCTTTTGATAAACCTTGTATTTTAATAAACATTCGCCTCTTCCTTTCTAAGGTCTTTTTACCAGCTGTAAGTAGACTTGAATGGCTCCTTCAAAGACGGTGAGGAATAATACGGGCAGTAAAGCAAAGACGGCCGAAAATCCGGCTATGACCGCTTCATCCGCACTGTTGAAATAAGGGTAGTAAAGCATCGGCAAGGTTGTCACCTGGCCGCCGCCGATAATGGCTGTCAGGACATACTGGCTCAATGAGATGACAAAAACGAGCAATGCTGTGCTTCTGATACTCGGAAGCAATAGCGGCAAGGTGACGGTCCGGAACACGGTCAGCCTGCCGGTCCCGAGTGTGGCCGCCTGTTCTTTCCATCCGGAGTTCAACCTGTCGAAGCCCGCTTTCAGCATCCGGATAGAATAAGGGAGTGTCGGTAGCAAATGAATAAGAATGACACCTGCCATCCTGTCGGCGAGGCCGAGCTTTATCATCGTCAGATGCATGCCCATGGCGATCGCCAGGACAGGTATCAAAATCGGCATAAGCAAAATCGATTCAATGATCGTTTTGCCTCTGAACTCATATTTGCTTAAGGCGCCCGCTGCCGGGATTGCGAGCAGGAAATTCAGCGCGGCAACAGCAGCACCGATATAAATGGTTGTCTTGACTGCCTCCAAAATATCTGGATCGGACAAAATGACCCGCCAGGCCCGGAAATCTGATTCATCCGGTTTCCATTGCGGCCACGACCAGCTGAAACTGAAACTTTTGACAAGCAGCAGCAAAAACGGAGCGACGAATATCAGGAAAAACAACATGAGCATTGCAATTTGTTTTATCCGATGCTTATTCAACGCCCTGCCCCCTCCCTGCTCCATCTTTTCCGCCATTTATGGGTTACACTGAGAAGCAGCACACTGCCGGCCACAGTGGCAACAGATAAACAAATCATAAGGGCCTGGGCAAGCGGCCGGTTCACCCAGCTCCCTTCATAAAACCATTGAAAAGCGAGAATCGGCAGCATTTTCGGATATGTGACCCCCAATAGGGCAGGGACTTCGTACGCCCCCATGATGAATGAGAAGACGATGAGCCCGATTTCAAGCAGCACCGGCCACATCCAGGGCAGCTCAACTGTCCGCCATACTTTCCAGGTGCTTCCGCCAAGGGTGCGGACAACATCTTCGTAACGGAAATCAAGTTCCTGATAACCGGGCAGGAGCATCAGGATCACAAAGGGAATTTCTTTCCACATATAGGTCATGATGACTCCTATATAATAAGGGTCGTTAACGAAAATCGGAAACTCACCCATCCCGGAAATCAAACCTGCTTCGTATAAAAGAGCTGAAAACCACCCCGATGGTGCCAGCAGCAAGAAAACGAGGTATGCTGCCACAAAATGCGGTATGAGCATCGGGAACCACGCCATAAATTTCCACAAGTCATGGCTGAACAGCTTGAACATCGTCCGCGTCAGTAAAACGCCGGCTATGATGGAAAGTACAGTTGAGATGAATGCCACACGTAAACTGATAAAGAGAGAATCGAGAAATTCCTTATTTTTAAAAAGCGACTCGTAATTGGCAAGCGGCTCAACCGGATCTACACTTTCCATACCTGCCCTGAACAATCCGTACCCAACCATCAGCAGGACAAACAGCAATGCAGGCATCAAATACAGATACGGTCTGCTGGTATTTTTACTGTTGAACGACTTCATTCTCCCAATGCTCCTTAATCCAGTTCGCATACCTTGCATCCAGTTCCGCAAGAATGTCTTCGCTCTTCACTGCCGTTTCGCCGCCGAGCTTCTGCATTTCCTGAAGCTGGTCATCTGACAGTTTCTCCGGATCAATGACCGATCCTTCTCCCCACATCGAGGGATCGAGTTTGGCGATTTGCGCTTCCGGTGACAGCATGAAGTTGATTGCTGCCATAGCTCCCGCCTTATTCGGACTGTTGAATGGGATACTCAGGTAATGTGTGTTGCCGATGGAGCCCGGGTCGATTACAAGTGTCTTTGTCGTTTCCGGAAAAATGCCGTCTTCAATCAGGCTCGCTGTCCGCCTTTCATTGAAGCCCATCGTGAAGGCCACTTCCCCGCTGGCATATAATTGATCAAGCTTTGCAAGCGATTCCGGATACGTTTTACCCCCGCGCCATAAAGAGCCTTCGATTTCATTCAATCTTTTCCAAACGTTTGCGCCGTTTTCCGCCAGCCACTCTTCATCATAGCCGTCTTGAATGATCTTTTCAGATCCCTGAATATCGTAGAGCAGATGGCGCACAAACGCGCTGCCGGTAAAATCGGATACATTCGGATATGTGAATTGACCCGGGTTCTCTTTGACCCACCCGGCAAGCTCCTCGAAGTTTGCAGGAGGTTCGCCGACCTTTTCCCCGTTATAGTTTAAAACGAACTGAACTTTTCCCCATGGCGCTTCAAGGCCTTCAATCTTCGTCCCCATATCATTTTGCACGTAGGGCTTATCCTCGCCTATATAGTTTTGCAGATTGGGGAGCTTAGGAGCAAATGCCCCAAAGAGCAGTTCGTTCTCTTTTGCATTTTTGAAATTTTCACCGTTAATCCAGATGATATCCATTGTTCCTTCCGATTTTCCCGCCTTTTTCTCAGTCATCAGTTTCGAGATGAAATCAGCGGTATCCATAGGATGCCGTTTCAATGTGATATCATGCTGTTTTTTCAACGCTGGAGTGACCCACTCATCAATATATGAGTTGATGCCATCATCACCGCCCCACATAAACAGGTGGACTTCTGATCCCTCCGCTTCCTCAATGACCGTTTCCCAGTCCGCTTCAAGCAGGCTGGAACCGGTTTGCTCCTGCTTTTTTCCGGCTGCTGAACCGCAGCCCGCCAGTGCAACCATCGCTGTCAATAAAATGAATAATAATTTCTTCATTGCGGTACCCCTTTTCTTTGATTCATGACATGCACTGCATGTATTTCCTGTCCCCGCTATAACGATTTACACCTGTTGTTTCACTTTGAGCTTTTCCTCCGGCTCAACTAGTGACCTCCGATGCTGACTATTATTTATCGTTTCTAACCCACTCATCAGATCTTTCCACCAGGTAAACAAAGTTGTTGTTTCATATGATTGAAATACTGACCTCATTCCAACTTTCGTATTTATATGGCATTATACTAAATTCCGATAAGAAAAGTGTAGTTTTTTATGATTTAGTCCATTTTCCTTATCAAAGCAGGAAAAGCCCGGCTAAAAGCCGGGCTTCTTTTTAGCCGTTTTCCCGGGCAATCCCGGGTTTCGCTATGGAATCTCTTCCTGTTTAAGCAAGGTACGGCTACTGTTTCAGTTCTTCCATATTGATCCCTTTTTTCTTTGCGATATACTTCGGTATCAGGGAAACCAGGAAGAGTACGATGCCTGCAGCTGCGAATTCGAGCAGCAGCTTTGTGGAGAAGCCTTCTGCCACAATTTCCCCGGCCATGTACGCATAAATGAATGCGCCCGGTGCCATAGTGATCAAGGAGACGATTGAAAACTTGGTGAATGACAGGCTTGTGACACCATAAGCATAGTTTTGTACATTGTATGGGAAGATCGGGACAAGGCGCGTAAGAATCAAGAAGCTGTCTCCATTTTTCTCAACGCCGCTGTCAATCTTTTTGAAAATCGCATTGTCTTTAAACTTATTCACAATCAAGCCTCTTGCTGCATACTTGGCGATAAGGAATGCCGCCATGGCGCCCAGGGTGGCACCGATCAGGGCAAGGATCCCGCCTTTGATCGAACCGAACGTGATTCCCGCGACGATTGTGAGCAGGGAAGCCGGCAGCATGAAAATCGCTACGCCGATGAATACAAACAGGAACACGATATATCCAAGAAAGCCGAAACCTTCAAACCAGGCCTGCATCGCTTTTACGTCTTTCAACTGTTCAAGAATCCCGGTCTTCCAGGCAATCAGGAAGACGATTACGATTGCTCCAAGAAGGGCAAGAAGCTTAAGCGGACTCCCTTTTTTTGCTTTCGGTGTATTTGCCATTTTTAACGACTCCTATTCTTAAAATTCCCCGTTTTCTGTACGGTCGATGATATCCTGATTTCCTTGTTCATACGCTTCATAGCTCCACTCGATCCAGGATCCGTCATAATTCAGGACATCTTCATAGCCAAGGATCTGGGTCAGGACGAACCATGTGTAAGCGGAACGGACACCGGATTGGCAATAAGGGATCAGATGCTTTTCTGAATCAGTGAATTCTTTATAAATCTCTTCAAGCTCTTCTTTGGATTTGAATGTTCCTTCATCAGATGTTGCGGCAGTATACTCAAGCCACTTGGCTCCTTTGATTTTGCCCGGTCCGAACGCACCTTTTTTGGTATCGCTGCCTGTTTCTTCATCTTCACCACGTGTGTCGATAATGAGATAGTCATCGCTATCGACTGCTTCTTTCACCATTTCAAGGCTTGCAGTGTATCCTTCCGGATTGTAATCAGGAGCTTTATAGTCCGTTTTTTCACGGTCGCCGATTTGAGCCGGCTCCGCAGTTTCATAGCCTGCACCGAGCCATACCGGCATACCGCCGTCAAGCATGCGGACATCTTCATGTCCAAGCATCTTCAGCTGCCAGAACAGGCGGGCTGAGTCATGCTGGTCGTTCCCTGCATATGTCACTACTGTCGTATCTTCCTTTACTCCGAAATCACCCAGCAGCTTTTCCATTACTTCTTTCGGGTTGGCCATGCCGCCATATTCGTATTCATCTGTGCCGGAATAATCCGGACGCCATACGACGAATGAACCCGGAATGGCTTCTTTTGACTCCATCGTACCGATTACGACAACGTCTTTCTTATCTTCATCAAGCATCGCCTTCAGTTCCTCGGCTGTGATCAGCGCTTCAGGATTGGCATAGTCATTGATTTTCTCCTGTTGTACAGAAAGATCAACTTCCTGGCTTTTGACTGATGTGACACTTTTGTACACGAAAAATCCGGCAATCAGGAGGACGGCAACTGATACTCCTGCAACTAGTTTTTTGTTCATTTTCAGAACCTCCACTATAACTATTTTTATTAAAAAAGCAGAAATGCCTCTGCCTAATTACGACTTCACAACCGACTTCACAACCTGCTTCGCCTTATAACGGTTGATCCATGACTTCGCAGCACTGGAAAGCACATCTTCCGGCGCATCATCCCCCTGGTAGACGACCGGTCCCCAGATCAAATCAAGGATATGGAACGACTTTTTGCCGGCTTTCATCATGGATGAACGGCATGCCGCACAGTACACGACAACATAATCCGTTTCAAAGTCTTTGCCGCGGCGTTCCATGACCCGCATTGCCAGGTCAGGATTGGCGGGAACAATCATGCCGCCAAACCCGCAGCACCGTGTGTTTTCTCGCGAATGTTCACTTTCCTTCACCTGGTAGCCAAGCTCTTTCAAAATCCAGCGGATTCCGTCCTGCAGCTCTGTTTCATAACGCGTGGAACAGGAATCATGAATGCCGAATACGACATCGCTGTCTTTCGCTTTGCCCCGGATATGTTCAGGGAGGCCGACTTTCGGAAGCAAGGTCCAGAGTGAAGTGACATCCGTCTCACTGTTGCCCTGAATCGTCTTGTAGCAGTTCTGGCAGGCAACAATCATATTCTCAATGCCGACATCATCCATATCCTTTTGCAGGCCGTCAAAACGCTCGTGGAACTTATCCTCCTGGCCAAGGGCTTTCGTGCCTTTGCCGCAGCATTTTTGGACGCCGGCAAGGTCCGGATAAAGTTCTTTCAAGTATTCCATCGTTTTGCGCACGCCTTCAGGTGAATATGAAGGAAGTGAGCAGCCCGGCATAAATCCCATTTTCTGCGCCATTATCACTTCACTCCTTTTGCTTTTGCTTTTGTGGTAAATATTTTGGAGAATCCAAGCATCTGGTGCATTTCAATCGCCTTATGGCCTTTCATCGGCGACTTCCCGTTGTTTTGTAGAATGAAGTCTTTCCTCATGCCCATGAATACGTCCCCAATCGGAAAGTCCTGCGGGCATACATGCGTACAGCCGCCGCACATGTTGCAAGAGTACGGAATGATCGGATCAATGCCGCCGGATTCAAGGAAATCTTTGAAAATATCCTGCGGGCATTCACCATGTTCGTTCATCATGATGCATTCCGACATACAAAGTTTGCATTCACACTGCAGGCAGCGGGAAGCTTCCTTTACCGCCTGTTCTTCCGTATAGCCAAGGTCAGCCTGGATGAAATCCAGCTTCCTCTCTTCCGCCGGACGCAAGTTCCCGGATGTTCTTGGCAGGTCTTCGGTCCCGTTTGGAAGCGGAACATTCAACTTTGTTGTGTACGTATATTCTTTTTCAAGATTGCGGTTCGCCTTAAGGTCTTTCCCTTGCAAATAAAGGCCGGCTGACTTTGCCGCTTTCCGCCCAAGCGCCATCGCCTGGACCACGATTGCGCCGCCGCTTGCATCACCGGCTACGAATACGTTCGGCTGACTAGTTGCGAGTGTTTCTTGATCAACCACATAACGGCCGCCGCGGGTTTGCTCAAGCAACCCTCCTGAAATGTCTTCAACTAGCTGGCCGGTAGCAAACACGACCGTATCCACTTCAATCGTTTTTTCTTCATCTGTGTAGGAAGGATTGAATTTGCCTTCTGTGTCAAACATGGATTTGACTTTCTTCGTTTTAATGGAAGAAACCCTTCCGTTTTCCGCCATGATTTCCTGCGCTCCCCAGCCGTTCAGGAATGCCACGCCTTCTTCAAGCGCTTCTTCCTGTTCAAACTTGCTTGCAGGCAGGTTTTCTTCTTCCTCCAGGCTGATTAAGTATACTTCCTCAGCACCTATCCGCCAGGAGGAACGCGCACAGTCCATTGCCACGTCTCCGCCGCCGATGACTGCTATCTTTTTACCGGCTTTCGGAAATTTATGAGTGAGACTGATTTCTTTTAAATATTCAACTGCATGAAAGACTCCGTCGTTTTCAACACCCGGAACAGGAGGCTTCGTGCCTCTATGGGCGCCATGCGCAACAATGACTGCATCATATTCCTCTTTAAGCTGTTTAAAAGAAATGTCTTTACCGATCTCGACGCCCATTCTCATTTCAACGCCAAGGTCATTCAAATACGTATATTCGAAATCAATGATGTCACGCGGGAGGCGATATTCCGGAATACCGACCCGCATCATGCCGCCGACAACATCAAGCTTTTCAAAAATCGTGACATCATGGCCCTGCTTGCGAAGATCAATTGCTGCCTGTGCTCCAGCAGGCCCGGCACCGATAATGGCCGCCTTGCGTCCGGTAGGTGCACCAGTTCGGGTATCCCAAAGCGACTTTTTATCCGCTTTTTCCGCTGCGAATCGTTTCAGTGCCGCAATTGAAAGCGGCTGGCCAAACTCTTCGTTCCTGCGGCAAACACTTTCACACGGATGAGCGCAAATTCTGCCGAGCGTGTTCGGAAGGAACAATTTCTCCCGGATTGTCAGGAGCGCTCCCTCAAAATCCCCTTCACCAATTTGAGCCATGTATTTCTTTACTTCGGTGTGCATCGGGCAAGTCGCCACACAAAAAGCCTCTTCATGCCCCATACAGTTATCGACAATATGAACCGCTCCATCTTTTACTTTTTGATTGAATTCCACTGACTCCACCTCTTTTCAATCTGGTACGCTTTCTGAATACAGATTTGTCCACATTTTCGCAAAGAATTTGTGAAATAATTCACAAGATACCTTAAATAATTAATCCTTTTGAAAAAGGATCAACTGATGAACTGCCAGGTTGTGTTTGTGAGAAACCTCACATTCTTCTTTCACGTTTACTATAACAAAGAATTTTTCCTATAATACCCCAACTTTGCGAACACATTGTGACAATATAGAGAGGTATAAACCGCTTTGTATAAAGATTTTGATTATTCAGCTTTGTAAGCGTTTTAGTTGATAACACCAGTCAATTACGGGTGTGAAAAATGATATTTTCATATTGAAAAGAGGCGTATTGAGATGGGAGGGCGTATCGGATGAAAGAACTGCATGTAGGACTGGAGACTGGGAAGTAATTGAGGGGCTGGCATTATAGGCACTGAACCATCATTCAGTGCGCCTAATCCATGGAGTTCATGCATTACAGGTACTGAACCACTATTCAGTCCCACTAACCCCTGGAAAACATACATTACACTAACTGAACCATTTTCCCAAAGCCTCTACCCAGTTATGTAGTCAAAGAAAGATAGAATACCGGCCATTGTTTACAGGCATTCATCCCTTATTGTTGGCATTTCGTCCAACGATATTGAATAACACACGAAATCCGAACCCCCAGACATAGGCTGCACTACTGCCTCCCCCGGCAAACTATTGTCTGTTACTGTCCAATTCACTGACTTTACTGTCAAGTTAGTGCATGTCACTGTCCAATTCACCAACTTTACGCTCCAACCCGCCTCTCAAAACCATAAACTCCCTAACCAATACTAAAAACCCCGGTTCATTATAGAACCGGGGCCTCTTCAATAAAGTTAAATTATTTGTCATCGTTATTGGCGCGGGCATTTCCGCCCTTTTCGCCGATTTCTTCATAGAATTCACGGTCGTGGCTGCGGGAAGTGGCCTCGCCGCCCTTTTCTCCGATTTCTTGATAAAATTCTTTATCGTGGGTGCGCGCTGTTTCTTCTCCACCTTTACGGCCTGCTTCTTCCACCGTCATATTGCGGTCTTTTTTTTCATTATTAGCCATTTTGAAATCCTCCTTTTCGTGATTTCTAATGATGCTACGTTCTTGTTGTACCTTTTTCTGGATATGAGTAAACATCTTTTCCCGTGTTTGGGGGAAATGCCCTGCCGTTTTACAGTTCGAGGACCGCAGGAGTCTCTTCGCCGTTCATATACCGGATTGTTTCCGGCTGGATTTTCAGGATGATATAATCTTCGTCCTCCGAGCTGTTAAAAATCCGTTTCATTTCATCCATCCAGAATTTATCCTTCAAGTCCTGATCTTCTTTGATTTCAGCTTTCCCCTGAATCTCCAGATAAGGATCATCCCAGCCGCCGCCGCTGTATCCAAGTAAAATATGCACATTCGGGTTGTCCTTGATTTCATCCGCTTTATAGGTGGCTTTGCTTGTTGGTGTGTAAAGCGTCAAATCTTCATGAAGAAATGTCATGTAGCGGGTGTGCGGCTTATTCTCTTCAATAGTGGCAAGCGTTCCGACCTTGTTCTCATCAAGAATGCCAAGTACTTTTTCTTTAAGTTCTTTTTGTTCCATGATACAATCTCCTTTCGGTGAGGTATTCGGCTCTCGCTGTCCCCGGATTGCTTTAATCTGGCGATAGTATGTTGTTCCCCTTCCATATTTATGTAAACGGACTAATCGGCCGGAACCGTATCAAAAACGGCTGCGATGGAAGAGGTGCCAGGCAGTGCTAAATGCCTGGCAATTGCACGGCATTTAGCACTGCCTTGTTTCTTTAAAAGTGTTATTTGTTTGCTAAGAAGTAAATGGGGTATTACTATGTTTAGAAATTATTTAAGCGGGATTTTAGCCTTTTGGTTTATTAAGGAAAGGAGACGGATAAAAAGATATGAAGAAATACACCACAGTCTTTAAAGTATCGGCGATTATCATGGCCGTTCTTGTGCTATTCGGTGTTTTGTTGCCTGATACGCTTGAAAAGACAACTGGAAATATTCAGTCATTTATCTCGACAGCTTTTGGCTGGTATTACTTGATCATCGTCACGGTTTTTGTGATTGTGAGCATCTTCTTGATGTTCAGCCCGGTCGGCCGGATAAAGCTTGGCAAGCCTGACAGTACCCCTGAATTCACCAGGCCAACTTGGATTGCCATGTTGTTCAGTGCCGGCATGGGGATTGGCCTTGTGTTCTGGGGAACCGCTGAGCCTATCAGCCACTATGCTGTAAGTTCACCGACCGGTCAGGAAGGGACAGCACAGGGAATTAAGGACGCAATGCGCTTTACGTTTTTTCACTGGGGTGTCCATGCCTGGGCTATTTATGGAATCGTTGCACTAGTCCTGGCGTACTTTAAATTCCGGCATGACCGTCCCGGCCTGATCAGTGCTGCGCTTTATCCTGTAATCGGTAGAGAACGTGCAGAAGGCGGGCTTGGAAAAACAATTGATGTTATCGCTGTTATCGCCACCGTTATTGGCGTTGCGACAACACTCGGCTTTGGTGCGGTGCAGATCAACGGCGGCCTGTCTTACTTGTTCGGATTGCCAAACAACATTGTGGTGCAGTTTGTGATTGTCTTTATTGTCACAATCCTCTTCATGATTTCAGCATGGTCGGGTCTCAGCAAAGGGATCGCTTACTTGAGTAATGCCAATATGGTCCTTGCTACATTGCTATTTGCGCTCGTTTTCATCCTCGGCCCGACAGCATTTATTTTAAACCTGTTCACGAATACGATCGGGACTTATATCGCAAGCCTTCCCGAGATGAGCTTCAGGATTGCTCCTTTGAATGAAGAAGCACGGAGCTGGATCCAGGGCTGGACGATCTTCTATTGGGCATGGTGGATTGCATGGAGTCCGTTCGTTGGCATCTTCATTGCCCGTGTATCAAGGGGGCGCAGCATTCGCGAGTTTATTTTCACCGTGCTGCTGCTGCCGTCTTTAATCGGTTTCTTATGGTTTGCAACATTCGGAGGCACGGCTATCTCACTTCAGCATGAAGGGATAGCGTCAATTGCCGAACTTGCCACGGAAGAATCTTTGTTTGGCGTTCTGGCGAATTATCCGCTTGGTTTTTTTGCATCGATTGTCGCCATTACGCTGATTGGAACGTTCTTTATCACATCTGCAGACTCAGGAACGTTCGTACTCGGCATGATGACAACAAACGGTTCACTTACACCGCCAAACTCTATCAAATTGACATGGGGCGTCCTGCTGGCAGCCACAGCTCTTGCACTTCTATACACAGGCGGGCTGCAGGCGCTTCAGAATACGATGATCATCGCCGCCTTCCCGTTCTCGTTCATTATGCTGCTTATGACGTACAGCCTCATCAAATCGCTGTATGCAGAAAGTAAAGAGCTTGGAATCGGCAGGATCAGGCAGCAAAAACCGGAACGCAACAGATAAGTACAAAAGCGCAGGGCGCCCGCTTAGCGGCGTACGCATAAGCGGGGGTACCCTCAGGAAGGCGACCTTTCCTTCTGGAGGGGATCACCGCTTATGACGATAGCCGCTGGCACCTGGAGCTGGATGATTCCCTTCTTAGCGCTTTTTATCCACAACTCAGAAATTTTATAATTTCCTTAACAATGGAAAAGCTGCACCCCAACAGGGGTGCAGCTTTTTTGTGTCCTGATCAATGAAATGCCGGCAAGACTCTTTGCACAAAAACCGGAGGCTAACCGATCCCAGCCCCAAGGCACATAGCCTGTCAGCAAAACTTTTCGGAAAAGCCTCCGGTCTTCCTTACATCTTATTCACCGGGTAAGTCTTTGATAACTGTGAATCACGATCGGTTAAGTCAGCTTGCCTGGCAATTCCCAGGCACCTTCAATTATCGGCAATTTACGACAAACGTCAGATGCCGCTACGAGACGAGTTCCTTTACCACCCGCTCCAGTACATCGAGCCCTTCATCGAGCTGGCTATCGGTGATGACAAGCGGTGACAGAATGCGGAGGATGTTGCCGTATAGGCCTGCCCCCATGACGATGACGCCGTGCTGCTGGGCGTTTTTGATGATTTGGCCGACGATTTCTTTGTTCGGTTCTTTCGTCTCGGGATCCTTTACAAATTCGATCGCCGTCATCGCTCCGAGTGTCCGGACATCGCCGATTTGCGGAATTGATTTTTGGAGCATGGAAAAGCGGTCCGTTATCGTCTTGCCGATTTCCATTGCACGATCCGGCAGCGCCTGTTCTTCCATCATCTTGATCACTTCCAGAGCGGCTACACAGCCAAGCGGGCTGCCGCCGTATGTCCCGCCGATTTCGCCGACTCCAGGCGCCTCCATCACTTCCGCCCTGCCTGTCACAGCGCTGATCGGCAAGCCGGCGGCTATGGATTTGGACATTGTCATGACGTCCGGTGCGACATCGAAATGCTCCATGGCAAACATCTTACCTGTCCGCCCGAATCCGGTCTGCACTTCATCAGCGATAAAAAGAATGCCGTGCTCTTCACAGATTTCCTTAATCCGGCGGACGAAATTTTTCGACGGAATGACAAATCCCCCTTCGCCCTGCACCGGTTCCATGATTACTGCGGCAATTTCTTCAGGCGGCACATCGCGCAGGAAAAAATCGTTGAACTGGTCGATGATCACCTGATCCATTTCCTCTGGCTCCATTCCATGTGGCGCCCGGTAGTAATATGGATACGGCATTTTATACGTCTCAGGCGCAAACGGGCCAAATCCGTTTTTATACGGCTTCACTTTGCTCGTCAGGGACATGGACATGAATGTCCGGCCATGGAAACCGCGTTCGAACGACACGATCGCTTTGCGGCCGGTATATTTCCTTGCAATTTTAATCGCATTTTCAACTGCTTCTGCCCCACTGCTCAGGAAAAAAGTCTTCTTATCAAAATTTCCAGGCGTAATGCTGTTCAACTTCTCGGCAAGTTCAATATAAGGCTCATACATCATCACATGAAAAGACGGATGCAGATACTTATCAGCCTGTGCCTTCACCGCATGGACAACCGCCGGCGGGCAGTGGCCTGCATTCAATGTGCCGATCGCCCCGGCAAAATCGATGAACGTATTGCCGTCGACATCGGTCAGCAAAGCACCTTCTCCCTTTTCAGCAAACGTGGCGACTGTATTAAATGGCCCTTTCGGCACATTCTTTTCGCGCCTTTCAAGCAGCTCCGCAGCCTTAGGGCCCGGTATTGATGTTTTCATGTTTATGGACGTTGTTTTTTCCGCCATGTTAAAACCTCCTTGCTTTGATTGGCTTTCAGCCGTTATCTGCACTACACCAGTCCACGAGCGTGAGTGCAATGATTTCCGCTGCCTGAAAAACCTTTTCTAGCTCGATGTATTCATTCGGATAGTGGGCCATCCCTGTCACACCCGGCCCAAAGACGACCGACGGCGTTTCACCGATTTTTGTGAGCAGGCCCCCGTCCGTTCCCCACGGTGACGCCTCGACGACCGGATCAGAGCCGGCAACATCCCTGTACCGTTCGGTAAGAGCTTTTATCATGTCATTCTCGAGATCGATTGAACCGGGCAGCCAGCGGGCACCGAACCATTCAAGCGTGACGGGATGATCCGCAAACCACTCGTCAATATCTTTCAGATCCTTTAGCCAGGCCTCCATTTCCGATTTCGCCTGTTCCATCGTTTCCTCCGGCGAAACGCCCATCCTGCCCTCGATTTTCACAAGATCGGGTACAGATGACGGCCAGTCGCCGCCCTCAACCTTTCCGACATTGATCGGGACAGGGATCGGAATTTTTTCATATAACGGATCCGTGATGCGGTTGTTCCGTTTTTCCTCCAGCCTGCGGAGATGGTCGACGACCGCCAGGCTTTTTTCGATGGCGTTCACCCCTTCATAGCGGGTGCCGCCGTGGGCCGAGCGGCCTTTTACATGAATCCGGAACCACATGGATCCCTGCTGTTTCGGGAAAATTTTCATATTGGTAGGTTCGGGAATGATCGCCGCATCCGCTTTATAGCCTCTTAAAACGGCAGCAAGCGTCCCGGAACCGCCGCTTTCTTCCTCAATGACACTTTCAAAAATGACGTCCCCCTGCAGCCGGAGGCCAAGTGCCTGCAGGGACTGGATGGCAAGTAAAAGGGCGACATTGCCGCCTTTCATGTCTGTTGCGCCGCGTCCGAAAATTTTTCCTTCTTTGACCTTGCCGCTGTATGGGTCTTCATCCCATTGTTCACGGTCTCCTGCCGGAACGACGTCAATGTGGCCGTTTAAAATGACTGAACGGCCACCACCGCTTCCTTTCCACACGCCGACCACGTTCGGGCTGCCGGAAAATTCGCCACGGGAGGATGCAAACGCTGGATTTTTGGCCAGCTCTTCTCCATCGGGGTCCCAGACATCCACTTCGAGCCCCATATTTTGCAGTGTCTCAATGACAATATCCTGGGCCGCTTTTTCGCTGCCCTGTGTGCTAGGTGCTTGAATGATCCGCTGTAAAAGCTTGATTCCTTCTTCACGGTGGCCATCCAGCCACTCATGTACTCGGTTTTTAATGTCAGGCATCGCTCCTTTACCTCCTTCAACTGTTATTGCAGGGTCACAACTTCGCCGGGCACTTGAAGATGCGCCCCTGTTTTTCGGATGACCTCTTCAGGCGTATGAGGTTCCATCACTTCTTTCAGGACAAGCCCGCTGTCTGTGACTTCGATCACGGCCATATCCGTTATGATCAAATCGACACACCTTTTTGCCGTTAAAGGCAGGCTGCACTCACGGACGATCTTCGGTTCACCCTTTTTATTGACATGATTCATCAGGACAACCACTTTCTGTGCTTTGGCCGCAAGTTCCATCGCTCCGCCGATTCCGGGCACGCGTTTTCCTGGGACGATCCAATTGGCAAGGTCGCCTTGTTCACTGACTTCAAGGCCGCCGAGAATGGTCAAATCCAGATAGCCGGAACGGATGATGCCAAATGCGGCCGCACTGTCAAAATAGGAGGCGCCGGGGACAATCGTGACCGGAAAGCCGCCTGCATTGCAGAGCGACGGGTCTTCACTTCCCTTTTCCGGCGCTTCGCCCATTCCCAATACGCCATTTTCCGCATGGAACATGACCTCCATGCCGTCCGGCACGTGATTCGAAACGAGAGATGGTATGCCGATGCCGAGGTTCACAACCATTCCTTCTTCAATTTCCCTTGCCGCCCGTTTGGCAATGCGATTGCGGACATCTACTCCCATGCCCATTTCCAATCCACCCCCTTGCTCTTCACTACCATATCTACATATACACCAGGTGTCACAATGCATTCAGGGTCGAGTTCGCCTGCTTCCACAATTTCATCCGCTTCTGCTATCGTGATCTTGCCTGCCATGGCAACAAGCGGACTCGTGTTCCGGGAACTCGTTTCAAACACCAGGTTGCCGAATGTATCCGCTTTCTTTGCATACACGATCGATACATCAGCCGTAAGCGGCTTCTCCAATAAAAATTCCTTCCCATCCACTGTCACCTTTTGCTTGCCCTCTTCGATCATACTGCCGATGCCGATATCGGTAAGGATGCCACCAAGACCCATGCCGCCGGCCCTGATTCGTTCCGCCAGCGTGCCCTGGGGGGAAAATTCCACTTCCATCTTACCATCGGTCATCAGCTGCCCGGCAATCGGATTCGAGCCGATATGCGAGGCGACAAGCTTCCTTGCCATCCCCCGGCTTACAACACGGCCGATTCCGATATCCGGAAAAGCGGCATCATTGCCGATCAAAACCAGGTCTTTGACTCCTTTTTCAAGGATGCCCGCAATGAGTGCCGGCGGGTTGCCGATTCCTCCGAACCCGCCGTACATCAGCGTGCAGCCGTCATTTATATAGTCCAGCGCTTCCTTTATGGTCCCTGTTTTATTGAGTGATTTTTTTCCCGTTTGAAGTGCCAACATGAGTCCCTCCTATCCTGCATAATTGATAAGGCCTAGTTTTTCCAGATGCGTCTGCACCTCATAAATGGTTTTTTCAAACAATCTGACGAGCTGATCAATTTCCTGCTTGTTGATGGTGAGCGGGGGTGAAATGATGACAGCATCACCGTCATCCCCTTCATAGCCGGCCGCTGCCGGATACACAAGCAGCCCGTTTTCTTTTGCCCTGTCGATCACGTACTCAGTCAAACGGGTTTCTTTGCTGAATGGGCGCTTTGTGAACACATCTGATATGAACTCTATGCCAAACAGGAGGCCTTTCCCCCTTACATCACCGATGATTCGGTATTTAGCTGCCATCTCCTGCAGCTTTTTCATGAGATAATCGCCTTTTTGCGCCGTCTCATTGACTAAGTTATGCTTCTCGATAAATTCAAGAACAGCAAGAGAGACCGCCGCCGATTGCGGGTTGGCGCTGAACGTGTGACCGCTCATGATCGAAGCCGAGCCATTCATAATCGGTTCAAGCACTTTTTCACTGACCATAGCAGCCGCCATCGGCGTATAACCGGCTGTCATCCCTTTACCAAGGGTGATAATATCAGGTGCTGCACCCCAGTGCTCCATCGCAAACATCTTGCCGGTCCGGCCGATACCGGTGAGCACTTCATCGGCAATGAACAGGATATCGTTTTCTTCACAAATCTTCTTGATTTGCTGATAATAGCCGTCAGGAGGCACAATCACCCCTCCGGCTGCGCCGACAATCGGCTCAGCAATGAACGCTGCCACATTTTCCGCCCCTAACCGGTTGATCGCACGCTCCAGATCCTGTGCACATAACAGGTTGCACGCTGGAAACGTCTGATTGAACGGACACCTGTAACAATACGGCGCCGCCACCGCCGGATAATCTTCAAGTAGATGGACGAACCGTTTCCGGCGTTCCGGATGTCCCGACATCGAAAGCGCACCCATCGTGATCCCGTGGTAACTGCTCCACCTTGAAATGATTTTCTTTTTCTCCGGCTTGCCTTTTTCCTGCCAGTGCTGGATGGCCACCTTCATTGCTGTTTCTGTCGCTTCCGAACCGCTGTTTACAAAAAAAGACCAGTAATGCTGATCTCCGCCAAATGCCAGTTCATTCAGTTTCTTCGCCAGTTCCTCAGCCGGCTTCGATGTGAATTGCGAACGGTAAACGAACGAAACGTTCTGCGCCTGTTTATGCATGGTTTCAACAATATCCGGCACAGCATGGCCCAGACTTGCTGTGACAGCACCTGATGAACCATCGAGATAACGCTTCCCCTGTTCGTCAAAAATATATATACCATGGCCGCGGACTGCGGTTGGATAAGAGCGGTCCAAAAATGGTTTTATTAAATAGGAACGTTCCATTTTCCTGACCTCCTTCTTCAATCAGTTAGAATGTTTATACCCACAAGAATGCATGATTAAAGCAGCTTCAGGGATGTTTTTACTTTTTTCACTTTGAAAGTAAGACGCCTGCCTTTCCCTGTGCTGCTGATTTGCCTGTGACGACAGGTAAGCGCTTACATGTATTTGTCCACTGTAAACCGCTGCCGCTCTTCGATGGTAAAAAATTAACTAAATAGTCTGTTAAGTTTATAATATGATATAGGAAACCTAATAGATATTGGCCAAAGTCATCCAAAATCCGTTTATGAAATTTATACACTGTGTATAAGTTTAATAGTCTATTATCGTGGTAAAAAGGAATAATTTGGTGAATAAATTGTCCGTTTGTGGCAAGAGCCCAAGTTTTTCCTCGTTTGCTGGCGGTGCCTGATTGCATCCGCTGGCGATTTGGGTCTTGAAAAAAGGGGGAAGCCGCCATGGGAATAACCGTTTTTGAAGCAATGCAGCTGCCGACAATGAAAAGCACCAGGCTTGCGGCTGGTGCATCAGGGATTCACAATATGATTAAGTGGGTGACCATTGTGGAGGTCATCGAAGACATCAACCGGCTGCAAGAAGGAGAATTTTTAATCACTACAGGCTATGGCCTGAAAGAACACGACGAGCACTTCCAACTCCTGCTCGGCATGAAAAAATTGTCAGGGGTTGCAATCTATACAGGGGTTTATCTTGAGGAGATTCCCGAGGCCTTCAAAGCAATCGCTGAACGCAATGACCTGCCTTTAATCGAAATTCCGGAAAACATCAACTTCTCGACGATTTCCAAAGAAATTTTACAGGAAATCCTGAACAAACAAATGGAATTGACTTCCCTCTCGCTGACGATCCACAAGGAGCTTACCGGCCTTGTATTAAAAAACCAATCCGAAACATCAATAACCGAAACCCTGACAGGCTTGATCAGCGCATCGGTTTACATGATGAATGAAGTGAACAACGAACCTCATCATGTAATTCGGCACGAGGGCATCAGCTTTGAAAACAAACAGCTTTTCGTCAACGGGAAACCGATAGACTTATCACGTTTTATCAACCGGGCGAAATCCGGCAAATTACCTGTGACGGTGGATTTGAGCCCTTTTAAAGCCATCATCCATCCGATTATCGCAAATGACTCCTCATATGGTTATCTTATCGCCCTTAAAGAGGCAGAAAAGTGGAAGGAAATCGATATGACGGCAATCGAGCATGCGGTGACAGTCTATGCCATTGAGCTGCTTAAGCAATCGGCAGTGGACGAAACACAGCTAAGGCTGCGGGGCGAATTTTTAGAGGAGATCATTACAAAAAACTATAACAGCCCGGCCCTTATCCAGGAACGCGGAAAAATGCTCGGCTATGACCTGTCACTGACCCAGGCAGTCTTTCACGTCAAATTCAAAAAAGGCAGCCGCCTGCAGACTCCGAAATCCGCCATCCAGCAGCTCTATAATCTTGCCCAGGTGACGATGGAACAACAAAACCGCCAGGCCATCATCAAAAAGCGGCTGGACGGCATAACGGTCCTTTTTGAACTCAAAAGGCCCGAAGGAAAAAAACCGAAAGATGACAGCATCAAACTGGCGCAGTTGATGCTCGAAAAGTGGGAGAAAAAACAAACCGGCATCCCTCTTCAAATCGGCATCGGCAACCCGTATGACGATGTAAACAAATTAAGCGATAGCGCAATCGAGGCAAAGTATGCTTGCAATCTATCAGGACTCCTCCTTGCTGAAAGAGAACTGATTCACTATGACGATATCAACACCTTTCATCTTCTGCTGCAAATGAAAGAGTTTGGCCTCGACCTCAAGCAGTTTTATGAAACGGCACTCGGTGAACTTGTAAGGTCCAGCAAAAAAGGAATCGACCTCCTTCATACGCTCGAGGTCTATTTCAAAAACAATTCGAACATCCAGCTGACGGCAGCGGAGCTCTTCATCCATCGCCATACGCTCAAATACCGGCTTGAACAAATCAAGAAGAAAAGCGGCTACGACCTTGCCTCACCAGATGTCCGGCTGAAACTGCAGTTGGCCTTGGCCGCTTATAAGCTTGATCATTATGAGATTACCGGTGAATGAAGGTTATCCCCGGGCAGGCATGTTCACCGGACTGTTTACCAGATGCAAAAGGAAACGAAGCTAATGAGCCGCGTGGGTACACTCCCTCGATTGCATTAATGGGCGATTAATAGAATCGGCAGCAGGTGTTTAGTTGAGTTGATGCCAGCGGAAGATTCGAGAAAAGTTTCCAATTTTATTTATAGGAGGGTCTTTCAATGGTCATCCAATCAAACATGTCCCCGCAATCAATTGTTGGCGTCTGGGACAATACCAGAGCTGTCTTCAAAGACTATCATGTCCCGCTCAATGACCGGCAATTGAAAGAACTCGTGGAATCCGGCACTCTATCCGCCCTGCTTCGGGAGCTGAATGAAACGGTCGGAAGTTCGGCTGATACGTGCGTTGGCGGCGGATGAAGAATGTCCACGCTGCCGGAGTAGTTCACTCCACTCCATTGAAAAAGGTTCCCCGCATATTGCGGAGAACCTGGACTGAAGACTTTACAGCAAAGCTTTGTCACGAAAAAACAACAGCAGCATTGCCGACGCCATTCTAGTGATCAAAATTGAAATAATTTCGCTTCAAAAATCTCGGCAGCTCCATTAATTCCTTATAAACGATTGTTTTATCAATTTTCGAGGTGTCTACAAGGAAAAGCTGGTCCTCCAGTTCCCTGACCGTTTCATCTGCCTGATATTCCATCCCGCAGGCCGAACAGCTGATGCCGGGTGTTTCCGTGATTTCAATGGCCCGTGTTCCATCAGGAAGTTCCCAATAAACAGTCGTATTCACTTCCTCTGCTCCGTCTGTTTCACACCACTCACACTTCATTGTACCGGCCTCCTTTCCATTCCCTTCTGCCTTAATTCACTTCTTTTTCCGTTTTTGTCATTTGGGACTGATATTTCTTTTCTTTCAGTTCATCGCGTTTCGACCGTTTGTCTTTCAATGATGCATGTTCCGGGTCACTCTCATATAACTTCCGGCGGTTAAAGCGCTGCAGCGATTCGGGCACAAGGTTGAATTCCTTGTCATTCATGATTGCGGCAATGCCTGTTTTGGATTTCTTTTCTTCCGTGTCCGAATATACTTCATTGAAGTAAGCATCCGCACGCCCCGGCACATATTCCTCAGGCTCCGGATAGCTTGTAATGACGCCTTCGAAATTGCGGAGCACCACTTTGTCCGGGCTCTGCGAAATCAGATAATTCGGCTGCAAAGAAATTTTGCCGCCGCCTCCTGGCGCATCGACAACAAATGTCGGCACAGCATAGCCGGAAGTATGCCCGCGCAGCCCTTCAATGATTTCCAGGCCTTTTGTAACAGGTGCCCGGAAATGGCCGATTCCTTCTGACAAATCACACTGATAGATGTAGTAAGGGCGGACCCTTATTTTCACCAGATCATGCATCAGCTTTTTCATAATTGGCACACTGTCATTGATGCCGGCGAGGATGACAGACTGATTCCCAAGCGGCACCCCGGCATTGGCCAGCATCTCACAGGCCTTCTTCGATTCCTCTGTAATTTCAATCGACGTATTGAAGTGGGTATTGAGCCAGACCGGGTGGTACTTCTTTAATATGTTGCATAGGTTTTCGGTAATCCGCTGGGGGAACACGACCGGCGCCCTGGTGCCGATCCGGATGATTTCCACATGCGGAATGGCGCGCAAATTTTTCAAAACGTATTCTAAAATGTTGTCGTTGATTAGCAGCCCATCTCCGCCGGATATCAGCACATCGCGAACTTCCGGTGTGTTGCGGATATATTCAATCGCACCGTCAAGCTGCTTTTTCGGCACCCCCATCCCGATTTGGCCGGAAAAACGGCGCCGTGTGCAGTACCGGCAATACATCGAACACTGATTTGTCACGAGGAACAGCACCCGGTCCGGATAACGGTGAGTGAGGCCGGGCACAGGTGAATCTTCGTCTTCATGGAGAGGATCCTCAAGATCATACTTTGTTTTGTGGATTTCCTGGCCGACCGGCACAGACTGCATCCGCACCGGACAGCGTGGATCATCCGGATTCATCAATGATGCATAATAAGGTGTGATGTTAAGAGGAATGGTTTTGGTGGAAATTTTAACCCCCTCTTCTTCTTCAGGTGTTATATTAATGACTTTTTTCAAATCATCAAGCGTGCGGATCGTATTTGTAAGCTGCCAGATCCAGTCGTTCCACTGCTCTTCGGTCACGTCTTTCCATAACTCGACGTCTTTCCAGTGCCGTTTCGGCTTATACAAGTCATGCAGCATCCCAATTGCCCCTTTCTGTTTGTTTTGCCTTTTACTAATGCAAAATCCATGCCAGTTTTATAATATTCAGAAAATTGATATCGGAATGTTGTCTATGGCTGATTTGCCGGGGATGGATAAGGGCAATGGGTTAAGTTGAGCAGAACTTCCGGACCTTTTTCAGCATTTTTTAGGGGATGTTATGCCGAATATTCGGCATGGAAGTGTTTTCTCTGGCTGTTTAGACAAGTGATGAACAGCCAGCTGAATTTCTGTGGCCCATGCATGCTTCGCAGCGTCTGGCTGTGTTTCTGTACGCATTTTTACCGGCTCATCGAACATAACGCCAAATAGGGATTTGTTATGCTGAACAGGTGATTTCTGTCCGGGTTTCACGCCAAAATGGCTGTTGTTTCAGGTTCTCTCTGCAAAAATGGTACTGCTGGCTTTCCAGCAAACTGCGTTTCCAGTAATATGACCGGATTTCCATATGCCGGATTTTCGGCACAACCGATGGAAATCCGGCAGCTTATTCAGACAGATCTTTTACCCAGACGTTCATGTCTTCGATTTTATCGTAGATGTAACAATTGTTGGCCAGCCTGCCCCCATAGTTATAACCGAGCTGATAAAACGCTGCATTCATGCCAAATGACAGCGCCCGCGCGATGGAATAGGAACAAAAAATCCCCTGCCTCTTCAATTCGCCTTCAAGCTGATCAAGCAGCTGCTTGATCAATCCGCCCTTTCGATATTCAGGGTGTGTGGCGCAGTCGGTCAACTCCGCATTAAAGGAGTGACGGTTTACCTCAGCGGAAGCTGCACTGATGATGCGGCCGCCGACTTCACCTATATAAAAAATGGTCCCGTTCTCCATGCCTTTTCTTAAATAAGCGGGATCCGTCACAGGTGTCGGATAAACTTTGAACACTTCCCCGTAAAGCTCAGCAAGCTGCTCCGCATCTGCCGTGCCGGCTTTCCTAAACGCAGCATCCAGGACCGCTTTTTCCTCTGGCGTCCGGCCTTTTCGCTTCACATCCTCCAAAATCTTATCTTCCTTGATCCAGTACTGGCTGTTCCTCCGCTCAGAATCTGTGAAAAGCGCCAATGCATATGCATCCGTCCCCCTGAAATACCCTTTGAAAATCGCTTCAATCGTGAAGCCTTCATGTAGTAGTGACGGCAAATGCTCCGGCCTGGCATAAAATATCAATTTTTTCAGGGAATGTTTTTCAGAAAGTCGCTTGAGTTCCGCAGCGATATGTTTCGGGTTGCCGAGGTAGTCTTCCACCCGCAGTCGTTCATTGAAATAGTCCAGTAAAACGTTGAAAGTGTAACGTTGGCTTTCTATCTTAACCGTTTCAACTCTTTTTTTCTGATCAACCATAGATGCCATCCCCTTTCATTTACTCTATATTTTTTTGCAAGGACTGTGCCAAATTAACGCCGATCATCACCTATATGTATATTCTTCAGGCTGCCTAAAAAATAACCTTCCCTGATTTGGAATACAGAGCCGGAAGGTGTACAATAACATTTGACAATCTATTTCACTATCTTACAAGTTACCAAATTTCTTTTTGTGTTTACTCACATAAACCTTTTCCGCAAACAGGAGTCCTCAGCTGAGATAACGAGGTGTAAAAGCATGTTTGAACTGTTTATTGAATTTATCGAATTGCCGGCGGTTTATCCGTTATATATAAGTATTGTACTTGCCTTTGCCTTCAGGGTATATCTCGACTGGAATCCGGGCAATCCATTTACAGAGCCGATCAGAAACCGACGGAAATGGAAGATCAAGCCAGCAATTGCTTCTGTACTGAAGCATAGCTGTCTCGCTTTCCATTCGTTTTTAACGTGGCTGACCGGATTCATCCGCCGGAAATATTGTCCGGATGATGATGACGAAGGGCCGGTTTTCCTCTTGATCTAAGCATATTAACATCAAGGAGGAAAACAATTGAAAACATATGGAATTAAGATAGGCCTATTGATTATGACCGGTGTTCTTTTCTTGACGGGCTGCCAGCCCGCGGACGGAGGGGGCCCGGGGTTTTTCAATGAATTTCTGGTCCAGCCTTTCACATGGATCATCGAGGCAGCAGCTTCTTTGTTCAACGGCAATTACGGGTGGGCGATCATCCTTATCACTCTGCTAATCCGACTTGCCTTAATGCCGCTCATGATTAAGCAATATAAAAACCAGCAAGATATGAAAGAAAAAATGAACGTGCTCAAGCCGGAAATGGACAAGATACAAAAACAGCTTAAACAGACGAAAGATGCCGGAGAACAAAAGAAGCTGCAGGCAGAAATGTTTGCCCTTTATCAAAAACACGGGGTTAATCCCCTCTCGGCAGGCTGCCTGCCAATGCTTATCCAGATGCCTGTCCTGATGGGTTTTTACTATGCGATCAGAGGTTCTGCAGACATTGCGTCCCATTCCTTTTTATGGTTCAGCCTCGGACAGGCTGATCTAATCATTACCGCGGCTGCAGGAATCGTATATTTTCTTCAGTTCAAATTCATGCAGGCCGATATGCCTGACCAGCAGAAGCAGCAGATGAAGCTGATGGGGCTGGTTTCGCCGGCCATGATTGTGATATTTTCATTGAATGCACCAGCTGCCATGCCTCTTTACTGGGTCACGGGCGGGCTTTTCCTCATATTCCAATCGTGGTTTTCCCGCAAGCTATATAAAACGGGAGCCCGGCAACACGCCGTCCCGCTTGAAGCCGGCGAAAAATAAGGACTGAATGTAGAAAAAGCTCGTGTGAACCTTTGGTTCACCGAGCTTTTTTTTAATGGGCAAAAATTTTGGTGTGTTATTATATTGATTTTTATACTTTTCTATTCCAAAACTGAACGACTTACAGCACATCGGCTATTCTTTCTTTATTTAAAATGTCTGGGCTAAATCTTTTGCTCGTGCAATCGCATTTTCTTTAATTTCTTCCGCTTTTTCCGGCATTGCAGCATGCCCTTCAACAAACAAGCCCTCGAACGAAGGAACACCGAAAAATTGCATGACGGCATCCAGATAGCGGTGGCCCATTTCCATTTGGGCTGCCGGTCCTTCTGAATAAATGCCGCCGCGCGCCTGAATATGCAGCGCTTTTTTATCCGTAAGCAGTCCGACCGGGCCCTCTTCTGTATATTTGAATGCTTTGCCTGCAACGGCTACGGAATCAATATATGCCTTCATGACCGGCGGAAAGGAAAAATTCCACATTGGGGTGACAAAGACATATTTATCAGCAGCAACAAACTGATCACTCAATTCCGAAAGGCGACCCACCTTGGCTTTTTCCTCCGCCGAAAGTTGATCAAATGCTTCACCTTTTTGAAGCTTTCCCCAGCCGCTGAATACATCGACATCAATCTGTGGAATATTTTCCTTGTACAAGTCGATCGTTACGACTTCATGATCGGGGTTCGCTTGCTTGTAGGTTTCAATAAACGCCTTCCCTACTGCCATACTATAAGATTGCGTGTCATCATGTGGATGCGCCGGAATGTATAAAACTTTTGTCATTTGCACTCTGTCCTTTCTGTTTCCAGGTTGTGATTTTGTGTAATATCTTGAATCAAAGATTTATTGATTCAAGGAACATTGTCTCTGATAACGGCGTGTTATTCAAATAGTTTGTTTGTCAGGTGTTTTCTGTTTGGTGGCTATATTGATATCCAGGGCCTTTCGCGATTTGCCGGCATGAATTTCGAACAGGTCGATGATATTTGGCGAAAGCTGAGGTTGCGTTTATTTGCTGTTTCGGTTCGGCGTGAAAAAGCTGGATGTTGGCGTGATTAGGCAGGTGTATGGCGTGAAACTGGTGTGTGTGTGTGAAAAAGCAGGTATCTGGCACGATTACTGCTTTTAGCCTTGTAGCCCAGCTTTCTTGGGGTCGGCGCGAAACCGGGAGCGACTGGCGTGATAAGACTGGCATATGGCGCGAAACCGGCCGTTTGGCGTGATAAGCAGAGGTTTTGGCGTGAATGTTCATGTGCTTGGCGTGAAACCGAGACGGTTGCACGTGAAAGGCCGGTTATCTGGCGTGAAAACTGAATCCAGTCTAGTCCACAATTCCTGTTCGGCGGCAAAAGTAAACGCTTTGGCGTGAATGAACAGATCATCGGCATGAAACCCTGGCGATTCGGCGTGATAACGTTTATTGAGCATTCCTTTTACGGGCACGACTTTCACAAAATGGTCTTTTTTGAAATAAATTCTGTTTTTCCAGCACTGATTCTTTCGGAACTACTCTCAGCATTCCATCACATGCCTGTTTACACAATTTCCCTTAACCTAAACCCGCTTTTACCGTATAAAAGGGTTGCCACTCAAGCTGGCACTCGTTGCCAAGCTGAAGAAAAGAAAATGCCTGGCAATTGCCTGGGAGGTCCCAGGCAATTGCCAGGCATTATTTGCAACTAGCTAATCCCGTATTTTTTGAGTTTGTATTGCAGCGTCTGGCGCGGCACTTCGAGTAGTTTTGCGGCTTGCAGGATATTGCCGCCGGTTTCGGCAAGTGTTCGTTTGATCAAGTCGATTTCGGTTTTTTCAAGGGTTGTGCGGAGGGGCTGTATCGGGGACTGTTCTGGAGTTTTGGGTTTTCCGGTTTTCAAATAATGAGGCAGATGCTCCATTGCCAGTTTATCGCCTTCGGTCATGTTCATTGCGTACTCGACGGCATGCTGCAGTTCCCGTACGTTGCCCGGCCAGTGCTGGTTTTCCAGATGATGAACGAGACCGTCTGAAATTGTGGTGACGAGCTTTCCGAGTTTATAGTTGTATTTTTTCATAAAATGCTCGACCAGGACTGGAATGTCTTCCTTTCGTTCGCGGAGCGGCGGTATTTCAAGATTGAATACATTCAGCCGGTAATATAAGTCACGGCGCAGTGTATCTTTCTCCACACAATTAAGAGGCGGCTCATTTAGAGCGGCAATGATCCTGACATCACAGGCATAGCTTTTTGTACCGCCCACCCGCCTTATGACGCCGTTTTCCAGGACCCTAAGCAGCTTCGCCTGAATATCGAGCGGCATCGAATTGATTTCATCGAGAAACAGCGTGCCGCCATGCGCGAGTTCAAACAGGCCGGGCCGATCAATCGCACCTGTAAAGCTTCCTTTCATCGTGCCGAACAAAATGCTCTCAAGAAGAGCGGATGGGAGTGCCGCACAGTTCTGGGCGATGAATGGGGCTTGTGCACGCGGAGAAGAATTGTGAATCGATTGGACCAGTAGCTCCTTCCCTGTCCCGGTCTCCCCATAAATCAGGACAGCAGAAGAAGTTTTTGCGGCTTTTTCGGCGTCCTTCTTCACCTGTTCCATCTTTTCCGAAACCGAAATCACATCATTCCAGCTGTAAATGGCTTCGCTGGAAGCTGAGGGTTTGCCATCTTTTCGTTCTATTTTCGCCTGAAGGTCGAGCAGTTTCTGTGATAATCTTCTGACGGTCGAATAATCTTTGGCGATTTCCACAGCACCGATTACGGTCCCCTCCTTTTTGATTGGAAGGGTTGTATTCACTGTGTCAATCAGTTCACCGCGTATATTCGTATACGTTTGCGACTGCTGGTAGATCGGTTTTCCATCCCTCGCCACTTTCAATAGTGTGCTTGTTTCTTTATTCAATGATGGGAATACATCAAGAATATGCCGGCCAAGAACTTCATTGATTTCCACACCATCATGCCGTGAGGCTGATTCATTATAGAAAATGGTGATGCCGTCCGCATCGACAGCATGAATGCCTTCATCGATGCTGCCTAGAATCGCTTCAAGCATTTCACTTGTTTCCGATGATTTGACAAACATTCGCTCACCCCGCATCCCTTGTCCCTTAAGCAAAAAAGGCACTGCGTTCTGCGCAATGCCTTTTCTGTCATCCTCTTTATATTTCGGGAAGAACATTTTTTCTCCTGCTTTAATGTAATTTTCTGGCCAAAAAGATAACCGGCACGAAAACAAGCACCGTCGCCAGGATCCCGATCCAATTGAAAGCATCCCACAGGCCGCCGACAGCGGTGCTTCCCAGGGCGACCCCGATATAATAGCTTACGAGATAAAAACTTGATGCTCCACTTTTATGATGCCTGGCAGTCGTACTGACAGAGGCGGAAGCCATCGAGTGCGCGATAAAAAAGCCGGTGCAGATCAAGGCGAGGCCAATCACGACAAGAGTAACGGATGAAGGCGCAGTCAGCAGCACCCCTGCGATCATAATGAATATCCCGGTCAGCATCACCGGAATCAGCCCAAATGTCGCAGACAGCCTTCCGGCAATTGGAGGGGCGATGACACCAAGTCCATATGTAAAATAAGTGAGTGCTATCCATTTCAATGATAGATTGAAAGGTTCCTCCAGCAAATAAAATGGCAAATACGTCCAAACACTTGTGAAAACAATTTGCAAAACGAGTCCGACACTGAAAAGGATGAGCAAGCGGCGGTTTTTAAGATGCACCGCCATCCCTTTTAAATCATCCATAAACCGGCCGCTTCCCGGTTCAAAAAAGCGGGATGGCGGCAGAAACACATAAAAAAGCACAACACACAAAACGCCGAAACCGCCCATAATAAGAAGGGCGGTCTCCCATCCAAACAAATCGGTCAGATACCCGGATGCAACCCTGCCACCCAGGCCGCCAAGCGCATTACTGGCGATATAGATACTCATCGCCATGCCGACACTTGCCGGTTTCACTTCATCGCCAAGATATCCCATAGCCGCGGCGGGAATACCGGCCAGAAAAAAGCCCTGGATGCTGCGCAATAAAATCAGCAGCCAAAACGAATGCACGAAAGGCATGAGCAGCAGGGTGACGACGGTGACAAGCAGCGACAATTTCATTACTGCCGTCCTGCCGATCCGATCTGATTGGAACCCGAGCACAAGCAATCCAATGATCATTGTAATGACTGATGACGAAACAAGGAGACTTGAAGCAGTCGCCGATATCTCAAACTCTTCCACAAATACCGGCAAAAGCGGCTGAAATGCATACAAAGCGGCAAAAATCAGCAGAGAGCCGAATGCAAGGGCAGCAGCTGCCTTCCAAAAGCCTGGATCTTTGGCGGTATATGGGTGTATTTCTTCTACTGGCTGTTCGTAGTGGGAACGCATAATTTCACCTGGTTTCATGTATGTATGTAGGCCGTGTAACCTGTATATCTAATTACCAGCTTTTATCAGTTTACGTCGGTAATTTCTGAATTGTCAATTCATTTACCTCCCTTTCCCTTTTCACCTCATGAGAAGCTACTTGTAATGGACAGAAAAAAGTCCCTGAATGAAAGGTTCAGGAACGTTTTAAGCGGGTTATGTTATGTCACTTCTTTTATTAACCTTCAATTTGTTTGTCTTTTCATTAACATAGGCATAGATGATATCTTTGACATGGATATTTTCTTCACTTAATTTTTCCAGCAGCCATTTCTTCGATTTTCCAAGCAGCTTCAAGTTCCTTCCCTGAATCTTCCCATCGATGATTACAGAGATGGGGAGTCCCTCATCATCAATTGAGATTTCGAGATGTTGGACGGTTACCGGTGTATTTTCCGGCTTGGGAATGACACTGACTTCCCCAATGGGCTCAAGGACAGCGTAGTCAATGTCAGATAGTTTCGGGTACCCTTTACTTCTTAAAATTGAAAGCAGCTGTGCTATGGATAACCGCGATTTTTCCATATTGTCTTCAACAATTTTTCCATTCTTGACAAGGATAGTCGGCTCCCCTAAAAAGAAGCGGTTTCCGAGTTGCCATAAGGTTAACTTTGAGAAAAGGATGTGAAACGCAACCAGAATGGCCAGAGCAGATACGGAAGGTAAAAACTCTGTGCTGATCAATGGTTCTGATGCGATTGTTCCGACGATTATGATTGCAACCAAATCATAAGGCGTCATTTGGATGATGGTCGATTTTCCCATTAATCGCATAATCATAATTGTCATTAAATACAGGATGAAAATTTTCAGAAACAAGGCCACGGCGGTCCCACCTATTCCTCTTTAGAAAATGCTTACTTACATTGTATGTGATTTTTTGCTGCACCTAACTGTTCCTGTCCTGGTCATGAAACTTAAGAATGGCAATCACAAACATCCCAAAACTGAGCATCAGCGACAACACTTCAAATGTTTCCATCCTTATCGCCTCCCTGCAATACAGTTTGCCCGCCTACAAGTTTGTCCTATACGGGGAATTTAAATTTGAGGCGTTTAGGCGATAATTCAAGGAATCCTTCCAAGCTTTATCGGCGGAAAAATTGTGTCGACAATACATCATGAGTTTTATCACATTCACCCGTCCGCCTATAAAAATCGAGCACCATGTAAAATTCATCCTAAATATAAAAAACAGCAAAAAAAGGACTCCCGGCCAGAAGACCGGAAGCCAAAAGAGAAGGTGTGGGGGAGTAACACTGCTCCATGCGATTCTGTTGCGATATTGTATTCGAATTAACTGCTTAACCAACAGTTAATGGATACTCAGTTTAATAGACTCCAACTTGATCCCATGCACTTCCTACGGCATTGTATGTGGAGCTGCCGTATCCATACAGGTCGGAAGCCGACTGCAGTAAAGCGGCTCTGGCGTTACTGAAATCAGTGGTCGATGTCATATAGACTGTCAGTGCACGGTAATATATTTTTTCGGCTTTTGATTTGCCGATTGAAGATATGGTCAGATAAGCGGCTTTGTTCGGAATGCCGCTGTTTGTATGGACCCCGCCGTTATCACTTGAAGTGTTCACATAATTATTCATGTGAGCCGGCTGGCCGTAGGCTTCCGGGTTGGACATGCTGCGGAGTGCATCACCGGAAACACCAGGTGTATACACATCTTCACCCATCAGCCAGTCTTCCGAATCGACGAAGTATCCGAAAACATCTGACATCGATTCATTCAGCGCACCGGACTGGTATTGATACTGCAGTCCTGCCGTCCGCTCTGTCACAGCATGTGTAATTTCATGGGCAACCACATCATCTGCACCGGATAGAGGTGCAAATTGGGTTCCGTCCCCATCGCCGTATACCATCTGGGATCCGTTCCAGAAAGCATTGTTATAGTTAGAGCTGTAATGGACAGTCGATGTTATTGTCGCACCGTTGTTATCAAAACTGTTTCGGTTATGTGTATTGTAATAATAGTCGTAGACTTTCTCTGCATGGGCGTGAGCATCTACATCGGCAGCCTGTGAATATGCTGTCCATGCATTGTTGCTGTCAACAGAATACCATCCCGGAATGGATGTGCCGTTCCGTGCTGTAGTGGTCCGGATGACGCCGCTCATCGGTTTGGTCACATCATATAAGTAATAGGTTCCGTTGGAGGAATAGGTGTTTAACGTTTTATAATCACCCGCCACCCCGTATCCATATCCGGTTGTTCCAGCCTCCGTCACTGCATTGTATGCTTCAACGACATCTCCGTCTATAGCATCGACAAAAATGTGCCAGTTTGCAGGATACGGATCGATAAATTGAAGTTCAACTTTATACGCTAAATTGAACTCTCCATCCTTCTCATGGACAACGAGTTTGCCTTTTTCAACAGTGCCGACATCCCCTGCATCTTTCGGAAGTCCCTCCGGTGCAGCATCTGCACCATTGCTTGTTTCTTCCTTCGTTAAATCAATGAATTTCCATGCCTCATCGATGGCAGCTTCCCTTTGCAATTCCGGCTTTGTTTGCCTGGTTTTCTTCAAAGCATCCGGCTTCAGCGTACCGTTTATTGCCGTTACAATACCTTCCTTGTCCGTATGTACCGTGAACTCAGAACCCTCAACCGGTACTCCCTTTACTGACTGGATATAATGGTAATGCTTCATGCCAAGGTCGTCCGTTTTGACGTCCAAAAGGTTCAGCTCATTGTACGGATTAATTTTAAAGAGGGATTCTTTTTCCATGAGGAAAGACTTAATCTCTTTTTCTGTTTTCACAGGTTTTGAGGAAAGTTTGCCAGATAAGAATGAAGGCACCTTGCCGTTTTCGCTTGCAGATTTATTCTTAACATCCATCTGTTCCATTGATTGCTGAACGCTTTCATTGCTCATCGCATTCACGGCAGGATAACCTGAACTGAACACCAGCCCTGCCGCCAGTGCAAATGCAAATCCTTTTTTCATAAATTTCCCCGTCCCTTCAACACGATTTTTGAATATTCACTATTAACTTACAATTAAATCGTATCATAGGGAAAAGGATTGCGGTATTGGGAAATAGGGGGTGAAAAATGGCGGATTAGAGGGGGGATTATAAGACATATTTCATGAAGTTGGAATAAATATACTACGGGGAAAGATAATGTGCTTTGAGGAATTAACACCAAAAAAGCCCCACTACTGCTGGGGCTTTTTATTAGTATATACTCATTAATTTGGATCGGGATGCTCTTCCTGTGCATTATATTTCTCTGCTCCATAATGGAAGTCGGAATGGTCTCCCTGGGCGATAAACCCTGAACCTCCGAGAAGAGAAACTGCAGCAATCAATGCAATAAGCAAAAACTTTTTCATCTAACTCCTCCTATACTGATGTTTGTTTATATGAATTTGCAGCTAATTGATAGTATTGATTAGCTAGCTTATACTTGAACTTTTTGCCAAGCAATTCAGCCAGCTTTTCAGCATATTCAGCTGCAAATTTCCAACTTTTTTGGTCGACGAAATAGTCAATGGCCTCAGTCAACACTTCTTCAAATTGGCTGTCTGAGGACTGTGCGACCAATGCCTCATAAATACTGAAATGGAATTCATAATCTTTGTATTGTCCCCGCCTGTTGTAGTCTTGTCCGATTTTAATCCACTTCTGGCAGTTCGCCGGGTCGTTTATTTTATAATAGTTTAATATAATCGAAAAAACAGTATTGAGTTTACTTTTGATTTCATCATCCTGTTTAAATGATAGGCTCTGTTCATAATATTCAATGCCTTTACTGTATATACGTTGTTTTGAAAACAAAAAACCCATATTTTGGAGGATGACACCTTTAAGCTTGTTGCTGTTAAAAGAGTCAGCAATTTTCCAGGCACGCTCAAAAGCAGTCTCACTTTTATCAAATTGATTTATCCTCAGATAACAGATGCCAAGCATTACCTGGCAGTCTGCACTCCTGGCATAATTATACTCTTGATCGAATTTTTTAAGTGCCTGCATTGTATAATCTATGCTCATTGAAACTTCCCTTAAATTACTGTAAACAAGTCCCAATAAGTAAAATAAATAAGCTTTTTGCCAAAGTTCAACCTGGCTGAGATCGGCGTTTTTCTCAGCAAGAAGCAAATCTTTTTTGGCCTTTTCATAATCACCTAAGAAATAATGGTATAAGCCGCTGAAATTATAAAAGTGAAAAGTGAGTTCCTTTGTGAAGAATTCTTTGAAAGGAAGTAAATTATGAAAGCATTCCTCTGCAGTCTTTAAATCTACTTTATAAAGATAATATTTAAACTCGATCATTCTAAAGTGAAGCTGCAAATGAATAGGAAGCGGAGTGCTCCTCACTTTTTCTTTCAGCGAATGGTATTGAGCAGAGACCTTTTGCCCTTCCCGATTAAAAATAGCCTTATACCAATCATTCAGTTCCCGGTAGATGTGGTCGTATACTTCTTCAGTATTGTCGACCTGGATGTCCAGCCGCTGACATAGCAAATCAATGATTTCCCGGCTGGCATCTACCTGGCCGTTTTCGATTTTGCTGAGATATGGAATGGAACAAATGCCGTCTGCCAATTTTGCCTGACTCATCTTCTTCTGTTTCCGATAAAACCTGATTTGTCTTCCCGCGTTCATGGCATCACCATTTTCTTAAATTCCATTTCAGAACACCCGGTAGGACAATTATGCCATAATTCAGAAAATTTTTGAAGTGCAAACTATTGTTTTTTTACTATTTTATAAAATTTTTCCTGCGGAATTGAGTTATAAAAATCCTGGATGAATAGTTCAGCCGCTTTTCACGGTGTGAAAAGCGGCCTATCTTGTTTACTTATTCTCTGGTGTGTCTTTCGTTTCAGGATCTTCAGCAGCACTTGCAACTTGATCTTCGGCAGGTTTCAGTATTTCTTTTTCGGGTGATTTTTCTTTTTCTTGATCTGAGCCCCCAACTTTTTTATCTTTTTCATCAAAGTTGGCAACTTTCCCGCGTGAGACGTAGCTCTCGAGCATTGCTTTCAGGTCCATGCCAGATGTTTCTTTTAAACTTTCCTGCAGGCCGAGCATTGTCCTTGTGACATTGCCGGTTATTTTGGAGGCCGCACCATCCGACGATGAACCGCCCATATCGATCACTTTCATGCCTTCGATTTTCGACAGCGGCTGTGCAATTTCATGAGCATATTTCGGCAGCATATCCAGGAACATTTCCAGAACGGCTGCTTCGCCATATTTCTCCATCGCTGCAGCCATCAATTCCTTGGATTCAGCTTCAGCCCGGCCGCGTTCGCGGATGACTTCCGCTTCAGCAAGGCCTTTTTGTTTTTCGATCGCCGCTTTTGTCTCGCCGTCGATGCGGGCCTTCTCGGCTTCCGCGGCAGCGTTCGCTTTGATATCGTAAGCATTCGCATCTGCCTGGGCCTTCCTACGTTTTTGCTCTTCCTCTTCAAGCGCGACCTGGCGCTGGCGTTCGATGTATTGGACTTTCATCTCTTCTTCTTTCACTTTCTGGTTCAGGCGGGCCTGTTCAAGATTATAAGAAGATTCGGACTGGGCCCGGGCGCGTTCCACTTCAACTTTGTATTCCGCGTCTTTTACTTCTTTGTCCTTCGTGGAGCGGGCAATTTCTATCCTGCGCTTAATCTCTTCTTCTTCAGCCTCCTGTTCGGTTTTGGCACGGTGCATTCTCGTTTCCCGGAATGCATTCGCTTCTGCAATGTCTGCATCCTTCCGTGCCTCGGCGATCCGCGGGCGGCCAAGCGCTTCCAGATAGCCGTTTTCTTCATCGTCATCTTTTATTTCTTTCAATGCAAAAGAAGTGATTTCAAAGCCGAGGTTCTTGAGATCTTCTTCGGCAATCGCTTTTACTTTCTTATTGACAGATTGGAAATCTTTGTAGATTTCATCCACAGTCAGTGCGGAAATAATCGCCCGGAGATGGCCTTCGAGCACTTCCCTTAGTTCCGTCTGCTTTTCTTTGTCGCTTTTCCCCAGGAATTTTTCGGCATAGTTCGCGACGATTTCAAGCTTGCTGCCGATGCTGATTTCAGCGACGGATTTTGCCCTGATCGGCACTCCCTCTGACGTATAGGCTTTTGGCGATTCGATTTCGAGCTGGAACGATGTCAGATCGATCGGCGTGCTCGTCTGGAACATTTTCAGGCGTACGCCGCCACCCCTGACAATTTTCATGCTCCGGCCATTTTCATCGACAAAAATCCGATTATCATGTTCCGGGTCGCCAAGCTTCGGCCCTGTGATGATCAACGCCTGGTTGGAGCTCGCTGTTTTGTACCGTTTCTTGAAAATGAAAAATCCGATTCCTCCAGCAATAAGCAAAAAGAAAAACAATACCCCTAAAATAATAAACCATACAACACCCATCATTCGTATCAGACCCCCTGTTTTATATGCAGACCAGCTGTTCCTCAATTTTCAGGCTGCTTTTGTTACTTTTACGGCTGCGGCCAGAAAAAGTTTCATTTTTTCCCAAATCCATGAAAAATAAGCCGTATCAGGAGGTTCGAGCCTCTGCGTTTGTTATACTAAAATATGGGACTAATGAAGCAGGGAGGGCTTTGATGCTAAATAAGGCTTTGGAAGTCATGGATGAAGGGATCATTATTTATAGTAAAGATTTATATGTCCGGTATGTAAATGAAGCATATGAACAAATGTTTCAGATTGACCGGGAGGAGATCGTCGGCAAACATCTCCATGACATTTACAAAGAAACACCTGATGATATCCGTATTGCCACAAAAACGGCAGAAACAGGGGAACCTCAAACATATAAGGCGATCCCCTTCGACTGGAAAGGAAAGCGTTTGGTGCTGAACGCCTACAGCAAGGTCTTTAAACATGACGGCGACATCGAATTTGTGCTGACTCGTTTTATTGATGTGACGGAACAGGCTGCCGAAATGGAGCGCAGCCGAAAAATGATTGAAGACATGACGGTTAACCTTGTGCCGGTTACAGATGAAATGGCTGTCCTTCCGATCCAGCCAATACTTGAAGAATTCCAAAAACATATTTTAATCGATCATGCTGCTGAGAAGGTCACCTCGTTAAAAATCAAAAAACTGGTAATTGATTTATCCGCCATTACTGAAATGGAGCCTTCTCTTGCATATATTCTTCAAAAACTGCTTGCCATGCTCAAGATGCTGGGCGTTGAAACTGCACTATCAGGAGTAAGACCCCCGGTTGCACTTGAACTCGCAAATTCTGAGATACACGCAGAAACTTTCCGCCCCACTTTCAACACGCTTAATCAGGCGCTGAAGCAATTTTAAATCACTTCTTTCCTGCATAAAAAGGCTGTCCTTCAGCCTTTTTTTCGCCTATGTTCTTTGCCCCTCATTTGAGCTGATCTTACCGGGTCTTCCAGCAAGAATATACTGCCAGAATATGTGAAATCATATATAATGATAGACATAAGGTTTTCTTTGAAAGATTGGGGCAGCATGAAACCTGTCCTGCCTTTTTATCGTATAATGAGGGAAGAACAACAAATTAGGAGTCGATTAATATGAAATCCGTCCTATCCCTTTTTCTTAACGGATTTATTTCTTTGAATATAAGTGCTGCAACATGGCTGACCGCGTTTTTCGGCTTCGGACAAGGATTCTGGATGTCATCCCTTTGGGGGGCAGCCGGCGGTGTCTTTGGCTTCACCATCCTGCAATGGTTCCGAAATCGAAGAATGCTGAAAGAAAACGGGCTGACAAGCAAGGAATACCGTTATATCAAAAGCAATATGAAAGAAGCGCGCGAAAAAATCAAACGCCTGAACAAGTCGCTCTTCAACGCCCGCTCCATCAATGCGGCCAGGCAAATCAGGAATTTGCAGAAAACGGCCGGCAAAATTTATCAAGTGGTCCGAAGTGAACCGAAGCGTTTTTTCCAGGCGGAACGGTTTTTCTTTTATCACCTTGATTCCATTGTCGAATTGACCGATCGCTATACATTTCTTTCTAAACAAAAAATCAAAGATCGCGATGTCCGCGTATCCCTTTCCGAAACGGAACGAACTCTTGAGAAACTGACAAAGTCTGTCGAAAACGACCTTGTCATCGTTGTTTCAAATGATATCGACCATTTGAATACCGAATTGGATGTCGCTAAACTTACGATAAACCGTGATACCCATTTACTGCTTGACGAAAGGGGCAAAAAGTATGAGTGAGCAGCCTAATAAACAGCTTCAGAACGACTTGATGAAAGACGATCTTGCTGATCTCCTTTCCGAACCGTTCGGGGATTTGCAGCCAGCTGTGCAAACAAATGACCGAAATGAGGACAGGCCGGTCCGCCTTATTGACCGTTTGCCTGAAGATCACCGCCAGAAAGCGTTTAACCTGGCCAGCCAGATTGATACATCCGACCAGCAGATTATCGTTCAATTCGGTACAGCAGCCCAGTCCAAGCTGTCTGATTTTTCCCATTCGATGCTTGATCATGTCCAGCGGAAAGACACGGGTCCTGTTGGCGATATTTTAAAGGAACTGATGCAAAAGCTCGAGCAGGTAGACCCGGATGAGTTGAATGGCGAAAAGAAAAATGTGTTCTCCCGGATGTTCAATAAGCTGTCGACCTCGGTAAATGAAATCTTATCGAAATACCAGAAGATCGGCGCCCAAATCGATAAAGTGAGCGTGAAACTGGATAACCAGAAATCAATCCTTTTGTCTGATATCCAGATGCTTGATCAGCTCTTCCAGAAAAACAAAGAGTACTTTGACGCTCTGAACATTTACATCGCCGCAGGTGAAGTGAAATATGAAGAAATCCAGACGAAGGAAATTCCGGCTCTTAAGAAAAAAGCCGAGGAATCCGACGATCAGATGGTCTATCAGGAGCTGAACGACAAAATCCAATTTGCGGACAGGCTGGAAAAGCGGCTTCACGACTTGAAGCTGAGCCGCCAGATCACCATTCAGACAGCACCGCAGATCCGCATGATCCAGAACATGAACCAGGCGCTGGTCGAAAAAATACAATCGTCCATTTTAACAGCGATCCCGCTCTGGAAAAACCAGATCACTATCGCCTTGACACTGTTCCGCCAAAAGCGGGCAGTTGAAGCGCAAAAACAGGTGAGCAAAACGACAAATGAACTGCTTTTGAAAAATGCAGAAATGCTGAAAACGAACAGCATCGAAACGGCCAAAGAAAATGAACGCGGCCTTGTAGACATCGAAACCCTGAAACAAACCCAGGAAAATTTAATTTCAACACTTGAAGAAACCATCCGCATCCAGAGCGAAGGCAGATCGAAGCGCCGCCTGGCTGAACAGGAACTCGCAAAAATGGAAGACGAACTAAAGCAGAAGCTTTTAGAAATGAAGTAATGGAATACCCAAAAAGGTGCCTGACCCCCGGCGCATTAAAGCGCCGGGGGTCAGGCACCTTTTACACCACGCTCACTGCTGAATCCACTCCCACGCATCCTCCACTTCATCAGGTTCAAAGTGTTTCGTTGTAATGCCCGGAAGGATGTTACCGATTTCCGTGCCTTTTTCTACAGTGTCCTGGCTACTGACTACCGCAAACTTGTTGTATTGCCCCCACCGTTTTGCATCCACTTTTGTGCCTTCAATCATTCCTTTCATTGTTGCACCGTTTAAGTCATTGATGAATGCCAGTACGTTGAACGGTTCATCTTTTCCAAAATATCGTTTTACGTATTGATCCATTTTCTCGGCATCTTCTCCCGTCGCTTTTCCGGTGACTTCTATGGCAACCGTGTGGTCATCCCGGGAAGGCAGAATTGTAAGCATAAATTGGGCCTCCTTTTTGATCGGCAGAGTTTAATTGAGATTTTCTTAAAAGTATTATTATTTAAGCTTTTCCCGCTGCCGTTCAATTTCAATCGGAACAAGGATTGCGGATAAAGAAAACTCGCCGATTGGCGAGCCTTCAGGCGAAGACAGAGGCGTAGTTGCCCTTATCTATATTCTTAAAATTGGCATCCGCGTCGAATTACTACCTTGCTGACAATTTATGCTTTCTTATATGGTAAGAAAAAAACCCCAGCAGCAAAGCACCGGGGTTTTACTAGTTTATTTTTTATTGAACTGCCGCCTGGACATCAAGCACGCCGTTTCCATAATAGAAGGCATCGCCAAGCGGGATTGCAGTACTGTTTAGGATATTGCGGACCTGGACATTGCTTAATGATGGGTTGTCAGCCAAAATGAGGGCTGCCGCACCGGAAACGTGCGGGGTTGCCATCGAGGTTCCGTTATAGGTATCATAGGCATTTCCCGGAACAGAGCTCAGGACATTTACACCTGGTGCCATGATTTCCAGTTCATCCCCGACACTGGAGAATGATGCACGGTTGTTGCTGTTGTCGACAGCACCTACTGCCATTGCGGATGCATATTTGGCAGGATAGCCGATTGTGTTCCTTTTCCCTTTTGCGCCGTCGTTTCCTGCAGCTGCCACTACAAGTACGCCGCTGTTATATGCATTATCAACTGCCTGCTGGAGGGAGGTTGACCCTCTGCTGCCGCCAAGGCTCATGCTGATGACATCCATGTTATTCGAAACTGCCCACTCGATTCCTTTAATGATGCCGCTGTATGTGCCGCTGCCGGAACTGTCGAGCACTTTGACGGCATACAAGCTTGCGGATGGCGCAACTCCCAGGATACCAAGTGTATTATTGAGGCCTGCCACCGTGCCGGCTACATGCGTTCCGTGGCTGTTTCCGTCGTTATACGGATCCGGTTCTGTATCGATGAAACTGGCACCGCCTGCCACACTTAAATCCTCATGACTTGCATCAATTCCGGTATCCAGGATTGCTACCTTTGCACCAGAACCCGTATTTCCTGTAGCCTGGACATCATCTGCATTGATATGTGTGATGCCCCAGGGCACAGTCTGGCCGATCGCATATGCCTTGTAGTCTTCTTCCACATATGCGATATTTGGATTATTGGCCAATGCCTGCACTGCACGATCCGGCAGCTTCGCGTGAACAACCTCCATGTACTTGTACTCATGAAGGACTTTACCGCCCTGTTTTTTCACGATATTCTGGTTAACCCTGTCTTTGAACCCGATCAAATAATCATTGACCTGGCTTTTTTCCGGTGCAGCACTTGCAAAGCTGCTGAAAATCATAGCGAACGACAGCAAGAACGTCAAGACAAATCCTGTGATCTTCCATCGGTTTTTCATGATTACTCTCCTCCCGAAACATAAAGAGCTTCTGCTCAATAAGTTTCTGAATATTTGTAATTATACAATAACATAGGTGTGGTTAGGATGTTATTGGGAAACAAGGCATAACAATACGTGTGTAAAACACTCTTTTTCGGTTCCTATTTCCCAACTTTTTAAACAACAAAAAAACACCTCAATAGATTAAGGTGTAAAATCTTGTATTCTGAATAAAAAGAGGTCTTTATATTTTAATAATGTAAATAAACAGGATTGATCGGCAATTCATGGAGAAGGGCATTCTCCTTCCTCCACTCCACTTTTTTTTCCTTCTTTCCGGCATTGAGAGAAAGAGCCTGCAAAGATAGGAAAATATCATTTCGGTTATTGCTGATGCATCGCTGGAGATCTTCCGGAATGAACGGATCAAGGCACTCCAGTGTTTCCGGATCGAGTGATACATGAAGGATGGCTTCCTCAATCAAATCCTGGCAGATCAGTCTGATTTTCCCTTTTTTGAATTGGATATCTGAAATCGTATATCTCATACCTGTTCACTTCTTTCACCGAAAACCGCATTTTGCACCTTTTTCGAAGCAGCTGAAAAATTAGTGAGACATTCCTGTTTAATGAAATCCCTGCACACAAAGTCTTCAATTTCATCCATGACCGTCTGCCTGGCTTTGACAAAATCCATTTCAGACACACCCTTTTCAAGGCGTGACCTTAACTCCATTTCAAAAAACTCAACCGAACCGAAATACACGGTATTCACAAACCGCCGCCCCCTTTACCTGCTAATTCAATGTTCTCAATTTCATTCCCCAGCAAATGCCATACGTTTTTCAAATCAGTGTCATAAAAAAGATATGAATCTAGTAATTCATCATATTTCAGCAATTGTCCAATGAAAGATGTTTTGCCTGTTTGTTTCCTCAGCATGACCGATAGCATCCTATTATCACGAACCAGTTGATGATAGTTCTGTTTGTCCATATGCTCCTGCTCCCATTCAAAATGTAAGGCCCTGTCAAGATGTGCTGCATAAAAGCTTCACATCATACAATACGAGTGCAAT
>JAENYN010000088.1 GCA_016841765.1 Guptibacillus hwajinpoensis
TCGCACTCACAGTGTCTTCTTTGCCGCGGGGCGGGCGGTGAGCCTCCTCATCGCTTTCGCTCTTGCGGGGTCTCACCTGTCCCGCTAGTCCCGCAGGACGTTGAATAAGCTTCTTCGAAAAACACCGCACGAAGAAAATTGATTTTTATTTTCGAGGAATCTCGCACCTTCCACTCCAATCAACTAGTGTAAAAAACAACATTGAGCTTTAACAGAGCCAAAACAAAAAAAAGAGGTGGGAACCAGCCGGGCATGCTGATTCCACCTCCAAAAGGCTTATGATTTTATTCCTTCGATCGGACCGGCCGCTGTTACGAAGTCGCCTCTTCATTGTTTTTAGATACCAATACTTCACGCGGCTTGCTTCCTTCGTAAGGGCCGACAACACCATTCGCCTCCATGGCGTCAATCAGCCGGGCGGCCCGGGTGTATCCGATCCTGAACCTGCGCTGAAGCATCGATACAGATGCAGTCTGCATCTCGGTAACCAGGTCAACGGCGTCGGGATACAGATCATCATCCACTTCCATCGATTCCTCTGCTTCCTCTGTCGGAATCATTTCTTCCTGATATTGCGCTTTTTGCTGCCCTATCACGAAATCGACTATCTCTTCCACCTCATCATCGGAAAGAAACGCCCCCTGGATCCTGATCGGCTTTGATGCCCCAACAGGCAGGAACAGCATGTCACCACGGCCAAGCAGCTTATCGGCCCCTCCTGTATCCAGAATCGTCCTGGAATCAGTCTGTGAAGAGACACTGAAAGCAATCCGTGATGGAATGTTTGCTTTGATGACACCTGTGATGACATCCACAGAAGGCCGCTGGGTGGCAATGATCAAATGGATACCGGCAGCACGCGCCATCTGGGCAAGTCTTGTGATGGCATCCTCCACGTCCCCACTGGCAACCATCATCAAGTCAGCAAGTTCATCGACAATAACAACGATAAAAGGGAGCAGCGGCTGTTTTTCCCCGGTTTGTTCATTATGTTTCCGGACATGCTCGTTATACCCTTCAATATTTCTAGTTCCGGAATGAGAGAAAAGGTCATAACGCCTCTCCATTTCTGCAACGACTTTTTTCAACGCCTGTGATGCTTTCTTGGCGTCGGTCACGACCGGGGCAAGCAAATGGGGGATGCCGTTATATACGTTCAACTCAACCATTTTCGGGTCGATCATCATGAGCTTCACTTCATGCGGTTTGGTTTTCATCAAAATGCTTGTGATGATCCCATTTATACATACGCTTTTTCCGCTTCCGGTCGCCCCGGCGACGAGCAGGTGCGGCATTTTATTCAATTCCGCAAGCACAGCATCGCCCGAAATATCCCTGCCAAGTCCGATCATCAATTTTTTATCCATATCGTTTTTTGGGGATTCAAGCACTTCCCGAAGTGAAACGGTTGCCACCTCCTGGTTCGGCACCTCGATCCCTACGGCAGATTTTCCGGGGATCGGCGCTTCAATCCTAATATCTTTAGCGGCAAGGGCAAGCGCCAGGTCATCGCTCAAGTTGACAATTTTGCTGACCTTCACTCCGGCTTCCGGATACACTTCATACTTGGTTACAGCCGGGCCGAGGTGGACTTTCGCCACACGCGCCTTGACTCCGAAACTTTGAAAGGTTTTTTCAAGTTTGCGGGCATTTGCTGAAATTTGCTGCTTTTCGAATGTCTGGGAATTTTTTTGCGGTGCTTCCAGGAGGCTCAGCGGCGGGAGCCGGTATGCCATATTTTCCTGTTCAGTGAAAGCGATTGTGACATCTGGGCCTGGCTCAGAGCCGTTTTCCGTTTTCACATCCTGCCCGGTATTCCCGCTTGAGGCTTTTTCACCGTTGTCTTCCTTCTGATAGGCGACATCAGCGAAATTGGCAATAATCGGCTCCTCTTCCTCTAGGGCACTATGAGATGAATCCTCTTCATCCTCATTTGTGGTTCCGTCTTGACCTCCGCTTATTTCCAGTTCCTCCTCCATCGCTTGTTGCCGCTGTTGTTCCCTTTCTACTTTTTTCTTTTTTCGTTCTTCTTTCCAGTTTCCGATATCTTCAAGGAAGGCAGCCCATTGTTTTTTGATGAAGCCGCCGATCCACGAAAAGACGACGCCGATTGTCTGGCGGAGGGATTTGCCGGTAATGAGGAGCAGGCTGATTAATATGAGCAAAAAGGCAATGATCCTCGTTCCAAGAACATCAAAGAGATAGTAGGACATTGCGAACAGCACCGCTCCGATCATGCCGCCGCCAAGGTCGTTTATTACGGATTGACCGCCAGTTTCCATCTTAAATAACTCGAATGTATTGCGGATGACAGATAAGTCGGCCCAATCCCCCTGCCTTGAAAGATCTTCGAACAACTTTACATGGCTCAACAGGAGCATAGAAGCCGACATTAGATACAACCCGTTAAGCCGCCGCGTCACAAAAGGCGGAAATGAGCGTTTAACAATTAAGAATAAAGAAAAAATCAATCCGCCCAGCAGCGGAAGAATATACCATTCACCGAAGAAAAATCGGAAAACCATGACAAGGAAGCCGCCGACTTTCCCGAGTTTTATTATGCCGATCACCATCAAGGCAAAGGTGGTGAGACCGACAACTTCAAATTGAAGCTGTTTTTTTATCGCTTCTTTCTTTTTCGTCTGTTTTCTTTTCCGTTTCCGTTTTGCCATTCCGTCACCTCTATCAGTCTTCAGCTTTATTCTTGCTGTTCTGGTAAAAAAATGTATGTATTGCCGCGTGATGGATAATCGAAGAAAGCAGCCGTCATATTCGGCTGCTTCTCCCTTCATATATTATAGCATAAAAAGTGCGGTCAAGCCCCGCTGTTTTAGGAATTCACCCGATCGGCCCCGACCGTTTGGCCCGGTGTAAGGCTGCTTTTCAAATAAGCGCCTGGATCCGTGCTTAAAATCCGGACGATTTGATACTTCCCGGGCGCCACTTCCTCTGTGACTACCGGCACCGAATCGATTGTCATGACCTTTTGCTTCGAAAATGCATCCTGATCAGGCTGGAAAACCAACTCCGCAGGGACGGTCGTATACAGAATCATTGGATGATGTCCCCTTCCGCTTCCTTCATTTTGCCTTTATAGGCTGCGATCAGTTCATTCAGCTTTTGCATGCCTTTCCCGACACCGCCGACTTCGTCAATCATTCCGTATTTGACTGCGTCTTCACCAAGGACATTTGTTCCGATGTCCCTTGTCAGATTTCCTTTGGAGAGCATGAGCTCTTTCAGCTTATCTTCTCCGATATTTGAATTCCGCGTTACAAAACTAATGACTCGATCCTGCATTTTGTCAAGATATTCAAAAGTTTGCGGAACTCCGATGACCAGGCCGGTAAGCCTGACCGGATGGATCGTCATCGTGGCAGTGGGCGCAATGAACGAATAGTTTGCCGAAACTGCAATCGGCACTCCGATTGAATGCCCTCCGCCAAGGACAATCGATACGGTCGGTTTAGTTAATGAAGCAATCATCTCAGCGATGGCCAGACCTGCTTCAACATCACCGCCGACGGTGTTAAGCAAGATAAGCAGCCCTTCAATTTTTGGATTTTGTTCGATTGCCGCAATCTGCGGTATCAAATGTTCATACTTTGTTGTTTTATTTTGCGGCGGCAGCTGCATATGCCCTTCGATTTGCCCGATGATCGTCAGGACATGAATATTGGAATCACTCATGGAAGCGATATTCGTCTGGCCCAGCTGCTGGATCTTTTCCAGCAATGGGGAAGCCTTCTGTTCATTGTTATCCTGCCCGGATTCCTTTTCCTGCTGGTTCTCGTTTTCAGACATGATCGGTCTCCTTTCCTCGGTTCTCCAATTAGTATGAAGCGGGAAGATGGAAATGATTCACGCTGAAAAAAGATTATTGCTGTATGCTTTTATGATGGACGTTTATACTTCCATAATGATGGGCAATATCATCGGCCGCCGCTTTGTTTTCTCATACAGATACTGGCTTAGCGCATCCCGGATTTCGGATTTCAGCGTTGACCAATCCATCGCTTTTCCTTCTGGGGTATCCTGCAGAATACGAAGGACAATTTCATTCGATTTCACAAATAACTGCTCCGATTCCCTGACATATACAAAACCTCTTGAAAGGATTTCAGGGCCTGCGACTACTTTTTTCTTATCCTTTGAGAGGGTGACAACTACAAGTAAAATGCCGTCCTGTGAGAGGAGGCGCCTGTCCCTCAGTACGATATTTCCGACATCGCCCACTCCGAGGCCATCCACAAGGATATTGCCGGATGGGACTTTTCCGCCGGCACTGGCTTCGCCGTCTGCAAATTCCACCACATCCCCATTTTCCAGCAGGAAAATATCATGATGGGCAATTCCTGCAGCTTCTGCCAGGCGGGCATGAGCAATTTGCATCTTATATTCGCCGTGTACAGGGATAAAATATTTCGGTTTCATCATATTCAGCATCAATTTCAATTCTTCCTGATTTCCGTGTCCGGAAACATGGATTTTCCTTCTGCCATATATGACATCAGCACCCGCCCTGAATAACAAATCGACCGTTTTCGCTACCGAAAGTTCATTGCCCTGGATCGGGGCCGCCGAAACGATGACCGTGTCCCCCTTTTTGATGCTCACGTGCTTATTGGCCCCTTTAGCCATAAGAGAAAGGGCCGCCATTGGCTCTCCCTGGCTCCCTGCAGCCAAAAGGACAATTTCCCTGTCAGGCAGCTTCAAAATGTCTTCTGTGGAAGCAAGCAGGCCTTCAGGAATATGTAAATGGCCAAGGCGGACGGCGATGTCGGCCACATGCTTCATTGTCCGTCCAAGAAGGGCTACTTTACGGCCGCAACGGTTTGCAGAATTAAAAACTTGCTGGATGCGATGGATGTTGGTTGCAAACGCTGCTATGATAACTCGGCCGGGTGCAGTTGTAAGGACATCAAAAAATTCACGGCCGATGAGCGCTTCGGAACCGCTCGTGCCCGGACGCTCAGCATTCGTACTGTCAGATAGCAGGCAAAGGACGCCCTCGTTGCCGATTTCGGTCATTTTATGCAAGTCGGCAAGTTCACCGTCAACCGGCGTCTGGTCAAATTTGAAATCACCTGTATAAACGATTGCTCCCTGACTCGTATGGAAACAGACTCCGACCGAATCGGGGATGCTGTGGTTTGTGCGGAAAAACGACACCTTTACGCCGCCGAACCGCAAAATTGTATCAGAATCGATCGTCCTGAATTTCACATCCCTTCCGATACCGGCGCCTGCGATTTTATCCTCCACAAGCCCAAGCGTCAATTTTGTCCCGTAAACCGGGACATTCAGATGGTGGAGAATAAAAGGTAACGCACCGATATGATCTTCATGTCCATGGGTCAGGAAAAGTCCCTTGATTCTCCCTGCATGCTCTGCCAGGTAACTGATATCTGGTATCACCATGTCGATGCCGAACATTTCATCTTCAGGAAACATCAAGCCGGCATCAACCACAAAAATATTCTGGCCAACTTCGACAACATACATATTTTTTCCGATTTCCCCTGCTCCGCCAAGAGCAAATACTTTGATTTTTTCTTTTTTTCTCTCACTCAATTGTGATACTCCTCCCGGATGTCAATTTTTTCCGTCCAAAACACTTGGTCCTATTATATCGCAATCACTTTTTACTCTACAAGATTTATCCTCGGACCCATCAATCCGGACGCAACATCCGCCGGTGGGAACCAGGCGGAACAAAAACGCAGGGCCCCGCTTAGCGGCGTATGTAGAAGCGAGGGAAACCGCAGGAAGGTGATCTTTCCTTCCGGAGGGGATCACCGCTTATGACGATAGCCG
>JAENYN010000019.1 GCA_016841765.1 Guptibacillus hwajinpoensis
GAGGCTTTCAGCCGTAGAGCAAACCACCCGTTCTCACGGGTGGTTTTGATTATGTCCAGGGGAACGACCTCCAGAACAGTCACAATGCCAGGCATTATCCCACTGGATGACCCCCCAGAGAATGCCTGGCATTAAATGAGCACCAAACAACATCCGAAAGCATCCCTGATATTGCAGAAGTTTATTGCCTCGCAATTGCCAGGCAATAAAAACCCCTCCGAAATCCGCCTGCATCTGCTCACGGCCCGCTTTTTCCTATTGTCCTTGCCCCCATAATATGCTACATTTATTGTATGGTATTGTGCGAATTTAGGAGGTGTAGGATGTGCTGCATACGATTTCAATCATCCTTTTAATTTTGGTCAGCCTTGGGCTGATTACGATGGTTCTGTTGCAATCCGGTAAAAGTGCCGGTCTTTCCGGGGCGATTTCCGGTGGCGCAGAACAGTTATTCGGCAAGCAAAAAGCGCGCGGCATTGACGCTGTGCTTCATCGCATAACAGTTGTTTTATCGGTATTATTCTTCGTTCTCACAATTGCAGTAGCTTATCTTGGTGCATAACGGAAGACCGGACAGCAGGGCATTTCGCCCTGCTGTTTTTGCTTTGTTTTACAGCGGATAAATAATGGTGTTGTTTTTGGCCGCCGGCGATATGGCAGGAAAGCTTCTCGCTGCCGCGTGAAAGCGTCCTTGCATGGCGTGAAAGACGATGGTTATGGCGTGAAAACACCCAAAAACATCATGAAAGAGAGCCGTTCGGCGTACATATCCCTTTGCGGTTTTGGTTTTGCAGGTGACGAAAGACGCAATGATAAAAACGGGGCTGGTTATCCATACGTTCACGATTATGGGAAGTTGTTTTCGGGAATAGTTGGTAAAGAGAAAACGGACGGAATAAGTGTATCTTTAGACGCTTTTATGCATGGAAGGTACAATTGATAATTGGATACTAAAAGTGATTCATGAAAGACAAGGAGACGAGTTGTTATGAAAATTGTTGCACCTAAACCATTTACATTCGAAGGCGGCAAGCGTGCCGTTCTGCTGCTTCACGGTTTTACCGGCAATACGGCTGATGTGCGGATGCTGGGCCGGTTTTTGCAGAAAAAAGGATATACGGCCCATGCCCCGCTTTACAGGGGCCATGGTGTTGAACCGGAAGAGCTTGTGAAATATACAGCCGAGGACTGGTGGCAGGATGTGCTGGACGGCTATAATCACCTGAAAGACAGCGGGCATGAGGAGATTGCGGCTGTCGGACTGTCGCTTGGCGGTATTTTCTCTTTGAAACTGGGTTATTCTAAACCTGTGAAAGCCGTCATTCCGATGTGTTCGCCAATCACGCCGAACTATGACCGCATGTCGGGCGGAATCCGCCGCTTTGCTCAGGAATACAAGAGCAAGGTCGGCAAAAGTGAAGAGGAAATCAAAGAGGAAATGGAAGCATTCGAGGGAACAGAGGAAAAGACACTGAAAAGCCTTGACAAACTTATCAGGGATGTCCGTTCCCATATCGATATGATTTACGCACCGACATTTGTGGTGCAAGGCAGGCTGGATCATATGATCGATCTTGACAGTGCGAACATTATCCATGATGAAGTGGAAGCTCACAAAAAGAAATTGAAATGGTATGAAGAATCCGGCCATGCCATCACGCTTGATAAACAGCGTGATGAAGTCGAACAGGACGTATATGAGTTTTTGGAGGAATTGGACTGGTCTGAATAAAGGCCATAGGCTGCCGGCTGAAAATGGTTCCGGCAGCCCTCCAATTTACATAAGGAGGGAAGCAGATGGAGACCGATCAGCGTATCGAACAGCTGTTATCGTTTATGAGAGAAGAAGCATACAAGCCCCTGACTGTGCAGGAGCTTGAAGAAGCACTTGGCATGGAAGATTCTGCAGAATTCAAGGAATTTGTGAAGGTGCTTGTCCAGATGGAGGAACAGGGCCTGATTGTACGGACGAGGAGCAACCGTTATGGCATACCGGAAAAAATGAACCTTCTACGCGGAAAAGTGATCAGCCATGCCCGAGGTTTTGCGTTTGTAAAGCCTGAACAGGAAGGCATGGAAGACATCTTTATCCCGCCAAATGAAGTGAACAGCGCCATGAACGGCGACCGGGTGCTTGTGCGCGTGAGTCCGCGCCAGTCGGGCTCCAGGCAGGAAGGTGTCATTATCCGGATCCTTGAGCGCGGCGTCAAGCAGGTTGTAGGAACCTACCAGGAAAGCCGCAATTTCGGATTTGTGCTGCCGGACGACAAGCGGATCACCAATGACATTTTCATTCCGAAAGGATCGACCAACGGAGCAGTCGACGGGCACAAGGTTGTCGCGAAACTCGTCAGCTATCCGGAAGGCCGGATGAGTGCCGAAGGTGAAATCATTGAAATCCTTGGTCATAAAAACGATCCGGGCATCGATATTTTATCCATCATTTACAAACACGGGCTTCCGGGTGAATTTCCGGAAGAAGCGCTCGAACAGGCCAATTCGGTACCTGATGAAGTGCCGGAAGAAGAAATGAAAAACAGGCGCGACCTCCGCGACCAGACGATTGTCACAATCGACGGGGCAGATGCCAAGGATTTGGATGATGCCGTCACGGTAACAAAACTGGACAACGGCAATTACAAGCTCGGCGTCCATATTGCCGATGTTTCCCACTATGTGAAAGAAGGCTCGCCGATTGATGTGGAAGCATACGAGCGCGGGACAAGTGTCTATCTCGTCGACCGCGTCATCCCGATGATTCCGCATCGGCTCTCAAACGGCATCTGCAGCCTGAATCCGAAGGTGAACCGCCTCACGCTCTCCTGCGAAATGGAAATCAATCCGCAGGGCGAAGTCGTGAATCATGAGATTTTCCAGAGTGTCATTAAAACGACCGAGCGGATGACGTATCAAAATGTGCGCAAAATCCTTGAGGACCGCGACGAAGAAGTGATGGAACAGTATAAAAATCTTGTCCCGATGTTCGAGCTAATGGGCGAACTCGCCAGCATTCTTACTAAAAAACGGATGGCGCGCGGCGCGATCGACTTTGATTTTAGCGAAGCAAAAATCATTGTCGACGAAGACAGCCATCCGACAGACGTGGTGCTGCGCGAGCGGTCAGTTGCAGAACGCCTCATCGAAGAGTTCATGCTGGCTGCCAACGAAACGGTCGCAGAGCATTTCCACTGGATGGACGTGCCGTTCATCTACCGGATCCATGAAGACCCGAACGAGGAAAAACTGCATAAGTTCTTTGAGTTCATCACCAACTTCGGTTATGTCGTGAAAGGATCGGCCAATGACATCCACCCGCGGGCGCTGCAGAAGATCATTGATGAAATAGAAGGGACACCGGAAGAAACAGTGATCTCGACTGTCATGCTCCGGTCGATGCAGCAGGCGAAGTATTCGGCAGAAAGCCTTGGTCACTTCGGTTTATCGGCAGAGTTCTACACACATTTCACGTCGCCGATCCGGCGTTATCCGGACTTGATCGTCCACCGCCTGATCCGCGAATATCTCATCAAGAAAAATGTGGATGAAAAGACACGCAGCAACTGGGCTAACAAGCTGCCGGAAATCGCCGATCACACTTCGGAAATGGAGCGGCGGGCGGTTGATGCCGAACGTGAAACCGATGATTTGAAAAAAGCTGAGTATATGGAAGATAAAATCGGTGAAGAGTTTGACGGCATGATCAGTTCAGTTACGAACTTCGGCCTGTTCGTCGAGCTGCCGAACACCATTGAAGGCCTTGTCCATGTCAGCTACCTGACAGACGATTACTACCGCTATGATGAGCAGCATTACGCGATGATCGGGGAGCGGACCGGCAAAGTGTTCCGAATCGGGGATGAAATCACGGTCAGGGTCATCAACGTCAATAAAGATGAACGCGCCATCGACTTTGAAGTCGTCGGCATGAAAGGAACACCGAAACGGCGGAGCGGAGAAGCGCCAAAAGTGATTCAGAGCGGAAACCGCGGCAATAAAGGCGGCGGCAAGCCAGGAAACGGCAAAGAACAGGGAAAATCCAAAAAAGGCCGCGGGAAAGCGAAAGCGGCCAAGGATAAAAAAGGCAACGGCAATAAACCGTTTTACCAGAACGTTGCCAAGAAGAAAAAGAAAAAGCGCAAGTAATGGATAGAGCAGCTGATTGTGACCGGTCGGCTGCTCTTGTGTTTTGAGTGAAAAAGGGCATGATAACACGTTTAAACAAACGTTTATTTAGCCGCCGCTCCCTTCAGCTATCAAAGGCTGGATCATTGTTAAACAAACGTTTGCTTAATTCTTTAGCCAGCTATCCCCCTTCGGTTTTCTTTCATTTAAGCAGTCATTTTGATATAATATAAGTTACGGTTAGACGAGGAGGCAGAAGACATGGCACGACGAGATAACAATGTTTTAGCACAAAACCGTAAAGCAAGGCATGACTATCATGTTGAGGAAACGTTCGAGGCCGGCATCGTCCTGCAGGGGACAGAAATCAAGTCGCTCCGGGCCGGAAAGGCGAACTTGAAAGACTCGTTTGCCCGTGTTGAAAACGGGGAAGTGTTCCTTCATAACATGCATATCAGCCCATATGAGCAGGGGAACCGTTACAATCATGATCCGCTTCGTACGCGGAAGCTTCTGCTTCATAAAAAAGAGATCAGCAAGCTGATCGGCCTTTCAAAAGAAGAGGGATACACGCTCGTACCGCTTAAAATGTATATCAAGCACGGCTATGCGAAAGTGCTGCTTGGTGTTGCCAAAGGTAAAAAGAAATTCGATAAGCGTGAAGACTTGAAGCGGAAAGAAGCGAAACGTGAAATCCAGCGGTCAGTAAAAGAGAAGCTGCGCGGCCTGTAAAGAAGATTTCCACCTATTGGCGGAAGGATTCCGTATAAAAGACTTGAAAATAAGAACAAATGTGCTATAATAGGTAGTGTCGTTGAGATAAACAACGCACATTGATAACCGAATATAGATCATAAGCTGATCTATCCGTTTCGGTTCTCCACTTTCATATTGGGGACGATCCGGATTCGACAGGGGTAGGTCGAGCTTAAGTTGCGAGCCGAGTCGGCAATCTCGTTAAACTGCCAACGCCTATAACTGGCAAAGAAAACAATTTCGCATTAGCAGCGTAAGCTGACTAATGGATCCTCCCTCCATCGCCCGTGTGGTAGGGTCAGGGTCCCAAATTAAGCGGGCTACGCCGGATTCCGCCGTCTGAGGATGAAGGAAGAGAACAATCAGGCTAGCTGCACGGAAGCCCGTCGATAGGCCGAAGTGTCAGCGAATCGCCAATATATCGACTACGCTCGTAGATACTTAAGTGCCGATGCTTCTGGACGTGGGTTCGACTCCCACCGTCTCCACCAAATACATATTTGGTGGTTTTTTATTTTTGTGTGTAACGTAAAGCATAAGATTTCCAAATGGACAGTTTATGCTTTACAGATATGAATAAATGCGAATTACACAAAATGCACTGTCTTTTTCTATAGAAAAACATGTAAAAGCAAAAATCCGAAAAATACGAATGCCATTGTATAGTGAAATCTCCTTCTTCTCCCCGATGCTTTCCATCTTCTCAATAGACCACTGTATAACAGAACGATGAGAATGCTGATCGCGACACTGCCGCTTATTGTTTTGGCTCTCCAAAGATGTTCCAGATGTGCATAAATCATAATCGCGGCGTGAATCAAGATTAGTAAGGAAGCGGTTACCGCGATAGGGATATGATACTTCATCATCTTTTTAGAAATTTTCGCAAGCTTAATCTTCACATTTCTGATTTTGCTTTTTCGGATGAGGAGGAATACGAAATACATATTGATGTTTATTAGAAATAAAACAAATGCGAACTGTGCGACTAATTTCCCTATTAATACAGCGCTGGAATCATATCCTTGATACATACTCCACAATATAATGATGAAGATTGTTAGGAAATTTACCGTTAGCCATCGAGCAATCATCGCACCCCTCCGGTTTTAATCCAATATAACATGTTTAAAAGCAGGTTCCTTTTTCGTTCATGAGGTTTTAAGTCTTTACCTTTTTTAAGTTGAGTATTATTTCTTTTACCTTTTTTGGTGCATTAAATATTTTGAGCGTATTGATCATTAGGGGTTTTATTTAGCATGACATATATGCTTGCGTTTGATGAACCATTATTGGTAAATGCAAATTCTTCATTGCCGTCACAGACAAGGACATCATCCTTTTGTGCAGGAACTTCTTTTCCGTTTATTGTAAAAGCGCCTTCTCCTTGTAAAACAAGTAAATAAACATTTGTGCCCGGATGCTTATGTGCAGGCAAAGACTGACCAGGCTGAAAATTAAGAACAAATACTGTGCTTTCTTGTTCTTTGAAAATAATTCGTTTCGTAAACTTTTCGTTATTAAATTCAACATATTCGTTAAGGTTCTGTTTTTTCATTTTTATTCCTCCCAATTCATCGTTTTTAAAATTTTGAATTCTTTTTTCAAGTATGTTTTTCCCTGCATGATGTAATTTAATCGTTTATTTATTGAAAAGGCTGTGTTAAAGCTCAATGATTTTTCACTAGTTGATTGGAGTGGAAGGTGCGAGACTCCTCGAAACTAAAAACCAATTTAATTCGTGCGATGTCCATTCGAAGAAGCTCATTTAATGTCCTGCGGGACTAGCGGGACAGGTGAGCCCCCGCAGGAGCCATGCGCTATGATGAGGCTCACCGCCCGATTAAGTGCCCATATATTGAATATGATGAAGTTGATTATTTAAATAAACATTATGAGATTTTTTAAGCGTTTCTACTTTTTCTCCTAAAGAAAAAGACTCGTTCCCTTTCTATTGAAAAGCTGCCTTTTTTTTCACCATGTTCGGCCGAGATGAAAGGAATTACTAAGGGGGTGCAGGTTCGCATACACCGGGGAGGAGAGATGCTTTTCTAGTGCAGCATACTCCTGAAGAATGCTGATTTTAATAAAGGGACGTTAAAACATATGGAGAACTTGTGCGATAAAGAAAGGGCTCCCGAAGAGTGGAAGCCCATTATGAAAGGATTTGTTTTTTTCAGCTTGCCTGACTTACACAGCGCAGCGATTTGGACCCATTTCCATTTCACGGCGTTCGTTCAAACTTGGATTGAGCTTGCCCATGTTCGTCTTGCGGATTTCCTGGTGACTGTTGGGCTGAGGCGGCAGGTCATCCGTGACAAGATGTCTGAATTTTTCTTCTCCCTGTATGTTTAACCCTTCGTTTTTCTTATACAATTCCTCCAACTTTGCCAAAACCTTGCCGCTGTTATTTATTTCTTCCATCGTTCCAAAGTGGGCAGGCAAGACGAGTAAGTCCTGCGACAGATCCTGATATCGGTCATATAACGTGTTATGCAAGTCATCGACCCAGTCTTCGGCTTTGCCAGCCAGGTCAGGGCGGCCAATGGATTCTACAAACAAAATATCACCTGTCAGCAAATACTTGTTATCCACAATGAAACTGGTGCTGCCGATCGTATGGCCCGGCGAGTAAAAAGCAGAAATGGTGACAGCATCTCCGACCGTTACCTCTGTACCATCCTGCAACTTATTATAGTCAAGTGCTACCCCCTCATCATCTTTTGGCGGGAAATAGTAGTCTGCATTGGCTTGGTCTGCCAGTGTTTTCCCTCCTGAAATATGGTCGGCATGAAGATGGGTATCCAACACAACCGTAATGGCTGCATTTTTTTCCTCAGCAAAATCCGTAAAGGTTTCTGTCATTCTGACAGGGTCGACAACAGCTGCTTCACGGTTGCTGATAATCATATACGAAAGGCATCCTTTTCCAAGCCGCAGGAACTGATAGAGTTCACCTCCACCTGAAAGGTCCCCAATTTTAATCGGTTCAAGGTGCTCACTCCAGGCTGTCATTCCACCTTTCAAATAGGTGGCATTTTCCACACCTGCCTCTGTCAGCATTTTTACTGCATCCTGGGAAGAGACTCCTTTTGCACAAACTACGTAAATGGTCTGGTCTTCAGGAAGCTTATCTTTTACCTTATCCACCTGGTTCTCCAGTTGATTATAGGGAATATTCAAGCTATGGACATTTTCACCTTCGATCGTCCAATCTCTGTAGTCTGTCTCAGAACGGACGTCGAGGATGAACACTTCCTCTTTTACAAGGACTTTTTGGGCCAGTTTTTTTGCTGTCAGTGGTTTGAGTGACAATCCAATCCCTCCAATGGTAAGTAAATGTAATTGAAGGCTTGTTAAAGTTAAAAAGCTGAATCAAGGCGGCAACAAATTTTCCCTAAAAGCTATGATGAGACGTTTCTATTAAAAATACCACACAAGGTACTATGATAAACGAAGAGTTCCTTTCCCTCATAATCGCACATCTCAATGAAGCAACGGTAAATGCCTCCTGTTGATAAATTCTTATACGATAAAAGAGGATTCCGGCATATTTACCGGAACCCCCTTTTATCACTCTTCAACTTTTATTTGGCCCATCATCCCTGCGTCCTCATGCTCAAGAATATGGCAATGGTACATGAAAGTCCCTTTGTAGTCCCAGGTTGCCAGGACTTCAACTTCCTCACCGGGATAGACGAGAACCGTGTCCTTCCAGCCCCTTTCATTCGGGGGAGGGGGATTTCCATCTCTGCTCAGCACCTGAAACTGGACGCCGTGCACGTGGAATGGATGCGCGAGTCCGCCTTCATTGCCCATCATCTGCATCATGCCCATCTTCGGATTGGTGATTCTCCAAATTTCAGGTTCATGAAGTTTAAGAACTTCGTCGATTCGGTTAATATCCATTTGCTTGCCGTTGATATTGACCATGGGCCCCATTCCCTGCATCGCAAATTCCCTTGTGCGTTTGGCTGTGCTTCGGTCAGGCTCCGGGATATCGGCGAGTTTGTCAGGCAGCGGACTACCATTTCCTTTCTTATTATCGACACGGAATTCAATGAAAGGAGTGCCGCTGTCAGTCAACTGAACGGTTTCCCCTTCTTTATAGTCAGAAAAATCAACGATGATTTCCGCCCGTTCTCCGGGTGAAAGTGTAAGTGAATCCATTTCTACCGGCTTTTCCAGCAGCCCGCCGTCACTGGCGATTTGATGGAAGGATTCTCCGTTATCAAGCTGGAAATCATATATTCGTGCATTGGAACCATTCAACAGCCGGAACCGTACTTTTCCACGAGGGACGTCTTTATAAGGATTAATTGTTCCATTGACGGTAACTGTGTCACCGTGCAATCCCATCATGACATCCGGCATATTCAGGTTATATGTAATATTGCCGTCTTCGGTGAAGGTTCGGTCCTGAACGATGAGCGGAATGTCATCGACGCCGTATTCCTTTGGAATATCCAGGGATTTGGAGTTTTCATCATCAATATAAAAAAGTCCTGCCATTCCTTTGTAAACCTGCCTGCCGGTTTCATCCAGCAAGTGAGGATGATACCACATTGTGCCTGCTGGCTGGTTAATCTTAAACTCAGGTTCCCATACGGTTCCGTCGTCAATTACGGTGTGCGGCCCGCCGTCATCCTCGCCGTCTATTTCCAGGCCATGCCAATGGACTGTCGTTTCTTCGCCGATTTGGTTCTCGACTTTCATTTGCACCTGTTCGCCCGTTTTTACACGGATAAGCGGTCCGAGATAGTCACCATTGAAACCAAGAGTGTCGGCTTCCTTGCCTGGAAAAAATTCTTTCTTGCCTTTTTGGGCCTTTAAGTGAAATTCAGCTTTATTCGGATCAGGATTTTGATCTTTAAGTACAGGAGGGATGGGCAATTCCTTTTCCCACTTTGCCAGCTGAGGGTTCACGAGGTCGTCCATTGCTTTGACGTTCATTGCCCGGCTGTTTTCTTCTGTCAGAAAGTAGACGGTAATTGTACCGGCAACAACAATGACGGCTGCAATCCAGAGGTCAACAAACTTTTTCATGCTTAAAACTCCTTATCACTTGTTGTTTTTCAAGGCCAGTCTGACAGCAATGTAGACAACTGCTCCCATGACAAGCAAGTTGACTATATAGGCAAGGATACCGAATCCCATTGCCTGGCTCATCATGCCCTGCATTCCCATACAAATTCTCCTTTCCGGTACGATAATGGATAAATGGATATCTATATTAAATTTCACAAGTCTATTTGTTATAAACCCGTTATCATAACAATATGTGAACAAAGTAAGGCAGACTTTCCGTCTGCCTTTTTAGGGATGTTAGTCAGTTTAGACATGGGGTTATTTGCTTGCCTGTTTAACAAAGTGCATGACAATGGCGGTTGGAGTTTGCTCTGATGCGTCAGGATGATGTGCCCATCAAAATCCTTTTTAAGAGAAAAATATTTTCTTGAGTGGTGAAATAAAATGGTTTTTAGAAAGAGGAAAAGGGGGGGAGTGCCTATGATGAATCAGCCTCCACTGCCAGGACATGTAAGTGCTGAGCAATTTAATCAAATGCTGGTTGACCCGGAAACATTTGCTGCAAAACCAGAGTCACTAACTGAACAGATATTCATTGAACGCTCACTGACTGAAAATAGGTTTTGGCTTAGGATTATGAAGGAACACGCTTTATTCCTTGGTGAAGGATTTAACCGAAAAGATACACAACTGATTCAGCAGGCCGACAGGTTCCATCATTATTTTGAACAGCAGGAAAAAAAGGCTTATCAGGTGTCTCCCAATACAGAAGTGGTCCGAAGATTGAACGAGGAAAGTATTGAATTGGTGTATGGTTTTAGGAATTTCAAAAGAAACCTGCTTATCCTCATTGTGAACTGCAAAGTAAGCGGCTTTAATTTTCCTTTGCTGGTTGACCATATTGCAAGGGAAGCCGAATACTTTATGCGGACATTAAAGAAATTCAACCAGGGGATTCTCGAGCCTATCCAGGATGCCATTATAAGTGAAAATGTGTTTTGGCTGAGAATCATGATGGAACATTCACGTTTTATTTCCGCGCTGTTGGACCAGTCGGAAAGAAATTTAGTCAATACCGCAAGGAAGTTTGGGGATGATTTTGAAACGCTGTTGAACCAGGCCCGGGATGTGGAATCGATGCTGTACCGCAAACATCCTACATATCCCGTCATCGGCAAAATGAACAAGGACAGTGAAAGTGCCACGGAAGAGCTAAGGGATTTTAAGAAAGCGGGATGGAGCTCATTCGCTCATGTCAGATTCGGAATGTAATAAACCCGCTGCTTGCTGACCACGTTCTGAGGGAAGCGAATCACTTCCTTTACATGATTCATGTTCTGGAAGAAAGAATGAATTTGAAAATGAAAGCGGAACAAGGGCAGTGACCGAAAAGAGGTGAGAAGATGGCGAAAGTCGCCAAGGATGATTTTGTAAAGGGTTTTGTGCCGCACCATAATCATGGATCAGTTGATTACACCTCTGTAGAAGCAGGGCACGTCCATCAGTGCCTCGATGTTTCGTCTCCTCCCATTCCCACTCAAGATAACAGCAGCCATATTCATTACACAGAGGGATATGTGGTGTTTGAAAACGGCCACACGCATTATTATAAAGCCTATTCAGGTCCAGCAATTCCGGTGGGAAATGGCATGCATGTTCATTACTATGATTTCTATACCACTGAGGACGATGGGCATAGGGATCATATAAGAGGGGTTGATTCGGCGGCTCCAGGTAATAAATGAATAGGGTGGAAACGACCAGTCAGAGAAATGGCAAGCTGGTGCATAATTTCGCAATGTCTGATATTTACGTTATATCATTTTTTTCTCCTATGGTTGGAAGGATGGTCCTTTCCAATCCAACCATGGAACCAACAAATAAATTAATGACAACAAGCAATGAAAACTGAAGGATATTTTCTTTGATGCCAATTTTCGTTTTCGCGACAGTGTTTTCCAATACTGCACCTCCTTAAAAAGAACCTGAGTGAAATCAGGTTCTTAACAATGTCAATGTTGGGCATGTCTTTCTTGTTCGTGCTCCCATTCATGAACCCCGGATTCAAGGCGGCTTGCCTTGAACCCTTTTGACTGCAGCATCTCGACTGCCTCTGTAGCATAGACGCAGTATGGTCCCCGGCAATAGGCTGCGATTTCTTTATCCTTCGGGAACTCGGAAACGAATCTTTCCATCTCCTCAAGCGGAACAGAAATCGCCCCTGGAATATGTCCCGCCTCGAATTCAGCTGCAGGTCTTACATCAATTAATAGGGTGTCTTCAGCTTTCATCCTGATCCTGAGTTCATCCTCTTCAACCGTGTCAAGGTGATCGGGCCTGACGATATATTCATTCCTAAGCACATTGAGCTCTGCCAATTGTTCTTCGCCAAGCTCCCGCAACGAAAACATCAGGTCAATCACTTTTTTGCAGGCCAAGTGATAAATGACATGGTTCTTTTCTTTGTGAAAACGCACCAAACGTGCATCAAGCAGTGCCTGCAAATGTTTGGACGTATTTGCGGTATTCATCTTTGTTTCCTTAGCCAGCAGTTCAACTGACATAGGACCCTGGGAGAGCAAATCGAGCAGTTCGATCCGCCTTGGGCTGGACAACACTTTTCCGGTTTGGGCAAAAAGGCCGTAAACATTATTTTTGAACTCTCGATGTTCCACCATATCACCTTCATTCAACTATTCAACTGATTAGTTGAAAAATATAATAGGACAAGATTTGTTGTAAAGTACAAAATGGGTAAAAAAGCAGTTTGTATAAAGTGAGGTGTTTTCAAGCTGGTCATCTCCCCAAAAGTGAAAGCATGCAAGTAGTCATGTTCCATTTTTGATATAAGCGGTTGATTTTATGTTTATTTCCAATTGCGCTATAATAATAACCACTGCTTACCAGCAGATCGGCGTTTCTGGACAGTACATAAGAACGGACAGGGGGATATGAAAGTGAGACGCTATTTTTTATTTATTTTAGCAGCAGTATTGCTTACTGCATGTTCGGCGAATGAAACATCGGGGGAAGTAAAAGAAGACAAACAAAGTGATAGCGAGGCTGTGTCTGACAGCAAGGATAGTAAGCCCGGGTTCGAGGCTTATCAAGGAAAACCTTTGAAAATAGCTGTTATCGGAGAGCCGCCTGCCATAAAAGAAGAGGACTTGGTCACGTTCACCAAGTTGGGGATGGATGAACTAAAAAGTGGCAATGTGAGCAAGTATGATGCAGTGATCGTCAAGCATAAGTATTTAAAACAGGCAGCAAAGAGTGAATATGCTGAGGTATATAAACAAGCCAAATTGCCATTTTTCTTTATCCAGTCCGAAAAAACATTTCTTGCCTTCACAATCAGCGATCTATCCTACAAAGATGCCCGGTCATTAAGCAATCAAGAGTATGCTGTCGGATTTGTTTCAAAAGAGGATGGGTACTCCTATTGGAAATATGGATTGTATAATGACAAAGAGTCTGATCAAAACATTAAAGATGTCTATAGCAGGATATTCAAAACAATTGAAACAACACAGGAATCAATATAGTTTGCACATTGACAAAAGCCCAGCGCTCATCTGAAATAAGGTGAGTGCTTTTTTGTTTTTCTCTCAAGATGCAATCTTTTGTCCTTTAACTTTTTGAATGGGGTGAAGGGAAACAGAATGTGCATCTTGAAAGATGTATAGAATGAAACTCGCCGATTGGCGAAGACAGAGGCGCAGCTGCCCATATCAATATTCTTAAAATTGGCAGCTGCATCGAAATACTCCCTTGCTGACAATTTATGCTTTCCTATATGGAAAAAAAGGGAATGCATTCTGTGAAAGAAAACGAATAATATACGTTGCCTCACTTTGGCTGAATTACATAAAACGAGAGGAGTATGCAAGTTGAATTTAGACCAACATCTTTTTTCGAAGGAATTCAATAAAAATCCTTATCCAGCCTATTCAAAAATGCGGGAGGCGGAGCCGGTTTATAAAATGACATTCCCTGACGGCCAGCAAGGATGGCTGATCACGAAGTATGAGGATGCTGTCGATGCTTTGAAGCATCCAAAGATCATCAAGGATTTCACCAGGCTATTTGGTGAGAGTATGGAAGAAGCGAGTGTTTTCAGCAGAAATATGCTCTTTGCCGATCCGCCTGACCATAAAAGGCTTCGCGGCCTGGTACAGCAGGCCTTCACCCCGCAAATGATTGACGGGATGCGGGACAGGATCCAGGAAATAACGAACGAGCTGCTTGATGAACTGTCCGGAAAGGACACAATCCGGCTGATTGACGAGTTTGCGTTTCCGCTGCCGATCATTGTCATTTGCGAAATGCTGGGCATCCCATCTGAAGACCGCGACAAGTTCCGTCTCTGGTCAAACTCCCTTGTCGAAGGGACGGGTTCTGAACAAGCAGCTGTCCAGCATATGAATGAATTTATCCAGTACCTAGATCAATTGTTTGCAAAAGTCCGCAAAAATCCCGGTGATGACCTTGTCAGCGGCCTTATTCAAGCTGAGGAAAGCGGTGATAAGCTGAGTAAGGAGGAACTATTCGGAGCCGTAAGCTTGCTGATCATTGCAGGACACGAGACAACTGTTAATTTAATCGGCAACAGCATTCTTGCTTTATTGGAGCACCGTGACCAGCTTGAGCTGCTGAAGGAAAAGCCGGAGTTGATCCGAAGTGCGATAGAAGAATCGCTCCGTTACAACGGGCCGGTGGAGTTCAGCACATCACGGTGGGCTGCGGAGGACTTGGAGTTCAAAGGAAAACAGTTCCGGCAGGGTGAGCTTATTATCATTGCACTGGATTCAGCAAATCGTGACTCCGATATCTTCAATAATCCTGATGTATTTGATATCACAAGGGAGAAAAGCCCGCATCTGGCATTCGGCAAAGGAATCCATACGTGCCTCGGTGCCCCGCTGGCAAGGCTTGAGGGGGAAATCGCAATCAGCAGCATCATTGAACGGTTCCCCGACATGGAGCTTGATGGTGACAGGGACCAGCTCGAGTGGAGGCCGGGGATGATAGTCAGGGGAGTGAAGGAAATACCGCTAAAAATCAGATAAATGCCAAAATCCTTCAATAGTGTTGTTCTATTGGAGGTTTTTTGTTGTCTTTTTTGGAAAAAGATTGAGTAAATCAAAACTGTTTGAAATAATTGGTAGTATACTGGTTGGTCAGTAGGTGGCAAGCCGGCCGAAACTATTCCTGTGCAGCCCGGCTCACTGCCATAATTACTGTTTTAGGGGAGTCGTATTCATGGACTATGTCAAAGAACTGAGGAAACTGGTTGGCCATTGGCCTTTGATTTTAACAGGGGCCGTTGTGTTGGTCATAAATGAAAAAAACGAACTGTTATTGCAGCATCGTACAGATGGCGGCTGGGGATTGCCGGGCGGCCTTATGGAACTGGGCGAACGTTTAGAGGATGCGGCAAGAAGAGAAGTGAAAGAAGAGACAGGGCTTGCAATCGGAAACTTAACATTACTGGGTGTTTTTTCAGGGCCAGAATACTATTTCAAAGTCTCGAATGGAGATGAACTATATTCAGTGACTGCAGTCTATTTGACTCATGAGGTTGAAGGGGAAATTGAGATTGATAAAAATGAATCGATTGAAGTCCGGTATTTTGATCTGAATGAACTTCCGGAAAATATAACGGAAGAAACCAGGAGCTATATGAAGCCGTACATAGAACAATCAACTAAAGGAACAAAAGGAGGAAGACTTTATTGCAATTTTTTATCGGAATAGTACCGCCGGAAGAATACAAACAGAAAGTCATTGAATTCCAGCATAAGTGGATAAACAATACGATCACTGATGTAGTCGAACCGCATATCACTCTAAAAGCGCAGGGCGGCCTAACCGAAGATAAAAAATGGCTGAACAACGTGAAAAACATCTGCTGCACGACAGAACCGTTTCAAATATCGTTAGGGGAACCGATGTTTTTCGGTGAAGACATCCTTTACATAAGCGCCCGGTCACATGAACTGCATGGACTGCATCGGCGGATTGTTGGAGAAATTGCCCCTTCCCGCCATTTGATCAAAAAATATTTCGAACTTGAAGATTTTGTCCCGCATATGACGTTAGGAAAAACAACGTACGGTCTAACAAAACAAGAACTGATTGAGATGTCAAAATTGGCGGAAGAAGAACTCAGCCCTTTTCCAGCTTTTGATGTCAACTTTATCAGAGTTTATCAAGAAATCGAACAAAACAAGTATCGAAAGCTTGAGGATATCCCTTTAGGTAGATAATCGGGCAGGAGAGAATGGGGCGATCATTCTTATAATCGGGGGCTTCTATTTTAAGCGAACGGTTTCAGCGGGTTTTGGGGATAATCATTCTTATTGCGGGATAAAAGGCGGTTTTGTCGGGCTGTGGCTTGTCCGCTCGTATCCTGGGTTTGGCATGAAATGGCCGGGTTATGGCGTGAAAAGCCTGGAGTATGGCGCGAAACCAGCCGTTTGGCGTGAAAAGAGGTAGTTCTGGCATGAATACACCGGTGTTTGGCCTGAAAACAGGGAGGTTCCGCGTGAAAGTGAGGTTATCTGGCGCGAATGCTGTATCCAGGCTCTGCCGCCAATGCCGTTCGGCGTGAAAAATCCTGGTAATGGCGTGAAAAGTCCTGATTACGGCGCGAAACCGGCATGTCCCGGCATGAAACAGAACTGCCGCCCCTTGTCTCTGGTATAATTTAACCAGGAGCATACAGAAATGGCTGCTGATATCCCATTTTAGGAGAGGATCAAACTTGATAACCCTATACATAACAAGACATGGTGAAACGGTATGGAATAAGCAAAAACGGATGCAGGGCTGGAGAGATTCCGAGTTGACGGAAACCGGGGTTCGAAATGCCGGGTTGCTTGGAGATAGACTCAGAGATGTACCTTTTGACGCTATTTATTCAAGTCCCAGCATACGGACGCGGTCAACCGCAGAATTAATTAAGGGTGAAAAGGACATTCCCATCAACTTTGATGAAAAGTTGAAGGAAATCAACATGGGGGAATGGGAAGGCAAAACGGTTTCTTTTATTGAGGACAATGACCCCGAGCAATTTCATTGTTTCTGGAACACTCCTCACCTATATACCGCACAGACGGGCGAGAATTTTGGCGATTTAAAAAACAGGGTGCTGGCATTTCTAACGTCGATTCAAGAAAATCACACTTCAGGAACCATACTGGTTGTCACGCATGCGGTTGTCATCAAAACCATGATGTCCCTTTTTAAAAATAATCCGCTGGAGAAATTGTGGGATCCGCCTTTTATTCATGATACGAGTCTGACGGTTGTGGAAGTGAGTGGTGAGACATATAAGATTGTGATGGAAGGGGATATATCGCACCGGACAGTTGAGGGAATCGAAAACTAGTACCAACGTGGACATCTATTACTCTAGGTAGGAGGCCGCTTCCATTAAAATTTTCGATGCACACTTGCATATCATAGATAAAAGATTTCCGCTCATTCGGAATCAAGGATACCTCCCCGATTATTTTTCTTGCAGTGACTATTCAGAACGGACAAAAGGCTTGAATATCATGGGAGGGGCCATCGTATCAGGTTCATTCCAGGGTTATGACCAATCCTACCTGATTGATGCAATACAAACGCTTGGCGACAATTATGTCGGTGTCACGCAGCTTCCTTATGATACTCCTGATGAAGAAATTTTAAGGCTTAACGAAGCAGGAGTAAGGGCACTTCGGTTTAATGCCAATCGCGGCGGCTCAGAAGATCTATCCCGGCTTGACTATTTTGCAAGAAGAGTCTACGAGTTGGCTGGATGGCATGCGGAGCTATATATTGATGCAAATCGGCTGCCGGATGTGTCGCAAGTGATTGAAAAGCTTCCCGCTGTATCTGTGGACCATCTCGGATTGTCCTGGCGCGGGTTCGGCCATTTGCTTTCACTGGTGGAGAAAGGCGTCAAAGTCAAAGCGACCGGATTTGGGAGGATTAATTTTGACCCAATTGAGGCGATAAAACAGGTCTATTCAATAAACCCGCATGCTCTTATGTTCGGGACCGACTTGCCGTCCACAAGAGCGGACAGGCCTTTTCAGCTTGCTGATGTGGAGTTGATCAAAAACCACATGGAACAAAAGCACGCCGAAAAAATATTATATGAGAATGCATGCCATTGGTATTTAAAGAGAATCACTTAAAAGGCTGTTCAAACGTTTTTCCGTGGAGCGGTACATTCTGTCGTTCCCGGTCAGCTCATATATCATCAGGGCTTTTTTAAAATTCGTTTTGGCGTTTTCCTGATCATTCAGGTCAGCATGATTACTGGCAATATAGAAATAGATATCACCCAGGATGAAATAGGAATGGTGTTCTCTGCTGGAATGAACCCCTTTTACGAGATAGTCGTTGGACTTTTGATAATACCCGTTGTTTCTTAGTGCGACCGCATAGTTATAATAAAGCTTGATGGCGACCTGGATATCAAAAGAATAGCGGAATGATTTGAGTCTGGACAGGGCTTCCTCGTAAAGGGCATATGCCCGGCTGTATTGCTTGGCTTCAGAATAAAGATTCGCATTGGATATGAGAATTTGAAGAGTGACTGCGTCATATTTGAACGAAGTGTTTTCGGAAAGGGACAGGGCCTCCTCCACACATGACAGAGCGGTCTTAAGGTCATCTTCTAGATAAAAAATGGCCGTCCCCTTAAACCATAACAGGATCCGTTTATGGCGCGACTTAAAATACGGATTTTTTTCCTCTGTTTGAACAATCCGCTGTATCGCTTTGTAATCACGCTTTACAGCTGCTCTCTTTAATTGGGCCAGCACTTCTTCCGAATAATCATACCGTTCATCATAAGAAGAAGCGATCAGGTAATCAAGGTTGACACCGAGCCGTTTTGCGAGCAGCCAGAGGATTTCGCCTGAAGGTGAGATATCGTTGTTTTCCACTTTGCTGATGTAAGTCTGGGTGCAAATGCCGTCACTTAATTCTTTCTGGGAAAGATTCAGCTGCTTTCGCAATGTTTTTATTCGCCCACCTACACCCATACGGCTGCCTCCCTCACTAGTTCGATAATTACATATTCTCATAAAAACCGTTCTTCCATCAAAGTGATTTAAGAACATTTGGTTTTTCTTAACCGGTTCGGTTGGAAGAAAATTAAAACAATCTACTGTTGCATTTAGGAACGTAAAGTTGATATCCACTGCAAAAGCTCGCTTTCAACGGGGCGAACCCAACTATATTTTTTACATGACAGGAGAGATAAACATGAAAATCATCCAGCAATGGAACGAGGAAGACAGCAATTTTATCCGGGGAAAAGTGATTGAATACAATCTATCGGTACTGCAGGATGACATGAAGCATCCAAAGAAAAATGTCAGCTTTATCCTTAGAAATGATGAAGAAGAAATGATGGGAGGAATCACAGGGACAATCTATTGGCAGCATCTTCATATCGATTTTCTCTGGATTGACCAGTCCGTCAGAGGGGAAGGGTATGGAGCTGAATTGCTTGCCAAAATCGAGGATATTGCACGGCAAAATAAGTGCAGGCTCATTCTGTTGGATTCGTTCAGTTTTCAGGCGCCTGGCTTTTACCAAAAGTACGGATATGATGTTACCGGTGTCGTGGAAGATTTTCCGAAGGGGCATCAGAGGTATTATTTGGAGAAAAGGCTTGTCTAGGCTGAATGGATAATATACAAAAGGGGGGAGTCCCTTGTTAGAAAGCTTTCAAGTCTATATGGAGGCATTTAAGGAAGAAAGAACGGTAACCGTTTATCTGCCCGACAGTTATGATCCAATGAGTAATAGAAGGTATCCTGTCATATATATGCATGATGGCCAAAACGTTTTCAGGGATGATGGAGCAATCGGCGGGATATCCCTATCACTGGAAGACTACCTCCTTAAACATGCACACAACGTTATCGTAGTGGCAATTGACCAAAACAGTGAAGAACGGGTAAATGAATATTGCCCGTGGATAAACGGTAAGTACAGTGAAAAAATACTGGGCCATAAAAGTGAATTGGGAGGTAAAGGCGGGAAGTATATTGATTTCATCACCTGGGAACTAAAGCCTCTCATTGATGATAAGTATCCTGCATTAGAAGATGACACTGTCATGGCAGGTATCTCATTGGGAGGGCTTGTTTCTGTATTTGCCGCATGTAAATATCCTCATATATACCGGCATATTGTCGTGTTTTCTGCTGCCTTCTTTCGTAACCAGGAGCAAATAGAAGAGCTGATACAAGTTTCAGACCTGTCATCCATTAAAACCATTTACATGGACTGGGGAGATCAGGAAACAGAAGATGAGAAGATCAGTAAGCAGTTTTCCGCTTCAAACCAGGCAGTGGCTGATTTGTTGAAAAAGAAGAAGATAAATGTTGAATGGAAAAAGCTAACTGATGGCAAACATCATTACGTGTCTTTCAAAAAGAGGGTACCTGCCATTTTTTCTTTCCTGGAGGAAAAAAGCTCAGAGCAGTGAACTCTGAGCTTTTTTCATTTTTCAAACAGATACAGCTTCTTGCTGACCAAATCCTAAAAGTCTTCTCTTGTAGTGGGATCTGAGATGCTGTGTGCTGCTTCGGGAATGTTATCATAAATTGCAGGGTCCACCTCATGGATGGAGCCGTCGGCAAGCTTTTTGGCCACCTCATAGATTGGTACAGAAACGGTGGATTTCAACATGCCGGCTTGCTTCTGGCCAAGGTTCTGGCTCTGGCCCTTAATTTCAATCAGCATGATTGACGCATCATTTAAGGCAAAGGCGCCAAGTGCTGTGCCTGGCAAATCCACTTTCGGATACTTCTGAATCGCACCGAAAGAAGAGAAGCCGCGCTGCAGTGATTCATGTGCAACGGCGTTTACCTGCTTGCCCAATTTCAGGACGTCATCATCGACTGAATATTCTTTTCCGGTAAATGGATCAGTATAATCTTCCGCTACATCGGCTGCAACCTGGATGGAGACCTGGCGATTGTCGTCTTCAGACAGGGTATTGAAGTAGCGGTGATGGACATCGATATACACATCCGGGTTAAACTGTTTGAATACATCAGTTACAATCCTGGATTCAGCGGTTACATAAAAACCGCCGTAGTCACTGCTGTTTCTGCCGTTATGTTTCTCATGCCAAGTTCCATTCGCGTCTTGTTCCCAGACATCTGTATCATTCAGGGCAGCAGCGGCTTCACCAACATTGCCGCCATTGATTCTGAAATCGAGGTTCGGATTGTAATCACGGTTCTGGTCATAGCCTGGGATTCCATACACGACACGGCCGTTGTTGTTTTGCGCCCGCTCGCTTCCATCAGCGTTATAATACCACGGAGCCAGCGTGTCCGCAGGCAATCCAAGTGCTTCAGGATCCCACGTCTGGTGTGTATATCTGGCAGGGTACCATTCTCCTTCATATTGATTCATTGAACCTTCCGGGTTGATTCTCGGCAAGAACCAGATGGAAACGTCATCAAGGATTTCTTCCACTTCTTTTCCTCCGGCAGCGAGTTTCTGCATCAGGTCGATTGCGCCCTCTGTACCCACCTGTTCATTACCGTGGATTTGAGTTGTTACTAATATTTTCTTTTTACCAGGGGCATCATCGCCAAACTTCGCCACATAAATCGGATCGCCTTTTTCTTCCTCTGTCCAATAGTTGTCAGGTTCATACACATTGGAATGCCCCGCAACCTCAAGAGTCATTCTGCCCTGTGAACTTCTCTCGAGTTTTTCCAGTGTTTTATAGAGTTCTTCATTACTCATAAAACTGGAAAAGGAAAGGTTTTGTTCGTTTTCCACCCAGGGCCCGTTTGGCTTGGACTGCGGGTTTGCGTATGCTGCAGACGAAAAGGCAAGGGATAATGCAAGGGTAGTCGGTCCGGCAACTTTTAAAAACTTATTCATGAAACAGCCTCCTATGTATGTTTTTTCCCGTCAAGAAATTTACGGGTTACGAAGGGAAGGGCGCATAAAAAGCGATGCCTGTCCCTTTAAAAAGGTTGTTTAAGCTGGCAATCCTCCTTCCAGTAAATGTTTAAATATACAAAATATTCTTACTAAAATCCTATAGAAGTTATGTTTGATACACAATCGAACCAGCGAACTGTTTTGCATCATTCATTAATAGTTCCATTGGTGGTAATATAAACCAATGGAAGGAATAAAGTGCTAATAGTGAGAGTTAAGGAAGCGCCGAAGAAGGGGAATTCTGACTAAACGCGAATACTCTACTGTACAAAATTGTCATAGCAAGGGATATAGGAGGAGAAACAAAAATGGATACAGTAAACCAAAACAGCAAGGCATGGGATCAGAAGGTTGAAGAAGGGGCCAGGTACACGCAGCCGGTAAGCAAAGAGGTCATCGAAGAGAGCAAAACAGGAAACTGGCAAATCACTGTGACAACGGAAAAACCGGTGCCGCGTGAATGGTTCCCGGACTCCATCAAGGGGCTGAAAATCCTTTGCCTGGCATCAGGGGGAGGGCAGCAGGGCCCGGTCCTTGCCGCAGCCGGCGCTGATGTGACTGTGATGGATATATCAAAGAAGCAGCTGGAGCAGGATGAATTTGTGGCGAGGCGTGACGGGCACCCGCTTAAAACGGTGCAGGGGGATATGTCTGATTTAAGTGAATTTGATGATGAATATTTCGACATGATTGTACATCCGGTTTCAAATGTGTTTGTAAAGGACGTACATCCGGTCTGGAAGGAAGCGGCAAGGGTCTTGAAAACGAAGGGGGTCATGATTGCCGGCTTCACCAATCCGCTACTATTCATTTTCGATGATGCCGAAGAAAGAAAGGGGAATTTGGAAGTGAGGCACTCGATTCCTTTTTCGACTCTGGATGCGCTTCGGGAGGATGAAATCGAGGCGTATGTCCGTTCAAACGAGACGATTGAATATGCCCACACACTGGAAGACCAAATCCAGGGGCAAATCAATGCCGGGTTTCTCATTTCAGGATTTTTCGAAGATGATTTTGGCGGTTCACGGATACTTGACCGCTATATCAAAACGTTTATTGCAACGAGGGCAATTAAATTTTATTGACAGCGGGCGGTGCCTGACCCCCGGCGCGTTAACGCGCCGGGGGTCAGGCACCATTAAACGCTACTCTTTCCGATAATGAACCTCATAAGCGGCACGCACGCCCGACTCAATGGCGCCTTCCACCCAGCCGTGTAAACGGGATGTCTGTTCTCCGGCAAAGTGGACGCGTCCTTGCGGGATATGGACAGCTTCAGCTATGTCCTGTTCTTGATAAGGGGAAAACAGGACAAATGCACCTGCTGAAAAGGGGTTTTGGGCCCAGCTGTAGGTGGATCCGGTAACAAATTCCCTGTAAACAATGTCGCCATATATTTTGGCGAGTCCTTTCAGTACTTCATAGATCCGTTCTTGCTCGGGCTGGCTGGTCCATAAGTTAGCATTTTGGCCCCAACTGTAGCTGCCGAGCATTACCCCGGGCTGTCCAGTTGCTGCTGAATGGCTCGGAATGTAGGTGAATCTGGTCGGGAAGTCCGTAACGATGTTGCTGATGCCGGTTTGCTCCCAGAAAGGCTGTTTGAATTCAAGAGCGGTTTTGACAGCGTTTATATAATTCAGTTCCCGTATGGCCTTCCATTTCAAGAATGAGAAGGAATCATAAGGGTACACATCAATCAGCTGAAATACGGAGTAAGGTACAGTTGATACGATATAATCACCGCGGAACGTATGATACTGATTGGTTGATAGATCCCTTGACGTGACAGCAGCCCCATTCTCATCCTGGATGATTTGTTTTACTTTGTGCCCGAGTAGCACATTCTCGCCAAGTGAAGGAAGGAACGAGCGCGGAAGAAGATCATTTCCGCCGGTAATTTCATAGAATTTCAGGTCTTCATTAAACACCGTGCCTACGATATCCAGTAATATATCGACAAACGAAAACTCGGGGAACCCTTCGATTCCAAGGATTACTTTTACTAAACGGATGGCGTTTGGTGAAAGCTTGCTGCCGATCAAATTTTCCCGTAAAAAATCTTCAAATGAATAACTGTCAAAGTTTTTGCGAAGCTGCTTTTGTTTCTCGGGCGGCAGGCTGTTATAAAGGTTCAAAAAAGGCTCGACTGCAGAAAGGAGCAGTTCGCGGGCTGTTTTCCCCTTTTCGTGTTCGGGTAACGGATAGTTTAATATATCGGGGTTTTTTTCATAATCTGATAGGCTGGCAAGAATGCCGTTAATATATAACACATCATTTTCGGTCACATTCTGAAACGGATTTACTGGCAACTTGAATTTCCGGACATATCCATCTATCAATTTATGGGTATTCGGAAACCGCATCGCCCCCATTTCAATGTAATTCCCTCTTGTGAATGGTTCCCTGACAGTATAGATGCGTCCCCCTACACGGTTATTTCCTTCAAGGATTGTAACGTGGTGGCCGGAATCTTTTAAAAGGGAAGCAGTGACGAGGCCTGCCATACCTGCACCGATGACAATCACTTTTTTGGGGGCATCCGCTTTCGGAAACCCATTTTTGATAATCGAAAGCATGTCGTCCGGATAAGTCAATGCTCCGTATTCATGGACTTCAGGCTTCATCTTCAAGGAACTTCCCCTCCTCCGCATCAGTTAAGTTTATGTGCGGGACAAAAAGAGTATTCAGAAACTGCAATGGGTTCAATTTGTGCAGGTTATGAGGAGAGAACACTGTTAAGATTGAATTTGGCAGTCGAATTGGCTAAGCTTTACTTATAATGATTTGTATTTATTTATTCGGGAGAGTGGACACTGTTGGACGAAATACCGCTTAGTTCGTTTCTTTTACTTGCTTTTTTAATTCTTTTATCCGCTTTTTTCTCATCGGCAGAAACTGCTTTTTCAAGCGTCAATAAAATTCGGCTGAAGCATTTTGTCGACGAGGGACGGCGGGGGAGCAGAAAAGCGCTGGCGATTGCAGAGGATTTTGATAAAACGCTATCGACCATTTTGGTCGGGAATAATATCGTCAATATCGCGGCTGCCAGTATTTCGGCGAAGCTGGCAACGGATCTGGTCGGCGGGACGACCGGGATTCTCATCAGTACGGTTGTTATGACGATCGTTATTCTTATTTTTGGTGAAATTTTGCCAAAGTCACTGGCGAAGGAAAATGCGGAAAGTTATTCTCTCGCAATAGCAGGTGTCCTTCACTTTTTGATCATCCTGCTCACTCCCATCAACTTTTTCTTTATCCAGCTGAAATTGTTGGTTTCAAAGATTTTCTCAAAAGAATCGGGCATGCCGTCGGTTACGGAAGAAGAAATCAGAGTCATGCTCGATATCAGTGAAGAAGAAGGAGTCATTGACCGGGGCGAACGCGAACTGATTCACCGGTCGATGGATTTTGACGACATCCTTGTCCGGGAGATTTTGACGCCGCGTATCGATATGGTCGCAGTCGAAGTCAATCAGCCGGTGGAAGAGATCAAGCAGGTATTTTTTGAAGAGCGATTTTCCAGAATTCCTGTATATGAAGAAACGGTCGACAACGTGATCGGCGTGTTATCGGAACGGGAATTTTACACCCATGTATTGAAATACAATGATGTGAACATCAGGGAAATTATGAGGAAGCCGAAATTTGTTGTGGAATCGATGAAAATTTCTTCACTGCTTCCGCAGCTGCAGAAACAGAAAGTACATATGGCAATAGTTCTTGACCAATATGGCGGAACGGCCGGCCTTGTTACACTGGAAGATGTCCTTGAAGAAATTGTGGGCGATATCTGGGATGAACAGGATGAAAAAATAAACGAAATGACGAAAATCAGCGATACGTTATACGAATTTGATGCCCAGTACCAGCTTGATGACTTCGCGGAAACCATGGAGATTTCAATGCCGGAAAGTTCTTACCACACCCTGGGCGGCTGGGTGATCGAGATCTTCGGCACGCTGCCGGTAAAAGGGGATACATTCAATTTCGGGAATCTGACAGTGACAGTGGATGAGGTGGAAGAGCGCCGTATTAGAAAAATCCTTGTTGAAATACAGGAAAATGAGGGGAACGATGGCTCCGCTTCTGAATGAAAGAACATACGATTTTGCAGCCTGAATAACAAGTGATCAATAACATAATCAGTACACAAAAAGCCTGGGGATATTCCCAGGCTTTTTGTGTCTAACGGGTTGTTATTATTTTATTAAAGGACCTTTTAATGGCAATAAATATATTTGTGAAAATGATAGTAGTCTACTCTGGAGCTTACTCGTTCCTTTCCGCTGCAGGCATTTGCTTTCACCATGGGCACAAGTGCGACATCTGTTCATGCTTCCCTCTGGTCGCACTCACAGTGTCTTCTTTGCCGCGGGGCGACCGGGAAGCCTCCTCGGCGCTATGCGCGCCTGCGGGGTCTTCCCTGTTCGCTTCCCCCGCTGGAGTCTCATGCCTTCCGATTCGATTCACTCAGTTTTTAGAATCATTTTTAGAAAATAAAAAACATCTATAATGTGGTGATCTTCGATTCTATATTTTTTTAAAACCGATGTCTGCCATTGTTAACATATCGAACGGAGAGGGTTATCGGGGCTTATCAGTGTTATAGTGTCCTCAAAGTGTTCAAGCAGGAAAGATCGACAACGACGACATCCGCCGTTCGTTCATAGTCATTCCGACGTCTATTCTCCTTTGCTGGGTTTCCATCGTTTCCCTGTACTATCCTCAAGCCGTCTTTCAGCCTTATTGAAATCTTTTTTCCCAAAAGAAAAATCATTATCGGACATTATATTTTATTTCTTCGCTTTCACAAGCCGTTGTATACCTAATAGCAAAAACAACACACTGAACGCCCATAATATACCACCTTGTCCCATATAGAACGATGCGTTTTCTGAAATCATACTTGGGTGATATTTGGACGCATCAATTGCTTTAAACAATGAATATCCCGCAAAACCGAACAATACAAGATAAGTAACCAAATAGATAAATGCGCGGAGATTGAATTTTCGATTTAGCCACAGTCCGATTAGAAAACTGAATTGTGTCGCCATCACAGATCCAAACCCCCAAATTAGCATTTTATAGACTTCCTCCTCTAAATACATTTACACAACACCTTTCTTATTGTTTGAAATGCTTCCCTTTCAGAAGATGAAGCGAAATGTTCACCATACCCCAGTTGAGCCCGTGACATAATTATTTTTCTGGCACCTGCCCATTTTGCCGCTTTTTTGTTTTCATCTGCATAAATAACTTGACCGGAATTACGTCTTTGTCGATGTCAATAAAATATGTATTCCTTTTCGCCTCAAGTTTAGTTGATTTGGAAATCCATAACAAGTTTCCTTGACTGTTTATAAATTGCTATCGTTATGACAGTTTTAGATTTCTGTCATAACGAATGGATGATTAGATATGGAAAACTGAGGAGTGGACCGACGAGAAAGCTATAGGTATCACACTTTTATCAATGGTGAAAGCGAGCCCCTGCAGCGGGAATCAATTTCCATCTCAAGATGCTACTGTGCGAAAGACTCTCCTTCTTCCTATTCAGGATGCTTTTTTACATATCAGTTAAGGAACACTAAGAAATTATCCTATTGGCAGCATACATCTCCGGCCAGCAAAAGCTGGGGGATTTAGGTTAATCTCTTTTGAGGGATGGACAACTCCCAGATTATATTAATCCGGTTTTCTGGCCATTCCATCCGGAACGTTGGGGCCAGGGCTGCCGAAATGTCCTTACACGTCTTATCAGCCCATGCATATAGTAGTCGTAACCGGAGAAACAGGAGGAGGTAAAATGCCAATATTCATCAACATTTACAGTATTAAAATCAACAGTATTGCCACTAATGGAGCGTTTAACATCGGCGAATCCCTTCTCAATTCGCCGACGGCAAATACTAAATCCCAGGGTCAAAACGCATCATTCGGTGATGTGTCACCGACTTCTTCAGGGATGGAAAATGTCTTTATCGATCCCGATATGAATGATATGAATGAAGTTGCCAATCCGGCAAATGCGAATACAGTCCAGGGATAACGACAAAAAGAAAGGAATGATCGTGTGCCTTTTCTCATTAACGTTTTCAATATGAAAACAAATGGTGTGACCCAAAACGGAAACATTGATATCGGAGGAACAGTCCATAATAGCCATACGGCAAACTCTAAATTCTTTGGAGCTAATTTTTCACTCGGCGACCTTTCGCCAACCAGTGGGTGGATTGCGAATGGCGTTCTGGATACTGACGTCAGTGACCAGGATCAATTTGGCAATCCAGCGATTCCTTATACAAATCAGTTGTAAGGATAAAAATCTTTTAGGATGGCACAATCAGAGGAGGGTGAACCATGGATATGGACCGTTTACAAGAGTGGCTGAAAATCGCCCAGCAACATCAAGGCGGAGATTTTTGGAAGAATATTTTTGAAAACAAAATAAATCAACCATTTCTGAATAATGCAGTAGAAGATATTAAGCATGATGAAAACATAAAACTTATAGATTTTCCAAGAACCGATGTGTATCTTACAGAAACCCATATCCTCGTCCTCATCGAATTGCCGGGAATAAGGAGAGAAGATATCCTTATCTCCAGCTCAGGAAACAAACTATATATTAAGGTTCATGTCCATCCTCCTTTTACTAATGCCTATACCGTACAAAATGAACGGGTATACGGGGAACACGAACGAACGATCGAATTGCCAGAACCAATAGATAGAAGAAGGGCCTCCACTTCCTTTGTCAATGGCCTGATGATCCTCGGCTATGAAAGAAGTGCCCCGGGTCTCAAAGAGAATCGGGGATATTAAAAAATGAGGTAAAGCGGTAATCAAAAGTCTTTTTCCCTAAAAAGGGAAAAGACTTTTTTGCTCAAGAAAAAAGTTTGCTTGAGAAAACGCTCCGAAAAAGTAAGTATGATTAATAGGAAGCATTGATTTTTAATTTTGAAACATTTCAAGCGGGTCGTCCGTAAAATGTTTCGGAAATGAAAATGAAAGATCTGGGTAAAGAGAAAGGGCCATATTCGGCTATTTGATAAGTTTATCGAGAGGCATAGCAATGTTGTTGAATACTAGGAAACGAAGCAAGTTACCATATAGTGAGGGAGTGAACAAACTTGCACCAAACCAATCCATTTAAAGATACGGTTCAAACAGAAGAAGAACTACGGTTGATTATCGGCTCACCGAGTAAGTTAGTGAAAAATAAGGTGATTACATACGTGGATTGCCATTGTGCCCATTTTATTTCAAAATCACCTTTTGTAGTCATTTCCACTGCAGACGATTCAGGCTCTTGTGATGTTTCACCAAGGGGAGATATTCCGGGATTTGTTCATGTGTTAAATGAAAAGCAGTTAGTCATTCCGGAAAGACCGGGCAATAAACGGATTGACTCGATGCGTAACATTTTAAAAAATCCGCGAGTGGGCCTGCTGTTTTTGATACCCGGAATGGGTGAGACATTGCGGATCAATGGGACGGCTAAGCTGATAAAAGATGATGAACTTCTTGGAAAGATGGCGGTGAAAGGCCGCAAGCCACGTTTGGGCATTGGCATCGAGGTGGAGGAGTGCTTCCTTCACTGTGCAAAGGCATTTAAGCGGTCGAAGCTGTGGGAGCCTGGTTCCTGGCTGGATGAATCGGCACGGCCGTCTGCAGCTGAAATTCTGTTTGAACACGCAAGTATACCTGATACAAGTGTTGATTCTATTAATGAAAGACTTAAAAAAGGATATGAAAAACGGCTTTACTAAAAGGCTGTGTTAAAGCTCAATGTTGATTTTTTCACAAGTTGATTGGAGTGGAAGGTGCGAGACTCCTGCGGGACTAGCGGGACAGGTGAGACCCCGCAAGAGCGTCAGCGATGAGGAGGCTCACCGCCAGCCCCGCGGAAAGCGAGTACCTGCAACGAAAATCAACACTAACGTTTAACAGAGCCTACTAAAAAGGAGGGATTCTATGTTGATAAGAAAAGCCCGGGCTGAAGATTACCAAATTCTCAGTGAACTGGCATTTACATCAAAAGCATATTGGGGTTATTCGCAAGATTTCATGGAAAAATGCAGGGACGACCTCACCGTAACCCCGGAATATATCGAAGAGAATCCTGTCTATGTACTGGAACTTGATAACAGGATTGCTGCTTACTACAGCCTCTCTTTAATCTCTGCTAAATTAGAGGCTCTATTTATCGACCCTGTTTTCATCGGTAAAGGGATTGGCCAATTACTGTGGGAAGATGTGATGCAAAGAGCATTACAGTTAGGTGTAAAGGAATTCACACTGGACAGTGATCCGCATGCGGAAGGCTTTTATTTGAAAATGGGGACAAAAAGAGTGGGAGAAGTCCGCTCAACCGTTTTTCCGGACCGGGTGCTGCCGCTGATGTCAGTAAAAGTGGAATAGCTGAACATGGATTGAATATCCCGCTTGCAGCTACATATAGTTGTAAAAAAAGCAAGGGCGGGAATGCTGTGGCCTACATGTTCGATACAGACAGGTTTGTAGATGAACGGACGTTAAGTGTGAGTGTGAAAAACAAAGCCCTGAATTATGGGCTCGGCTGTCTTGATGGAATCAGGGGATTCTGGAATGAACAGGAGCAGCAATTGTTTGTATTCCGTCTCTACGATCACTTGAAACGGTTCCACAGTTCGGGGAAAAGCATGTTTGTCCCGATTCCATATTCAGTTGAAGAGCTAACATCGCTGGTCCGTGAGCTTCTCATCATCAATAAAGTGACACAAGATGTCTATATCCGTCCGATTTGCTTTAAAGGCAGTAGCGGCTTGCGTCCTGATTTAAGCGAGCCTTTTAATCGGCTGGCGATTTTTACCGTTTTCACCGAGTATGTGCCGCAGCCGGTTTTGCGGACATGCATTTCTTCCTGGACACGGATCGGAAGCAATATGATCCCTCCACAGCTAAAATCAACAGCAGGCTACTTGAATTCGGCACTGGCGATAAACGAAGCCCAGGAAAACGGATTTGATGAAGCCATTTTCGTAACCGAAGAGGGGAATATCAGTGAAGGTGCTACAGAAAATATTTTCATCGTGAGCGGGAACTCTGTTTTGACGCCTCCTGTTTCGGATGATATTCTGCCTGGAATCACAAGGGATACCGTCATGCGGATTTTAAGCAGGGAATTGGGCTGTGCTATAGTGGAACAAAGTTTTACAAGGACTGAACTGTACAAGGCGGATGAAGTGTTTGTCACAGGGACGGCGTGCGGAATCAAGCCGGTGATTGAGGTGGACCGCAGGGTGATCGGAAGCGGTGGGCCCGGACCGGTTACGCTGCAAGTCAAGAGGATTTACGAACTGATCGTGCTGGGGGAATTGCCGGATTACCGTCATTTTTGTTTCCCGGTGTATTAGTATTTATCGGAAAGGGCAGCTAACTGGGAGCGGTTAGCTGTTGTCATACATATCTGTGTTTTTGTTTAATAACCTTTGGAGTGCATCTTGATCTTAAACAAGCTTTGCCGTGTTTCTTGACCAATGGGTAAGTTGAAATTTTGTTGGTGTGAAGGCTCCTCTTCCAGTTGACCCGGCAAATCAACCCGAGCTCTGAGAATTTTTTGTGTTTTGTTCCCAGCAGCTAACGATTCTGCCAGATAAAATGATAAAGTAGAAGTATCAATAGAGCAGAGGTGGTCGAAAATGAAAAAAATCAATTTAGGTAACAGCGGTCTTGAAGTAAGTGAAATCTCACTCGGCTGCATGCGGATGAACAGTCTGTCCAAAAAGGAAGCTTCCTATGTCATTGAAAATGCAATGGATGCCGGTGTTGATTTATTTGACCATGCGGATATTTATGGGCGCGGTGAGTCGGAGTCGGTTTTTGCGGATGCGGTCGAGATGAATCCATCGGTGCGGGAAAAGATGTTGATTCAAACGAAGTGCGGTATCCGGAAAGGTTTTTTTGATTTTTCGAAGGAACATATTCTTGAATCGGTCGAGGGCAGCCTCAAACGGCTGAAAACGGATTATATCGACATTTTGCTGCTGCACCGCCCGGATACGCTGATGGAGCCTGAAGAAGTGGCCGAAGCATTCACCAGTCTGAAAGTGAGCGGCAAAGTGCGTTACTTTGGCGTCAGCAACCAGAATCCGATGCAAATCGAGCTGCTGAAAAAGTATGTGAAAGAAGATTTGATTATCAATCAGCTGCAATTGAGTCTTATGCATACGCCAATGATTGATGAAGGATTCAATGTGAATATGCACAATGACCCTGCCATTGTCCGCGCCGGCGGTGTGCTTGAATACAGCCGTTTGAACGACATGACGATCCAGGCCTGGTCCCCATTCCAGTATGGCATGATCGAAGGAACATTTATGGGGAATAAATATTATCCGGAAATCAATGAAAAGATGCAGGAAATTGCCGAGAAAAAAGGTGTGACTGATTCCGCCATTGCCATTGCGTGGATTTTGCGCCACCCGGCAAGGATCCAGCCGGTGGTCGGGACGATGAACCCGCAGCGCCTGAAGGATATCGCAAAAGCATCAGACGTCAAGCTGACAAGAGAGGAATGGTACGAGCTTTACCGGGCTGCCGGCAACGACCTTCCGTAAATCCTAATCGGCATTTCAAAACTTCACAGCAAAATGAAAGGCGTAATTCTTTTCGGGGAATTACGCCTTTTTTAGAAGGATTTGTAAAGAGTGAGGAGAAATGTAAGAAGTGCTGTTTAATCACCATAATACAGGTGGCAAAGCAACAAATGATCAGGAGGGGAATCAAGTGCTGAACAAGGTTTGTGTGCTTACGGTGAATGTGAATGACATGAAAGAAGCGATTGACTTTTACACGAGGGTTCTCGATTTTGAAGTATCAAAGCGCTACGGGGAGACGATTGTCAGCCTGGTACATAACGGTCTGCCGATTGTGCTGGAGGAGAAAAAGGGTTCGGGCCAAGCTGGCAGCGGGCAGAGTGTACTGCCCGGAATTCTATCGGAGGCCATTGAGAAAGACTTTGAGCTGCTGAAATCGAAAGGAGCGGTGATGATTTTTGACGAACCCAAGCCCTGCCCGCCAGGCCGGTATTTTGTGATAGAGGATCCGTCCGGGAACCAGATTGAAGTTGTGGAGTTTTCCAACTGAAAATCAGGATCCAGGGGGCGGTAGGATTGTCGAAAAATAAAACGATCGGCATGATCAGGTCAGGCATTTTAGCAGGCATAGCAGGTATGTTTTTACTATTATTCAGTGTAAACCTTGGCGGGATGATGGCAGATGAATGGATCATGAAGCGGGGCGGGGCTGATCCTGCCGTTTTTCAGGTTGTGCTGCAAGGATATATCAATGCCTTTTTAGCCATGGGCAGCATTTTGTTTGCTCTTGGCCTTTTTGCCGCAATTTTTGGTTATGTCCACATGCAAAAGAAGGCTGAGCACAGCGGGGAGCAGAAGGATAGCCGCTTTTGATGGACAGACAGAGAGCCCGCTGTCTTTATGTTTGGCAATCTTTATTTTCGTGCAACTGCAATCCCGATTGGATAATCCGCTTCTTTGCGGCCGGGAACAGGTTCAATCAATACCCCTTTCTGGTAAAAAAATTCAACGGAGCTGAATGGCTGGAAGAGGTTGTGAAATTCTTCCTCGGTAAGTTGATGGAAATGGAAGCGCTCTCCGCACGGCTTGCCTTTTCCATTTCCAAAAGGGGTCGATAAAATCAGTGTTCCGTTCTCGTTCAAAAGACTGTGCATATTGTCCATGAAACGCTTATCATCTTCAACATGCTCAATGGTTTCGAAAGAGAGGATGGTATCAAAAGTGCCGAGTTTTTTTGGAAGGCTGCCGTCAAGGACATCCGCTTCAATAAAGTCCGTTAGAGGATGATAGTATCTGCCCCGCGCATACTCGACCGCCTCGCTGGAAACATCAGCGCCAATCACTTCGCTTACTTGCTTTTTACACACCTTGGCAATAAGGTGTGTTCCGTATCCTGAACCGGATGCGATATCAAGAACCCTGCCGCCTGCGTAAGCAATCGAAAATTGGTACCTTGCGATATGCTCTAATAATAGATTGTTCATTGGGTCCATCGCGTCAGGAATGACCCGTTCACCAGTAAATTTCAAAATCGTTTCACCGCTTTTATGTAAAATTAAGTTCCGGAAAATGATGAAGATTCGATTTAACCCTCTCAGAAAAGGGTAATGTTTTAATGCGCAAAAAAGACAGTCACGGATAGTATAAACCACTCTTGAAGATTAATAAACAATGTTGGACAAGCCTGTGTGCCCGCCCGCTGAAAAATTAATGGTATAATGGAAAAAATATCATGATTCAGAATACATATAATGAGAGCTCGTTTTTACCATTCGCGGACTCCACTTTTTTCTTCTACAGAAGGCTCCCCGCCCGCCATTCAAGTCAGTCCGTCCATCTACAAGATTTAATACGGCCGCTTTGGCTTTTCGGGTACAGCAAATATAGATACGGATTTTTCCAGGCCATACCTGGACTGATCCTCCTGAAAAAACCTGACGGATAGAAATGCGCCGGGGGAATCTGAACTTATCCTATTCGTACATTTTCTAATGCACATTCCAAGATCAGTAAGGGGGATATTCAGCGTGACAGACCAGTCTATCCAGGAGCAGCTGAAACAGAAAGTTCCGCAGCATCAAAAACTGACTAAGGGAAGGATCGCTAAACGAGCGGTTTTTATTATACTTGGCGCCGTTTTAATGGCAATCGGGATTGAAGTGTTCCTCGTTCCGAATTCCATCATGGACGGCGGCATAGTTGGCATCTCAATTATCCTGTCGCACTTGACGGGGATCAAACTGGGGTTGTTCCTGTTCTTATTAAACGTTCCTTTTTTCTTTCTCGGCTATAAGCAAATCGGTAAAACGTTCGCGATTTCCACCGTTGCCGGGGTAGCGATTTTGTCCTTCACAACCTACTATTTGCACGATGCGCCGGCTTTTACAGATGACATTCTCCTGGCGACCGTATTCGGCGGAGTTGTCCTTGGAACCGGTGTCGGACTTGTCATCCGCTTCGGAGGTTCCCTTGACGGAACGGAGATTTTAGCGATTCTGCTCGATAAAAAATTCCCGTTCTCCGTCGGCGAATTCATCATGTTTTTCAACGTTTTCATCTTTGGCTGGGGCGGTTTTGTTTTTGGGTGGGACCGCGCCATGTATTCCGTATTGGCCTATGCAATTACCTTCCAGGTAATCGATATTGTCATCGAAGGGTTCCAATCGAAATCTGTCTGGATTATAAGCGAATACCCTGAAGAAATCGGGGAAGCCGTCATGGCCCGCTTAGGACGCGGCGTCACTTATTTGAAAGGCGAAGGAGCCTACACAGGGGATGATAAGAAAGTCGTTTTCTGCGTCATATCCCGTCTTGAGGAAGCGAAGCTGAAGAGTATCGTGGAAGAAATCGACACATCCGCTTTTCTGGCTGTCGCCGATATTGCCGAAGTGCAGGGCGGACGGTTCAAGAAAAAGGCGATTCACTAATAAAGGTTATATGAAGAAAGCTTTTCCCGGTGTGGGGAAGGCTTTTTTATTGGGGGGATAATTTGTCAGCAAGGAAGAATTTTGATGCAGCGTCAAATTTAAGACTACGCCTCTGAAGGACGGACAGTCGGCAAGTTTTCTTAATGGAAAAATGGAACCGGAATCATGTTCGAAGGTGGGCACTCGAGGCACAGTGTGGATAAGGAAAGACCGGAAACAGTAAAATTTGCAGACCGCCTGATGACTGATGGCGGTGCTTTACACATAGAAACCCGCTGAATATCAAGTTATAAATATTTCCCTCTCCCAACTGCAGCAATGATTGACCCGGCTGCCTGGACCCAGCTTCCGACCGTGTACAAGTTTTGCCCATCTTTTCCACTCGCTTTGACCATTCCGCCAAGAGCCTGTGTTGCGTTGCCAATAGCTTGAAGCAGGTTTCCATAAAGTACATAAAGATACTCATCAGTAGGCGTTTTTCCAAATGCATCGGCAAAAACAGCTGCACTTCCTGTGGCCTGAAGCAAGTCGCCTTTAATGACCAAATCAAGACCTGTTTCCCCTTCTTCGTACAAGATAAAGCCGGTGAGAGCGGTTGAGTTCCCGATTGCCTGCACAATATTACCGGTTTTTGACAGTGTGAAATTTTTTTCACTATCGGCTTGAATGGCATTGCCTGTACCTTGAAGCGTTTGGCCCCATAAATTCAGATTAACAGGGCTGAAGAGTTCGTTGTGAATAGTTAGCAAAGGGGTACTGCCGACTGCCGATATTGTTGTTCCGATTGCCTGGATCACGGCACCAAAGAAGTCCTTTAAATTCTGTTCCTCATCCACTTGCCTCACCTGCCTTTCGTTCTTTAATTATTGTATACAAACTTCTGGTAACGCGTGTGGGGGAAGTGAACAGAGTAAAAGCGTTTTTTTATTTAACAAACTGTTAAATGTGAATACCTGTTGAAATGGGCTGCTGGAACAAAAAGAGAACAGCCTGATTGACGAAAAAGTTTTATTTGGTGTAAAATGTTTACCTAAGGAAACATTTTTATACAAGTGCATATATATACGTATCAGAGCATGCGCTTTGACCATAAATGAATTCTTCAAAGAACAGACAAAATCGATATGTTGGAGGAGTAGAAGATGGCTGAAAATGTGTTATTCGCGTTTAGTTTGACGTTAGTGGCCGGCCTGGCAACAGGTATCGGAAGTGTGTTGGCCTTTTTCACTTCCGAGACGAATACTAAATTTTTATCACTGGCACTGGGGTTTTCAGCAGGTGTCATGATTTACGTTTCCATGATCGAGATCTTTGTAAAGGCAAAGGATGCCTTGATTTCGGCAATGGGGATTGAACTGGGGAATTGGGTGACCGTCGGAGGATTTTTCGGAGGCATGCTGGTCATTGCGTTAATCGATAAATTCATTCCAAAGCAATCAAACCCGCATGAGCTGAAAAAAGTCGAAGATATGAATCGCCCGGGTCAATATGTCAAGGACCCTGCCCTGCTGAAAATGGGTACATTTACTGCACTGGCAATCGGCATCCATAACTTCCCGGAAGGCATTGCCACCTTCACGTCAGCATTGCAGGATCCGGGCCTGGGCATTGCTATTGCTGCAGCGATTGCTATTCATAACATCCCGGAAGGAATAGCCGTGTCCGTCCCGGTGTATTTCGCAACCGGCAACAAGAAGAAAGCTTTCTTGCTTTCATTCCTGTCCGGCTTATCAGAACCGATTGGAGCTCTTGTCGCCTACCTGATTCTGATGCCGTTCTTGAACGATATCATGTTCGGGGTCATCTTTGCCGCCGTCGCCGGCATCATGGTCTTCATCTCACTCGATGAACTCCTGCCGGCAGCGAAAAAATACGACGAAGCCCACACCTCGATTTACGGTCTGATCGGCGGAATGGCTGTTATGGCATTGAGTTTGCTGTTGTTTATTTGAGTGGAGGATCCGCTGCCCGGGTTGTGGGGTGGCGGTTTTTTTATTTTTAAAAGATTAGGATTGGGCAGGGGTGAAGTGTTTGGGAAGGTGTTTCGCTGAATGTGGGAGCCAGTAATAAGAGTGCACATTGGCGGATTTTCTTAAGAAAAAGAAAAACCCAGGAAGTTGCACATAAATGGTTCGTTTTAAAAGGAAAAACAAATTTAAAAAAGAAAAAGGCTTCAGTTTGAAAGAAAAACGGTGTGCGCCGGTCGAATTGGTGCGGGAACATGGAAATTGAGCCGGGTTGCAGTGCTCCGGGAGGCATTTTGGTGAAGCCAGAAGCTTTGAACGATAGAAAACGGAGTATGCCTGGGCGGATTTTCTTCAGAAAAAGAAAAAGAGGGGGGAGTTGCACATAAATGGGTCGTTTTAAAAGGAAAAACAAATTAAAAAAAGAAAAAGGCTTCAGTTTGAAAGAAAAACGGTGTGCGCTGGTCAAATTGGTGCGGGAACATGGAAATTGAGCGGAGGTGCAGTGCTCCGGGAGGCCATTCTGGTGAAGCCAGAAGCTTGAACTCAAGCAAATGGCGTATGTCTGGGTGGATTTTCTTCAGAAAAATAAAAATCAGTAAAGTTGAACAAAAATGGTTCATTTTAAAAGAAAAAACAAACTAAAAGAAGAAAAAGCATCCAGTTTGAAAGAAAAACAGAGTACGCCTGCCAAATCGTTTCACGATCAGGAAATTGAGCCGGGATTAAGAGCCCAGCGCAGCTTTCAATCAAGCAAAAAGAGCGTGCCCGCCCGCATTTTCTTCCAAAAACCTGTCTAAGGTGAAAACAAATCCCCATTTCAAACTAAAAAACGATCAATTTTGAAACTGATTTCGTGCAGCAGTCCAAATTTCAGGCCCGCCAAGTTCGCAAACGAGGGGAATATGCCTTTTTTAAAGAATTATTTTATTAAGAAAAAAGGGGGCATGCAATGATCGTAAAAGAGCGAAAACGGCCGATTTTTATTGAAAAGCTGGAGGCTTTGCTGCGCCGGACACCCCCGGGGCATCGGATGTATCCTCATATTCAAGATAGTTATGGAAGGCATCTGGCAGGGTTCAAAGGAGAAGAGTCGCTTGATTATCCTTTAAGCTTTCTTCCGGCGAAACGGTACTTTATTTATCATGGCCTCCGTCTGCAGGGGGAGAATTATCCGTTTCAAATTGATACGCTGTTGATTTCGCGTTGTTTTCTTATGATTTTGGAAGTGAAGAATCTTTCTGGGACTTTATTTTTTGATCACCATTTTCATCAGCTTATCCGGAGTAAAGATGGGACTGAAGAAGGTTTTCCAGATCCTCTTCTTCAGGTGAAGCGGCAGGAAATGCAGCTTAAGGATTGGCTTGCTGCAGAAAAGTTCCCGGACATCCCCATCCTTTCCCTCATTATCATCAGCAATCCCTGTTCTGTTATCAGGACTTCACCTGAAAATCAGCAAATAAGCAAAAAGGTCATTCACGGCAACTTTCTGCCGGAAAAAATCAAGCAGCATGAAACGGCGTTTAAAGATGTTAAGTGGACAGAGAAAGATGTGAAGCGGTCGATACGGAGACTAAAAAAGAAAGAATCCGCTGTGGATGAGATGATTCTTGAACGATTCGAGATGAAGAAAGAAGAGCTGATCAGGGGAGTTCAATGTTCTGAATGCAGTGTGGTTCCGATGACAAGGATTTATGGGAACTGGTCCTGTATGTCTTGCGGATGTACCTGTAAATCAGCACATGTATCTGCGATAAAGGACTATACCCTGCTGGTTAGCGCTGTTTTTCGAAACCGGGATATCACTTCTTTTTTGAACATAAAAGACCCAGCGTTGACGACACGCCTGATCCGTTCCAGTGGATTGCATTCAGTAGGAAGGAGTAAAGGTGCTGTCTATACGTTCCCAATTGATGAATAACGGCATTTTTCCCCTAAAAAGAATGAACTCCACAAATCAGCACAAACTACACACACAATCATCAAGGAGGTCACTCAACATGAGACAAAATAAGAAGCAAACCCGTGAATCAGCGGGGAAAGTTGCGGAGAAGTCGTACGAGCCAGCGGATTATAAGAGCAGCGACGAAACCGCCCGGGGGCTGGCTAATACACATGAACAGGTATCGGACACGCTTGTGGAAGGTACAGGTGAAGGCAAGATTGATGTTGTGGATGAAAATGGCGAACTGATTTCGTATGACGGGGAGGACTTGATTGGTGGGCAGGAGAAATAAAATTTTAGTCCCGGCAGCCCGGAAAGATCTTGATTTGCTGAAAGCAAGAGTCAGTCGATCCTCATCCCCTGATGAGGCGAAATATGAAGTTGCCAGGGAGCAGGGGATTCCGCTCAGCCGGGGATATAACGGCGATATCAAGGCGAAGGATGCCGGCCGGATCGGCGGGGGAATCGGCGGCGGCATGGTGCGCGAGATGGTGAAAATGGCAGAAGAACAGCTGAAAAAGAAACGGTGAAGAGTAGACATACAGCAGTATGTCTCTTTTCTCATGCTGCACTCGAAAGCTGTCGAAAAATATCTATCGAAGGCTTACTATTTTTACCTGTATAATATAGGTATAAAATACTAAATTTTTGGCAGGTTGATTATGTATAAAAACGTCGAAGTTTCCAGTAACTTAATAGGAAAAGAGTTGGGGGAAGATATTTTTCTCGAGAACGGCTCTTTATTGCTGGGCAAAGGAGTCAAGCTTACTCAGCTCCATATTGAAATGTTGAAAAAGAGAGCCGGCAAGCAAGTGATTAAAGTGGGATTCTTTGACTCACAGGAAATCCAGAAGTTTAAGCTACTGTACCAGGAAAGCATGGGAAATATCAAACGTAAATTTCAGGGGATTGCGCAAGGGGAAATTCCGCCGATCCATGAAATGAAGCAAAGCTATATGCCATTGATTAAGCAGCTGTTAAAAACTGAGCATACACAGCCGCTTTTTTCGCTGATTGAGCAATCGGACCATTATACATATAAGCATTCGCTGAACGTCGGCATCATCGCCTCGATCATCGGAAAGGTTTTGCAGCTTCCGATCCCTTCGCTGGCGCTTCTCGTTGAAATGGGCATCCATCACGATCTTGGAAAGCTTGCCCTGCCAGGCATCGTCAGTAAGGAAGGTTCACTTTCAAAGTATGAGTGGGAGGAAATGAAGAAGCATACGGTTGAAGGATTTGATCTGCTCAGCAGGATGGGGGAAAAGCGGAGAGAAGTGCTGTATAGCGCCCTTTTGCACCATGAACGGCTGGATGGAAGCGGGTATCCGGGCGAAGTGAAAGGGGACAAAATTCCGTTCCTCGTCCAAATTGTCTCGGTTGCCGATGTCTATGATGCCATTACGACCGAACGGCAGTACCAGCGGAAATCTACTCCTCTCAAGGCCATGCAGGAAATAATGGCAGATACTTATGAGGGCAAGCTGAATCCCGCTGTAACTGTGCCGTTTGCCCGTTACATTATGCGCCAATATTTGAGAAAAACAGTGAATCTGTCGGATGGCAGAAGAGGTGAAGTCATTTTTATCAATGACCATGAACCGCATCAGCCGCTTGTGCTGCTGGAGAACGGGTCTGTTATTGATTTACGAAAAAATCATCATGTCACAATATTGGCTGAAGATACACAGCATTTACTGTCATCATGATATGCCGTGCGGCCAGAAAAACCCTCATTGTCTCCGCCAGAGCAGAAAAAACGGTTTTCAACAGGTTCAATGCGGACCATCGCAACGGAACCGGCTGTTGGAAAATCGACTGCCAGTGAAATTCTGCTTTACCGGTGAAGTGAATTTATCCGATTATTCATTAAAAAATGGCCGGCTCCTGGTGCCGTGCCCTTTTTCCTTATTGTTCAGGTGACTCTTCCGCTTTACCTTCTTCATTTTTATCGTCATTTTCTTTTGACCCCGGTTCAACATCAAGGTCGACTTCGTCTTCATCAAAGTTTTCTTTATTTTTTTCTTCCACTGGTTCATTGGAATCGGGTCCTTCGCTGCCTTCATTGTCTGCATCTCCGTCTCCGATTGCCGTTTATTCCACGTCTTCATCCGCCGAATTATCTTCATTCATTTGTTCTTCTTCCGGTTCATCCGCCGGTTCCTCAGCATCGTCCGTACATCCGGTCAGGAGGATGCTGCCACCGAGTGACAGTGCCATAAAGAGTTTTTTGTATCCATATGACTCCACCTTTATTTATCTTTTATTCCCTGAGATTTTTCTGGTGAACAGATATATTTAAGTGAAATAACGGATGGTTATTCGTCTTTTTTTTCATTTTTATCGTGCAGTTTTTCATTCGGTCCATTTTCGTCTTTTTCCGCATCGTTAATCGGTTCATCATCAGGCATATCGATATTATCGGAACAGCCTGTTAAGGCAAGGCCGAAACTGAGGGGTAAAATAATCAAGTATTTTTTCAATTTCATGCTGTCCTCTCCCTGTTATGAGGCTTATCATCAGTATTCCCTGCACTATTTCAATAAAACTTTTTTAGAAGTATCAGTAGAAAAGGTTGTCATTCCCTGCCGATGGACACCCGTCACGATTGGGGGCATGCCAATGACTGACACATTGCTATCATTCTGACTTAATTAAGGATCATACTCACGGCAGACTAGCAGAAAAGTAAATAAGTGAGTGGACGTTTAGCCTGTTTCCGTTCAGTGTATAGAAATATGATAGGCTGAATTTTTCGGAAAGGGTGAACATGGATGCTGGATGCGATGCTGAAAAAGATGCTTGAGCACACGAGTGATGAAGTCATTGAAAAGATGACGACCGACAATTATCACGAGAGCCTGCTTGAATTATGGACAACTTCGCAAAAGTTTGGAATCGCCCCGATGCTGGAAGCGACTATTAGGGCAAACAAAGGAAAATCGATTCACCGCCCGCTTGGCAGCCCGATCAACCATTCCCACTGGGACTACCTTTACTTGAACTCTGTTCAGCTCCATCAGATGCCGACAACTGAAGATGTAGACATTGATACGGAAGTTACGATTGGCCCGCGCGCGAAACGGCCGCTGAAGCTCAAAATGCCGATCATGATTACGGCAATGAGCTACGGCGGTTCCTTGAGCCCGCAGGCAAAGGTGGCGCTCGCAAAAGGGGCCTCACTTGCCGGGACAGCGACAAATACGGGTGAGTCTTCGCTTCCTGAAGAGGAAAGGCAGGCGGCGGACTTGCTCATTGGCCAGGTGAGCAGGGACAGGCTCATGACAGAAGAGGACCTTGCCAGGCTCGATGCGATTGAACTGCGGTTTGGCCAGGGGGCTCACGGCGGAAATGTGCCCGAGTTGAAAAAAGCGAAGTCGATCGATGAAAACCTGCGTGAAACGTGGCGGCTTGAAAAAGGCGAGGACATGCAGTACCACTCCCGGCTGGAAGGTGTAAACAGCGCCGATGATGCAGTGGACTTCATCAACAGGCATAAGGAGAATTACGATGTCCCTGTAGGGGTGAAAATCGCTGCGACACATAACATCGAAAAAGAACTTGAAGTCATCACACGTACGGAAGCGGATTTCATCGTGATCGATGGAGCGGAAGGAGGCACCGGCCATGCGCCGGCAATGCTGCAGGATACGGTGGGGATGCCGACCATTTACGGCATCAGCAGGGCAGCCCGTTACCTTGAGAAAAAAGGGCTGCGCGATAAATACCAAATCATTGCGGCAGGCGGCATGAAAGGGCCGGCCGTCTTCTCAAAAGCCCTGGCGCTTGGTGCGGATGCCGTTTATATCGGTTCAATCGCCCTTATGGCCATGGCGAAAACACAGGTCGAAAAGCCGTTGCCGTTTTACAACCCGCCGCAGCTGGTCATCAGCGGCGGCCATATGGCGGATGAACTCGATATCGACCAGAGTGCCCTGAATTTATCGAAATTCTTGAAATCCTGCCTGGAGGACATGAAAAAACCGGTATACGGACTCGGCAAAACGAAGCTTACAGAGATTACGAGGGATGATCTTGTATCGGTTGATCCGGAGCTGGCGCGAGTGCTCGGCGTCGGTTATGTCGGAGAGGCGAATGGTTGAATATCCTAAACGGTAAGACCATGCTCAACCGGGCATGGTCTTCTTCATTGAATTTTCACAAAATTTAAAGCCTTTTTCAGTTTATGCCTGTGTGAGGAAGGGAAGCCGGACAGTGAGTATGTCTAAAGGAGGGAAATAGCAATGCCAACTGACCGCAAAACGTGGAAACCGTATGTAAACGCCGAAGATCCGTGCCCGCCAAGGAAGGAAAAGACATATGAAACTCCGCCGCATCTGTACATGGGCGTTCAGGAGCCTGGCCTTGAACAGTTTTCCATAGAGGAAGCGCTCCAAAAAGGGACATTGTGGCCTGCCCTTTACAGTGATTATACCAGCCCTTTTGAAAAAGCGGATGGAAAGGAGAAAAAGTGATGCATAAGGAGCTTTCGAAAGACTTTAAAGACAACCTGAAAAAACTGCAGGCGATCCACTTTGCGATGATGGAGCTCACCCTTTATTTGGACACACACCCGGATGACAAAGAAGCGATTAAGCAATATAACGAACTTGCCGAGAAACGGAATGATGCCAAAGCAGCCGTTGAAGAAGAATACGGGCCGCTTTCTTTTACTGAAAAAAACAGCAAGGAAACGATCTGGCAGTGGAGCACAGGCCCGTGGCCCTGGCAGCTCTAAAAAGGATTACTGCCGACACGCGGCCCCCGTTGTGTGGGCAGTAATGCCAGAGGGTCTCATTTTGTTCCAGAGTCAAAGCGTTCTTCCTGTTTAATGTCCGATTGTGCAAACCAACCCAATAAGGAGGCTTCTTCATGTGGACATATGAAAAAAAGCTGCAATACCCGGTTAAAGTGAGCCAGTGCAACCCGAAACTGGCAAAGTACTTAATAGAGCAATACGGCGGTGCTGACGGAGAACTTGCGGCCGCTCTTCGCTACTTAAATCAGCGTTATTCGATTCCGGATAAAGTGGTCGGCCTGTTGACAGATATCGGAACGGAAGAGTTTGCACACCTTGAGATGATTGCTGCGATGGTGCAGAAGCTCACTAAGGACGCAACACCGGAACAAATCAAAGAAGCAGGTCTTGAAGGCCATTATACGAATCACGGAATCTCCCTTTTCTACCATAACACCGGCGGACAGCCATTCACTGCAACATATATCCAATCAAAGGGCGACCCGATCGCCGATTTGTATGAGGATATTGCTGCTGAGGAAAAAGCGAGAGCTACATACCAGTGGCTTATCAATCTCTCTGATGACCCAGACATCAACGACAGCCTGAAATTCTTGCGCGAACGTGAAATTGTCCACTCCCAGCGCTTCCGCGAAGCCGTTGAAATCCTCAAAGATGAACGCGACCGGAAAAAAGTATTTTAATAGGTGCCTGTCACCTTTCCCCTCTGCACAACCTGCAGAGGGGTTTTTGCATTTTTGAACATTGTTTAAAAAATGGACACATTTTTTACCATATCGGCAGTGGAAAACGTTTATAATAGAAATAGTATAAAAGGGATCTGTCACTTACTTTTTTATAGATGACTTCATTTTTTGGGGGGGAACATTATGAAGACACCTTTACTTCAAAGACTGACTCCTGCTGACCGTGAATTGATTATTGCAAACTCCACCCTCGTTCCGATCAAAAAAGGATCATTTGTTTTTATGGAAGGCGATAAAGCGGAAAAAATCTTTTTTATAAAAGAAGGGACGTTCCGTGTCCATAAACAGATCGATGATGGCAAAGAGGTCACTGTTTTTCTGAGAGGGGCAGATGACGGATTCGGAGAAATCGGCCCATTCAGCGGACCTACGTATTCCTGTTCGGCGCATGCGGAAACAAATGGCGAGGTATATTGCATCGACGAAGATAAAATTGAGAGCATCCTGACAAACAACGGAGCCATAACCCTTGAATTCCTGCGCTGGGCTGCCGAAAGCCTGGAAACAAGCGGTTCCAAGCTGAAGGACTATATGATGCACCAGACCCAGGGAGCGGTGGCATCTGTCCTGATCCGCCTGACAAACATGTACGGCAAAGAAACGGAAGACGGCATCGTCATCGATGAACCGATCACAAATTACGACATCGCCTCCCATATCGGCAGCAGCCGCGAAACGGTCAACCGCTTCATTAACGGGTGGCGCCAGGAAGGCATCATTGAAGTGGACCGCAAAATCATTACAATCAAAGATATGGATTACTTCCGCGACATGCTGAAATGCGACAAATGCGGCGTCCAAAACTGCGTCATCTAGGAAACTGGATGATGCTTTTTTGTGTTTTGGCCGCATGGGCGGATTGTGTCCCAAATGATAGTGCCAGCCCACATTACCGAAACGGTTTCACAAACCCCTTTTTATTTATTGAGCTTTTCACCGTAAAAGATTATGATATTGTTGAAAACGCTTACGCATAAAGGGAGCCGGATTTGCTTGATAACGAAGTGGGGGGGAGAAGCCGAATGGCAAGGATGCCTTTACTGAAAAGATTGGAAGCACATGACAGGGAATTTATACTTAGCCAATGCACGCCATTTTTTGCGGCCCGCGGGACATTTATTTTTACAGAAAACGAAGTTGCCAAAAAAATCTTTTTTATCCAGAAGGGAAAGGTCCGGGTCCATAAGCAAATCGATGACGGCCGGGAGATCACCATTTTCATCAGGCAGGCTGATGATGCATGTGGAGAAATCGGCATCTTCAGCGGCAATACGTATTCCTGTTCGGCGCGGGCGGAAGAAGATTGCCAGATTTATTTCATGGATAAAGCGCATATGGAAGGTTTGCTTGTCAATAACGGGGCGATTGCGCTCGAGTTCATCCGCTGGGCTGCCGAAAGCCTCGAGGCAAGCAGTTCCAAGCTCAAAGATTATTTGATGTATCAATCCGGCGGCGCGCTTGCTTCCATTTTGGTCAGGCTCGTCAACATGTATGGTGAAAAAGTTGAGGGCGGCTACATGATCGAGAATGTGCCGACAAACTATGAACTTGCCCTGCACATCGGAAGCACAAGAGAGACGGTGAACAGATTCCTGAATATATGGAAAAGCCAGGGGATCGTAACAGCGGAGCATAAATCGATTATGATTCATGATATGGAGTACTTAAAAGGGCTGCTCGGTTGCAATGAGTGCGGCGTGCAAAACTGCGTCATCTAGGAAACTGGATGGCGTTTTTTTTATGGACTTTGATTGACAATTTCACCTGCAAACGCGTCCATTATGTTGTTTTCGTGCTCTGATGTACCAATCCGGGTCTTGAATGAGTTTAATTAATTGATTACATGGTCCGGCCACATGTTAACTATTCAAAATGGGGCGTTTTTCTTATTGTTCGGTGATTTTTCTTTTAAAAAGGACAATTTTTCTTTTAGTTTGGCATTTTATCTTTTTCTGCCGGAAACGGTAGTGTGTCGCGAAACCTATACATCAGTTTCCGGTGATCTGGCTGCACTTTTAGCAACATACCCGTAGGTCAAGCCACATTGAAAAGACTTTTGGACATAACTAAATAAGTCGTGCTTAGAGACGAACAATATCTATTCAACGTATACTGTTTACTAATAATCAGTAAAGATAAAAAAACAAGTTCGTTCCATTCCGCTGCAGACACTCGCTTTCCACGGGGAGGAAGCTGAGCCTCCTCGGCTGCGCCTGCGGGGTCTCAGCCTTTCCTCTATTTCCCGTTGGAGTCGAGTGTCTTCCGCTCCATTCCACTGTTTTTAAAAATAGGATGCAAAATAAAGGACCCGAACAGTCAGGCGAAAGATCCATTGAAATCTTACGCCTGACCATTCGGGTTTATCTTAACTGACACAAAAGATGTGACCCTTCACACACCAATTGTTCACAAATTATCCGCGATTATGTGATGCTTGTCACAAAACGGCCGTTCACTGCACGATAGAATAACAACATAGAAAAGGTAAAAACATATAAAGTGAAGTGCAATTATGTGAAATGATGAACAATCAAACAGCCTGCAAGGAACGATGAACAGACTCCCCCCTTCTCATGCGGGGGATGGAGCCGTCGGCAAGCATTTGTGAAATGATGAACAATATAAAGAACTTTAATGGAGGTTTTCCATATGGGAAAGAAACAACTCGTAATGATCGGAAACGGCATGGCGGGCGTCCGGACAATCGAAGAAATCCAGAAACTCAATCCGGAAATGTTTGAGATTACGATTTTCGGTGCCGAACCGCACCCGAATTACAATAGAATCCAGCTTTCCACCGTCCTGCAGGGGGACACGGAGCTGAACGATATCATCTTGAATAACTGGGACTGGTATAAAGAAAACAATATTAAGCTTTATACCGGTGAGAAAGTTACTGCGATCGATACGCAGAACAAGCAGGTCTTATCTGAGAATGGTACGAGGGTTCCATATGATGAACTGATTTTGGCGACTGGATCAAAAGCATTCATCCTGCCGGTTCCCGGCTCAGATAAAGAAGGTGTCACCGGATTCCGCGACATCCAGGATACGGAAACGATGATCGCCGCTGCAGGGAAATATAAAAAAGCTGTCGTCATCGGTGGCGGACTGCTCGGGCTCGAAGCGGCCCGGGGACTGCTCAATCTTGGCATGGAAGTCGATGTCGTCCATCTGATGGGCCATTTAATGGAACGGCAGCTGGACCCGGTTGCATCAGATATGCTGAAGAAGGAGCTGGAAAGCCAGGGCATGAACTTCCTGCTGGAAAAACAGACGGCCGAAATTTTCGGGGAAGACCGGGTCGAAGGCTTGCGCTTTACCGACGGCACCGAGACAAAAGCAGATCTAGTCGTCATGGCTGTAGGCATCAAGCCAAATGTCAGCCTTGCGAAAGAAAGCGGGCTTTATGTCAACCGCGGCATCGTCGTCAGTGACCTGATGGAGACAAATGTGGAATCGGTCCACGCTGTCGGAGAATGTGCGGAACACCGGGAAATCACTTACGGGCTGGTTGCGCCGCTTTACGAACAGGCAAAAGTGCTGGCAGAGCATATTTGCGGCCGTAAAGCCCTCCCGTATGAAGGTTCGGTTACCGGCACCCAGCTCAAGGTTGCAGGTGTCGATCTGTTTTCCGCGGGTGAGATTTTCGACGATGAGTCAGCTGAAATCATCCGCATTCATAATGAATTCGCAGGTGTTTATAAAAAAGTGATCCTGCGCGATAACCGGATTGTCGGAATCGTCATGTACGGTGATACAAAAGAAAGCTCAAGGCTGTTCCGGTTGATGACTGCAAAAGAGGACATTTCCGAAATGACGGAAATTGAAATCCTCCAGGCGCCGGGGGCAGAACAGGCAAGCAGTGTTGCTGACATGCCTGACGATGAACTGGTGTGCGGCTGTAACGGGGTCACAAAAGGCGAGATTGTTGCAGCGATTCAGGAAAAAGGATTGACTTCGGTCGATGAAGTCGGCGGCTGCACGAATGCCGGGCGCTCCTGCGGACGATGCAAGCCGGTCATTTCGGACATTCTTGAACATACACTTGGTGATGAATTTGATGCATCTTCACAAAAAACAGCGATTTGCGGCTGTACAACCTATAGCCGGGATGAGGTTGTCGCCGAAATAAGGGAAAAAGGGCTGACAACCGTTAAAGAAGTGATGAATGTACTTGAATGGTCCACTGAAGAAGGCTGCTCCAAATGCCGTCCGGCCCTGAATTATTATCTCGGCATGGTCTATCCGGAATACCGGGATGAGCGCGACTCACGGCTTGTCAATGAAAAAATGCATGCCAACATCCAGAAAGACGGCACTTACTCTGTTGTTCCAAGAATGTACGGCGGCGTCACATCAGCCCAGGATCTCATCAAAATCGGCCAGGTCGCGGAAAAGTACAACATCCCGCTTGTTAAAATGACCGGAGGCCAGCGGATTGCTTTGATCGGGGTGAAAAAAGAAGATCTGACAGCCGTCTGGGAAGAGCTCGATATGCCATCCGGCTACGCATACGGCAAAACGCTCCGTACCGTCAAGACATGTGTCGGCTCCACATTTTGCCGTTACGGCACCCAGGATTCAATGGGACTTGGCATCGAACTTGAGAAAATGTTCGAGCGGCTGGATACACCGCACAAAGTGAAAATGAGCGTATCCGCCTGTCCGCGCAACTGCTCTGAATCGGGCATCAAGGATGTCGGCATCGTCGGCATTGACGGCGGCTGGGAAATTTACGTCGGCGGCAACGGTGGAACGGACTTACGGGCCGGGGATCTTCTTTACACAGTTAAAACGAAGGAAGAGCTGCTCGACATTACCGGAGCCTACTTGCAGTATTACCGTGAAACAGCCAACTACCTGGAACGCACATCCAAGTGGGTGGAACGTTTCGGACTCGATCATATAAAAGAAGTCCTTGAAGATGACAGGAAGCGTGCTGAACTGAACGGACGCCTCCAGCAGACGCTGGCACGCTATGAAGAGCCATGGAAACAGGCAGTCGAAGATGAAACGGTCAGGAACAACTATTATACAAAACGGAACGCGCCGGTACCGGCAAACTAAAAAACGGGGTGACAAATATGATTAAAACAATGACTCGGGTTAAAGCGGCAAGTTATTCCGGGCTGGAGCCGCGCATCGGCAGGACAATTGCTGTAGGCGGACAAGAAATTGCTTTATTTAAAGTGACGGACGGAACCGTTTATGCGATTGAAAACCGCAGTCCCCATCCAAAGGGCGGCGTCCTGTCAGAAGGGCTTGTAAGCGGGGCGTTTGTCTTTTGTCCGGTGTATGATTGGAAAATTTCACTCGTAGACGGGAAAGTTCAGGATCCGGATGAAGGACAGGTAAAAACATTCAACGTTGAAGTGAAAGGCGACGACATTTTTATCATCATAGAGTGATGCAGAAGAGGGGGGCAGCAACTGCCTGTTCCCCGGGACCGCAATCAGATAGAAGGAAGGAAGATTCACATGAAACAGGGAAAAGTGATGCTGGTCGGTGCAGGCCCGGGCGATGAAAAGCTGATAACAGTTAAAGGGATGGAAGCCATCCGCAAGGCAGATGTCATTTTATATGACCGTCTCGCCAACCCGAAACTGCTGGCATATGCGAAAGACGGCTGCGAGCTCATTTACGGCGGAAAATTGCCGAATCGCCATTTCCTGCGCCAGGAAGCCATCAACCAGACACTCGTCGAAAAAGCGCTTGAAGGAAAATTGGTTGTCCGCTTGAAGGGCGGCGATCCAAACGTCTTCGGCCGTGTCGGTGAGGAAGCGGAAGCCCTTGCTCAATATGGCATTTCGTTTGAAATCGTACCCGGTATCACTTCCGGCATTGCTGCACCTGCATATGCGGGCATCCCTGTCACTCATCGTGAATACGGCGGGTCGTTCGCCGTTGTCACCGCCCATGATAAATCAAAAGACGGAAAGCCGTCCATTAACTGGGAAGGACTTGCTGCGGGCGTGGATACGATCGCCTTTTACATGGGTGTCGCCAACCTTTCCTATATTTGCGATAATTTGAAAAAACACGGGAAGTCACCGGAAACACCGGTCATCCTCATTCAATGGGGTACATTCGGCCGCCAGCAGACCCTCGAAGGGACACTCGATACAATCGCAGCAAAAGCGGAAGCAGTCCAATTCAAAAATCCGGCCATCACGCTTGTCGGTGACATCGTTTCCTTGAGGGAGAAAACAAAATGGTTTGAGAACAAGCCGCTTCACGGCCGCCAGATTCTCCTTGCCCGCACTGGTGTGAAGAAAAGTGAACTTGCCGAAAAACTGGCGGAGCAGGGCGCGGATGTATTTGAGTTTCCGAAGATGAAAAATGTACGGATCTCGATGGATTCCAGCCGCAAGCGGGTATTAGAAAAGGTCGAGGACTACAAAACGATCATTTTTTCCAGCCCGGAGAGCATTGATATCTTCTTTGAAAACCTTTTTAAAGAAGGCAAAGACATCCGCAGCATTAAAGCGAATCTGTTCGGCGGTTCATCAAAATCAGTCAAAGCACTGAACCGGCGGGGTTTCCAGGCTGAAATTGCCGGGAACCTCCATGCGATTCAATCAGGAGAACCTGTGTTGATTGTCGGAGATGATTCCATATATGGGAAGCGCTGGTTTTTTGCCCTGCAGTATGATCAGTATGAGCTGTTCACAACACACGAAGCAAAAGTTGATGAGGCTTATTTCCCGATTTTCAAGCGGATGCTGGAGGATGCGGAACTCAATACCGTTATTTTCCCGTGCGCCAAATCGGCAGGCCTTTTAAAAGAAGCGTTGACTCAAGCCGGCATGGATGCAGAAGCAATGCTGGCGCCGCTTCAAGCCGCCTGTTTCGGGGAACAATCCGCCCAGGCAGCGCGCCGGAATGGAATCGGGAATATAACCATAGCGGAATCACCTGATGCAGAAGGGATCATTTCAGTATTGAGCAAAACAAACAGCGAGAGTGCGGCTGTTAAAAAAGCATAAATTAACTTGAGGGAGGGACAGGGCATGGAAGCGAATCTTTATATCGGGCACGGCAGCCGGACTGAAGCGGGAAACCGCCAGTTCGCCGAATTCATCGGCCGAACGAGCTCCCGGCTGGAAGTGCCTATACAGGAGTTTGCCTTTTTGGAACTGGCCGAACCTTCTATAGACGAGGGGATCAGCCGCTGTATTGAACAGGGCGCGCGCCGGATTACCGCCATGCCTGTCCTATTGTCTTCCGGAATCCATGCCCGGGTCGATATTCCCGCCGTTTTAAAGCGGGCAGCAGGCAGCTTTCCGGATGTCGAGTTTGTGTACGGTGACGTATTAAGCAGGGGTGCAGGAATGGCAGATATCCTTGCGGGAAAACTGGCGGAAAAAGGATTTCGCGGCGATGGAACGGAAGCGATCCTGCTGACAGGCCACGGCAGCCGGACAGATAAGGAAGCAAAGGAACTGGAAAAACTGGCCGGGGGATTGCTCAAAAACCATGGCGCCGGCACAGTCCGAACCTGCTACTTGAAAGAGGCGCAGCCGTCCTATCCGGATGTACTCGGAACTATGGTGAAGGAGCCCTTTGACACGATTTATATCCTGCCGTATCTTCTGTTTACAGGAAAGTTTACGGAGCGAATGGAAAAAACAGCAGCTGAAATCCAAAGAATCTCCCCTTTGAAAAGCCTGGTTATGTGTAATGCTGTCGGATTTGATGCCGGCCTTGAGGAAGTTCTTGCCGGTCTCGCTGCTGCTGCAGGAGATGATGCATGATGAAAAACTTGTATCCGGCCATGCTGAATTTGACAGGGCGGAAAGCCCTGGTTGTCGGCGGCGGTAAAGTTGCCGAACGGAAAATAAGTGCCCTGGTTGATGCTGAAGCAGCGGTGATGGTCATAGCGCCTGAAGTGACAGAATTCATTCGTGATTTACACTTCAAAAAAATCATCTGCTGGATAGAGGGTGAATTTTCCGCAGAGTTGGCGGAAACGGCATTCATGGTCATTGCTGCTACCAATGACAGAGAAGTAAACCAGCAAGTCGCGGCGGCAGCGGGACCCGACAAACTCACCAACATTGCCGATGACCCGGAGCAATCCACCTTCCATGTGCCGTCAGTAATCAGGCGCGGCAGGCTCTGCATCACCGTATCAACGGGAGGGGCGAGCCCGAAACTCGCCCGGAAAATCCGTGATGACATTGCCGCCGGCTATCCGGAAGATTATAAAGAATATATGGAGTTTCTTTTTGAAAAGCGGAAGGAAATCAAACAAAAAATCAGCAGCCCCGAACGCAAACAGGAGCTTCTCGCTGCCCTCCTGGATGAAAGATTCATCAGGTGTAACGACAGGGAAGCGGCGTTCAGGGAATTGTTGGAGTGAGGAAGAACCGCTGGAGGATGGGCGGTTCTTTTCTTTTTAAAAAAGTAAACATAGTCTGCAAGGAAATTTACAGACGCAGTTGCCAGCCCATTTCAGCATACCGGCAGCACTTAAAGTGGGGTTCCGGATCACTTAGCAGCTGATATATTTCAAGTTTGGCTGTTTATCTTTATCTTTTGCGATTATTCTTTTGAAACAGGCAATTTATCTTCAAGTTCTGGCATTTATCTTTTTTACTGAAATCCCAGTATTCTCAGTGACACCTTTTCCGGTTTTAAACGTTCCGGCTCCACTAAAAGGTGTTCCAGAACAGACTGCAGCTGACATATTTTAAATCTGATTATTTATCTTTTATGAGGCTTTAATTTAGTGAATCTTAGACATCCCTCCCCTCATATCATGAAAAAGACAGTGAAAAACGGGAGGTCGTATGGATGTACTACCAAAATTGGATGCCGATATATGGTGGAGTGGATTACAGGCAGGGGCAAATGGGAATGGGGATCAAACCGCCGCCCGGTCTTTTGAAAACGGTCCAGGACTGTGCAGCGGTATGTGAACACATGACCCATATGCTTCATTACAGAAATGATGGGGTGATGCGTGCGAAACAGCAAGATTTATTGAGGGATTGTGCGGACATTTGCCATACGATGACCGCTTTTCTCGGCCGTCATAGCCGGCTTTCACGGCGTGTAGCAGCAGTGTGTGCTTACATTTGCCAGCGCTGCGCCAATGAATGTATGAGATTTCAGGATGCTGAATCCCAGCACTGTGCCAGGGTATGTATGCATTGCGCGAGGGAATGCCAGCAATTTGCGGAGAGCGAATAGGAATACCGGGTCTTCTATTAAGGAGACCTTTTTATTTGAACTGAGCGAATGTTGGCTGAATGCCTTTGGTTTTCAACCTTTCTGGACAGGCACTCAAAAAACAGAAGGGTTTCACCTCCGGGCTGGCGAAATAGTCGGCAAATAAAGGAGTGGTGCGGTATGGAGAACCCGGCATTTGCCCTTGCGGCGGCAGCCATCGTTTCAGGCGGAGTTTATCTTGCAGCCATCCGGCATAATAAGCCGGTGGTGAAGTACATATTAAAACCAGGAACCATGTTTTTCATCATTTTGTTCAGTATGAGCGGGGGTGCTCTTGATTCAACTTACGGGTGGCTGATCCTGGCCGGACTGCTGCTTTCATTGGTTGGGGATGTGTTTCTTATGCTTCCATCAGACCGCTTTTTGCAGGGGCTTGCCAGCTTTTTCGCTGCACATGTTTTATATGCGGCAGCTTTCTGGCGTGAGGCTACGCTCGGTTTTCTTGAGGTTTTTCCGATTATTGCCGTTTTGTTACTCGCTGTAAGCGGCAGTCTGTTTTTTGCTTCGTTAAAAAATGAAGTTGCCGAAGAAGGAGGGGGCGGGTTGCTTATCGCTGTAACCTTTTATATTGCTGTGATTTCCATGATGGTACTCGCTGCGGCGATGACAGGAAATAAAGCCGCTGTCAGCGGTGCCCTGCTTTTTTATTTTTCCGATGCCGTGCTTGCCTGGAACCGGTTCAAAGAACGGTTTTCCCTTGCGGAATATTTGGTGATGGGGTCTTATTTCGGCGCCCAACTGCTCATAGCGTATAGTGTGCATCTTTTTTAGCTGAGTCGAAATAAGTCGAATTAAGTCGATTTAAGTAAAAGTGCAATATACAGCTTAATAAAACGCAAAACATTGCATTTTTACTTAAAATCACTTATGATAAAAGTATAAATCCTTACGATAATGGAGAGGCAGATATGTATCAGGAAGAGCGGATGGCATCCATCCTTGACTACATAAAAGAGCATAAACGAATCTCGATTGATCACATTTGCCGGATGTTTGATGTATCCAGAGATACGGCGCGGCGTGACCTCGTTAAGCTTGAAAAACAGGGGGCATTGAACAGAACGCGGGGCGGAGCGGTCTTGCCTGATCTTGAAGGCAGGCTTAAGACTTATCAGGATCGGCTGATGGTTGTATCGGAGGAAAAGCGGGCGATCGGAAAAATGGCCGCATCCCTGATCAAAAACGGGGAAAACATCATTCTGGATACCTCGACAACGGTCCAGGCCTGTGCGGAAAGCCTTGCAGCTGTGGATATCACCGTTGTGACCAATTCCATCAACCAGGTGGAAATCCTATCGCAAAAGGACCGGGTCGAAACATACTTGCTTGGCGGCAGGCTCAACAAGCACCACCGGTTTTTATATGGGACGTCAGCTGTGGAAAAACTGGCGGAATACCATGCGGATAAAGCATTTATCGGTGTTGGGGGAATCATGGATACCGGCATTGCCATTCAATATGAAGAAGACGGCATGATCAAAAAGAAGATGATTGAGCAGGCCGATCAAGTCATTTTGCTTACGGACCACTCAAAGTTCGGCAAACCGTATTTTTACCAGTTCGCTACACTTGAGGACATCGATGTCCTGGTGACCGACAGGCTTCCGGATGAACCGTTTCTGCAACTGTTAAATCAGGCAGGCGTAACAATTATGACAACAGAAAATGACGATCCAAGAGACAAGAGGAGTTGACAGCATGAAACTTGTAGCAATTGATATGGATGGAACCCTTTTAAACAACCGGGGGGAAATAAGCAAGGAGAATGTGGACGCCATCCGGCATGCCCAGGCAAATGGCGTCGAGGTTGCGATTGCGACCGGCCGGATCTTTTATGACGTCAATCAGATTACGGACGTATTCGGGATTAACACCCATGTGATCAGCACGAACGGGGCAACCGCCCATTCCAAAAACGGCGAGCTGCTCAGGTCGATTCCGATGCGGAATGAGGATATTGACCGGATCGTCACGTGGCTCGCTGAAGAAGATTTCCATTTTGAAGTCTATACCGATAAGGCGATTTTCACCCCGGAAAACGGCCGTGAGCGGATGCTTGCGGAAATCGACCGTTTTAAAAGTGCAAATCCGGAATTTGATGAAACGGATTTCGTTTATATGGTCAACAAGCATTATGACCAGGGCGAGTTCAGCTATTTCAAAACAGCCGCTGATATTATGGAAGGCACTAAAGAGTATTATAAAGTCCTCGCTTTTTCCATGGATCCCGGCAAGCTTGAAAAGGGTTGGAATAAATTCAGGGGCCTTGAGCATGTGTCCATCGTCTCTTCAGCTGACAATAACTTCGAGCTGCAGCATAAAGACTCTTCCAAGGGTAATGCCCTGGAGCTGCTGGCAGATTCCCTCGGAATTCCGATGGAAAACACGATGGCGATCGGGGATAACTTCAACGATGTCTCAATGTTTGAAAAAGCGCGCTACAGCGTGGCGATGGGGAATGCAAACCCGGAAATCAAAGCGATGTGTTCCATGACGACAGCCGAAAATGATGAAAACGGCGTCGCTGATGCCCTATATAAATTCACGGATGAACTTTGATTATCAGAAGAAACCGCCGGCGTAACCTGCGGGGCGTGACGGGGGTTTTTTCCTCCTTTTTAAGGAGTATACAGGGAAAGCATAGCACCATATGGCGCTATGCTTTCTTTTTTTCTGAAAAATGCAGCGGCCGATTTTATAAAAAGGCCTGGCAATAGCGAGTTTTTCTTTAAAGTCGCACGCTCTCTGCGCACCCGATCGAAACAGCGGCAGGCAGCTCGATCGCATTTTGAAAACGCACAATGCTATGCTGCCAAAAGGATGGCGCTCAAAATCAATTTCTTGCTTCAGTGGACGTTTCCAGCCCGGTGATGTCTGCCGGCGGCTGTGCGGGAATACGCATTGTGAAATCCTGCTCGATGCCCGGATGCCTGGTGACGTGCTCGATTTCCCTGATATGCGGATGCTCGATCTCCGTCTTACGCTTTTTATCTTCTGCCATCTTCATCCCTCCTTTATTTTAGTTTGGCTGTTGAGGGGGAGAAGTATGAAAATCCCCTGTAGTCAGTTGAGGAGGGAATAAACACCATACCGGGAAGATATAGTTTTAGTAAGTGAAAACTTGTTCATCGGATGTGAAAGGTTTCTTTAGTGTAGTGATGAACCGTGCATGAGGTTTTGTTAGGTGTGAAAACTCGTTCGAATGGCGTGAAACATGGCTCGAACGGCGCGAAAGGAACCGAATGGCGTGAAAACGAGTCGCTGTCGCGTGAAACATATATGATTCCGCGTGAAAAGAGATCAGATTGGCGCGAAAACGTGGAGAAACGGAGCGAAACTCGCCCGCCGCAATCGCCACACCTGAAATTGATTTTGGCGTGAAAACTCGTTCATATGGCGTGAACCCCCACTCGAACGGCGCAAAAGGAACCGAAAGGCGTGAAAGTGAGTCGCAGCGGCTTGAAATATGCTCGATTCGGCGGGATACGAAACCAGATTGGCGCGAAAACAGGAAGAAACAGCGTGAAATCCGCCCGCCGCAATCGCCACACCTGAAATTGATTTTGGCGTGAAAACTCGTTCATATGGCGTGAACCCCCACTCGAACGGCGCAAAAGGAACCGAAAGGCGTGAAAGTGAGTCGCAGCGGCTTGAAATATGCTCGATTCGGCGGGATACGAAACCAGATTGGCGCGAAAACAGGAAGAAACGGCGTGAAATCCGCCCACAGATGGTGCCTAGCCATCACATCCCCACCACTCAATTCGACGAAAATATACAGCGTCACTATCGATATTTCAGTCTTTTCCGACCCATAAGCAGGAATTTCTTGTTTTATTTAGAAAAAGTAAAGGAGGCATGTAAGCAATTTTGATGACAGCTAAGGCCTGGAACTATTGTAATTGGAAAGGCAAAAAGGAGGCATATGGATTGGACTGGACTGTTTTGGTCGTTTATACAGCCCTGTTTTTCTTTGCCGTGAATTTCTGCTCGGTCATTTATCACTTTTTCAGGCAAAAGGAGTTCGGTGATATCTTGTATCCCTATGGGCATGTCTTTCAGACCGAATTTGGTTCGATTGTCATAAAGTCAACGGATACATGGCAGTATAGGGCGGCTGTGGCGCTGGCGGGGCTGTTCGTTTCCGGTGCAGCGGCAGGTTTTTACTTTTACCCGGTTTCAAGTCAACTCTTCTTTTTGCTTCCGATGGGAATGCTTTACAGTTTCACCCTGGTTCTATTATTTAATGTGATGGAAATCAGGACAAAAGGGATCACAATAAACGGGTTCACCATTCCCTGGGAGGAAGTCAGCTCTTACCGGTGGAATGGGAGCGGACTCCATTACCGGCTCTGTATTTATCACAAGCAGGCGTTTTTCACCCGCAAACATCAAACGATGCTGATTCCGAAGGCAGAAAAAGAAAAAATAGAGGCGCTTATGACCGAAAAGCTTGGAATCGGAGAATCAAAAGGCCTGCCGGTATAGCCGCAGCCTTTTCTTTATGTAAAACAAGCCGGTATTTGCGATCGTACAGGCGCTTTTTAGTTGTAAAAAAGAAAGGGGGACCAACATGGAGCGCAGATTTTATTTTTATATATTACTTATTCTTACGGCATTGAGTTTCCTTTCATTGAGCGGCTGTGCTGAAAAACCGAAGCCTGAAGATGCTTTTGCGAAATATGTGGAGCACTGGAATGAGCAGGATTTTAACAGCATGTACAGCATGCTTACGGCAGAGACGAAAAAAAGAATAGGCAAAGAGGATTTTGCCGGCCGTTATGAAAAGATTTATGAAGACCTTGATGTTGAAGGTCTCAAAGTTAAGTTTGACCGGCCGGAAGAGGAGGTGGAGCCGGGGGAAAACGGGACGGTGACATTTCCTTATCATGTAAAAATGGATACGGTTGCGGGTCCGATTGAATTCGATCACGAGGCGGTCCTGAAACAGGAAGAAGTTGAGGAAGAAGAGCGCTGGACGGTCAAATGGGACACGACGATGATTTTTCCAGAACTGGCTCCGGGAGATAAAATAATTCCGGTTACGCTGCCCGCTGAACGCGGCGACATTGAAGACCGCGATGGCGTTAAGCTTGCAACAAAGGGTACAGTGCTTGAAGTAGGTATGGTGCCAGGCCGGATGGAAGGCCAGGAAGATCAATCGATCAAAGAGACAGCGGAAATCCTTGGGGTATCCGAGGATCATATCCGCAAGCAGCTCGGCTTATCATGGGTCAGCCCGGAAAGCTTTGTGCCGATTGCCAGGATTCCGGCCGATGATGTGGAAACGAGCAAAGAAGCCCGGGCTGTAAAAGGAGCCATGGTGAAAGAAGTGGCGGACAGGGTATATCCGTATAAGGAAGCTGCCGCCCATTTGACAGGATATGTAGCGAAAGTGACTGCCGAGGATATTGAAGCACATCCAGAGATGAATTATAAGTCGAATGATTTTATCGGCAGGCGCGGTCTCGAGAAAGTGTTTGAGGAAAAACTCCGCGGGGAACCCGGTGCGAGGGTCGATATTGTAAGCGGTGAAGGAGATCCTGCCGTTTTGGCGGAGAAGCCGCCGAAGCATGGGGAAACGATCCGGCTCACGATTGATATTTCCATTCAAGAAGGTATGTACGGCCAGCTTGCTGGCGAACAGGGGGCAGGCGTAGCCATTCATCCGAAAACAGGAGAGATTTTGGCAATGGCAAGTGCGCCTTCTTATGACCCGAATGACCAGCTCCCGAACCGGCCGGGCGGCAGTGCCGGCAAAGAGGAACTGCTGGCCAGATTCGGCATGCGGTATGCGCCCGGGTCGACATTCAAGCCGATTACAGCGGCAATCGGTCTTGAAACTGGTGCGATCACACCGGAAACAACGATCAATGTTTCCGGAAAAACATGGAAAAAGGATTCGTCATGGGGTGATTATCATGTTACCCGGGTTTCGGATCCAGGCGGACCGGTCAATCTTGAAAAGGCGCTCGTCACTTCCGATAACATTTATTTTGCCCAGGCGGCTCTTGCTATCGGAAAAGAAAAATTCACTGAGTCAGCTAAAAAATATGGATTTAATGAAGGTGTCCCGTTTGCATATCCGGTTTATGAATCGATTCTCGCAGCGGACGCCGGATTCAAAAATGAAATTCAGCTAGCAGACACCGGGTACGGCCAGGCCGAAGTCGAAACGTCTCCGGTTCATCTAGCCTTTATGTACACACCGTTTCTGAACAATGGAAATCTGATCAGCCCGCAGCTGATCAAACAGGATGCGGAACAGGGAGAAGTCTGGCATGAAGGCGTTATGAGTGAACAAACCGCACGCATTATCCGTGAGGATTTAATTCAGGTTGTTGAATCCCCGAATGGCACGGCCCGCTCGGTGGATGTTCCAAATGTAAGGCTTGCCGGCAAGACCGGGACAGCCGAGCTGAAGAAGAGCAAGGATGAAAAGGGGCAGGAGAATGGCTGGTTTGTTGCCTTCGATGCCGAAAAGGGTGACTTCCTGACAGCCATGTTAATTGAAGATGTGAAAAATGGAGAAGGCAGCCATTATGTATTGCCGAAAGTGGAACGTGTCATTGAGCAGCACCTTTTGAATCAGGCGCAGGGAAGTCAGTGATGAATGGATGACTTTCTCTCTGAAATTTTCGTAATGGGATAACTGTAGTTTCTCGGTCTGAAACGAACTGCAGGCGGCCAATAACAGAGGAGTTCCGGTAAAAGGTTATATGCTTGGCATGATTTTTGCATATTAAATTAATCGAATTCGAAATGATGGAGGAGGATTTTTAAATGAGAGAAGTAGTGATTGTAGGGGCAGCCAGGACACCTGTCGGATCATTCGGTGGAGCGCTTGCTTCAGTTTCGGCTGTGGATCTTGGTGTGGCAGCAGCGAAAGAAGCGATTAAACGTGCGGGTGTGAGCCCGGAAGAGATAAATGAAGTGCTGATCGGTAATATTTTATCGGCTGGCCTTGGCCAGAATCCGGCCAGGCAGGTTGCGATTAAAGCAGGTTTGCCTGAGTCGGTTCCCGGCATCACAATCAACAAATTGTGTGGATCAGGCCTGCGGACAGTAAGCATGGGGGCGCAGTTCATCCAGCTTGGTGATGCGGATGTCGTGCTTGCCGGCGGTATCGAGAGCATGAGCCAGGCGCCTTACGTGATGCCGAATGCACGCTGGGGCCAGCGCATGGGTGACGGCAAAATCGTTGATACGATGCTCAAGGATGCCCTTCAAGATGCTTTCCATGATATTCATATGGGCGTTACTGCTGAAAATATTGCAGAACAGTGGAACCTTTCCCGTGAAGAGCAGGATGAGTTTGCGCTCCGCAGCCAGCAGCGGGCTGAAAAAGCCCAGAAAGAAGGACGCTTTGATGATGAAATCGTTCCGGTTACTGTGCCGCAGCGAAAGGGCGAACCGAAAATCGTTGATACCGATGAATATCCGAAGCACGGCATGACAATGGAAAAACTGTCAAAACTCCGCCCTGCCTTCAAAAAGGATGGCACAGTGACAGCCGGCAACGCTTCAGGCATCAATGATGGTGCAGCGATGGTCGTGCTGATGTCCAAAGAAAAAGCTGACGAGCTTGGACTTAAGCCGCTTGCAACGATCAAATCGTGGGGATCTGCCGCCCTTGATCCGAAAATCATGGGTTACGGCCCGGTGCCGGCAACAAAGCGCGCTTTTGAAAAAATCGATATGGATATTAAAGATATCGACCTGATTGAAGCGAACGAAGCGTTTGCGGCCCAGTCCCTTGCAGTTGTGCGCGACCTGGAACTCGATCCGGAAAAAGTGAACGTCAATGGCGGTGCCATCGCACTTGGCCACCCTGTCGGGGCTTCCGGAACGCGAATTCTGGTCACGTTGCTGTATGAGATGATGAAACGCGACTCTAAAACCGGTCTGGCAACACTTTGCATCGGCGGAGGCATGGGAACATCGCTTGTCGTAGCAAGGGACTAGACACAGAGTATCCATTTATGAAAAGGTACCGTAACGGTATCTTTTCTTTTTTTTGCTGGTTATAATACAGTCAGTATGATTTTTACAAAGAAGGTGCTGTTACGTGAAAGTCAAAATGGTTATGAGCCAGAGTCCGATCGCTGTATCCGCCACCAACAGCGTGCGTGAGGTTGCCAATGTGATGAAGGAAAATCAAATTGATAGTGTGCCTGTCATCGATGACGGCCAGCACCTGATTGGGATAGTCACAAACAATCAATTGATTGATGCAGTCCAACAGGGACTGCCAAGTGAGACACCGGTAAATGACATTATGGATGTCTCGGCCAAGGTTATCTATGAAGATGAAGAAGCGATTGTCATTTTTGATGAGCTAGCCGAAAAATTTCCGGTATTAGACCGGCGCGAACGCCTTGTCGGGATGCTGACAAAAACGGACCTCCTGAAAGCCTATTATAAAAAGTATAAAAATATGGCAACAAGCATGGAGGCACTGCTGGAATCCACCGATAACGGCATTGTTTCCACTGATCCCGACGGAAAATTGACGATCATAAATAAAAAGGCCGAGCAGATCATGGAGGTAAAAGCGGCAGATGTGATAGGAAAGCCATTATCTGAAGCGCTCCCGAACACCCTGATCCGGAATTTGATCGAATCAGGCGCCGGCACCGGCGGCAAACCGGTTGAATGTAACGGAATGTCCCTGATCGTCAATCGGACGCCGATCCGCCTAGACGGCCGTGAGATCGGAGCCGTCGCTGTACTGAGCGATATTACCGATTACCGCAGTGCATTGGAAGAACTGACAACAGAGAAAAATACTTCGGAAATCCTGAAAACCATCATGGATATTGCATACGACGGAATTGTCGTTGTCGATCAAGAAGGGTATATCACGATGCTGAGTAAGGAATACGCCAAATTCCTCGGCGTTTCCGAGAAAGAGGTAATCGGCAAACATGTGGCTGATGTCATTGAAAATACCCGTATGCACCTGATCGTAAAAACCGGCAAGCCCGAAATCGCCAGCCTCCAAAAAATAAAAGGAAATTACATGATTGCAACCCGGATTCCGATCATCAAAAACGGGGTCATTACAGGTGCGGTCGGAAAAGTGCTGTTCCGGAATTTGAGTGACTTGAACTCCCTTCACAGGCAAATCCGCAAAATGGAAAAAGAGCTGGAGCAGTATCGCGGTGAATTGAAAGAAATCAATAAAGCGAAGTATCAGTTTGACAACCTGATCGGCGAAAGCGAGTCGCTCGAACAGGCGAAGAAAATCGCTGAGCGGGCAGCTCAGACTAATTCCAATGTCCTGCTGCTTGGAGAGAGCGGGACGGGAAAAGAGCTTTTCGCCCATGCAATCCATAATGCTAGTTCAAGGTCATTCGGAGCTTTCGTGAAAGTGAACTGTGCGGCGATCCCTGCCGATTTGCTGGAATCCGAACTGTTCGGCTATGAAGAGGGCTCTTTCACTGGCGCCCGCAAAGGCGGCAAGAGTGGAAAATTTGAAGCGGCTGACGGAGGGACGATTTTCCTTGATGAGATCGGGGAACTGCCGATTCATATGCAGGTTAAGCTTTTGCGGGTCCTGCAGGAACGGGAAGTGGAAAAAATCGGTGCAACGAGCAGCAAAGCGGTTGATGTCCGGATCATCGCCGCGACAAACCGCAATCTGGAGGAAATGGTCGACAAAGGCGAATTCAGGGTGGACCTATTTTATCGCCTGAATGTCATCACGGTGAATATTCCCGCATTGCGAGATCGCTCCGATGACATCCTCCTCCTCACCAGGTACCTGGTGAATAAATTGTCCGGACGGCTAAATAAGCTGGTCGGCGGCATTGGGGAGCGGACAGCGCAGTACCTGATGAATTACGATTGGCCCGGGAATGTCCGGGAACTTGAAAATGTCCTTGAGCGGGCTATCAACTTGATTGATCCGGGTCAATCCATCCAACCGGAACATCTGCCGGAGAAAGTGACCGGAATGAAAGTGCCCGAATCAGTCAGCCCGCTTGAGCAACTGATGGAGGAGACGGAAAAGCAAGCCATCATCGACAGCCTCCAAATCGCCAATGGAAACAAAACCAAAGCGGCCCAGCTCCTCCATATTAGCCGGTCAACACTGTACGAAAAAATGAACAAACACGGAATCACCGAGGGAAGCAAAAAACTGACGCATTAGTAGGCGTCGGTTTTTTTGTGTGTTTATTTGTTGCCTGGCAATTGCGAGGCAATTGCCAGGCAATCCACCTGAAACGTACGAAAATCCGGACGCTTTGAAAGCGATTGCAATAATGATGTATGGAAATCCGGACATAAAGTATATCGATTTGGCAAAGTGTACGGGGACCCGTACAAGTAAAGACGTGCTGCAAGGTGGAATGCGAAGTCCAGGTGAGGAGTGAAGGCATTTTTGTAAGGAAAAGGCTAAAACTCTAGTAAAACAGCAAATTTTATCAGGATGGAGAGTAATTTTAATCAGGTTACACCGAAACCAGGGCGCGTTTCGCGCCGTACCGAGGTCGTATCTTGCCGTATAGCCTGTATTTCAAGCGGTATCCCGGGTCAGGCAGGAGCCGGACTCATTTATCATGCCATAACTTGCCGTTTTCACGCCAAGCCGATGTGTTATCGAGCGGAGTCATCCGGTTTTCACGCCAAAACGCGGATGTTCAGCGCCAGAGCAGTTGTTTCACGCCATTCAAAGCTAGTTTCACGCCATACAGACTTCTTCAGCACTCCCCCCCACATTCACTCCGACCGCCTTCCTGCCGCATCCATTAATCAGATTCAACGACAGGACTTCCCCCCCCATTGCCCCACACTGGAAAAAACATGATATTATCCCCAATGTTTCACTGAAAAAAATAAAAATCCCAGACTGTAAACAATCACTCGAAAAATTGTCCGATAATCCGCACACTTTGAATGCGCTTCCATAAATACCGTACGAAAATCCGTACACATAAAGAATATTACCGAGATTGTGTCCGATATCCCGTACACACACCCGCTGGAATAAAAATTTTGTAGAATCCTGCAGCTATTTGTCCCGTTTATTCAAACCGATATCATTTAAGCCTGAAATGGCCGTATACCACTCCGTGTATAAAAAACAAAAATATTTAACGGATTTATAAAAGTTGGCACGGCTTTTGCAATAGATAAATGTGTAAATAAAGATCATGATCTCTTTATGAAAAAACAAGACAGAAGAATAACAGCGTTCAGGAAAGTCAGCCATTAGGGAGCTTTCTTTTTAAAACGCTTACAAGATGGAGGGTATCTGTATGGGATCTAAAGTAATGAGCGCACAGGAAGCGGTAGCTAAAATAAAAGATGGTTCGACGATTGCGACTGGCGGATTCGTCGGTAACGGCCATCCGGAAGCGCTGTCGATAGCGATTGAAGAGCGCTTTAAAAAAGAACAGGCGCCAAAAGATGTGACGCTTATCTATGCAGCTGGTCAGGGAGATGGAAAGGAGAGAGGCCTTAACCATCTCGGACATGAAGGTCTCGTTTCCCGCGTCATCGGCGGCCACTGGGGATTGGCGCCAAAGCTGCAAAAGCTTGCGGTCGACAATAAAATTCAGGCTTATAACATCCCACAGGGCGTCGTTTCCCACATGTTCCGTGATATTGCGGCGGGCAAGCCGGGCGTGCTGACCCGTGTCGGATTGAAAACCTTTGTGGATCCCCGCATTCAAGGCGGGAAGCTGAATGACTCGACGAAGGAAGATATTGTGCGCGTGATGGAAATTGACGGCGAAGATTATCTTTTTTATAAAACCCACCCGATTGATGTTGCGTTAATTCGCGGCACTTATGCCGATGAAAACGGAAATGCGACGCTGGAAAAGGAAGCGGCGACGCTTGAATTCCTGTCCATCGCTCAGGCGGCGCGGAATTCCGGAGGCCTTGTCATTCTCCAGGTTGAAAAGGTTGTCGCAAACGGTTCTTTGGATCCGCGCATGGTTAAAATCCCTGGCATCCTGGTTGATGCGATTGTTGTAGCGGAACCGGAGCAGCATATGCAGACGTTTGCTGAAGACTACAATCCAGCTTACTCCGGTGAAATCAAAGTTTCGGTCGATTCATTGGAAAAAATGAAGCTGGATGAGCGGAAAGTCATCGCGCGGCGTTCTGCCATGGAACTTGTCCCGAACGCGATCACAAACCTTGGCATCGGCATGCCTGAAGGGGTGGCATCAGTTGCCAATGAAGAAGGTGTCGGGCATGAGATGCGGTTGACGCTTGAATCAGGGCCGATTGGCGGTGTTCCGGCCGGCGGGTTGAGTTTCGGGGCTTCCGTGAACCCGGATGCAATCATCGATCAGCCGTATCAATTTGATTTTTACGACGGCGGCGGACTGGATGTCGCGTTCCTGGGGCTGGCCCAGCTTGACAGGCACGGGAATGTCAATGTCAGCAAGTTCGGTCCGAAAATCGCCGGTGCCGGCGGCTTCATCAATATTACGCAAAACGCCAAGAAGGTCATCTACTGCGGCACCTTCACGGCCGGCGGCTTGAAAGTGAACATTGAAAACGGCATGCTTTCAATTGCTAATGAAGGAAAGTTCAAGAAGATGGTGAGCGATGTCGAGCATATTACATTCAGCGGCGATTATGCAAACGAGGTCGGCCAGCCGGTTGTGTACATTACAGAACGCGCTGTCTTTGAATTGAAGCCGGAAGGACTTGTCCTGACAGAAATCGCCCCGGGCATGGATCTCGAAAAAGATATCCTCGGCCAAATGGACTTCAAGCCGATCATAGCGGATGATTTGAAGGAAATGGATGCCCGTATTTTCCGAGAAGAAAAAATGGGCCTTGCGGAATTCATCAAGGAAGAGGACCTGAAGCCGGTCCATAACTAAACTGGCGATGTTTGGAAATGAAGGGAATGGCCGCTTCAGGCGGTTTTTCCCCATCATTTCTTTCCATAAGGCTGTGTTAAAGCACAATGTTGATTTTTTCACTTGTTGATTGGAGTGGAAGGTGCGAGACCCCAGCGGGACTGGCGGGACAGGTGAGATCCCGGAAGAGCGAGAGCGATGAGGGAGGCTCACCGCCCGCCCCGCGGCAAAGAAGACACTGTGAGTGCGACCGGAGGGAAGCAGGAACAGATGTCGCACTTGTCCTATGGTGAAAGCGAGTACCTGCAACGGAAATCAACACGAGTGTTTAACAGAGCCTTCCATAAAAAATAAAGAGATAAAGGGGAGTAGTTTGCATGCTAGGAATTTTTCTTGGATTGGTACTTTTAATGGTCCTGGCCTATATGGGATGGTCCATTATCTGGATCGCTCCAGTTACAGCAGGAGTTGTTGCCTTGTTCGGCGGGCTGGATCTTTTGCCGGCTTATACCGACACGTACATGGGGGGATTTGTAGGTTTTGCAAAAGCATGGTTCCCGGTGTTTATGCTGGGTGCCATCTTTGGTAAGTTGATGGAAGATACAGGTGCGGCCCAGGCGGTTGCCCACTGGATTACGAAGATTATTGGCACAAAGCGTGCCATTCTCGGTGTTGTTGTAGGGGCTGCCGTACTGACATACGGCGGTGTCAGCCTTTTCGTAGTTGTATTTGCGATGTATCCTCTTGCAGTTGCCCTGTATCGTGAAGCGAACATTCCGCGCCGCTTGATTCCAGGTGCGATCGCACTCGGTTCCTTCACGTTCACGATGACAGCTTTACCGGGCACGCCGCAGATCCAGAACCTGATTCCGATGCAGTATTTTAACACAACACCTACGGCTGCACCGATCATGGGTATTGCAGGTGCACTTGTTATGGGAGTCGGCGGATATTTTTACTTGATCGGGCGCCAAAAGAAGCTGACGGCAGCAGGTGAAGTTTTTACCGAGCCGAAAGATCAGGATGTTGAAGAAATTGATGAAAGCAAGCTGCCGAATGCATTTCTGTCATTCCTGCCGCTTATTACCGTAATCGCTACTCTTAATATTTTCAAATGGGACATCATCATTGCCTTGATTACGGGTATAGTGCTGATTATGCTATTAAACATGAGCCATTTGAAAAAGTTTATCGGATCCATCAATGGCGGGGCGAGCGGATCGGTTATTGCCATTATCAATACAAGTGCTGCCGTCGGTTTCGGTACTGTCGTAAAAGCGGTACCGGGGTTCGAAACGCTGAAAGATTTCGTCCTCGGCATCCAGGGAAGCCCGCTTATCTCTGAAGCGGTTGCGGTTAATATTCTTGCCGGTGCCACAGGTTCTGCTTCCGGCGGTATGGGGATCGCACTGGAAGCTTTGGGATCAAAATACCTGGAAATGGCGATGAATGCCGGCATCGATCCAGCGGCTTTCCATAGAATCGCTTCATTGTCATCTGGTGGTCTTGATACACTTCCTCATAACGGGGCGGTTTTGACTTTGCTGGCCATTACCGGAATGACGCACAAAGATTCCTATAAAGATATCTTTGTTGTCGGTTCACTGATTCCGATTGCTTCTGTCGTGGTGGCGATCATCTTTGCCACTATCGGCCTGATTTAATAATGTTTGTAACCAGATTGATAGATTGAATGAAAACTGGAGGAGATCATAATGAGATTACAAGACAAAGTAGCGATCGTAACAGGCGGAGGACGCGGCATAGGTGAGGCGACCGCTAAAAAATTCGCACGCGAAGGCGCTGTTGTTATCGTTTGGGATTTGAATGAAGAAGATATCAACCGCACAGTCGAAGAAATAAAAGGAGAAGGAGGCAAAGCTTCCGGCAAGGCCGTCAACGTCACAAATCGTGAAGACGTTGAAAAGAGCATGCAGGAAGTCGTTGATGAATATGGCAAGCTTGACGCTGTCATCAACAATGCCGGCATTACAGCAGATGCAAAACTCGAAAAAATGACTGAAGAACAGTGGGACCGCGTCATTAACGTGAACCTGAAAGGTGTTTTCAACGTCGGCCAGGCCGCTGCGAAACATATGAAAGAACTTGGCAATGGCGGCGCAATCCTGAATGCTTCTTCCGTTGTGGGCCTTTACGGTAACTTCGGCCAGACAAACTATGCTGCAACTAAATGGGGCGTCATCGGCATGAGCAAAACATGGGCAAAAGAATTAGGAAAATATAAAATCCGTGTAAATGCCGTAGCACCGGGCTTTATCCTGACGCCAATGACAGAAAAAATGCCTGAAAAAGTCCTTGATATGATGAAAGGCAAATCGACACTTAACGATCTTGGTTATCCGGAAGATATCGCCAACGGTTATGCATTCCTGGCTTCTGATGAAGCCCGCTTCATTACGGGTACAACCCTGAGCATTGATGGCGGGGTCGTTCTGTAAACCGTCATACCGATTGGATTGCTGCAAAACCCGCGTATAAAACGAGCCCATTCAATACAAATACCGTGCTAAAACGAGTCCAACCGTAATTGGCATGGAAAAGAACGAGTCCAAAAGGCCTGCCGTCCGCAAATGGCAGGCCTTTTCCATATTCATACAATCTGGCGGCGTATGATAAAATAGCTGTCAGAAGGGCGGTGGACAAAATGCCGGGCATCATCCTGTTTGACGGTGTATGCAATGTTTGCAGCAAAAGTGTCCAGTTCATTTTGAAAAGGGATCCTTCTCGACACTTTCGATTTGCTTCCCTGCAAGGTGACAGGGGGCAGGAGCTTTTAAAGGAATACGGAATTGGGCCTGAAACAGACAGTATCGTCCTTATCGAAAATGACATTTACTATACAAAGTCAGATGCAGTGCTGCGAATATGCCGGCATTTGCGCGGGCCGGCGAGGATGCTCTATCCGTTTCGGTTTATCCCAAAAAGGCTGAGGGACTGGGTATATGATCAGATCGCCAAGAACCGGTACAGCTGGTTTGGGCGGAAAGATCAATGCCTGATCCCTTCAAAAGAGAACCAGGACCGGTTTCTTGATTGATTTGCATTTTCCACTGATAGTCATGACATACGCAAAAAGGCCAGAGGCTATAAGCTTCTGGCCTTTTTCTATTAAATCACTCTTTAACGGAATAAATCTGGGTGATTGAATTTCCGTTGCAGGGCTCGATTTCATGCACTGCCCTTATGCTAGTATCATGCCGCCACATCCCGCTTCGTGAAAATCAGCCAGGAAATCGCATTAAACAGGATGAAATAAACGGCCAGAATGATGATGGAAAAGGTCATGGTCATGCCTTCGACGAGCGGCACACCGTTTACATACTGCATCAGGTTAGTATTGGCGAACAGGATGTATTTGACCCACTCATACTGGCTTAACAGGTTGACGACCTGGACGCCTGTAAACATCAAGAAGATCGACAGGCCGATGGCGAGTGCGCTGCTGCGGAACACGGTCGAAATCATAAAGGCGAATGTGACCATCATCAGCAAATCTACACTTTTATATCCGTACAGGGACAGGATATACATCGGCATGCTCCGTTCCACAACGTTTCCATCCTGAAGCGTCAAATACGGCTGGCCGACATCATGAAATCCGAACAGAATCCCTCCGGTCAGGAAAGAAAAGATGAAATGTGCCGCCAGTAAAGCGAGGGCAAAAAACAGGGCTGACAAGTATTTGGACAGCAGGATTTTTGACCGTCCCACCGGGCGGATGAGCAGCAGTTTGATCGTTCCCCAGGTAAATTCGCCCGCTACGCTTGTGGCGGCGATAATGATTGTGAAAAGGGTGATGATGCTGATCATGTTGGCGGAAGATTTCATCGTTCCCCATAGCGAATCCTCTGATACAGGTGGAATGTCATGCTCGAGCCTGTATTCGTTAATTGTATGCATCGTCTTGTAATTCTTTTTTAGCATATGAGGGGCGTCTTCCTGGTTAAGGACGGTTTCATATTGCTTGTTCTCCTGTTCGACAGCGGCACGCCAGTTTTCAGAACCGCCGCCTTCCAGGACGTACTTATTCAGGATGCCGGTAACTAAAATAATGGCGAGAAGGATGCCGAACATGACCCATGTTGATTTCAGCCGGAATACTTTCATGTTTTCATTGGAGATTAGATTAAACAATTTGATTCCCTCCAGTCACTTCCAGGAACTTTTCTTCAAGTGTTTTGACAGCCGTGTTGATTCCGTAAATCTCGATGTCTTCTTTGACAAGCAGTGCAGTAATCTTTGGAATTTCCTCTTTCGCGACAACCGCTTCAAAACCGCCTTCTATCGCGGAAGCTTCTGTATCCGGATAATGGGCCCGGAAAAGTGTGAATGCCTCATCAGCCGGAGCGGCAGTGAATTGGACACTCATGTTCGTTCCATCAACGATAAATTCATCAACACGTTTCACATCGATAAGCTTGCCGTTTTGGATAATGCCGATCCGGTCACACATGAGCTGCATTTCAGATAATAGATGGCTTGAAACAAGGACAGCCAGGTTTTCTTCTGCGGCGAGTTTCCGCAAGTACGTCCTGATTTCCCGGATGCCGGCAGGGTCGAGTCCGTTTGTCGGTTCATCAAGGATGAGAATATCCGGCTTATGCAGGAGGGCCTGGGCAAGCCCGAGGCGCTGCCGCATACCGAGTGAATATGTTTTCACTTTATCATTGATCCGGTTTTCTAGGCCGACCAGGCTGACAACTTCGTCAATCCGCTGGCGTCCGACACCATTTACCATGCGGCTATAGTGGATGAGGTTCTGGTAGCCAGTCAGGAATTTATACATTTCCGGGTTTTCCACAATGCCGCCCACATGCCTGATTGCTTCTTCAAAGTTTTTTCGGATGCTTTTCCCTTTGATGAGCACCTGTCCTTTTGTAATGGACATAAGGCCGACCATCATCCGGATTGTTGTCGTTTTTCCCGCTCCGTTCGGGCCGAGGAATCCGAATACTTCTCCCGGGTAAATATCAAAGCTTATATCATCAATGATTGTTTTATTGCCGATTTTTTTTGTCAGATTTTTAATGGTTACGACTGATTCTGTCATAATTGTTACCTCCTTTATTCTATGGCAGTGCCTGTCCTGTAGGCTTGTTTCATCCAGGCGGCCAGCGTCAGCCCGTCTTCCCTGATGGAATCGATGCTTTGCTGGTTGATGAGCGTTCCTTTATGCAGTATTGCAGCTTCATCAAGCAGAGGCTCGATTTCACTGATTTCATGGGTTGTGATAATAACGGTTTGCGTTTCAATGTCAACAAAGGAAAGAAGTCCTTTAATGACTGTCTCCCGGACCATCGGATCGAGACCGGAAAGGGGTTCGTCCATTAAAATTACCGGTACATCCCGGGAAAGAGCGAGCACAATTTTCAGTCTTCCCCTGCTTCCTTTGGAAAGATTTTTCACCTTTTGATCTGGTGTGAGCTTCATGAATGACAGAATGTCAAATGCCTTGTCGACATTAAAGTCGCTGAATTGTGATGCGTAAAAGTGAATGGTCTGGCTGACGGTATAGAATGGATAATAAGTATCAAGTTCTGATAAATAGGCGACCTGCCTGCATGACTGCCGGTTGGCTGGATCTCCGTTCAGGAGGACAGAACCGGCAGAAGGCCGGACAAGACCAGCAATCATTTTAAGCACAGTCGATTTACCGCTGCCATTCTCACCTAGAAGCCCGATGATCTTGCCGGGCGGAAAGACAATCGTCAAGTCTTTTACCGCCGTCTGTTTTAAATAGGTTTTGGTCACCTCTTTAAGCTCGATCACGATTCTTCCCCCTTCCGTTTTGAAAATTCTTCTGACAGGCCGTCGATGATTTCCTTTTCTGTAAATCCGATTGCTTCCATATCATCTATGAATGCCTCGATGTGTTCACTTTTCAACTTGTTTCTGATCTCCTCCAGCACCTCGCTGTTTTCGGTTACAAATGTTCCCTGTCCCCGTTTGGTTACGGTCACATCCATTCGCTCAAGCTCACTGTATGTCCGCTGGACGGTGTTGGGGTTCACACCGGAATCAACCGCTGTCTCGCGGACAGAAGGAAGTTTATCGCCCGGCTGCAGCTCACCCCTGATAATCCGCTGGATGATGCGGTCGGCGAGCTGCAAATAAATCGGACGGGAAGAATTGAATTCCTGCACCATCCCCTACACCTCCACTTTCCGGTCAATCAGCCAGGCGGAAACGAGAAACATCAAAATTGCGAACAGGGCGGTAAAAATGAGTCCTCCGCTGTAAAAGTGAAAAGTGCTCACTTCGCCGAGCGGTTCGGTTAATGGAGCCAGTTCGATCTTACCCCAATGTGCCGTTGCTTCGTATGCGGCAGTGTTCTGAAACCATTCGGTCACAAACTGAAGCGCGATAAACAGCAGCCCTACAGCAAGCCAGCTCCAGTTACCGATATAGGTCCGGGTTGCAAAGAAGACCGACCAGCCCAGCAGAAGCCACAGGGAAAGGTAAATCGATGTGGCAATAATCAGTACCGCCGCCGCACTTCCGAGTAAAAGGAGGCCGCTAAGATCGAACGGCTGCTGTGCAGGCGGAAAGCGGGAGAGGACGGTAACGCCATAAATCCCGGTAATGAGCAGCGATACAACCATTCCGCCAAGGATGACCAGCATCTTGCTCACGATCAATACACCGACAGGCTGAGGATTATATAACCATAAATTCATTTGTTTCTGTTCTGATGAGAGACTGATCAACAAGAAAAGCGGCATGTAAAACATATGGAGAAAGGCCGACGAGATGGCGCCTGCCGCCAGGAGATCTTTTTCCTCTAAAGCGGCAGAAAAGATGGCGGAAGCCGCAAATGCAACAATCAGCAAAGCGAACCCGGTAAGAAGGGCATTCCGCAGTAAAAAAAACTCTTTTTTCAACAAGCCGTTCCATGGATTCATAGGCAATTCCTCCAGGCAAAATGTTTAATTGTACTAGTGTTCTACTTAGATAGTACACCGGTACACAAAAAATGTAAAGAAAAAGTTTAAATGGATGCAAAGTGCTGATTTTAAGCCTTTTGATAAGGGCGAAGAACATTTCCGGTTATGTTATAGTGTTAACTGAACAGGAGGGATTCGATGGACGAGAAACTTGTTCAGCAGGTTGATGGATTACTTGAAAAGTATACGGAACTGATGGTCGGGGAGAGCACGCCCGAGTTGAAGGAAAAGGTTAAAATGTGGGCGCTGTATACGCATATGGCAAAATCGATGCCGCCGATGGTGAAACACTGGAACGAGACATATCCGGATGCGAAAGAAGGCATGAAGGAATTGATCGGGGAAATCAAAGAACTGAACCAACAGCATCGTGAACAGCAAAACAGGAATGAGTAAAAAGAGAACGCCGGGCACCTGATATGCTCCCCCTAAGGTAGACAGGTTAAAAAATAAAACTTGTTTATCTTAG
>JAENYN010000020.1 GCA_016841765.1 Guptibacillus hwajinpoensis
TTATGGAAATGAGATAATAGTAGCAGAAAAAAGGTGGTGTTGGCATGTTATGGGTAAATAAAACGATTTACCTGGAATTGAAAGATACAGATAAGAAAGATCGCTTCAAATGCAAAGTGGCTGCCGTCGAGGGGAATTTGTTTTTCATCGATTATCCGGTCCATGTGGATACGGGGAAAACGGGATTTTTTCTGGATGGCACGGAGTTCAGCGCATTTGTCAAATCAGAGGATGACAGAATGTACCGCTTCGATACGGAAGTCCGGGGAAGAAAAAAAGACAGGATTCCGCTCCTTGCTCTCGGCATGCCGGAGGACGCAGGCTATATGCATGTGCAGCGCCGAAAATATGTGAGGGTCGACACGGCAGCAGACACTGCTGTACACTCACCGGATGGTGCTTTTGCTCCGTTTACGGCAATGACGAAAGATATAAGCGGCGGCGGGACGGCAATTTACGTGAAAGATCATTTCCCTGCCGAACCTGGCATGGCCCTTTCCATATGGTTTTCGCTCAGCATGCAGGACGGCAACATCAATTATGTAAAGGCCGAGGGGAAACTGCTGCGGTTGCTTATCAATGAAAAAGGTTCTCCATACATAACCGTGGAATTCACCGATATCGAGGAAAGCGAACGTGAAACCATTATCCGTTATTGTTTTGAACGCCAGCTTTATTACAGGCGGAAAGGGCTTAATCTCGCCTGAAGATGTATATTTACCGTCTGATGTATAAAACTAGTGTAAGAAAGCAGGCTGTTTTTTGATAATCTGTGGCGGAGACTCACATGAAATGAGAACCAGCCTGTCACAGGAGGAGGGCAATATGAAAAGGGCTGAGGGTATTCTTATAAAGCTGATCATCATACAGATCATCTTTCTTGCTGCTTCACAAGCTGCACTCGCCCGGGAAGAATGGTCTGTTTACATGAACAAAACCTTCCACTATGAAGGTGTATCCGGAAACGGCGGCAAAGTACTGTACAAAGAATAGACCTTTAAGCGCCTGTTATGGTATTATGAAGAGAAGAAACAGAGTCGAGGCACCGTCTGCAGCAAGGGTTATGCAGATGGGGAAGCAGGTGATCCCTGCTTTTTATTATGGGTGAACAATCATATCATAAGCCAAATACAGGAGGATTTATGAGCAAGAAATTATCTATAGCAATTGACGGTCCAGCAGCAGCAGGCAAAAGCACTACAGCTAAAATCGTAGCTAAAAAGTTGAATTATCTTTATATTGATACCGGTGCCATGTACAGGGCCCTTACATACAAAGCGCTGAAAAAAGGCATTGACATCCACAATGCCTGGGAAGTGGCAACATTGCTTGAGGACACGGATATCAGCCTCAGGCAATCCGCATCCGGCCAGGACGTCTTTCTTGACGGTGAAAAGGTGACAGACGAAATCCGATCTGCTGAAGTGACCAATAATGTCTCGTATACAGCAGCACACAAAGGCGTCCGCGAAGAAATGGTGAAGCGCCAGCAGGCCCTCAGTTCGGAAGGGGGAGTGGTGATGGACGGCCGTGACATCGGCACCCATGTCCTGCCTGAAGCGGAGGTGAAAATTTTTCTTGTTGCAACAGCTGAAGCCCGGGCTTTAAGGAGACATGAAGAAAATATCGCCAAAGGCTTCCCATCAAATCTTGAAGTGCTGAAAGCCGAAATCGCCCGCCGTGACAAGATAGATTCAGAAAGGGAATATGCGCCGCTCACAAAAGCTGAGGATGCCATCGAAATCGATACGACCGATCTTACCATTGAGGGAGTGGTTGATGAAATCATGAAGGCTGTTGAGGAAAGGGTTGGCTGATATGAATTTATATAATTTCGCCAGATCGGCATGCAGCATGGTATTCCGTCCCTACTACCGCGTCCAGGTCATCGGCAGGGAGAATATTCCGAAAGAGGAGGCCCTCCTCCTTTGCTCGAATCATATTTCCAACCTGGATCCGATCATACTCGGCACCACGTTTCCGCGGCCAGTCCATTTCATGGCAAAAGAGGAACTGTTCCAGGTGCCGTTACTGGGAAAACTCGTGCCGAAGCTTAATGCATTTCCCGTCAAACGGGGGATGAGTGACAAACAGGCGCTCCGCAAAGGCCTTGGGGTCCTGAAGGAGAATAATGTGCTCGGCATTTTTCCTGAAGGGACAAGGAGCAAAACCGGCAATCTCGGCGAGGGCCTATCGGGGGTTGGTTTTTTCGCCCTCCGGAGCAATGCCAGAATTCTGCCCGCTGCAGTTCTCGGCCCTTATAAACCGTTCGGTAAATTAAAGGTCGTATACGGAAAACCGATCGATTTCGACACGATGCGAGCCGAGAAAGCATCTGCCCGGGAAGCGACTGCGGCAATCATGGATGCGATTGAAGATTTAATCAACAATCATAAATAGTTTTGCTTGACAAACGATATTATTTATAAGAAGTTAGAACAAAGGACAAATTTATGTTTGTCAAAAATATTTAGTTAGGCAGACATTGTCGTTTGTTGGGATTAAGGAGGTAGTTTTGAGATGGCTGAAGAAATGAATCAAGAGGTATCTGAAATGAAATCCTTTGAACAGGGTGACATTGTCACCGGAAAAGTTTCAAAGGTAGAAGACAAGCAAGTGCTGGTTGATGTCGGCTACAAAGTTGACGGCATCGTACCGATCAGCGAACTTTCCAGCCTTCATGTGGAAAAGGCCTCTGATATCGTATCAGAAGGTGAAGAACTGGAATTGAAGGTGATCCGCTTGAGCGATGAAGAAATCGTTCTGTCCAAAAAAGCGGTGGATGCCGATTCGGCATGGGAAGACTTAAACCAGAAGTATGAAACAGGAGAGGTATTTGAGGCCGAAGTCAAGGATGTCGTAAAAGGCGGACTTGTTGTGGACCTTGGAGTGCGCGGTTTCATTCCTGCCTCACTGGTTGAGCGCCATTTCGTTGAGGATTTTTCTGACTACAAAGGAAAAAGCCTTACCCTTAAAGTGGTGGAACTTGATCGTGAAAAAAATCGCGTGATCCTTTCTCATCGTGCTGTACTTGATGAGGAAATTGAAAATAAAAAGAAACAAACGCTCCATGATCTTGAGGAAGGACAGGTGATCGAAGGCACTGTCCAGCGCCTTACAGACTTCGGTGCATTCGTTGATATCGGTGGAATCGACGGGCTTGTCCACATTTCCCAGATGGCTCACCATCATGTGGAGAAACCTTCCGATGTTGTTGAAGAAGGTCAGCAAGTGCGTGTGAAAGTGCTTTCTGTCGACCCTGAAAACGAACGCATTTCCCTCTCCATGAAAGAAGCCCAGCCTGGCCCTTGGGAAACCGTCGGCGAAGAAATCAAAGCCGGTGACGTGCTGGAAGGCACTGTCAAGCGCCTTGTTTCGTTCGGTGCTTTTGTTGAGGTGAAACCTGGAGTAGAAGGCCTTGTGCATATTTCCCAGATCGCAAACCGTCATATCGGCACACCTCAGGAAGTTCTTGAAGAAGGCCAGGAGGTCCAGGTCAAAGTCCTTGATGTGAATCCTGCTGAAAAACGGATTTCTTTAAGCATCCGTGACTTGCTGGATGATGAGCCGCAAGAACAAGAGAACCATAACGATTTTCAAAATGATGAACCTTCAACCGGCTTTTCGCTGGGTGACATGATCGGGGACCAGCTAAAGAAGCTAAAATAAGCGAATTGCGGTGAATTTACGTGAGCAGATCGAAACGGAAACTTGAGCATATCAAATATGCCCTTGAAACTAGAAACGATGGTTCAGCAAGTTTTGAGGATATCCGTTTTGTACACCGCAGTCTCCCTGAATCTGACATGGATAAAATTGAATTACAGACAAATGTGGGCGAACTTACGTTAAGTTCGCCCATTATTGTGAATGCGATGACAGGAGGCGGCGGCAACAAAACGGAAGACTTGAACGGGATGCTGGCCAGGACAGCAAGGCGGCATGGGCTGCCGATAGCGGTGGGATCGCAGATGTCTGCTTTGAAAGACCCCGACCAGATACAGACTTTTACAGTGGTCCGCCGGGAGAATCCTGACGGTATCGTTCTGGCGAATTTAGGCTGTGAAGCAACCTATGATCAGGCCATGCTTGCCGTTGAAATGCTGGAAGCCGATGCCCTGCAGCTGCACGCCAATACGGTGCAGGAGCTGGTAATGCCGGAAGGCGACCGAACCTTTTCAGGATGGATGGCTAACATTGAAAAAATCGTAAGGGACCTGCCTGTACCGGTGATCGTGAAAGAGGTCGGATTCGGGATGGGGCTCGAAACTGTTACCGCCTTGAAAAATGCCGGTGTAACGATTGTTGATGTCGGCGGCAGCGGCGGAACGAACTTCGCCAGGGTTGAAAACAGGCGCCGGACGGAACCGGTCCGTGCATTTGAGGACTGGGGCATCCCGACAACCGTTTCGGTTATCGAAGCAGGGACCGTGCCAGGACTCTGCATTGTCGGATCTGGCGGCATCTCCACCCCTTTACAGGCTGCCAAAGCGATTTCCCTTGGCGCTTCAGCAGCCGGTGTGGCCGGCCACTTTTTATCCGTTTTATTGCAAGAGGGAGAAGCGGGCCTGAATAAGGCCGTCAAGCTGTTCCTGGAGGAATTCAAATTGATTATGGCCGCTCTTGGAACGGAAGACATCCAGTCACTGAAACATGCGCCCGTTGTGATTCTCGGTGAGACAAGAGACTGGCTTAATGAGCGGGGCATTGATACCAGGCAGTTCAGCCTTCGCCCATAGCAGAAATAAAAAAACGAATTCCGCTGTTTAGGGAATTCGTTTTTTTATTTCTGCTGCGAGTTTTGAAGTATGAAAAATCCACGAACAATGCGCCGGTTTTTGTTTACTATCATAATGGTTATGTAAACTTAAAATATGGTGATTGACCTGGTGCGGGAAGGGAGGCTCAAAATGCAAAGAAACTTTACATCATGAACCATCCTCAGTTTATGCAGACTGGTTTCTACTTATTGTTGGCCGTTGCGTGATCTTGCTTCCTCCGGGCTTTCCATTCTGGCTGCACCTTTATAGGATTGCTGCTGGTCCCTGTCTGATTCTACACGGCGGGCTTTTTTTAATTTTTTCTCCTGGCGGTCATGTCCCATTTCAACACCTCCTTTTTCACTTGTAGTTTCCTGTCGATTGGCGGATTTTATGCAAATTTGGCAATGGATAAGGGTTAAACTTTCATCATCTGGCCATAATGGAAACGAGAGGGGTGAGTTGGATAATGGAAGGCATTTATTTCTACTGGTTGTTTTGGATGTTTTGGATTATATCGGCTTTTTTCATGAAACGGAGTGCATCAAGCTGGCGGATGAGTGCGGCAATCCTGTTTTTGATTGCTATAAGCGGAAACGATGTCAACATAATGGGAACCGGAATAAATGCAGCTGCGGCAATCCTGTTTTTGATTGCAATTGGGACGGTTGCTTTTTCACAGCAGGAACGCACGCGGCTTTTTGTGGCCGTGATGATTTCTGCTCTCTTTATGACAGCGATTCGCTTCCTGCAGCTTGTCGACCCGGCCATTATCATATTCAGCGAATCACTGCTTCCTGCAGCTGCAGGAAGCGTGGTTCCGTTCTTTTTCCTCCATTCACCTTTCAAGCGGATTTCTGCATTTGCGATTGCAGTTGCACAGGCCGAGTTCATCTATATGCTCCACCTGGACCGGATCGGTTTGCCGTATAGCCCAGGCACACTTTCTTTCCTTGACCATGCGGCTATTGGCCTGGCAATCATAATCACATTGACGATATTCGAAGCTGCGGCTGCCTTCTTAGAACACTCCATGCAAAAATACAATAGGCAAAGGCAGGGCAAATTATGAATGAATATACTTATCCGATTTTACTTGGCGTAATACTCGGAACTGCCACCAGAATTTATATGCTCAGGACTGATTATCGACAGTATCCTACATATCTGCATGGAAAAGTGATCCATGTAGCTCTTGGGTTCATTGCGGCAGGGCTTGGTACAGTTGCCGTCCCCGCCATTATGGAGCAGGAATTCACAGCCATCACGTTTTTGGCGCTGGCTGCAAGCCAGTTCCGCGAAGTGAGGAATATGGAGAGAAATACATTGACCGGACTTGATGGCTATGAGCTTGTCCCACGCGGTGAGGCTTATATTGAGGGGATTGCCATCGCGTTCGAAGGGCGCAACTATCTGGTCATTTTGATGTCGTTTCTTACAACGCTGTTTTATCTTGCCTTTAATGTTTGGGCGGCAATCGCTTCAGCCGCTATAAGCTTTTATGTTGCAAATAAATTGATGAGCGGAGGCAAGATGAGGGACATCGTTGATATTGAGCAGGCACCGATTTCGTTTCAGGGGGCGGGATTGCATGTGGATGACATTTATATTATGAACATCGGCCTGCCCGACCGCCAGCAGGAAATCCTTGAACATGGACTCGGTTTTATTATGAAACCTAAAAATTTCGATGTGCGGTCAACAATCGCCAATCTCGGACAGCGCCAGGCGATCCTGCATGATATCTCGGTTTCCCTCGGGGTTTACAGGGATTCAGGGACACCGGCCCTTGTACCGTTGATCAAACGCGATCTGGATGATGGAAGGATTGGCATTTTCATCCTGCCGCAGGCCAAAGATGTGGAAAAGGCCCTCAGCATCCTTGGAGCTGTGCCGATTCTTGAAAATGCAATCCGGATGCCTACTGAGTCAAAAGCGAACAAAAAGGGGCGTAGCCTGAAGTGAATATCGAAAAGTATATTTTAGCCGTCATCACAACCAATCCGGACAAAGTATCCGGCGGCACGGCCTCATTTATCTGTGAATCAAAAGAAGAGATGGAATTTGTGGCGGGCAACCTGGAAGCGATCCTAGATGGAATCGCTCATGGCCTTGGCGAGGAAATGTACATTATCGTTAAGCATTGATGATGGAAATTGTGCCGGTGGCTTTTTTCTGTTATGATAATTTGGATGTGAATCCCTTCTTGGCAAAGAAGGGTTTTCTGTGCTTTTAAAGAAAGTTTATTCGGGAATAGTTTCGTAAACCATCCGAATACATAGTGAAAGGAATGGTCTAGATGCCAAATCCAGTTGTAGCCATTGTCGGAAGACCTAATGTGGGAAAATCGACCATTTTCAACAGAGTAGTGGGCGAACGGATTTCCATTGTGGAAGACATACCGGGCGTTACCCGTGACCGCATATACAGTAAAGCCGAATGGCTGAACAGAGAATTCAATTTGATTGATACAGGCGGCATTGAAATCAGCGATGAACCGCTTCTCGTACAGATGCGCCAGCAGGCAGACGTTGCGATAAAGGAAGCGGATGTCATCATCTTCATGGTGAATGGGCGTGAAGGGATCACAGCTGCCGATGAGGAAGTGGCAGCCCTGTTGTTTAAATCGGAGAAGCCTGTCGTCCTTGCTGTAAATAAAATGGATAATCCTGAAATGCGGGCTGAAGTATATGAGTTTTACTCACTTGGATTCGGGGAGCCTTATCCGATTTCAGGGTCACACGGCACCGGTCTCGGCGACCTGCTCGATGCCGTCTTATCCCATTTTCCCGAAGAAGAACAGGATGAGCTTGATGAACATATCACCAAGTTTTCGCTGATCGGGCGCCCGAATGTCGGCAAATCCTCACTCGTCAATGCCATTTTAGGTGAAGAACGGGTCATCGTCAGCAGCATACCGGGGACAACCCGTGATGCAATTGATACGACTTTTGAAAAAGAAGGCAATGAATATCTCATTATTGATACCGCCGGCATGCGAAAGCGCGGCAAGGTGTATGAAAGCACTGAAAAGTACAGTGTATTGCGAGCTTTGAAAGCAATTGAGCGTTCTGATGTCGTGCTCGTTGTCATCGACGGGGAAGAAGGGATTATCGAACAGGATAAAAAGATTGCAGGTTACGCCCATGAAGCCGGCCGCGCTGTCGTCATTGTCGTGAACAAATGGGACGCAGTCGAGAAGGACGATAAAACGATGCGGAATTTCGAGCAAAAAATCCGCGATCATTTCCAATTTCTTGATTACGCTCCAATCGTATTTCTGTCAGCAAAAACGAAAAAACGGGTACAGACCCTGCTGCCGATGATCGATTTAGCCGCAGAGAACCATGCACTTCGCGTCCAGACAAACATACTGAACGAAGTGGTCATGGATGCGGTGGCCATGAATCCGACCCCTACTGAAAACGGCAGAAGGCTGAAAATTTATTACAGTACCCAGGTATCTGTTAAGCCGCCGTCGTTTGTCGTGTTTGTGAATGATCCCGAACTTATGCATTTTTCCTACCGGCGCTTCCTGGAAAACAGGATCCGGGATGCATTCGGTTTTATCGGCACGCCGATCAAAATTTTTGCACGGGCAAGAAAATAATTAAGATTGGGGAGTGGTGAAATTGGAAAAAGCTGCGTTACTCGGAGCAGGAAGCTGGGGTACTGCTCTTGCTATGGTGCTGGCAGATAACGGCCATGATGTAAGGCTTTGGTCTCACCGCAGTGAACAAGTCCAGGAAATAAACGAAAATCACACCAATAAAAAATATTTGCCGGAGGTAAAATTGCCTGAAAATATTAAGGCGTTTGAAGGCATGAAAGAAGCGGTCAAGGACGCTGAATATATTATCCTCGCCGTCCCTACAAAAGCGATGCGGGAAGTAGTCGGCCAATTGAAAAATACGCTCGACGGTCCTAAAACAATTGTACATGTAAGCAAAGGCATCGAACCGGGTACGTTTCTCAGGGTTTCTGAGATTATTGAACAGGAGTTGCCGGAAAAGCTGCGATCCGGAGTGGTCGTTCTGTCCGGGCCAAGCCACGCCGAGGAAGTGAGCCTCAGGCAGCCGACGACGGTAACTGTTTCTTCGAAAGATTTGAAAGAAGCCGAAAAAGTCCAGGACTTATTCATCAACCAGCATTTTCGGGTGTATACAAACCCGGACATCATCGGGGTTGAAATCGGCGGTGCCTTGAAAAATATCATCGCGCTTGGCGCGGGCATATCAGATGGTCTCGGTTATGGGGATAATGCAAAAGCGGCACTCATCACAAGGGGACTGGCAGAAATCGCCCGCCTCGGAACCAAATTGGGTGCAAATCCGATCACGTTTTCCGGACTCGCGGGAATCGGCGATTTGATTGTAACCGGAACGAGCCAGCACAGCCGCAATTGGCGGGCTGGAAATCAAATCGGGAAAGGAAAATCCCTTGATGAAGTGCTCGCCGGCATGGGAATGGTCGTGGAAGGCGTCCGGACGACACAGGCGGCCCATCAGATGGCTCAGGAATATGATGTGAAAATGCCGATAACGGATGCGCTCTACCACGTGCTGTTCGATGCAATGGATCCGAAAGAAGCGGTCGATGGATTGATGACGCGGATGCGCACCCACGAAATGGAGGACTTATCGGCACTGTACGGCGATAGAATAAAGTAAGGATCTGGGTGTATTCACCAAATCTGCCGCCCGTTCATACACTACCTTTGAACATTACAAAGAGGAGGACGTTGGACGGTGCAGCAGAATAACGGAAATTTCTTCGATTTTATTGAAAAAAAGACAAAGGTGAAACAACAGGACATTTTTCAAATTGCAGACTCTGTAAAAAATGCGGATTTCAATGACGACCAAACGATTCGCCAGCTTGTTCGCCAGCTTTCAGCACTGACAGGAACGCCGGTAACAAAAGAAAAGGAAGATCAAATCGTCAAAGCAGTAACGAAAAAAAACATGCCCCTGAACTTTGGCTCGCTAAGCCAAATGGTAAATCAGGATAACAATGATAATAAAATGGGCTAATGAAGAGGCAAACAGAAAAGGAATGCATAAGTTAGAGTGAAAGGCTACGAATATCAAGGGAATAGTTGTTAGTCAATCAGACTGAAGGAAGACCGCCCTCTTTCTTCAGTCTTTTTCTTGTCTATCAAAAAGATAGGTGATTTCACTCATATGATATCAAACTGCGTCTGGGCAATCGCTGCCCTGTCATGTGGTCAAAAAACTATGCTAACCCATCATGTCTTTGAGGCCTGGACGTCAGTCACCAGAACTGTTTGCAAGCTTTCTATGTTTGTTCCATGTTTTCCAAATGCGGGTTGAAATAGCCTTAAACCGCGTGAAGTCCCGACTTGATGCCGATGAAAACCGGACAGAACCGCCCTTTTTCCGAATGTACAGTCCCCCATCTGCCACCCAATCACATAAGTGCGTTTTCCGGCGGACGCTCCCCGGCTTTTTTGCTGCCATCTTACAAGGCTGCTTGCGCATTTCGTTTTTCCCGCACAGAAAAAAGTGTGCTATAATTTAACCCGTACTTTAGGGATGTGTGGGATGAAAGGAAGAGATGAATGTCTATTGCATTGTTGAAGATGTGGTTTTCGCTCGGTGCGATTTTCGCCATGTTCATTTCGGTTGTGCTGATCATGTTCAGCAGGGCCAAACTAAAAGGGGTTTTCCGTTTTATTGTATCTTTTATAGCTTATGTGCTGGTCTTTTTAGCTGGTGTCGTCATGATCTTTGTCGTCTTCAGCGGGCCGGTGCCCGAATAGAAGGATGGTAACATGAAGAAATTTACGATTATACTCATAATGTTTATGTCAATAGGTGTATTGAGCGGCTGCCTCTATCCCGAAAAGGAACGGGCCGGAAACAGGGTTCCGTATGAGGACCAGCTCGCATCGGTACAGACCGCGGTGGATCAATACAGGAAAGCGGAAAACGGCCTTCTGCCGATCAAAACAAGGGATATGAGCACTCCGATATATCGGAAGTATCCGATTGATTTCAACAAGCTGATTCCTGCCTACATGCAGGACGCACCCGGGAATTCATTTGAAAGCGGCGGAATATATCAATACGTGTTGATAAACGTTGAGACTGAGCCCGAAGTGAAGCTCATTGATTTGCAAATCGCCGAGTATATTCGGGAGCTAAAGGTCAATCTGAATTTGTACAGGCAAAAGCATGGCTATCCGCCGTACAAAGAGGTTCTTGCCAATGGACGATATTCGCTTGATTATGAAAAACTGGGCTACAGCAGCCCCCCGAAAGTGCCAAGCCCATATTCGGACAGCTTCCTGCCGCTGATTGTTGATAACAAGGGCGAAGTCTTCGTTGATTATCGGATAGACCTGAACAGGAAACTTCAGTCAGGGGATTACGATTTCAAATATGGAGACGACATCAGGAGTATTCTTGTGGAAGAAAGCCCGTTTGTCCCCGCTTTTTCGGTGCCATACACCATTAAAGACGGGGAGCCGGTTTTTCTGACAGAAGATACCGACGGCGCTGGCAAGCAAAAGTGAGGGAACCCTTCATCCGGTTTGGGAGCATGATGTAGTGAATCGGAGAATAAGCAATTAATAGAGCACAATGAGTGATGCCCGGTTATTGCGTTAAAAACATGATAGTTACCTCAAAAGACGGCAGGAAAGATAACTAACGGGATCGGAAAAACTTAATTGGTGTATCAATTTTAGGTTCAAATCGCATATGATTTGGACCTTTTGTTTTTGTTGATTTGATATGGCTTTTTCGTAATTCATGTATAAATTAGCACATAAATCAGCGTACTAATTAACAGATTGACAATAGCTAATGTCATATGTTCGAAAAATAAGTATGTTAAAATTTGTTCCAAAAATAGTGCCGAAAATGATATCAAATATAGAGATGAAACAAGATAGGGAGGGCTTACAAAATTAAAAATTTAATAAAAAAGCTATTTTTTAGCGGTTCGGAAAAGTTCAGCCAAAGTCTTGGATACTCTAATTGGAATGAGTTAATGGACAACTCTTTTCACATATTCTTTATCCCTCCTGATGCAGAATGGTTTGCTACCCATTTACCGAATAAAAATTGGGTAGTATGGAATGATGAAGGGCAACCTCCTTTTGAATATAAAGAGTTTGTAAAATGGGAAGGAGCTATAAGGTTTTTAAGAGATATTTTTGAAAAGAATGGCTATCCAGAGGAAAATTGGGAACCAGAAGGTTTTGAACAAAATCACGACTGTTATTCTCAAGAGCCTGACAAAAATAAACGTATAGATGATTAAAAAGGCTTCTTTTTATTTTGTATAGGAAAATAAAAAAGGCATCTAAATGATCCGAAAGGGCGGGGGCGTTGGGTCCTGCCTTCCTGATATTGGGGACATATTTAGCTATTCGTGCCGAAACAGGCATTCGCATCAGCCGGAAGGGAACGAATAGAGTTATGCGTGCCCGAAAAAGCCTTTGCATCATCAAACAGGTAACGAATGGAGTTATGCGTGCCCGACACGGCCAGCGCACCGTCAAACAGGTAACGAATGGGAGTTATGCGTGGCCGAAAAAACCTGCGCACCACCAAAAAAGTAACGAATAGAGTTATGAGCCCCCCAAAAAAGCCCGCGTATCATCAAAAAGTCACGATCCAGATTTTTTTCTCCCTCCATAATTGAACAATACAATGTATGCTCAGGACGTCAGTCAACCTTATCTCCTTTGCCGTAATCCCCTCTGAAATCACAACGAACAAAAACAGAATGAACCCTTCGCCCCGGCTTGGACGAGAACAACATATATGATAGCGATCCGTATTTTACAAGCAGCAAAGTAAGCCGCTATGCTCTATCTTCCGTTTCGCCACATAAACGATCGCGAATTGTTTCTTCCCGCCATTTTCTTTTTTGTCATAATGGTAGGAATGAGAAATAAAATACAGTAGGTGCCGGCATGATCTATTTTCATTTTAAAATTAGTCATAAGAAAGTAGGACAACATCATAGATATATAATGTCTTAGATTAGCTGTGGCCTTGGATTTATAAATCCCTATAATTTCAGACCGGGAGGGATCACATGGAAAAGGTAGATATTTTTAAAGATATTGCGGAACGAACGGACGGAGATATATATCTCGGTGTAGTGGGGGCCGTCCGGACAGGCAAATCGACTTTCATTAAGAAGTTCATGGAGCTTGTCGTTCTGCCGAATATCGAAAGTGAATCAGACAGGGCGAGGACTCAGGATGAACTGCCGCAGTCAGCTGCCGGAAGGACGATTATGACGACAGAACCGAAATTCGTGCCCAATCAGGCGGTATCCCTGGATGTGGATGAAGGGCTTGAAGTGCGGGTGCGCCTTGTTGACTGTGTCGGGTATACAGTGCCAGGGGCAAAGGGCTATGAAGATGAAAATGGGCCAAGGATGATCAACACGCCGTGGTATGAAGAACCGATTCCGTTCCATGAAGCAGCGGAAATCGGCACCCGCAAGGTCATTCAGGAACATTCGACGATCGGTGTCGTCATTACGACAGACGGAACGATCGGCGAAATACCGAGAAGTGATTATTTACAGGCCGAAGAAAGAGTCATTGAAGAATTGAAAGAGGTTGGGAAGCCATTCATAATGGTGGTGAATACCGTTCAGCCCCACCATCCTGATACAGAAGCTCTCCGCCAGAAGCTGAACGACAAATATGACATTCCGGTTCTTGCAATGAGCATAGAATCGATGAGGGAGCAAGATGTGAACAATGTCCTGCGGGAAGCGCTATATGAATTCCCGGTCCTTGAAGTGAATGTCAATCTCCCAAGCTGGGTCATGGTCTTAAAAGAGGATCACTGGCTCAGGCAGAGCTATCAGGAAGCAGTTCAGGATACGGTCAAAGATATCAAGAGGCTCCGCGATGTCGACTTCGTCGTTGGCCAGTTCAATGAATATGAGTTCATTGACAGGGCTGGATTGGCAGGAATCGAAATGGGGCAGGGCATAGCGGAAATCGACCTTTACGCACCTGATGACCTTTATGATCAGATACTGAGGGAAGTAGTCGGCGTGGAGATCCGCGGAAAAGACCACTTGCTTGAAATCATGCAGGATCTGTCTCATGCAAAATCGGAATATGACCAGGTTGCCGATGCATTGAAAATGGTTAAGCAAACAGGATACGGGATCGCCGCACCTGCCCTTTCTGACATGAGCCTCGATGAACCTGAAATCATCCGCCAGGGCTCAAGGTTCGGTGTCCGCCTGAAGGCAGTGGCGCCGTCCATCCATATGATTAAAGTGGATGTTGAATCGGAATTCGCCCCGATCATCGGCACTGAAAAGCAGAGTGAAGAACTTGTCCGTTACTTGATGCAGGATTTTGAGGATGACCCGCTTTCCATCTGGAGTTCCGATATTTTCGGCCGTTCCCTGAGCTCGATCGTCAGGGAAGGGATCCAGGCGAAGCTGTCGCTCATGCCTGAAAATGCCCGCTATAAGCTGAAAGAAACCCTTGAACGAATCATCAATGAAGGATCCGGCGGCCTGATCGCGATCATTCTTTGAGCAGGAAGACTCCTTTTGACAGAGGAGTCTTTTTTGCTGATAAATTATAATATTTTTGCGTTGGGCAGTGTATATAAGGGAGTCATCCTGTTTCGGGCGCCAGTGGCCACCGCCAAAAGCGGTGGTCCTCTCCGTAAGAAAAATCGCGGGTCCCCTGCGTTTTTGTTCCCGTAGAGGAAAAAGAAGCAATTCGACGCAGCTGCCAATTTTAAGAATATAGATAAGGGCAGCTATGTCTCTGCCTTAGCCTGAAAGCCCCGCCAATCTGCGAGTTTTTTAAATTGTTGCTGACGGCTTGCGGATGTTTGGTCCTTGGTATTGAAAGGCGGAGTGGTTAATAAAGTCGGTGAATTTGACAGTGACTGCCTATCATTCACAAGAACATCGAGTCTGGGGAATCGGTTTTCGTAGCTTATTAAAATCGTTGGACAGAACAATAATGAAATGCCGACAATATCGGAGGAATGCCTGCAAACAGCATGCCGGTTCTTTATCTTTCTATGACTTCACAACTTGTTATAAGCGTTGTGGGAAAGGTTCAATGCCTATTGTTTATTCGACTGATTACAGGCACTGAAAAATGGTTCAGTACTTGTAATTAATGCAGAAACTCATCGGATTAGGGGGACTGAGTAGCGGTTCAGTGCCTGTAATGCAGCAAATCCCAGGATTAGGGCGCCTGAATAGCGGTTCAGTGCCTGTAATGCAGAAATTCCTCAGAATAGGGGGACTGAATAGCGGTTCAGTGCTTGTAAAGCAAGATTCCCTCGTATTAAGTGCACTGAATAACAGTTCAGTACCGGTAATGCAGCAAATCCCAGGATTAGGAGGACTGAATAAGGGTTCAGTGCCTGAATAAAAGGGTAAGCTCAATTATAGGCATTCAAGACAGGATTCAATGCCTATATTTTGTTCATGTTGGTTAAATGACGATTTTGATTTGAATGGAAGGTGATAGGTTATTGTTCCAAAGACTCCTAAAAGCGCCTGCGGACTTGTTTTATGACGGTGTGAACGAGTAAATGGAAATCTGCCAAGTAATTAACATCATGTTAAGGGATAAAAACGAATTTCTGATGATATCCAGGGTCAACCGCTCTTCTGTCTTCGCCCGAATTATCAAAAACCGGCGAATTTTCTTTGTCGAAATGTATGAAAACAAAGAAAATATACCAGGTGATGTGTAAAAAATGAATTTTTTGGATAATATGTAAAAAAACGCACCAATCCTTTGTTAACCGCACTATTCGCTATTGCAAAGGCTTCCGCTGATGTGATATGTTTTACACGTAATGTGTGGCAATGCTGGAAATTTTTCTAGAAAAACGGTGAATATTGTTGAAAGTTATTGAATTTCCTTTTATTCTCGTTTATTATAAGGCTTGTCAGCATTTAGCCTGCACACGTTTACCGCTTTTTCATGAAAAGTGAGCAAGATGGAATAATCTCAACTTAATTGGGAGGAGGTGAATCGGCATGAACAAGACAGATTTGATTAACACAGTAGCTGAGCAAGGGGAAATTTCCAAGAAGGATGCTACGAAAGCTGTAGATGCAGTTTTCGATGCCATCACTGAAACTTTGCAAAAAGGCGACAAAGTTCAATTGATCGGTTTCGGTAACTTCGAAGTTCGTGAGCGCGCTTCCCGTAAAGGACGCAACCCTCAAACTGGAGAAGAAATCGAAATCCCAGCAAGCAAGGTACCGGCGTTCAAACCGGGCAAAGCCCTTAAGGATGCTGTAAAATAATACATAAAGGGCTGAAAAGGCTGCACACCTGGTGCAGCCTTTTTGTTATTCATTGCTTTTTATGGGAAGCAGGGCGGAAGGCGCGCCAACTTTACCAATCGCTGCCCCTGTGCTAGAATCATCTTGTCGACTTTTGGAGACATTCTTTGAGAGCGGGGGAAAATAAACATGTCAAATGTTAATCATAAACAGATTGAAGAAGCAGTCAGAATGATTCTTGAAGCGATTGGTGAAGATCCGAACCGTGAAGGGCTGCTTGATACGCCACAACGTGTGGCAAGAATGTATGGAGAGGTGTTTGAAGGTCTTGATCAGGATCCTTCCGAACATTTTGCAACAATATTCAGTGAAGATCACGAAGAATTAGTACTCGTGAAAGATATTCCGTTTTATTCCATGTGCGAGCACCATCTTGTGCCGTTTTTCGGTAATGCGCACGTTGCCTATATACCCAAAGGCGGCAAAGTGACAGGGCTTTCAAAATTGGCCCGTGCCGTTGAGGCAGTTGCGAAGCGTCCGCAGCTGCAGGAAAGAATCACATCAACAATTGCAAACACCATTGTGGAAAAACTGCAGCCGCACGGTGTCATGGTCGTAGTGGAAGCGGAGCATATGTGCATGACGATGCGCGGCGTCAAAAAGCCCGGGTCAAAAACGGTTACTTCTGCAGTCCGGGGAATTTTTGAGCATGATCCGGCTGCCAGGGCGGAAGTTTTATCACTCATAAAAGGGTAAGCCCGTATACCTGTTTCCGATACGTAAAACGTTGACAATTTATTGTAGTTACGAGATATTTATGTATGTATAGTTAAGGGGGCTGCATGTATGAAACAGGAAGACAAAACGGATTTTTTTGTCATAAAGGCGAAAGAGGACGGAGTGAATGTGATCGGTTTGACCCGGGGCTCGGATACGAGATTCCATCATACTGAAAAACTGGACAAAGGTGAAGTGATGATCGCCCAATTCACTGAGCATACGTCAGCCGTCAAGATCCGCGGCCGCGCGGTCATCCAGACGAGCCACGGCGAAATGGATACGGAAGTGAACGATTAACCCAAACAAGAAGAGACAAGGATGATGATTGTGCAGGCATACAAAAAACGGGAAAGGGACATCCATGAACTTAAACGCGACCTCAATGACAAGATAAAGCATCCCTATCTTATGAAGTTCATCAGCGAGCCTGTAGTGGATGTGGATAAATTGCATTTTCTTTATAATATGTATAGGGATACGTCCTTCACGTTAAAAGAAAGCCGGTCATATATCATTCCCACCATGCTTGTCCAGGTTGCACTCGATACCCACGAAGCGGTTCAGACAGGCACCGTGAAAAGCAGCCGCGATAAAACAAGAAACCGCCAGCTTACCGTGCTGGCCGGAGACTATTACAGCGGGCTGTATTATCATTTGCTCGCACAAATGAGTGATATATCGATGATCAGCCGGCTGGCAGGTGCGATAAAAGAAATGAATGAAGCGAAAATCCTGCTTTACAGGCGTGATGCCTCAACGATCAGGGACTTGCTTGCGGGCGTCAGGGCAATTGAAGCCAGGCTCCTCCAGAATACTGCCGAATTTCTCGGTTTGCCTGGTATGAAGGAGGCGGCGGGCGAATTTTTCTTTATAAAACGTGCTCAGCAGGAAAGGGAACTGCTTGCCGGACGTTCTTTTTCTCCGTTTTTTGCCGCACTTTCGAGCATTCTTGGCATGTCCGAACTGGATGAGCAAACGACAAGTGAACAGGCCGAACTGGTAGGGATCACCGGCCACCTTATCGAAGACAGCAAAGAGAGGCTGCTGTCGGCATTGCCTGCTGAAGGAGAATTGGTTCATTATGTACAAAATCGCCTGGTCGAGCTTGAAGCCGGGCTGGAAAAAGTTGCGGAAGAAGGGTAGCCATGGCACAGTCAAAAGAAGAGCGTGTTCATCAGGTGTTCGAGAAAATCTATGAAAACTATGACAGCATGAATTCCGTTATCAGTTTTAACCGCCATAAGGCCTGGCGCAAAGATACGATGAAACGCATGTGCGTCAAAAACGGCGCAAAAAGCCTCGATCTCTGCTGCGGAACTGGGGACTGGTCCATCGCGATGGGCAAAGAAGTCGGACCGAATGGCGAAGTGGTCGGGCTCGATTTCAGTGAAAATATGCTTAAGATCGGGAAGGAAAAGCTCGATGGCCTGGACATGGATAATATATCCCTGATCCACGGGAATGCGATGAGTCTCCCTTTTGAAGATAACAGTTTCGATTATGTGACAATCGGTTTCGGGTTACGGAACGTTCCCGATTATATGCAGGTCCTAAAGGAAATGTATCGTGTTGTAAAGCCTGGCGGAAAGGCTGTTTGCCTCGAAACATCACAGCCGACAATGCCGGTGTTCAGGGAATTTTACTATTTTTATTTTAAGAAAGTCATGCCCGTCATGGGAAAATTGTTTGCAAAAAGCTATCAAGAGTATTCCTGGCTGCAGGAATCAGCAAGTGAATTTCCGGACAGCCGCAAACTGGCAGAGATGTTCAAGGAAGCAGGATTTGTGAATGTCGAAGTGAAACAATATACCGGCGGTGTAGCCGCGATGCATCTCGGGTATAAACCGAAGGCATGACAGCGGGCCGCCGTTTCTTTTGCGAAAAGGCACCCGCAATGGCTGTTGGCTGGTTAAGGGGAAGTGCCGGTTTAGGTCCGGCAGTCTTCTGAAAAATCGTATTGGACGGATTTAAGGTGATTCCAGATGAAATTAAAAATGTTATATGCTTATCTTAATTCAGATTTAGATGCCATCGAAAAAGAACTGTATCAAACAATACAGGCACGGCATCCCCTCCTCCGTGAAGCATCTGAGCATTTATTGAGTGCAGGCGGAAAACGGATCCGGCCTGCTTTTGTTTTGCTTGCGGGGAAGTTTGGCAACTACGATATCGAAACGATGAAAAAGGTCGCCGTTTCCCTGGAATTGATTCACATGGCCTCGCTTGTGCATGACGACGTAGTCGATGATGCGGAGCTGAGAAGGGGACAGTTGACGATAAAGTCAAAATGGGATAACCGGATTGCGATGTATACCGGCGATTACATATTTGCAAGGTCTCTGGAAATGATGACGGAGCTTAATAAACCTGAAGCACACCAGATTCTGTCAAAAACAATTGTGGAAGTTTGCATCGGTGAAATCGAGCAAATCAGGGATCAATATAACTGGGATCAGGATTTGCGGAACTATCTCCGCCGCATAAAGCGGAAGACGGCCCTGCTCATCGCGGTTAGCTGTGAGCTTGGTGCTGTGGCTGCCGGTGTTTCGAAACAGGAACAGCGGCTTTTGTATCAGTACGGATACAATGTCGGCATGGCGTTTCAGATCACAGATGACATTCTGGATTTCACAGGGACGGAAAAGGAACTCGGGAAACCTGCCGGCGGAGACCTCAAGCAGGGAAATATCACCCTGCCGGCCCTGTATGCAAGACAGGATGACAGCATCCGCTCCGAACTCCTCAAAGTGGGGCCGGACCCGGCGTCATACGATCTGGAACATGTCCTCTCCCTGATCAGGTCTTCGGGCGGCATTGAATACTCGCGGGAAATCAGCGACCGATATTTGTCAAAAGCATATGAAGCCCTTCAGCTTCTGCCGGATAACAGGGCCAATCAAACGCTGAAAAAAATAGCTGAGTTTATCGGAAAGCGCAAGTATTAATCCGATTGCTTCTGCTCAAATTTGATAATGTTGAGAAAATTTGATAAAATCTACAATGGTTTATCCCGATGGGAAGACCCTTTCTTTACATAGCTTTTAAAAGGATAGGAGAGAGATTTATGGAAAAAACATTTGTAATGGTCAAACCCGACGGCGTCCAGCGCAACCTGGTGGGTGAGATTGTCTGTCGTTTTGAGAAAAAAGGTTTCCAGCTTGCCGGTGCCAAACTGATGCAAATCTCCCAGGAGCTTGCCGAGGAACATTACGGCGAGCATAAAGAGCGCCCATTCTTCCCTGAACTGGTCGAATTCATCACATCCGGGCCGGTATTTGCAATGGTGTGGCAGGGTGAGAACGTCATCGCAACCGCCCGCCAGATGATGGGGAAAACCAATCCGGCTGAAGCGCTTCCGGGCACGATCCGCGGCGACTTCGGACTTACAGTTGGCAAAAATGTCATTCACGGATCAGATTCACCTGAGAGTGCCGAAAGGGAAATCGGTTTGTTCTTCAAAGAGGGGGAACTGGTCGACTACAAAAAGGATTCCGACACCTGGATCTATTAATTTCATATTTTGTAATCGCTTTACCGGCCTTTCCATACTGGAAAGGCTTTTCTTTTTTCGGCAGTTGCCTGACAGGTTTTCCGTAAAATATGTAAAATGTTCTGGATAATCTTCCGGAAGTGTGATAAATATTAGAAAAGCATTTTTCATTGTCACATGGATTCAAGCGGGGGAGACGGACGTATGGCGGAAAATGATTACAGCCGGTTTATTGAAAAGGTGAAACGAAAAAGCGGAATTGATCTGTCGCAATATAAAGAAGCACAAATGAAGAGGCGCCTGACCTCGCTCAGGGAGAAAAAGGGCTTTACATCGTTTGATGAGTTTTTCGCGGAGATGAACAGGAATGCTCCGCTGTTTGAAGAGTTCCTGGACAGGATGACAATCAATGTTTCAGAATTTTACAGGAACTATAAGCGCTGGGAGGTGCTCGAAAACAGAATCCTGCCGCTGCTCATCCAGGAAAAAAACAGGATCAAGGTATGGAGCGCGGCATGTTCGACAGGCGAAGAACCATATACCCTGGCCATTATGCTGTCCAATATGATGCGGAAACAGCAATTTGAGATCTTTGCGACTGACCTTGATGAGAACGCGTTGCAGCGTGCCCGCCTTGGCGTATATCCGGAAAGGTCGCTGCAGGAATTGCCGCAGCCCCTGAAGGATAAATATTTTACAGGGAACGGTTCTGTATATACTATTGGGGATGCCATCAGGCAGGCTGTAACCTTCAAGAAACATAATTTGCTGGCAGATCCTTTTGATTCGGGCTTTGATCTCATCGTTTGCAGGAATGTGATGATCTATTTCACCGAGGAGGCAAAAGATGAGCTCTACCGGAAATTCAGCAAAGCCCTGAGACCGGGTGGCATTTTATTTGTAGGCAGCACAGAACAGATTTTTAATCCCGGCCATTATCAATTGGAGCCGGAAGACACGTTTTTTTATCGGAAAGCAAAGCCGGAAAGGGTTCACTTTTAAAAAAAGTGATGCCTTTTTTTCTATACTGATACATATAAAACTAGGAATAGGAGTTGGTCGAATGCGTTACCTAACAGCCGGAGAATCACATGGCCCCCAGTTGACTGCCATTATTGAAGGGCTGCCCTCACTCATGCCGCTTGTCGAGGAAGATATAAATGTTGAATTGCAGCGCAGGCAAAAGGGCTACGGCAGGGGAAGGAGGATGCAGATCGAAAAAGATCAGGCCCGCATTCTGAGCGGTGTCAGGCATGGACGAACCCTCGGGTCCCCTGTTACGCTAGCTGTCGAAAATAAAGACTGGACGCACTGGACACATGTCATGGGGAGCGAGCCGATCACAGAAGAAGAAGAGCAGGATGTGAAAAGGAAAATCTCAAGGCCGCGCCCGGGGCACGCGGACTTGAATGGTGCCATAAAATACGGCCACCGCGACTTGCGGAACGTCCTTGAACGTTCTTCCGCACGCGAGACGACGGTGCGTGTCGCAGCAGGTGCGGCTGCAAAAAAGCTTCTGCAGGAACTCGGGATATCCGTTGCCGGCCATGTTGTGGAAATCGGCGGGGTGAAAGCGGGACCGGCGGATACCGGCTCAATGGACGAAATCCGGGAACGGACAGAGGCTTCCCCGGTCCGCTGCCTTGACAAGCAAGCTGAGCAGGCCATGATGGCTGCCATCGATGAAGCGAAGGAAAACGGAGATTCAATCGGCGGCATCGTCGAAGTCATTGTTTCCGGCATCCCGGCTGGAATCGGAAGCTATGTCCATTATGACCGCAAGCTGGATGCGAAAATCGCGGCGGCTGTCATCAGCATCAATGCATTTAAAGGGGTTGAGTTCGGAATCGGCTTTGAAGCTGCCCACTTGCCGGGAAGCAAGGTGCATGATGAAATCACGTGGAGTGAAGAAGGGGGATATAAACGGAGCACGAACCGGCTTGGCGGTTTTGAAGGCGGGATGACAACAGGCATGCCGGTCGTGGTCCGCGGCGTGATGAAACCGATCCCGACACTCTATAAACCGCTGAAAAGCGTGGATATCGAGACGAAAGAGCCTTTTGAGGCGAGTATTGAAAGATCGGACAGCTGTGCTGTCCCAGCTGCGAGTGTCGTAGCTGAAGCTGTTGTCGCCTGGGAGATCGCTTCGGCCATCGTCGGCCAATTTGAGAGTGATCGGATGGATGTGTTGAAAAAGCATATCGAAGAAGCAAGGGAAAGGGCGAGGGACTTTTAAAATGGAAACATTAATGATCGAAACTTCCTCCTCAACCTACCCGGTATATATCGGTTCCGGCATTAGGAAAGAGGCTTCGGAGCTCCTCTCAACCGAGCTGTCCGGGACTTCCGCGGTGCTGATTATCACTGATGCGAATGTTGCCCCTTTCTATCTTGAAGAGGTAAAAGCGGGCTTCTCCGCCATTGCTGAAGTACATGTGCATATTGTGGAAGCCGGCGAACAGGCTAAATCGTTTGATTCTTATTATGCCTGCCTGACTGCAGCCCTTGAAGCAGGACTCGACCGAAATTCGCTTATTGCAGCGCTCGGCGGCGGGGTGATCGGCGACCTGGCCGGGTACACAGCGGCAACCTTTATGCGCGGCATCCGGTTTGTTCAATTTCCCACCACCCTGCTTGCCCATGACAGTGCTGTCGGAGGCAAGACAGGCATAAACCATCCCGCGGGGAAAAACCTGATCGGCGCTTTCCACCAGCCAATTGCTGTCGTTTATGATGTCGAAACATTCAGAACGCTTCCGGAACGTGAGTGGCTGTCCGGCTTTTCAGAAATCATCAAACATAGTTTAATCGGCAGCCGCGCCTTTTATGACTGGTTAAGAAGCAATATTTCCAATCTCGAAGATTTAAAAAACGGCAGCCTTGCATCAATCCTGAAACAAGCCATCGCCGTTAAAGCGGAGGTTGTCAGGGAGGATGAAAAAGAACAGGGGATCCGCGCCTATTTGAATTTCGGCCATACACTCGGGCATGCACTTGAAGCCGAATTGGGCTATGGCCGCTTGACACACGGCGAAGCAGTGGCAATCGGCATGAAATATGCACTATCCTTGAGCAAAGTGATAAAGGGGATGGGGGAAGAGGCCGATGAGGCGAAGGAATGGATCGAGTCTTTTCCTTTTCCGGAGTTTCCGAAAGGGCTTGATGCCGGTGACTTGATTGCACGGATGAAAAAAGACAAGAAATCCACATCTGGAAAAATCAATATGGTTCTACTGGAAGGAATCGGAAAACCGGTAAGGCAGCCGGTGCCTGAGGACGACCTTGCGGATGCCATCATCAACCTTGGGGAGGAATGACATGCTACGGGGAATCAGGGGAGCAATCACTGTAAAAGAAAATGACAAAGGGGAAATCGTTGAAAATGCCCGGCGGCTGCTTGTGGAAGTGATAAAGCAGAACGGGGTGAAAGCAGATAATGTTGTTCACGCGATCTTTTCGGTGACAGATGACTTGAATGCTGAATTTCCGGCCAGGGCACTCAGGGCTATTGAGGGATGGAAATTCGTCCCCGTCATGTGCACGAGGGAGATCCCTGTCCCGGATTCTCTTCCACTTTGCATCCGCCTGATGCTCACGGTAGAGACAACAGCGGGACAGGAAGAGATCAATCATGTGTATATGGAAGAGGCAATCAACCTGCGCCCGGATTTAAAAGGAAAATGACAGCAAGGCCCTGCAAACGGGAATATGGCATTATGCTGCCAAGTGATGGGAGGGCCAGGATGATTCCAAGTTTCCTGGGTACGATGTGAAAGAGGGATCCGCTGCTGAAAGTGCTGGATTGGCAGTAAGCCATTCGAGCAATTGAACAGAGATGCATCATCAAGCAAACAGGAAAATACAGGCCGGAATATCTTGCTTTTTCGCTTTACCATGACAAAGAATATGCTACAATGGAACGAAAAGCATCCCTTCTCGGGTTGTAGATGCGTGAAAAAGGGAAGGTGGATAATTGTGGAAGTAAAAAGCAGCATTACGAAGTTAAATCCTTATCAGCCCGGTAAATCCGTGCAAGAAGTAAAGGATGAATTAGGGCTTGATTCAATTACCAAGCTGGCCTCGAATGAAAATCCGTTTGGCTGCTCCGGACTGGCAAGTGAAGCAGTCAAAAAGGCTGCAGACATGCTGGCAGTATATCCGGATGGCTCGGCCAGGGAGATCCGGGAAAAGGTTTCTGCAAAACTGGGTGTTTCCAGAGGCCAGCTCATATTCGGAAATGGTTCTGATGAAGTGATTCAAATCCTATGCCGGGCACTTCTCGACGGCAATTCCAATACGATTATGGCTTCACCGACTTTTCCCCAATATCGGCATAATGCGGTGATCGAAGGCGCCGAAGTGAGGGAAATACCGAATGTTGGCGGTGACCATGATCTGGAAGCGATGCTGGCGGCTGCCGATTCTGACACAAAAATCATCTGGCTCTGTTCCCCGAACAACCCGACAGGCACTTATATCGGCGAGCGCAAGCTTCACCGCTTTTTGGAGCGTGTCCCTTCCGATATTCTTGTTGTCCTTGATGAGGCCTATTATGAATACGTGACGGCAGAGGATTATCCCGATTCCATTGCGCTGCTGGACACTTATCCGAATCTGATGATTTTAAGGACATTTTCAAAAGCTTACGGTCTTGCCGGGCTTCGGATCGGATATGGTGTCGGCAATGAAGGATTCATCCGCCAGCTTGAGCCTGCCAGGGAGCCATTCAATGTCAATTCACTCGCGCAAATTGCGGCTGCCGCCTCTCTTGATGATCCGGACTTTCTGAAGCAAACGAGGAGCAAAAACCGGGACGGCATCACAAAACTTGAGGCGTTTTGCAAGCGGGTCGGCATCAGTTACTTTCCTTCCCAGGGGAATTTTATGCTTGTCGATTTCCAGCGCGACGGCGATGAAGTATTTGATTACCTTCTTCAAAACGGCTATATCGTCCGTTCTGGCACAAAACTCGGATACCCTACGAGCGTGCGCGTTACAATCGGGGATGAAAAGACGATGGATGGACTGATTGATGTGCTTGAACCGTTCGTCCTGGAGAAAGCCGGGAACAGCGTTGACTAAAAAGGTACTTATCATCGGATTGGGCTTGATCGGCGGGTCGATTGCGCTTGCTGTCAAAAAAGCTCACCCCGATGCGGACGTTTGCGGATATGACCTGAACGAAGAGCAGCTTCGGCTTGCTGCTGCAAGCCATGTCATTGACCGTTATGTGATGGCGCTTGACAAAGAGGCACCGGATGCTGACTTGATTGTCATTTCCGTGCCTGTCATGCAGACCGAAGAAACTATGGATCGGCTTGCCGCCCTCCCTCTTAAAAAAGATACACTTATAACGGATGTCGGAAGCACGAAACAGCACATCATGGAACATGCCGCCATTTTCAAGGATAAAGCCGTTCTCTTTATCGGCGGCCATCCGATGGCTGGTTCACATAAAAGCGGTGTTGCGGCAGCCAGGGCCCATCTGTTTGAAAATGCATACTATATTCTGACGGCAGCGGATGGTGTGAATGAGTCTGCATACGACCAGCTGGAGGAATGGCTGAAAGGGACAGGCGCCAAATTTCTCCGGCTAAAACCGGAGGAACATGACCATGTGGCAGGCGCCATAAGCCATTTCCCCCACATTGTCGCAGCTGGGCTCGTCCATCAGATTGAGAAGCTGAACAGCGGCAATTCCCTTGTTTCCCGCCTTGCTGCCGGCGGATTTCGTGATATAACAAGAATCGCCTCAAGCAGTCCGGTCATGTGGAGGGATATTTTAGTACATAACAGAGAAGCGCTCCTGTCGATGTTCGAAGACTGGAAGCAGGAAATGGCCACCATCGAAAAAATGATCGAGGAAAGAGACAGCAGAGGCATCCATCATTATTTCAAAGAAGCGAAAGCATTCCGTGATTCCCTGCCAAACCGGGCCAGGGGAGCCATTCCTTCTTATTATGACCTTTATGTTGACGTACCGGATTACCCGGGCATCATTTCCACGGTGACAGGCATCCTGGCACGTGAAGAACTGAATATCACCAATTTAAGAATTCTTGAAACGCGTGAAGACATACTGGGTGTCCTCCGGATAAGTTTCCGGTCAGATGAAGATCGGAGCAGGAGCCAGAAGCTGCTCCAGCAAAATGGTTATGATACTTTTATTGAAAGTTAAAGGGAGGATAATATGAAAGCGATCCGTTTAAAGCCTGCTGAAACCGGCTTGCATGGAACAATCCATATACCAGGCGATAAATCCATTTCGCACCGTGCTGTCATGCTCGGCTCCATTGCTAGGGGGAAGACGGTCATATCAAACTTTCTGGCCGGCGCAGACTGCCTGAGTACGATTTCCTGTTTTCAAAAAATGGGTGTGGACATTCAGCGGTTTGGTGACCGGGTCGAAATTACCGGTTCAGGAAGGGACGGCCTTAAAGAACCGGAAGAGGTGCTTGATGTCGGAAACAGCGGCACAACGATCAGGCTGATGCTCGGCATATTGGCATCCCGGCCGTTTCATGCCGTCATAACCGGAGACTCGTCAATTGCCGGGCGGCCGATGCGCCGTGTCACCGGACCGCTGACAGAGATGGGAGCCCGGATAGACGGACGGAGCCATGGCGGATTCACGCCCCTTTCCATTAGAGGGGGGAATCTGCAAGGGCTGGACTACAACTCACCGGTTGCCAGCGCCCAGGTCAAGTCAGCCGTGATGCTGGCCGGCCTTGGAGCAGAGGGTGTCACTTCTGTTACAGAACCGTTCAAGTCAAGGGATCATACTGAGCGCATGCTTGCCGCCTACGGTATAAAAATCGAGAAAGAGGGATTGACAGTCAAAGTGGCTGGGGGTCAGACACTGGAAGGAAGGGACATTCATGTACCCGGAGATATCTCTTCAGCCGCATTTTTTCTTGCTGCCGGGGCCGTTACGCCTGACAGTGAAATTTTATTGAAGAATGTGGGGATCAATCCGACGCGATCCGGCATTCTCGATGTGCTTAAGAAAATGGGGGCTGATCTCACAGTGACCAATGAACGGTCACAAAATGAAGAGCCTGTTGCAGACCTGCGCATCAGGACTTCCGAACTGAAAGCAGTCGAAATCGGCGGGGACCTCATTCCCCGGCTGATCGATGAAATCCCGATTATCGCCCTTCTTGCAACCCAGGCCGATGGTGAAACGGTTATCAAAGACGCCGCAGAGCTTAAGGTGAAAGAGACAAACAGGATTGATACAGTTGTCAGTCAGCTGAAACGTCTCGGTGCAGACATCCGGGGAACTGAGGATGGAATGGTCATTAACGGCAAAACCCCGCTGACAGGAGCTGTCACGGACAGTTTCAGCGATCATAGGATCGGCATGATGAATGCGGTCGCCTCATGCATCACAGATGGCATGGTCACGGTCATGAACAGTGATGCTGCAGCTGTCAGCTATCCTGGTTTTTATGAAGACCTTGCGTATTTGAAAGGTGAATGATCCTTTCAGCTGCTAAGTTGCGGCTGTTGATGCCGTCTGTGGAACAGCATGGGCATGTTTCGCTGCGGTTTTTAAAAACATGGATGAAGGGAGTCTTGCCTCTTCATGGAAAGAGGCTGGGTGATAAGTGTTTCAGCTAATGATAAACCCGAACGGTTAGGTAAGATTTCAATGAATCTTTCCCCTGACCGTTCGGGTCTTTATTTCTGTTAAGGAAATTTGCGTGAGATGAGCCCTCCGCTATCTTTTTATCCAGAATGATCTGTTTCCTTCATAGATTCTTGAATATTCTCATAATTTTTATTATGGAATCGTTTTGGACAAGGAGGGGCTGTATGGAGATTATTCTGGAAAATGCGAAAGACGGCAATGAGCGGAGGCAGACGTTTTTGGTAAAAGATGAAAAGGTGGTCATGCGGCGCACTGAGGACATGCGGTTGAATCATTTGAAAGTGGACCTGTCATCTTTTAGGATAGAACCTGGCATCGTTTCCTACTATCCGCAATTACAAGAAAGCATGTCGCCGCAGGCCTTCAAAAGGCAGCAGGCTGCCCTGATCAAAAATGGAGTGACTACCGTTGTCACAACGGCAGACGTGCACTGGGAGCGAGAACTCGATCGTGCCGTAAAAACAGCGAGGCACAGGATGGTGAACAGTTCGCTTGATTATGTGATCGGTGTGACGGTCCCATTAAAAAGGCTGACTCCATTTTTTATCAGAAACTGCAGGAAAAAAGGGATACCGTTCATCCGGGTGTCTGTTGATTCGCATGAGGAAATCGTTTCAGCTAAATGGGGATGGCTCAAAGAAGCCATGTACCCAAATCCGCCTGCGTTTTATCCTTATTTCAAGAACATAAAAAATAACCGCGAACGGAAAAAGCTAATAAAAGAATGGGACAAACATATGGATGACCATGGATTGAACGGGAAACTGCACCTGCAAGAAGGCCCGCTTCAAAAACCGATTCTTAAGCAAATCGGGATCTATCCGCACAAAGGGGAATTGATTCAGCAGGCTGACCTGGATTACAATTTATATTATACCGGTTACCGGGAGAGGCAACGGGCTGGCGGGATATCGGAAGAAGGCCGCCCGGCTCAGGACGTCCCTGATGTCACCTATTTGCGCGGCGTCATGCTCCAGGGAGGGCAGCATGTGCGCATCCGGCCCGGTTACGGTAAGGAACTCAACATTCGGCTGCCGGGGTACTTTGCAAGCTACTGATAAGGCAGTGTGAAAGGAAGTCGTTTATGGCACGAATAGAAGAGGCACTGGAGTTCATCCAGCAAGGGGATACTGAAAAAGGCTTATTCCTCCTTGAAGAAATCAATAAGAACGGGTCACATGAAGAACAATATGAAATTGCGAAGACATATTATGAGCTCGGTCTTGCCGACCGTGCAAAAGCGATTGTCGACAGCTTGCTCCTCCTTTATCCTGATGAGGGTGAGTTGTATCTCTTTTCGGCAGAACTATCCATTGACCTGGAACAGGAAGATGAAGCCCTTGATATGTTAAATGAAGTGGGGGAAACGGATCCCGTTTATGTCCAGGCACTGCTTCTGATGGCGGACTTATACCAGATGCAGGGCCTTGATGAGGTGGCGGAGCAAAAGCTCATTGCAGCCCGCCGGATTCTTCCGGACGAGCCGATTATCGACTTTGGACTCGCAGAGTTTTATCTGGCCCAGGGGGATTACCAAAAAAGCATTCCGGCTTATCGGAGAGTGCTGCAAAGCGATGAGAAAATCGGCGATGTCAACGTTCATCTCCGGCTTGCGGAAGCCTTGAGCACAGGCGGTGATTTTGAAGAAGCCCTTGATCATTATGAAAAGGGCCTTGACGATAAACTTGAAATTAACGCTTTGTTCGGTTATGCGTTCACCGCCTTCCAGGCAGAACGTTACAGAATAGCGATTCAGAAATTCGAAGAGTTAAAAGATATCGATCCGGCTTATACACCGCTATATTTATATCTTGCTATGGCCTATGAAGAAGAGGGCGCCTATGCCGAAGCCTATGAAGCGATTACAGCCGGGCTTGGACAGGATGAATACAATAAGGAAATGTTTTATTATGCCGCCCAGGCGGCTGCCAGAATGGGGAATCAAGAAGAGGCGGAAGCGCATCTGAAAGATGCAATCGCGCTCGATCCGGGGTATACAGATGCGCTGATTATGCTGTCTGACCAATATTTCAAGCAGGACAGGCATGAGGATGTGATCGAACTGCTGGAGCATGCCGGCTCGTTCGGCGAAACGGACCCGCGGTTTGAATGGTATCTGGCCCGGGCGAAAAACGAAATGGAATATTTTAGGGAAGCATTAAAACATTATGAGTCTGCATATACTTTCTTTAAAGAAAATGCATCTTTTTTAGCAGAGTACGGTGCATTCTTATTGGAAGAAGGGCGCCGTCCGGACGCGCTTGAAGTGTTGAAAAGCGCTGCTGCAATCGATCCGGATAATATGGAAATCCAGGACATTGTCCGCAGCCTGACTGATGATTTAAACAACTGAAGAAAAAGAAGGAATTGCCGGCTGTCCATCGAATTATTATTCAAAGAGGGTTGGACGAGGAGGGAAGAGGAATGACCAGTTCAGTCACCGTGAGTGAAAAGAAGGATTTCATTCGCTGGTTTTTGAATCACCATCAGCTGAAAAAAAGAGAATGTGTATGGATTTTGAACTACTTAATGAGTCACGAACAGCTTTTGCAGCAAGTTCATTTTGTTGAAGAAGCTCGTCATACACCAAGAGGGATTGTCATGTCGACGGATGATGTGGAAGATGTGCCGTTTCGGTTCTATAAAGAAAACATTATGACTACAGACGTAGAAAAGTCCTTTCATGATATTCGCTTAAACCGGGATGAACCGGTGTATATCCAGTTGAATTTCCAAGGAGCCTTCCACTCTCCCCATTATGTACTCGTGTTAGAAGATAACCCTTACGTGCCGTCCATCGCGGTCACAACTGAAAAAGACAGGATCGTGGCGGAACGTTTCCTTCAGGAATCGATCAACTCATTCCGAAAAAAGGAAATATTGAGAGAGATTGATGAAGCGCTGGACAAAAATGACCGTGTTACATTTAAAAAGCTGACGAGGGAATTAAGGATGCTTTAACCTCCGGATAAGCCGGGGGTTTGTTTTTTGTCCCGGCAAATGGTTAAAATGGAGAGGGAATGATAGAGGAAAAGAGGTGAAGGACATGAATTGGAACCCGAAAGATGTAGAGATGTTCTTGCAGGCGAAGGAGTATGTCGACACAGCAGTCATCCCGCTCCTGCCTGTTTCCCTTGGAAAAGCGGCCCGGGAAACGGCGGCGATGGGTGAATTCACAGCTGCACTTGCTGCGGAAGTCGAACGGGAGTACAGGGGGCGCATCCTGAATATGCCGCCTTTCACCTATTTGGCGGATGAAAGCCGGGCAGAGCTTGCGAACCGACTGGAATCGTGGGAAGAAGAGATTCGCGCTGAAGGCGTGGCACATGTTTTTTACATAACAGCCGACAGCATATGGAAGAGTATGGAAGACGGGCTTGCGGGTGAATTGATCTGGGTTCCATCGGTGGATCTCGGTTCAATTGACGGAGCGGCGGCCCGGCAGCTTTTAAGCGGGCAGGCCGGACAGCTGCAGCAGCTGATCAGCGGCATCTGGAAAGAAAAGGAATCATCTTCAAATTAATGGTTTCCATCGTAAGCGGCATGATAATATTATTGACCGATAACAAATATTGCGCTATCATAGGTATGTCCTAGTTATATGTGTGTTGTTGAACAGCGTCCGACCGGACTTAAATTCAGCAATAGAGGGGGGAAAACCATGAGTGATAAACAGCAGCATCGGGTATCGAGACGCCAATTCCTGAACTACACGCTGACAGGTGTAGGCGGTTTCATGGCTGCCGGTATGTTAATGCCGATGGTCCGATTCGCCGTTGACCCGGTTTTGAAAAAGGGCGAAGGCGGCGATATGATTGCGGTGATGGACGTGAAAAAGATCACCGCCGAACCGCAGCGCGTCGATTTTAAAGTGAAACAGGTTGACGGATGGTATGAATCTGAAGAACCGAAATCCGCGTGGGTGTTCAAGCAGGAAAATGGTGACATCCTGGCGTTATCTCCAATTTGTAAACACCTTGGCTGTACGGTTGACTGGAATTCAGATCCGTCCAATCCGAATCGTTTCTTCTGTCCGTGCCATTACGGATTGTATGAAAAGAACGGTGAAAACGTGCCTGGCACCCCGCCTCCACAGCCGTTGGATGTTTATGAAATGAAAGTGAAAGACGGCAAGCTTTATCTCGGCCAACCAAAAGAAAGACAGGAGGTGTAATGCACAATGCTTACTAGAATCTATGATTGGGTTGATGAACGGCTTGACATTACACCGCTATGGCGTGATATTGCCGATCATGAAGTGCCCGAGCACGTCAATCCAGCCCATCATTTTTCCGCATTCGTATATTGTTTTGGCGGGCTGACCTTCTTCATTACGGTTATTCAAATTTTATCAGGCATGTTTTTGACGATGTATTATGTGCCGGATATCAAAAATGCATGGGAATCCGTGTATTACCTGCAAAATGAGGTTGCTTTCGGTGTAATTGTCCGCGGAATGCACCATTGGGGCGCCAGTCTTGTCATTGTCATGATGTTTTTACATACACTGCGCGTCTTTTTCCAGGGAGCGTATAAAAAACCGAGGGAGCTTAACTGGATAGTGGGAGTTCTCATTTTCTTCGTTATGCTTGGCCTTGGCTTTACCGGTTACCTCCTGCCATGGGACATGAAAGCGTTGTTTGCGACAAAAGTAGGCCTGCAGATTGCCGAGGCGACTCCGGTAATCGGTACAGCTGTCAAGACACTGTTAGCGGGTGACGCCCATATTGTCGGCGCCCAGACACTGACACGGTTTTTCGCGATTCACGTATTCTTCCTGCCGGGAGCTTTGCTAGGCCTGATGGCGGCACACTTCCTGATGATCCGCAAACAGGGTATTTCAGGTCCGTTGTAAGAATCGGTTTTCAAACATAAAGGAGGGAAGAATATGCACCGAGGAAAAGGGATGAAGTTTGTCGGCGATTCCCGTGTTCCGGCTGAGCGTAAGCCGAATATCCCGAAGGACTATTCGGAATATCCCGGAAAAACGGAAGCCTTCTGGCCAAACTTCCTCTTGAAAGAATGGATGGTTGGTGCTGTATTTTTAATCGGATATTTAAGTTTGACAGTTGCACATCCGTCGCCGCTGGAACGTATGGCAGACCCGACGGATACTGGATACATTCCGCTTCCGGACTGGTATTTCCTGTTCCTGTACCAGCTGCTGAAGTATCAGTTTGCTTCCGGCCCATATACGGTCGTAGGGGCGATCATCATGCCGGGTATCGCCTTTGGTGCTTTGATGCTTGCACCGTGGCTTGACCGGGGGCCTCAACGGCGTCCGTCCAAGCGTCCGGTTGCTGTAAGCTTGATGCTTTTGGGCCTCGTCTCCATCGTATTCCTGACCTGGGAATCAGTCGTGACGCATGACTGGGAAAAAGCCGAGGCACAGGGTAAAATTGTGACGACTGAAATCGATAAGGAATCGGAAGGTTATCAAATATACAGCCAGCAGACATGTGTCGGCTGTCACGGCGACAGCCTTGGCGGCGGTGCTGCAGGTCCGTCTCTGATCGGGACAGGACTGAAACCTGAAGAAATTGCCGATATCGCCAAAAACGGTAAAGGCCAAATGCCTGCTGACCAGTTCAAGGGATCTGAAGAAGAGCTGAAAAAACTTTCTGAATTCATTGCGGGACTTGAAGAATAATAAGATGCACTTTATGGAAAAGCTGACTGGAAAAGTCAGCTTTTTCCACGTTGAAGAACCTGTATTGGTCACTGTTCGGCATGGTGCTGCACCGGTTCCATGACGCATTTCCATAATAAAGGAGAATAGAGATGGCATCATACATACAGCTATTAAGCCACAGGTCGTTCCTGCTCTTTTTGCTGGCTGTCAACATCGCCGGAACGGTTTACGGGTATATTTGGTACGGCTACCAGCTTGCCGACACGCCGCCGCTGTTTCTGATATTTGTGCCTGACAGCCCGACGGCAAGCCTGTTTTTTGTCTTTGTCCTTGCCGCTTTTTTATTCAAAAAAAATATTCCGCTCATAGAAGCCCTTGCCATATTGACACTTTTCAAATACGGAATATGGGCGGTTGTCATGAATTTGCTTGTTTTGAATGTGTCAGGAAGCCTGCCCTGGGAAGGGTATATGCTGATCGCATCGCACTTTGCCATGGCGGTTCAGGGGATTTTGTATGCGCCTTTTTACCGGATTAAAATCCCGCACCTGGTCATTGCGGCTGTGTGGACACTTCATAACGATGTCATTGATTATGTTTTCGGAATGATGCCAAGGTACAGCCGGCTGAGCGAATTCACGGCGGAAATCGGCTATTTCACATTCTGGCTCAGCATTGCGGCGATTTTCATAACATATTACTTCGGTCTAAGGGACAGCAGGCTTAAGCTCAAGTTTTATTAAAATCAGCCTTCTTGAAAGACTGTCGGGTTGATTCCGCTCTCCGGGCAGGAGATGCATTGCAGAAGGCGGCTCATTGGCCGACAGGCAGTTTATATCCAGACAGTTACACTGCGGCAAATAAGAGGTCTACTCTTGTACACCTCCTCATACGATGTAGTAATCTGGAGGAGGGACAAGTATGCGAACTTTAATAGCGGCCATAATCGTTATTGGCATGATTGCAGGCTCTTATTCCGCATTGGCTGCGGGAACGGGTGAATCCGATGACAAGCAGGCGGAACAGCTGAATAAACTTGCCGATCAGGCCCTTATGCTTGCCAGGCAGGGGCGGTACGGGGAATCAAGGCGGATACTCGATCATTTTTCCGATCGTTTTATGGACGACCCGTCAGCATCCGGGCGTTTTGATATGTATGAACTGAAAGTGGCAGTAACTGCTCAACAGCAGGCAATGGATGCCCTCACCAGGGTTCAGTTCCCCCATGAAGAACGGGTACAGGCAGTGACGCAGTTCCGTTTCGTTGTTGATGCCCTTTATTCGGAACACCAACCGCTCTGGATGAAAATGAAAGGAACAATCCTTGGCGATTTGCAGGAACTGAAAGCAGCGGCCATCAAAGAGGACCATCAACAATACCAGCAGCGGTTAAACCACTTTATTGCGGATTATACTGTCATCCATCCGGCCCTTTCCCTGGACCGGCCGGGAGATGACGTACAAGTTCTGCACTCATATATCACTCATTTGGAAAATGAAAGAATGACAGACACATTGTATCAGGAAAAGATCAGCCAACTTGCTGACCTTGAAGCTTCACTTGCCGGGTTATTTTCAGAGCCTGAACGGGACAATGCCGATCCATCCCTGTTTGCGGTCATTTACTCCATCGGAGGAGTCATCCTGTCCGCATTATTTTACGCCGGTTGGAAAAAATACCGGGCAGAGAGGAATAGGCGGCCTCATCGCCGGAAATCAAACGATTGACGGACGAAGTGCCTTACATTAAAATAATATTAAACAAAGTTCTACCTAACATACTAAATGACGGAGGAATGCATAAGTGGGAATGTACCTGATTTACTTTGCCCTGTTGATGATTATCCCCCTTTGGGCACAGAGCAAGGTGAAAAGTGCTTACCGAAAATATTCTCAAGTACCAAACTCAACTGGAATGACAGGTGCGGAAGTCGCTAGGAAAATCCTTGATGACAACGGCCTTTATGATGTACAAATACGTGAAACCCCGGGAAAGCTATCCGACCACTATGACCCGCGCAATAAAACGGTCAACCTTTCAAGCGGCATATACAGCGGCAGATCGCTCGCGAGCGCTGCGGTCGCTTCACACGAAGTCGGCCATGCCCTCCAGGATGCCGATGATTATGCGTTCATGAGAGTCCGGCATGCACTCGTGCCGGTTGCGAACCTCGGTTCGAACTTTTCGTTTTTCCTCATTCTGGCCGGTATTATTTTCCAGGCGACCGGAATGTTCCTGCTCGGCATCATCTTCATGTCGTTCGCAGTCTTGTTCCAGGTCGTCACGCTGCCAGTTGAATTTAATGCGTCCAACCGGGCGATGGAACAAATCGTTTCCGTCGGCGCAATCCGTAACGATGAGGAGCGGAACACGAAGAAAGTGCTGAATGCGGCGGCATTGACATATGTTGCAGCGGCGCTTGTCGCGGTATTGGAACTTTTGAGATTTGTGCTTATGTTTGCAGGCATGAGCGAAGATTAAGGATAAGAGCGCTGGAAAGCCCCTGAGCAATCAGGGGCTTTTTCATTGGTAAGGAAATTATTAAATTTGTATGGATATAAAACCAGAAGTCATCCAGCTCAGGCGCCAGCGGCTATCGTCATCAGCGGTGATCGCCGCCATCAATGTTCCAGCGGATTTTTGTTTTCATCAAGAGTGAACCCTTCGCCCATTACATCATGGACATCACCGACTGCGACAAAGGCGTGAGGGTCAACGGAGTGGATCACATTCTTCAACCTCACGATCTCATTCCGCCCGACCACACAGTAAAGGACCTGGCGTTCTTCGCCAGTATAAGTGCCTTTTCCGTTAAAAAGGGTGGCCCCCCTGTCAAGCTCTTTGATGATTCTGGCCGCGATTTCTTCCGTTTGATTGGAAATGATCGTCGCGCCTCTTGCTGCATACGCCCCCTCCTGCATGAAATCAATGACACGGGCACCGACAAATACGGCGACAATCGTATACATCGCCTCCCGGTAATCGAGATAAAGAATGAATGAGGCTGCAATGACACATAGATCAAAGAGAAACATCGTTTTGCCCATGCTCCAGCCGACATACTTATGTACGATTCTTGCGATGATATCCACACCGCCCGTTGTCCCCCCGAACCGGAAAATGATGCCGAGGCCGATTCCGATGAAAACGCCCGCAAACAGGGCGGCGAGTGTAAGGTCGTGCTGCAGCGGCATAGAAACCACTTCGTATTTTTGAAAAATGAAGAGGAATACAGATACGGAAACCGTTCCGATGATCGTATAATAAAAAACATTTTTCCCCAGCAATTTCCAGCCTACGAAAAAGAGCGGTGCGTTGAGTAACAGGTTGGAAATAGCGGGATCGATGCTGAACAGAAAGTATAACAGCAGGGTGATCCCGGTGAAACCGCCTTCGGCCAGATTGTTTTCCATATTGAAGTAGACAAGTCCGAAGGAGAGAATTGCAGCACCTAGAATGATGAATAGGATGTTTTTAGTTTTGAGCTTTGGTAGCATGAACGAACCCCCTTGAGTAAGAAAGACATCATTATCAGTTTAAACGTTCCGTTTTTAAAAACAAGCCCTTATTAAGATCTCTTTGCTTTCTTCTTATTTGTCAAACGGTTATGTTTTGGCTAACATAAAAAGGGAGAATGCATAGGGGTGAAAAACGTGGCGAAAAAAACAATGGAAGACATGCAAAAGGAAGTTGACGATTATATCGGCCAGTTCAAAGAAGGCTATTTCAGCCCGCTTGCCATGATGGCGCGCCTTTCAGAGGAGCTCGGAGAACTGGCCCGGGAAGTGAACCATACATACGGGGAAAAGCCGAAAAAAGATACTGAAGCGGAAAATACAATCGAACAGGAAATGGGCGATGTGCTTTTCGTACTGATCAGTTTTGCGAATTCACTTGAAATCAATCTTGATGAAGCATTTGATATTGTAATGGAAAAATTCAGGACACGGGATGAAAACCGCTGGACACGATATGATGAAGAAGGAGTCGATTGAGATGGATACGATAAAGATAATTCTGGCCGGCCCGCGCGGCAGAATGGGACGGGCAGCTGTCGGGTTGATAGAAAACACGGATCATTTTGAATTGGCGGCTGCTGTTGACCGGAAAAATGACGGAAAAATGCTCGGTGAACTGGATGGAATGCCCGCGCTTGAAGCCCGCATTTATGAAGACATCGATCAATGTCTATCAGAAACGGAAGCTGACGTTCTGATCGATTTGACCACGCCGGAAGTCGGCAGACGTCATGCGGAGGCAGCACTGCGGCATGGTGTTTGCCCGGTAGTCGGGACGACGGGTTTTTCGCGCAGTGATATAGACGAGCTGACAACCCTTGCCGAAGAACGGGGAACAGGTGCCATCATTGCGCCAAACTTTGCTGTAGGCGCTGTATTGATGATGAAGTTCGCCCGGATGGCTGCCAGGTATTTCCCTGACGTGGAAATCATTGAAAAACATCACGACCGGAAACTTGATGCGCCGTCAGGCACGGCCGTCAAGACCGCTGAACTGATCAGTGAGATCAGGGAACCGAAGAAACAGGGACACCCGGATGAAAAAGAAACACTTGAGGGGGCCAGGGGCGCGTCTTATGACGGAATCCCGATTCACAGCGTACGGCTTCCGGGTTTGCTCGCACACCAGGAGGTCCTGTTCGGGAGTGCCGGGCAGACCTTGACCATCAAGCACGATTCTTATGACAGGGGGTCGTTCATGTCCGGTGTGAAAGTGGCTGTCGAAACAGTAAGGCAGCTCGACACACTTGTCTACGGCCTTGAAAATATTCTGGAATGACAGTGTAAAGGGGGATGGGGCATGAACATCGCATTAATTGCCCACGATAAAAAGAAACAGGAAATTATTCAATTCGCGATAGCATATAAACAGGTCCTTGCTCAACACACCCTGTATGCAACCGGCACTACAGGAAAGAAAATCATAGAAGCGACGGGGCTTGATATTACCAGATTCGCGTCCGGTCCGCTTGGGGGCGACCAGCAGATTGGCGCAATGATTGCCAAAAACGATATGGATATGATCCTGTTTTTCCGGGATCCGCTTACGGCACAGCCCCATGAACCGGACGTATCCGCTTTGCTAAGGCTCTGTGACGTGTATGGAATACCGCTTGCCACGAACCTGGGCACAGCCGAAATATTGATAAAGGGCCTAAAAAGAGGCGACATGAACTGGCGTAACATTGCTCATGGGACGGATGTGTATTGAAACGGGAAAAAGAGTCGCCGCTTCCGGATCCATTACTAAAACGCAGTATTTTTTCCGCGGCTTGACATTGTTTTGAATGAAAAGGATTGGTTTGGTGATATGGATGAAATTGAAGATTGGCATAACTTGCTATCCGACCGTGGGCGGATCGGGGATTGTTGCGACGGAATTGGGAAAATTGCTTGCCCAGCGCGGGCATGAAATTCACTTTATAACATCAGATGTCCCGTTCAGACTGGACAGGCTGTATCCCAATATTTATTTTCATGAAGTTGAAGTCAATCAATATTCAGTGTTCAAATATGCTCCGTATGATATATCGCTGGCGAGTAAAATGGCGGAAGTGGCCAAACGGGAAGGACTGGACTTGCTTCATGTCCATTATGCTGTACCACATGCTATAAGCGCAATTCTGGCCAGGGAAATGACCGGCGGCAAGCTGAAGGTCGTAACCACTTTGCATGGGACCGATATCACTGTGCTCGGGGAAGACCCATCGCTCAGCGAAGCCATCCGGTTTGGGATCGAACGCTCTGATGCCGTGACAGCCGTAAGCAGGGCACTTATCGGACAGACAAGGGAAATGCTGGGGACAGATAAACCGATTACGCCGATCCATAACTTTGTCGATGAACGGGAATACCATCCCCGGAAACGGGAAGGCCTCAAGGCTGACTATGGGATATTGCCGCATGAGAAGGTAATCGTCCATATTTCGAATTTCAGGCATGTCAAACGGGTGCCTGACGTCATCCGGCTTTTCAAGAATATCGTCCTTAACATGCCGGCACGTCTTCTGCTGATCGGTGACGGCCCGGAATATTCCACGGTAAGCAGCCTTGTAAGCGAACTCGGGTTGAAAGACCACGTCCTGTTTCTAGGCAAACAGGAAAATGTGGCAGAACTGCTATCTGTCAGCGACTTAATGCTGCTGCTATCACAAAAGGAAAGTTTCGGACTGGTGCTTCTTGAAGCGATGGCTTGCGGCGTGCCGTGCATAGGGACAAATATTGGCGGCATCCCAGAAATCATTGAACACGGCAGTAACGGCTACATAATCGCACCAGGTGATATTGGGGCGGGAACCGATTATGCCCTCGAGCTGCTGCAAAACCGCGATCTGCATAGCCGCTTCCGGCAGGCCGCCCTCAATACGGTTGAACAAAAGTTCCATTCAGGGGCCATTGTGGATCAATATGAAAACGTTTATTACGAAACGCTCGGCGGCTGCCCGACGGAGGAAAAATGATGAACAGCGTGTTTAAAATTCCAGCGGTGATTATCGATCGCCTGGCCGAAAACGGATATGAAGCGTATTTTGTAGGCGGGTCGGTGCGTGATATGCTCCTTGGGCGTGAAATCGGGGATGTTGATATCGCCACTTCTGCAAAGCCCCATGAAGTCATCCGGCTGTTTGACAAAACCCTGCCGATAGGGATTGAACACGGTACGGTTGTCGTTGAACAAGCGGGACGATTTTTTGAAGTGACCACCTTCCGGACGGATGGTGACTACCTCGATTTCCGCAGACCTTCCGAAGTGCAATTTGTGTCATCCTTGAAGGAAGATTTACAGAGAAGGGACTTTACCATTAATGCGATCGCCCTTACGAAAGAAGGCGAAATCATTGATCCTTTTAATGGCAGGGCCGATCTCAAACAGAAACGGATCTGCACGGTGGGAAAACCCTCGGAAAGGTTTTCCGAAGATGCATTGCGGATGATGAGGGCTCTGCGGTTTTCAAGCCAGCTCGATTTCAAGGTGGAAGAGGAAACGGCAAAAGCCATTGCCCGCCATGCAGAAATGTTGAAGCACATTGCAGTTGAACGGATTTTGGTTGAATTTGATAAGCTGCTCCTTGGTGTGAACAGGAAGGATGCTTTACGGATGCTTGCCGTTACCGGTTTATCTGAATCACTCCCGGGGTTTGCCGGACATGGCGATGTTCTGCAGCGGACGGCAGCGTGCCGCCTTGAGGAATTGACAGAGCTTGCCGAAATTTGGACGGTCCTTTTTCACTTTCTCGGTAATCGCGATTTGCAAAAACTGTTTAACAAGTTGAAGTTTCCAAAAAGGCGAAGAAAAGAGATCTTAATTCTCCTTGATGCCGTTCATGCTGCATCATCCGATGGCTGGTCAGATTGGCTGCTGTACAAACTTGGCCGCTCTTATACAGAATCGGCGATTAAAGTGGATGCGGCGTTATCCGGTGAATCTGCGAGTCCTGTTCTTGCCGAAACATCCAGAAGGTATAGCGCACTGCCTGTTCATTCACGGGATGAACTTGAGCTTGACGGCGGGGATTTGATGGCTTGGAGTGATAAACGTCCGGGGCCCTGGATCGAAACAGCACTCTCGAGTGCCGAAAAAGCGGTAGTGGAACGCAAACTGGGTAACAACCGAGCAGAAATGAAGGAGTGGCTGAAACGATGCAACCTGCTTTAAAAGAAACATTGATGAACATGTTCGCGGACAGGCCCGGTGATTTCATCTCAGGCCAGCAAATATCAGAAGAATTGGGATGCTCGAGAACAGCAGTCTGGAAATATATCGAGGCTCTCAGAAAAGAGGGGTTCCGGCTCGAAGCAGTTCCGCGCAAAGGGTACCGGATGACAGCTTTTCCTGAAACGCTGTCAGGAAGCGCTATCCGTTTCGGCCTAAAAACGGCAATAATCGGAAAGGCTGTGGAAGTCCACGAATCGCTGCCATCAACCCAGAAAACCGCACATATCCGTTCGAACGAGGGGGCGGAAGAGGGTACGGTGGTCGCAGCGGATAAACAGACGGCAGGCCGCGGCCGCTTAAACCGCAGTTGGGATTCAATAGCGGGAAAAGGGATCTGGATGAGCATCATACTGCGCCCGGATATCCCGCCGCGCCAGGCTCCGCAATTAACCCTGCTCGCCGCAGCGGCTGTCAGGAAAGGGATACAAAAAGCGACCGGCATCACTTGTGACATCAAGTGGCCGAATGACCTGCTGGTGGACGGCCGGAAGGTGGCAGGTATTTTGACAGAGCTGCAGGCTGACCCGGACAGGGTTCAGGCCGTCATTATCGGCATCGGTATAAATGTGAATCACGGCCGCGGCGACTTCCCTGCCGAACTTCAGGAAAAAGCAGGATCCCTTGCCGCGGAAGGAGAGGTGCAGTTCAACAGGAATAGGGTCATTGCCCGTATCCTGGAAGAATTGGAATCACTCTATTTCCTTTTTTTGAAAGAAGGCTTTGCGCCTGTTAAAAAGGCATGGGAAGAAGGGGCGGTAAGCATCGGCAGAAAAATTACGGCCACAACTGTCACCGATGCAATCACAGGCTATGCGGTCGGCATAACAGGTGATGGCGTTCTCCTCCTCAAAGATGAAGAAGGTACCATCCATCAGATTTATTCGGCAGACATTGAAATTGTACCCAGATAATCGGGAATCTGTTATACTACATTTAGCCGGGCAGTATCAAATATGAACTGCACCGCTCGACAGCTTTATCAATTTCATAGGCTTTATCAGGGATATTCTGCCTTGATCCAAAAAATGGACTGGGACAGAGGGATGATTACCGAATGCTTATTTAGTCACGCCTTCTTCCAGCCGGAAGAAGGCGTTTTTCGGTTGTTTCATCTTTCTCGCTCCCAAAGAGGAGGAGGAAAGATATGAAAGGAACAAAGGAATTCATGAAAATGAAAATCGGAAGTGAGCCGATTGTCATGGTAACCGCTTACGATTATCCATCGGCAAAACTTGTGGAAGAAGCCGGCGCAGATGTTATTCTTGTCGGTGATTCTCTCGGAATGGTCGTTCTCGGTTATGAATCAACCGTGCCTGTCACGCTCGATGATATGATTCATCATACGAAAGCCGTGAAGCGCGGTGCCCCGGACACTTATGTTGTCACGGACATGCCTTTTATGAGTTACCATGCCTCCCGTGAGGATACGATGAAAAATGCCTGCAGAATCATTCAGGAAAGTGGTGCCAATGCTCTGAAGCTCGAAGGCGGCGGTGAGGTGATATCTGTGATCCGGACGCTGACTGATGCAGGTGTGCCGGTCGTCGCCCATCTGGGGCTGACACCGCAATCGGTCGGGGTGCTCGGCGGTTATGGTGTACAGGGAAAAGATGCAGAATCCGCCCGGCGCCTAATGGAGGATGCCAGGGCTGTTGAAGCGGCGGGAGCGATGATGCTTGTCCTCGAAGCCGTACCGAAACAGCTCTCAAGAGCGGTGACCGAATCGCTTTCGATACCTGTCATCGGGATTGGCGCCGGCCGTGATACAGACGGACAGGTTCTTGTCTACCATGATGTCATTTCATATGGTGTGGAACGGGTGCCCCGATTTGCAAAACGTTATGCCGATGTGAATTCGGAAATAAAAAATGGGATATCGCGATTTGCGGAAGAAGTGAAAAACCGTGAGTTTCCGGGTGAAGAGCATAGTTTCACAATGAAAAGCGAGCAATTGTCCGCACTGTACGGAGGCCGGCAGGAATGAAAGTGATCAAGACTATAGCTGAAATGCAGCAAGAGATGAAGGGACAGAGGAGAAGCGGCCGGGAAATAGGCTTTGTCCCGACTATGGGTTATTTGCATGAAGGGCATCTGGCACTCATAGAATCAGCCGCCAAAGAAAACGGCATCGTTGTGCTGAGCATTTTCGTCAATCCACTCCAATTCGGGCCGGCAGAAGATTACGGTGCATATCCGCGTGATTTTGAGCGGGATGAGAAGCTTGCTGGGGAAGCCGGCGTGGATTATGTGTTTTATCCGGATGTAAAGGAAATGTACCCTTCGGAAATGAGGGTATCTGTAACGGTAGAAAAGCGTACGGATGTCATGTGCGGCCGTACACGCCCGGGCCATTTTGACGGTGTGGCGACAGTTCTGATCAAACTATTCAATATCATCATGCCGGACAGGAGTTATTTCGGCTTGAAAGACGCACAGCAGGTGGCGGTTGTGAAAGGGCTTGTTGAAGATCTCAATTTTCAGGTGGAAATCAGGGAAGTGGGGATTGTCAGGGAGGAAGACGGCCTTGCGAAAAGTTCGCGTAATGTGCGCCTCACGAAAGAGGAACGAAATGAGGCGCCGGCCATCTACAGTGCATTGAAGGCGGGAGAGGAAAAAGTAAAGGCGGGTGGATATGATTCAGCATCCATCACGGAAAGTGTAAAGCATGAAATCGAAAACAGGACGAGCGGGTCCGTCGATTATGTTGAAATTTACAAGTATCCTGAGCTTGTCCCACCGGAAACCCTGTCCGGAAAACTGATTCTGGCGGCGGCTGTCAAATTCTCAGCTGCGCGCCTTATCGATAATGTGATCATCGAGATTAACTGACCTAGGAGGATGAAAATGTTCCGCACAATGATGAATGGGAAAATACATCGTGCTGTCGTAACAGAAGCGAACCTTGATTATGTAGGCAGCATAACAATAGATGAAGATTTGCTTGACCGTGTCGGCATGACGGCAAATGAGAAAGTGCAGATTGTCAACAACAATAATGGCGCCCGTTTTGAAACATACATCATTCCCGGTGAACGGGGGAGCGGTGTGATTTGCCTGAATGGAGCGGCAGCCCGCCTTGTTCAAAAAGGCGATACGGTTATTATCATTTCATATGTCCTCGTACCGGAGGAAAAAGTGAATGGACATGCCCCGAAAATCGCGATCATGAATGAAGACAACAGCATTCGTGAAATGATTGGGGCTGAACCGGAAGCAACAGTGCTGTAACGTCCATTTCCGGCAATGTTGGTCACTGGATAAAGACAGTGATTTTTTGCTGATTGGTTTCCATAAATACCAGGCATAAAACAAAAGAGGCTGGGACATAAGTATTTCAGCCAATGATAAACCCGAACGATTAGGTGAGGTTCAATGAATCTTTCCCCTGACCGTTCGGGTCTTTATTTACTCTCTTCAATAAATCTTTTAATTTTGCATACTATTTCTAAGGCTTTGTTAAACGTTAGTGTTGATTTCCGTTGCAGGTACTCGCTTTCCGCGGGGCGGGCGGTGAGCCTCCTCATCGCTATCGCTCTTGCGGGGGTGCGAGACTCCTGCGGGACTAGCGGGACACATTGTTCGTCTCTAAGCATGACTTATTTAGGTATGTCCCAACCTCAATCTTGTTAGTGTTGAAAAATAAAAAACTCCATTTTAATGAATCTTACCCTTCACGATTTCGTTCCGGGCATTCACAACTTATGATTCAGATCCCGCTGCCATGCGGTCACACCAGAGTGTATTCTTCCCACCGGTCAAAATGGAGCAGCCCCGGGCATCTTTGTCCAGCAGGTGTGGGCAGGGCCTATTAAACATGTTAGGTGATCATGCCGTCACAGAAAACTTGATGCCCGCTCTCCCATAATGTACAGATCGGTACGGTAACTTCTTTTGAGTTTCTGACAAAGAAAAACTATAATGAATCTAGCATATATTAGAGAGCAAAGATACCGGGGTGTCCTTACGTGACAAAATTTACAGTGATCGATATCGAAACAACAGGAAATCAGCCTAAACACGGCGATAGCATTATTGAAATAGGAGCAGTGACCGTCGAGGACGGAAAGATTACCGGCAGGTTTGAAACGCTCATCAATCCGCTTAAGCCGATTCCGCCCTTCATCAGCGGCCTGACGGGAATTACCGATGCCATGGTGGAGGAAGCCCCGCTGTTTATGGAGGTTGCCGGAGAGCTTCATGAAATGCTTGACGGATCTTTCTTCGTGGCCCATAATGTCCCGTTTGATCTTGGGTTCCTGCAGCAGGAATTCGAGGAGAACGGGTATTTCCCGTTCAGCGGTCCCCGCATCGATACGGTTGAGCTGGCCCGATTGCTTTACCCTTCCCTCGGCAGTTATAAATTAAATGACCTGGCTGCTGCATTCGACCTGCCTCATGCCTCACACCACCGGGCAGCGAGTGATGCTGAAGCGACGGCGGCTTTGTTGGTGGAAATGCTTCAGAAGATCGAGGACCTGCCAGTCCCGGTCCTGAAAAAGCTGTTCCCGCTTTCCAATAAGCTGAAAAGCAGCCTGTCAGGACTGATCCGCAGCACACTGGACAGAAAGCTGAAAGAAAATTTATACGGGCTGCCGGACCGGTTTGAGGAAATTGAAGGGCTTGTGTTCAAAAAAGCGGTAGAGCAACAGCAGCCAGTTTCGGAAACCGCTGGTGCCGGAACGTATGAAGAAAATATCGGGCACATAACAGGGAGCGGCGGCCGGCTTTCAAGGGTTATGGGGAAATATGAAAACCGGCCGGGCCAGAGGGAGATGATGGATAGCGTACATAAGGCTCTTTCCGATCACAGCCATCTTCTTATCGAAGCGGGGACAGGGACCGGAAAAACGCTCGGTTACCTGGTGCCGGCCGCTTTTTATTCGCATCGGTCCGGTGAGCCGGTGGTAATAAGCACACAAACCGCCCAGCTTCAGGACCAGCTTCTCGACAACGATATGCCGGTGCTGGAAGCGGTTCTTCCTTTCCCTTGCTCAGCAGTGACGCTTAAAGGACGGAACAGATATTTATGCCCTGCCAAACTTGCAGGGCACTTTCATGATATGTCAGCGGATAATTACGATCAGACACTGACGAAAGCGCAGCTGCTCATATGGCTGACTGAAACAGATTCCGGTGATATGGACGAACTGAATCCTCCTTCAGGCGGGGAGAGGTTACTGAAACAGGTGAGTGCGGCATCATGCACTCATCAGAAATGCCCGTTCAGGGAAAAGTGTTTTTATTCGATTGCCCGCAACAGGGCGGCACGTTCCAATGTCATTATCATCAACCATGCACTGTTGATGGCTGATTTGAAAACCGGGGCCGGCACAATCCCTGAATTCGGCGAGCTTATCATTGATGAAGCCCATCATCTCGAAGAAGCGTGCGCAAAGCAATTCGGAATCCAGCTTGATTACGTTTCGTTCCAGTCGCTGTTCCAGTTGCTGGGAACGAAAGATAACCCGCAGCTGGCGCGGAAGCTTACTGAATCCATTGGTTTCCTGCATGACACACTGGAACCGGGCGGGTTTGAAAACAAAATTGAGCAGGCCCAATATGAACTTGATGAGTTATTCCGGCTGCTGCACTCCTATGTTATGAAAAGAAAAGCGAAAACAAAAAGCGAAATTGGCAGGATCAGTTATAAACTCTCAACTGAAAGAGAGAATAATTCATTTTGGAGGACGATACAGGAAATTTCGATGCGAGTCGATTCACGGCTTGCCAGTGTTACAAGGGTTGCTGAAAACATAAAAGAGAAACTGGCAATGGCCGCCGCCCTTTCTGAAACGGAGACAGCGGTTATAAACGATTTCATCCTATTCACAGATTTACTTGAAGAGCGCCGCAAGCAGCTGTCCGAGGTGCTTCTTGATTGGACGGAAGGTCATGTACACTGGCTTGAAGCGGATTCCAAAGGCGCAAAAAATGCAATCTATCTTTACAGCCAGCCGATAAATGCAAGTGATCTGCTTGCCGATAATCTTTTTGCAAAAAAGCGCAGTGTCATTCTCACTTCCGCCACCATGACCGTCAATCATTCTTTCTCATATATGATCGACAGGCTTGGACTGGAGGATATCCAGCCTGATGTCCTGGAGATCCCATCTCCGTTCAACTTTATGGAACAGGTAAAGGTGATGGTTCCGACCGATATTCCAAACATAAAAGAAGTCGACTCCATCGTCTATGCTCAGGAAATTGCAGAAAGAATCATTGATATAGCACGAGTGACAAAAGGCAGGATGCTCATTCTGTTCACTTCTTACGAAATGCTGAAGCAAACGTATTCTATTGTAAAAGGGCTGACTGCACCGGAGGAACTGATCCTGATCGGCCAGGGCATCAACAGCACTTCAAGGACACGGCTCACAAAAAATTTCAAGCAGTTCGACAATGCGCTCCTTTTCGGGACGAGCAGCTTTTGGGAGGGGGTTGACATCCCCGGCGAGGATTTAAGCTGCCTCGTTATCGTCAGGCTGCCATTCGCCCCGCCGGACAGCCCTGTGGTCCAGGCAATGTCCGGCGAACTGAGGCGGGCAGGCAAAAGCGCCTTCAACTCATATACACTTCCCCGGGCAGTCATCCGATTTAAGCAAGGGTTCGGCCGTTTGATCAGATCAGGCAGTGACAAAGGGGCTGTTTTTGTGTTTGACCGCCGTCTTATCACGGCGAAATACGGGAAGGTCTTCCTGCAATCACTGCCTGAAGTCGAAATGATTGAAAAACCGTCTTCTGTATTAATCGATTTTCTGGACGAATGGCTGTGATACTTTTTCATGTTCTGACACACCCTAAAAATAGCTCCGGCTAAGAAAGGGACGATCAGGATGAAAAAGTTTTTGGTCATGGCTGTTGTTTTGCTGGCGGTGATTTTCCTGCTGACGGTACGTACGACTAAATCCGAGAAAGTCGAAAAGATCGACTTGAACCTGCAGCAAAATGAAACAGCCGTAACATTCCTTGAATTATCAAACGGTGAAGCGACCCTTCTCCAGCATGCTGACGGGAAGACCGTCCTCATTAATAGCGGCGGCCCGAAAACAAAAAAAGAGCTGAAGCACCAGCTTGACTTGTATGGAGTCAAGAAAATCGACCTTCTCATTATCACAAATACGGGAGAACTGTATACCGGCAATGCGGATTGGCTCATATCCGAGGAAATCACTGAAAAAGCGGCGGGGCCCGCTTCATACATCAAAAGTCTTCAAGGCCGATTCAACAAAGGGGAGGACCTTTTTGAGGCTTGGGAAGAAGGCGACTTGAAAGAACTGTTTACCGGGATGGTCGTCAAAGTACTTGCTGACGGGAAAGAGGGGGAAGAAGATAAGGGACTCATCCTGTCAATGCGATTTGGGAAAAATCACTTTCTTTATATGGGAATCGACGGAGATGAAATTGAAAGCAGGCTCATGAATGCAGGTGCCCCGCTTAAAGCGGAGGTATTGAAAGTGCCGGATTTTGCCGAAAGCGGGACAACCCAGCCGTTCATGGAAGAAGTCGACCCGCAATCCGCTGTCATCTTTTCCAAAAAGCATTCCGAGCCGTCCCGGGATATCATAGAAAGAATGTATGAATCATGGATCGATGTTTATCATACCCGCCGATTCGGCAATGTATCATTTAAGTGTACAATGAATGATTATGAAGTTTTCACAATACCGGTACAAAATGCCGGGGAAAAATGAATAGGAAGCTCTTCAAAAACTAAAAAACACTGATATAATGGATAAGAAACGGCCTGCCGGACAAAGAGTGAAAGGCAGGCCTCATGATGTTCGTTCCTGGAGGGTATGATATGGAAAACAACAGCAAGATCGAAAAACTGACCACCGTCCGACTGCAAAACTCGCCTGATCTTTACAAAATTGTGGATGCACTGAACAGAACACTGAAAGACCGCGACTTAATGTTCGGCCTGGCTCTTGATGAAGACGACCGGGATACAGCCGTATTCACGATTTATCGTACATAAGGACGATGACCATATGAAAAAATGGATTTTGGGAATCTTGATTGCCATATTAGCCGTTGTAACCATTTCGGTTGTTCATTTATACCGATCAACCCTTGGGCCGGAAAAGGAAATATCAGAAAAAGCTGCCGCTGCCGCAATCGAAAAAACAAATATGCAGGCTGCCGGCAAAGTTGAACATTTTCACGGATCGTCTGCTTATCATGTAGTTTCGGGTACTGACGGCAGCGGCAAGCGAATGATCGCCTGGATACCTGATCACGGAAGCAGAAAGCCGATTGTCCGTTATGAAAAGGATGGGATTTCAAAGAAGAAGGTGATCGACTTTTTCAACAAAGAAGTCAATCCCAGAAAAATCATTGATATCCGGCTTGGCATTGAGGAAAACATCCCGGTGTGGGAGGTATCCTATGTCGACCGCAAGGACCGGATCTCTTACTATTATCTTGCCTTTAAAGACGGTACCTTCATAAAACGATATAGACTTTGATTATCATTCACACCGATAAGGAGGAGTTATTGTGAAATTGGCAAAACGTGTTTCGAATTTGACGCCGTCCTCTACACTGGCCATTACAATGAAAGCGAAAGAACTGAAGGAACAGGGGCATGATGTCGTCGGCCTGGGGGCCGGCGAACCCGATTTCAATACACCGGGCCACATCATCGAAGCGGCATACAGGTCAATGAAAGAAGGCCATACAAAGTATACACCGTCCGGCGGCCTTGCCGGCCTAAAGAAGGCGGTAGCAGAAAAATTCAAAAATGACCAGGGGCTCGATTATTCACCTTCCGAACTCATTGTGACTTCAGGGGCAAAGCACGCACTCTATACATTGTTCCAGGTCATTCTCGACCCGGGTGATGAAGTCATCATCCCTTCCCCTTACTGGGTGAGCTACCCGGAACAGGTCAAACTGGCAGAAGGATTGCCGGTCTTCATTGAAGGCAAAGAAGAAAACCGGTATAAGATCACACCGGATCAGCTGCGGGAGGCCATGACAGATAAGACGAAGGCCTTTATTCTCAACTCACCGAGCAACCCGACCGGCATGATGTATACAGCTGATGAACTAGAGGCTATCGGGGCAGTATGCCTTGAACATAATATCCTCATCGTTTCCGATGAAATTTATGAAAAACTTGTGTATGCAGGCAATAGCCATGTTTCTATCGCCCAGCTGTCCCCTGAGTTGAAAGAGCAGACAGTCATCATCAACGGTGTCTCCAAATCCCATAGCATGACAGGATGGAGGATCGGGTATGCCGCCGGCAGTGAAACGATTATCAAGGCAATGACAAATCTCGCCAGCCACAGTACATCAAATCCTGCATCTGTGAGCCAATATGGTGCCATCGCCGCCTATGAAGGGCCCCAGGATGCTGTGGAGGAAATGAGAAAAGCGTTTGAAAGCAGGCTGGACAAGATTTATGAACAGCTGCTGGAAATTCCCGGTTTCACCTGTGTGAAGCCTGAGGGCGCCTTCTACCTGTTCCCGAATGTGGCAAAAGCGGCTGAAATGAAAGGCTTTGATGATGTGGATGCGTGGGCAAAAGCGCTGCTTGAAGAAGAAAAAGTTGCGGTGATTCCGGGCAGCGGTTTCGGGGCGCCGGACAATGTGAGGCTTTCATATGCGACTTCTCTCGATCAGCTGGAAGAAGCGATTCGCCGCATGAAGCGGTTTATGGGATAAAACGGCGGCTGTGCCGGCTGATTACAGCCGGCCGCCCCTTATCCGGAACAGCATCATCCACAGGCTATGTTGACGGCACTTTTTGCCGAAATGTATAATGGTACTTACCACATTCAACAAGTGCGTTTGCGAGTCCGGCGGCAATGGGTGGGTTAAGAACGGCAGCCCGGATTTTTACAGAACCCATTGAAAACGGCCACTCAGCAACGGCGGAATGTTTTATCATGATTTTTTGGAAAGGTTCAAATACATAACAGGATTGCATGAAGAGTTGGAGGGAATCAGGTGAAAACGACAATTTCACAGGTCAGTCAATATGTTGGAAAAGAAGTGACAATCGGGGCCTGGCTCGCGAATAAGCGCTCAAGCGGAAAAATTGCTTTTTTGCAATTGCGGGACGGCACCGGTTTCATTCAAGGTGTTCTCGTGAAGGCGGAAGTGGATGAAGCGATTTTTCAAAAAGCGAAAAATCTTACACAGGAATCATCACTGTATGTAACTGGCACAGTCCAGGAAGATGAACGGTCGCCATTCGGCTATGAATTGCTGGTAAACGAAATCGAAGTGATTCATGAAGCGGTCGATTATCCGATTACGCCGAAGAAGCACGGGACGGAATTCCTGATGGATAACCGCCATTTATGGATTCGCCATAAACGGCAGCACGCTGTGTTGAAAGTCAGAAATGAAATCATCCGGGCAACTTATGAGTTTTTCAATAAAGAAGGATTCATTAAGGTCGATCCCCCGATTCTGACCGGGAGTTCCGCGGAGGGAACGACAGAGTTGTTCCAAACGAAATACTTCGATGAGGATGCCTATTTATCCCAGAGCGGCCAGCTTTACATGGAAGCGGCGGCCATGGCGTTCGGGCGCGTGTTTTCGTTCGGACCGACATTCAGGGCGGAGAAATCGAAAACCCGCCGCCATCTCATTGAATTCTGGATGATCGAGCCCGAGATGGCATTCATGGATCATGAGGAAAGCCTTCAGGTGCAGGAGCAATATGTCAGTTATGTTGTCCAGTCTGTGCTTGAAAACTGTGCTCTGGAACTGAACGTGCTCGGCCGTGATACAACAAAACTAAAGAACATCACCGCGCCGTTTCCGCGCATTACGTATGACGAAGCGATCGAACTGCTTCATGAAAAAGGGTTTGATGATATCGAATGGGGAGAAGATTTCGGCGCACCGCATGAAACAGCTATCGCTGAAAGCTTCGACAAGCCCGTTTTCATCACAAAATATCCTGCTGGAATCAAGGCGTTCTATATGAAACCAGATCCGGAACGGGAAGAGGTCGTCCTTTGCGCGGACCTCATCGCTCCTGAAGGGTACGGTGAAATCATTGGCGGTTCGCAGCGGATTGATGATCTTGAGTTAATGGAAAAACGTTACGAAGAACATGGCCTTACAGGTGACGCTTACCAATGGTATCTTGAACTGCGCAAATTCGGTTCAGTTCCCCATTCCGGCTTCGGCCTTGGATTGGAACGGACAGTTGCATGGCTTACGGGCGTGGAGCATGTCAGGGAGACAATACCATTCCCGCGCCTGTTGAACCGTCTTTATCCATAGGCAAGCCTTCCATAAAGAGATGCGGCCCCCATCACAACACAATGGGGGCCGTATTGTTGGCGCATGCATGGATTTTTGACACCGAGAGACCTGGCCTGGACCTATTCGGCAATCTCCTTTTTACCGGGACAGGGATACCAGCTGGCATGTTATAATGGATGAGAGGTGGACAGGATGAAAAGGGAATTTTTAATTGATTTTTTACAGGACGGATCGATTCCATTGCCAAAGCTTCTTTTTACACATTATCAACGCTTAAAAATCAACGAAACGGAAGTCATGCTGCTTATTCATCTTCACATTTTCATCGAGAGCGGCAATGCTTTTCCGACACCCTCTGAGCTTTCTGAGCGGATGTCGATTTCTGCGGAAGAAGCGGCTTCTATACTGAGAAAACTGCTGCAAAGAGGGTTGCTTGACATACATGAAAGCAAGGATGACCTGAATGTCCGGTTCGAAACCTACTCACTGCGTCCGCTGTGGGAACAGTTCGTTTATCAGCTTGAGTCGGAAGAGGCGGAAGCTATGGAACATGGCAAAACAGAACAGACAATTAATCTTTATACATTATTTGAAAAGGAGTTTGGCCGGCCGCTGTCGCCGATTGAATGCGAGACGCTGAGTATGTGGGTTGACCAGGACGGGCATGATGCCGTTCTCGTGAAGGCTGCCTTGCGCGAAGCAGTCGTGTCCGGAAAACTGAACTTCCGCTATATTGACAGAATTTTATTTGAATGGCAGAAAAATCGGATACATACAGTCGAACAGGCTAAGTCATACAGCCAGAAATTCCGCAAAGGCGGATTTAAAAAGGAAACGGGTGAATCCACCCATACTGAACAAAAGCGGGAAGTGACGTTCTACAACTGGCTTGAACAATAAGGGGTGGTAACAATGCTGAATAAGAAACAAGTCCGCTACTGCCTCGATGTCATGGGGGAAATGTTTCCGGCGGCACAATGCGAACTCATTCATAAAAACCCTTTTGAACTGTTGATTGCTGTTGTCCTTTCAGCCCAGTGCACAGATGCACTGGTCAATAAAGTGACAGCTGAACTATTTAAGAAATATAAAGAGCCGGAAGATTATACGGCCGTTCCGCTGGAAGAGCTCGAAAACGACATCAGATCCATCGGATTGTACCGCAATAAAGCAAAAAATATCCGCAAGCTTTCCCAAATGCTGATCGAGGAGCATGGGCGTCAAGTTCCCGATTCCCGCGAAGAGCTTGTGAAATTACCGGGAGTCGGAAGGAAAACCGCCAATGTTGTCATGTCGGTGGCATTCGGAAAGCCTGCGATTGCGGTTGATACCCACGTTGAGCGGGTCAGCAAACGACTCGGCTTCTGCCGCTGGAAGGACAGTGTGCTTCAGGTTGAGGAGGCGCTCATGCGCAAAGTGCCGGAAGAGGAATGGGGATTGGCGCATCACCGCTTGATATTCTTTGGACGGTATCATTGCAAGGCGCAGTCTCCGAAATGTGATGTCTGCCCGCTTCTCGATCTTTGCCGGGAAGGGCAGAAACGAATGAAGAGGAGGGAAAACGCGTGACCGGGGAAAAGGTCAAAATCCCAGCGCCTTTTATCCATCCTCCTTTTTTTAAGGATGACACTGTAAGCATCAAGGATGAATTCCCGTTTTCTGCCGAAATTCTTCATATTAACGGCATATGCGAAGGCAGTCCGTGGCAGGATTCTAAAAGAGCGGTGCTTGAACTTATCAATCGCTGGGATATGGAGCGGGTGAACATTGCCGCCTTATTCAGGGATAAACGGAAACGGGAGGCAAAGTCGCAGATGATTATCTGGGCTTCCCGTTATTTGCAGGCCCTTTTCTGGATGAATGACCAGCCGGTTCCAGGCGTTTCCAACCTGGACAGAGAAATCCCGGAGCTGCACCATAAGCCGGTGAACGCACCTGAACGCATTCTTTTTATCCTGGAGAGCCCGGGTCATTATCACTCGTTCATCCAGTTGACCCAGCTGTTTGATGAAGCGAAAAAACTATTTCATAAAAAGCTGGCATTGCAATAAAGAGAACTCGACGGCTGGAGACTTATATGTAAAAAAGCACGCTCTATTTTATCAGAGCGTGCTTTTTTGATGCAATTTTTTAAGGCTGATTGTTACTGGTTGATAAGGGGAGGGGGATTGGTTCCGGTGCCGTCGCCGTCTGCAGGGTTATCATCACCTTCTCCAGTGCCGGAATCCCCTCCCGCAGGGTTATCGCCTTCTCCAGTGCCGCCGTCATCGCCGCCTCCATCGGTGCCGTCATCCTGTCCGGGGCCGCCTCCGTTGTCATTACCGTTGCCATTTCCATTTCCATTGCCGTTCCCATTACCCTGGCCGTTATCGCCGTTTCCTTCGCCATCTTGTCCGCCGCCTTCTCCAGGGAGACCAGGGAATGGCTCTTCTTCGGCTTCAGGGACCTGGATTTGGGCCATGACGGACTCGCTGCGAAGATCGCTGTTGTCGTCACTGACAGCTGTCACCTGTATTTTATACTGGCTGCCCGGTGTTACGTTTTCGATGCCGATGGCAGTATCTTTGCCTTTCATCACTTCCTCGAATTCGCCGTCATCTACGGCAACCTTCACCTCAAAAGACACGTTTTCAAGTTCTTTTTCCGGATAAGACCATTCCACAAAAACTTGATTCATCTCTTCATCGTATTTAGCTTTCATGTTTTGCGGAGGCGTCAGCTCTTTAAATTTGTCTGATACCTCTTTTGGTGTGGTGCCTTTTACGAAAAGTTCATATGTGATTTTGTCCTTCGGGGTGAAATCACTCGGCAGTTTTGCCGGATTACTGCCTTTTTCAATGCCGACTTTCACGACGCTCTTCGGCATTTTGAAGTCAGCTGTTTTCACATCTTTTGATGCATCTTTCATCACCTTTGCAAAAATGTCCTTTGCCAGGCCTTTTTCACTTGATGTTTCAAGGTTGCCTTTCCCTTCATAGCCCGTCCAGACTGCTGCCGTATATTTTGTTGTATAGCCGACGAACCAGCTGTCCCGGTAGTTATTCGTCGTTCCGGTTTTACCGGCAACCGGCAAGCTGCCGAGCTGTCTGCCGACGGCGGAACCGGTACCGGTCTTGACGACGCCTTTCAGTATATCCGTGATCATATATGCCGTATAGTCATGCATGACCACTTCCGGTTCCGGGGCGAGTTTGACTTCACGGCCATCCGGGAAGACGACTTTTGTGACAGCATGCGGTGTGTTATAAACACCGCCGTTTCCAAAGGCGCTGTAGGCGCCTGCCATTTCGAGCGGGGAAGTCCCGTCAAAGCCGCCGATGGCACTCGCTTCGTTCGGAGGAGCACCAAGGTCATCAATACCGAGATTATGGGCGAATTCACCGGCACGCTCGGCTCCGACTTCCTGGAACGTCTTTACGGCAGGAATGTTGCGGGATTGTTCAAGCGCCGTCCGGATTGACATCTGGCCCATATACCTGTCATCCCAGTTTCCGACTTTTTTTCCGTTTGTATACTTATATGGTTCGTCAACGATTTGATGGTATGTCGACCATTTCATATGCTCAATCGCCGGGCCGTAATCAAGGACCGGCTTGATGGTGGAGCCTGGCTGCCTGTTCAAATCAAAGGCAAGGTTGATGCCCCTTGATACATTGCGGTTGCGGCCGTCGCCGACAGCGCGGACTTCGCCGGTTTCGGTATCAAGCAGCACGACGCCCGCCTGCACTTTATCATTAGGATAATTGATGATTTCATTGCCGTTCAGCACTTCTTCCATATGTGACTGGGCGTTCGGGTCCAGGGTTGTGTAAATTTTCAACCCGGCCGTATAGATGTTTACGTCACCGAATAAATCTTCGTTTGCTTCAATCTCATCAATGACAAGGTCTACAAACGCACCGTACTTTTCATCTTCCTGCTTATTTTCCACCAGTGTGCTCTGGACTGGCGTCTTTTTAGCCGCGTCTGCTTCCTCGCTGCTGATAAAGCCGTGTTTCTCCATCAAGGTGAGCACGACGTTGCGGCGTTTTTCGGCGGCTTCAGGATGCCGGAAAGGATTGTAACGGTTCGGGCTCTGCGGAAGGCCGGCAATCATCGCTGCTTCATGTAGTTCGAGTTCATCGAGATCTTTGCCGTAATACTCTTCAGCCGCCTTTCCGACACCGTATGCTCCTTCGGAAAAGAAGATTTTGTTCAAGTACATTTCAAAAATTTGCTCTTTGGAGTACTTTTGTTCGAGTTTGATTGCAAGCCATTGTTCCTGCACTTTCCGGGAAATCGATTTCTCCGGTGATAGGAACGAATTTTTCACAACCTGCTGTGTGATGGTGCTGGCGCCCTCGGCACCGAATCCATCGCTGATATTGGCGAGCACGGCTCCCCCGATCCGCCTGAAATCAATTCCGAAATGCTCGAAGAAACGGACATCCTCAACTGCTATGAAAGCATCTTTTACAACATCCGGAACTTCATCATAGTTGACCTTTTCACGGTTCTGCTTTCCGAGTTCCCTGAATACATCCCCGTTTGCATCATACAGCTGGGAAGCGAGCGGGTCCTGGAGCAGGGCCTCATCCAGTTCAGGGGCGCCCTGGATCATGGCAAAAAAGGTGATTCCGCCAGCGATGATGCCGACGGTTCCCAGCAGCAGCAAAGCAATGATCGTTTTTTTGAAAAGCCCGCGTTTTTTCCGCGGCTGCTTTTTCGGTTTTGTTGATTTTTTTCGCTCTTGTCTTGAGTTGTACTCGTTCGCCATTAAATGTCATCTGCCTTTCAGTCAGAAAAATACAAGTCATTGACAGCTTTCAAGTAATCGATGCGCGGATGGAATCCAAGTGGAATATGGCATCCGAACTTTTCGATATCCCCCTTAGGGATTGATTTTCGGCCCCCTTTATCCTGTACATCCCAGTAAACAAACAGATGTGCAGCATCGAGAAGGTACACTTCATCAACAGCTGCGAACCGCAGCAGCACAAAACAGATGCCGCCCTGTGCCCTCACTTCTTTCATGTGTTCAATCTGATGTTCATGGAAATTTTTTAGCGGAAAAGACGTTTTATTCCTCGTTTCCTTTGCTTCAAAGTCAATATGCTTCCCCTGATAAACGCCGTTGTAGTCGGTAGTCGAAGCCTGCTTGAAATAGGCCTCTTTTATGACAGCGGCACTTCTTTTCGGATAATCGACATTGACAATCTGCACCGGTGTTGGTTTTTTGTGGATCACGGCGACCCTGTGCTCCCGGTAATACATATTCGAAGCATTAATATCTTCTTCGAGTGTCATCCCGCGGTTTCCGTACGTCTTTGCAGCAATGCCGCCCTGATGTCTTTTTTCATTGTGCTGCGCGGGTTGATAGGTCTTGCCATTGGGATAGCGAATAGCCAGGGTGAACACCTCTTTTCTTGCCTGGAAGAAGCCAGGCTTTTTTTGCTGTTTGTAAGCATCCAAATAAATGATTGCAGACTTCCTTATTTTATCATATCCTCTAGAAAATTTCCCTTTGCTGAAGAAGGATGGTATAGCAGCATCCTCCAGACCAATACTATCATTAACAAAGTGGCTTTTGTATCCGTGATGGGGGCGGATATACCGAAGATACCCGGAATTTTACCGCCCCCGTATTGAGCCGACGGATGGAGGGAGGACCTTTGAACACAATTCATGAAGAAATCGTACAAACGATAAAAAGAGAAACAGACCGGAAAAACGTTGACAATATCACCAGGACGAAAGCATATGAAAGATTTTATTCCCGCTATCCGGAAATCCGCTGGGCACTGCTTGCCGGGATTGTATCCAGGAATGCCGGCTATAATATGACGGATCTTAAAAGCGAATGGTTTCAACGGAGCCTCGAGGCCGATATGAGGGAGCGGTTGTTTCTTACGTATGAACGGGCAAACTGGCTGATCTTTTCGGACGCGTATCCTCAGCTACTTTTATACAGTATTTCAAAAGATATGGGCAAGCCGCTGTTCCGGCTCCTGAACCAGCTCAATGTTTCAGCATTTATGGAAAGGGAGTGGAATCTTTTTTGGGCGGCCGGCGACATCGACCGGCTCGTTTATGCGCTCATTGTCAATGAACAGCATCTGATCCAAAAACCGGTTATAGAGCATCCTGTTTATCAAAAAAAGGTCTTCAGTTCACTGGCTTTCAAGTTTGAGGAACGGCTTCACTTTTCCACAGTGCTTTTTCCGACCAGGAGTGGCGAGTTGTTCGGTTATTCTGTGCATGGCTTCAAAAAAGTCATAAACCGCATTAAGCTCGGCAAACGGCTTGCCGGGCTGCTGTTTGCGCCGGCTTACTACAGCGCCATCATTGATTTCCTGCAGAATACGGAACACACTGGCTCAAGGAATGATTACGGAAGGTATATGACTGACAGCGGAAACCTGTTTTCCACGCCGATGCTGCGGCTTTGCCAGCCTGTCGTCAAACATAGCAGGAGGCCGCTTCCGGACTGGTATAATGGGCGTACGCACAGATGGTGGTTCCAAAAAGAGCAGCAGATGAAAACAGTCATGCTTACCACCTGGTATATAAAAAAACAGCGGCAGCTCCATGGGTTGATTCGCCTGGAGGAAAAAATATTGCCGAAACGTAAGTTTTTTTAAAAGCAAGCGGCTGTCGATACATCCCCGAATCCACTTTCTTTGCCGAACTCCTTCTAGTTTTGTCACACGTGAAGGGAGAAGGCGTTTTTCATCGAATAAGTGAGCAAAACGACCGGGAGGGGATCCGTTATGGAACATGCAATGAAAACGAAAGAGGCGGCGGAATTTTTAGGGGTCGATCCGAAGACGATCCGGAACTGGGCCAAGCAGTATGAAATTCCTTGCAAGAAAAATGGGTATGGCCACTATGTGTTTGATGAAGAGGGAATGCGCATGCTTCATTCCATTAAAAGCGAAAAAACAGGTATGCCGGATCATGCTGAACCGGCACAGTTAATGCAGAACATGAATACCGGTGCCGTCGAAGATAAAATCCAGATGCTGATGGACAGAATCGATTATCTTGAAAAAAAGCTTGAAAGCAAAGCAGACGAAGTCGTGGCCGTCCAGTTATTGAATCATCGTGAAGAAATCGAAGAGACAACTAGAAAAGTGGAAGAGGTCATCGGAAGAATAGAGGAGTTTGAAAATAAAGTGAACGAAAACAAACAGGTACTGGAAGAAGGTTTCAAAATCGAAAAACCGAAAAAAAGGAAAGTACTGAGCTTTTTCAGCTTTTAACCATTCCGCCGCACCTGCCGCGGGATTTTTTTTGCCTGTTTCAGGACCGGTGCGCTGGATGCCGGCAGATTCGTTCTGGTATAGTGGCGATGGGGGGATATGATGAAACAGACACAAGTACAGGAATTGAAAAAACTGACAATTGATCTGCTCGGTTATACGACTGAGGCACTTGATATGTACGAAAACCGTCGAGAAGACAGGGAAATCGATTTTTACGGCGAAGTCAAACCGTTTGCGGATAAAATGAAAATCTCTGCTGATAAGTGGCAGGAGCTTGCCGAAGAATGGCTGAAAAAAAACAAACCGGATTATTTGCATATGCCGCAAATCGTCTCCACTCATGAAAACCTGAAAATCATGTCCATCCAGGCTTTTTACCGTGATACCCGGAAAAGAAAATTCCACGAAATGGTCCAATCGGTCCGATATGTGTTGGGAAGCCTTGAGGGGAAATTGTGATAACTCATTGTAAATGGTAACTTGGCATCACATCAAGATGTGAACATGGTTTTGCAGCGGGATGGCTGAGCCTCTGCTGAGTACAGACGATGGAGGCTCAGCGTCCGTCCCGCGGCAAATGGTTCGTTAGGCGTTGTTTCCCTGGCCGTTTTCCGTTTCATAAAGCTCTTTTTTAGATTTAACCACACCGTTCGGATGTTGGTTCGCTTCTTTTCTTGTCCTGGCCATCCGTTCTTTCGTCTGTTTTGATTTGCCCATTTCGATCATCCCTCCTGTTTCCGGATGTACTTCGGCCGGTCGCCTTTGGATGCGTCCGGTTCAACCATTAATGGTTCTTCCTGCTTTGGCTGGCGATTTTCATGATCTTGTTTCTTTTCATTAAATGCTTTGCCCCTGCCCATATTTCATCCTCCTTTTAAGGAAAGTCCCGCTTAGTATGCCCGCAGATGGTAAAAAACATGAAGATCACCGGTGGAAAAGAAGTTGTGCAGTGATTTATCAATGTTACACATCCGTTTCCCAACTTACATAAAATGAAGAGAAAAAGCGGGTATTGGGGGTGAAGATGTGTACAGGAACAATCCATACCGGCCGCTTCCGCCTGCAGGAGGATCGATGCAAATGCCTCCTTTTCCGCCTTTTTATCAGGCGACTCCTTACGCGCAGCAGCTGCTGCCGCCTGATTTTCAGAATTTCCAGCAAAACCCGGCATTTTATGGAGGTAACCAAAATTGGCAGCAGCCTTTTCCGCCTAACGTAAAAAGGCCAGTGGACTATATTCTCGGGGCGTATAAAACAAAAGATGGGCATTACGATATCGACAAAATTGTCAATACGTTCGGCCAGGTCATGAACACATTCAATTCGGCGGCACCGGTCATGAAACAATTCGGAAGCCTGTTTTTGAAATAGGCTTCCCCGAAAATGAATGTTGGGCCCAGCAATGCAGAAAACTCGCCGATTGGCGAGCCTGCAAGTGAAAACCCTTATCTATATTCGTAAAATTGGCAGCTGCGTCGAAATACTCAATTGCTGATTATTCATAAAAAAGAGCCCGATCATCGGGCCCTTCAAATCAATGGATAGCCAATTTCAATCAGTAAACGAAACCTCAGTGCTAATAATCGTTACCACTGTGGCAGCAAGAATTAGGCTTATAACGACTGAGAACATGGGTACCACCTCTCCGTATTTTCTTTCTTAATTATAAAATAACATGGAGATGTAAGTAATCTTCAGTGGAATCGTGGCAAAATAATGAACATTTATACTGTTATCATGCTGGCAACCAAAATTAGAGAAAGAAAGGTATTTAAATTTCACATACCGAATTAGCTGGAGAAGTAAAAACCTTACTTTTTGCCAATCATTCCACTGGGATTGTCAAGAGCATCGATGACCGGCACAGGACCTGCCGAATCGGGCGCTTTATCGGGTTTGATAAAAAACAGTGCGGTCAGCGCTGCAATCACACCTGCTCCAGCCAGCAGCGGGTATATCATCCCGGCAAACCCGCTGGCCATTGCGGCTATTGCCGGCGGCCCAGCGGCAACACCGATGAAGCGCATGCTGCTGTACAAGGAAGTGATTGTTCCCCGTTCTTCCTTTTCAATGCTTTCCGTAATCAATGCGTCAAGACAAGGCAAAGAAATGCCGATGCCCGTCCCGCTTAAAGACAAGAGGAGGACCAGCTTAAAAAGTGAGGAATCACCGGCAATAAAAAAGAGTGGTGCCGCCGATAGGACATTGCCGCCGACGGTTCCCCATTTCATCCACATTTTGTTTTCCCCGATTTTTTTACCGACCAGGAAAGAGGCAGTGCTGAGAAACAAAAGCGGAATCGCCAATACAGCACCTTTTGCTATCCCTTTGATGTGGAATCGGTCTTCCAAAACAGAAGAAAAATGGAATAAAAATCCAAAAAGGATAAACATGTTAACGCAGCCGATGAAAAAGATACCAGCCAGCCACCGTCCGTTTTTTCTGAACGTCTTTTTAAGGGAAGCGAGAAAAGCCCGGAATGCCACCTTTTTTTCTTTTTTGGCACCTGGCGGCTGTTTGACAAGGAAAAGGACGAGCAAAGCGGCGCCAATGGAAAGGAACGGAATGGAAAAGAAGGGCATAAACCAGATAATTGCGGCCAATAATGCACCCAAAAGCGGGCTGAATACTTTTCCGGCCGTATTGGCGGTTTCAATCAACCCCAGCCCCTGGCTGACCTCAGCTTCATCTTTGAACATATCCCCTACAGTCGGCAAGACAACCGGAAAGGCGCCAGAGGCACCAATCCCCTGCAGAAGCCGTCCGGCAATAATCATAAAATAAGGATTTTCCATTTTCCAGGCAGCAAAAGCTGAAAGCGCCCCGCCGGCAGCCGTGATCACTAGGCTTGGAATCATCACTTTCTTCCGCCCGAATTTATCCGATAAATAACCGGCAATGGGAATTAACAGGATTGCCGTTATGGAATAAACAGTTATAATCAGGCTGGATTGGAAATTGCTGATATCCAGCTTCTTCTCCATAACAGGGAGGACAGGAATGAACATGGAATTTCCAAGTGTCATGACGAGCGGGATGGAAGCAAGTGCGAATAAGTCCCATTTTTTATTTTTCATATAATTAGTACCTCACTTAAAATTCGGATAAGATAACAGTAGTATGTTCAGCAATTTTAAAAAAAGTATTCAGATCTGAAGTCGGAAAAGGCGAAAGGAAAATTTTATAATTTTCTTCTGTAAGGGGTTGTTTTATCTGAAAATTACGAATAAAATAATCATTACATACTAACCAGTTGGTATAATGATGGGGTGTTTATAGTGAAGGTGCACCTTCTTTTGAAAAAAGAAGAGATCGATGAAGAAAAAATGAAAGAAAACAAGGTCGCAGTCGTATTCGATGTGTTGCTTGCCACCTCAACGATTGCTTCAGCACTTCAATATGGGGCGGCTGAGGTGATACCCGTCCTGGACGGGTATGAAGCGAAAGCGGAGGCGGCACACAGGCCGGCAGATGATTATTTGCTTGTCGGGGAATATGAAGGGCTGACGATTGAAGGGTTCCTATCGCCTAATCCTCTTTCCTTAAAAGGTGAAGTTCCCGGAAAGTCTGTCATACTCTCGACAACAAACGGGACAATTGCAATAAAAAAATCTGCAAATGCCACAAGGGTGTATGCCGCATCACTCCTAAACAGCAGTGCGGTGGCGGGCCAGCTGGCCAAAGCGTGCAAAGATGAAACAATCATATTGGTCTGTGCGGGTTCCTCTGGAAACTTCAATATGGAGGACTTCTATGGAGCCGGTTATTTCATTGATTGCCTGCTTCAACAAGGTGAGGCAGAACTTGAGTTAACAGATCCCGCGATGGCGGCCCATCTGTTTTACAAAGGAAACCGGGAAGATGGGCCCCGGATCCTGAAGAATTCGCGAGTAGGGCGCATGCTGGCTGATTATGGTTTTGAGACAGAGATTGATTATGTGGCAATCCACAGTTCACATGATGCCGTACCAATGCTTGAAGACAGGGTGAGACTCGTCAATCAGAAGCCGTTAAAAGCGGGAAGCAGTGAATCGAAAGTATCAAGATAAACCAAATGGATGAGTATTGAAGGAGGTATAAAATGATTGAAACGGGTTCAAAACACTTGCTTGTAAATGTTGAGAAAAATGTCATGCATGCCACATTGAATAGGCCTGATTCCCTTAATGCCTTCAGTCCGGAAATGATATCCGGACTGAAAGCAGCCGTACAAAAAGCGAAGGAAGATGAAGGCATCCGTGTGCTTGTCATTTCAGGTGCCGGCCGTTCCTTCAGCGCAGGCGGAGATGTCAAAACGATGGGCGAAGCGGAACCGACACAAGTATATGACCATATCGGAAAACTGAATGAACTGGTCCTTGCGATGAGAGACCTGGAAAAACCGATCATCAGCGCTGTGCACGGTTTTGCAGCCGGAGCAGGCTTTAACCTTGCGCTTGCAAGTGATTTGATTCTGGCTGCAGAAGGGAGCAGCTTCGTATTGAGCTTTTCGAGGGTGGGTCTCATATCTGACGGCGGAGGCCTGTATTTTCTGCCGCGCCTTGTCGGCCCATACCTTGCAAAAGAACTGTTATTCAGTGCGGAACCAATCAATGCAGAAAAAGCGCAAACGCTCGGTATCGTGAACCAGGTTTACCCGGCTGATACGTTCCGCGAGCAAGTGACCGCTTATGCCGGCAAACTTGCGGAAGGCCCGTCAAAAGCTTATGGCTTCATGAAGAAGATAGCCGACCGGTCCCTAACATCAACATTGGATGAGGTTTTAGAGTTAGAGCGGATTACACAGGCGACAGTGGTCACAACCGACGATCATCAGGAAGGTGTCAATGCGTTCAAAGAAAAGCGCGAGCCCGCATTCAAAGGGAAATAATCTAGGAACAGCTAAAGCCCCGGTTTTTTCCGGGGCTTTTTATATGGTGACTATAAGTCAGACAGGGTAAAAATCTGTTAAAATACAGGATTTCGGATGCTACTTATCCGGATGGCACCTGGCAATAAGATATACCCCAAATAAAAAAGCCGGCAGGCCGGCAGGAAGATTATTCGACGCGCTAAAACAGCCAATTTGCGACTTCTTCCAGCGAAAAGAAAAACGCCACAACACCGACCAGGATGGAAAAAGGCACGACGAATTCCGGTGCAAGGACAACATCAGATATAGACTTGATATTCTGCCTGCGGACAGCGGCCTGTTTATCACTTTTGAATTTTTCGAGTGAAATTACTTTTTCCATACTGATTTCCTCCGTTCTTTTAACACAATTATATCAAAAATGTCACAGAATGTTCAAAATTTATTTAGCCCGGACACTTTTTCCTATATATTCAAAGCATGGTAATCTTAACGAGAGCCTGTTTGGTCTTTTCTCCCCGACAGCTTCGCTAAAATATGGACACACAGCAACCATGGACAAAACAGCTCCATCACAGCAGAAAAAAATCAATTTCATGTTAAAGTAATGCATTAAAGGGGATTTTAATTGTGAGTATGTATAAGGGAGGCTAACTATGAAGCAAGAGAATAACAGGCGGGGGAATCACCTTGTCAACGAAAAGTCACCGTATCTGCTCCAGCATGCCTATAATCCGGTCGACTGGTATCCGTGGGGTGAGGAAGCGTTTGAAAAAGCCAGACGAGAAGACAAGCCGGTGCTCGTGTCAATCGGTTATTCGACATGCCACTGGTGCCATGTCATGGCTCATGAATCCTTTGAAGACGAACGGGTGGCACAGCTTTTGAATGACCGCTTCGTTTCCATCAAAGTGGACCGTGAAGAACGGCCGGATGTCGATTCAATTTATATGAAGGTGTGCCAGATGCTGACGGGCCAGGGCGGATGGCCGCTGAACGTTTTTTTGACACCTGAAGGGAAGCCGTTTTATGCCGGCACCTATTTTCCGAAAGAGAGCAAGTATGGCCGCCCGGGTTTTGTCGATGCCATTGTGCAGCTCTATGATCAATACAAGCAGGATTCGGAAAAGATCACAAAGATATCGAATGACATCACAAAAGCATTGAACGAGGCAGCCAAAACCGGCGGCGGTGAAAAGCTGCCGTTCACCGTGGTGGATGAGGCATTCAAAAACCTGGGAAGCACGTTCGATACTGATTATGGCGGGTTTGGCAAGCCGCCCAAGTTCCCGACTCCGCATATGCTGACGTTCCTGATGCACTACTACAGGCAAACCGGCAAAAAGTTCGCTTACAAATTTGCCGAAAAGACGCTGGACGGGATGGCGGACGGCGGCATGCATGACCATATCGGCGGCGGTTTTGCCCGTTATTCGACCGATGAGATGTGGCTTGTCCCCCATTTTGAAAAAATGCTGTACGATAACGCGCTTTTGCTTCATGCCTATGCAGCCGCCTACCAGCTGAACAAAAATCCGCGCTACTGGAAAGTCGCATCTGCCATTGCTGATTTTGTGAAACGGGAGATGACGGATGAGAACGGCGCGTTTTTCTCGGCACTGGACGCCGATTCGGAAGGGGTTGAAGGCAAGTATTACATTTGGAGCCCTGCCGAAGTAAAAGAAGTCCTTGGTGAGGAAATGGGCGATCTTATCTGCCGGGTTTACGGCATGACAGGGGAACCGGACTTTGAGGGCAAATACATCCCCAATCTGATCGGCCGTTCGCTGCCTGAGATGGCCAGGGAGGAAGGCTACAGCCTGCGGGAGTTCGGGCAGGCCCTCGAAACTGCCAACGGAGAGCTTCTGAGGGCGAGGGAACAGCGAATTTATCCCCACCTTGACGACAAAATTCTCACGAGCTGGAATGCGCTCATGGTTGCAGCGCTCGCACGTGCCGGCAAAGTGTTCGGGAATGATGATTATGTGCAAATGGCAGAGCGTTCCTATCGTTTCATCACCGGCAAATTGTCTGAGCAGGGCCGGCTCATGGCAAGATACCGGGATGGAGAAGTAAAACATACCGGATATATCGATGACTACGCATACTTCCTGGAAGCGTGCCTTGAATTGTATGGAGCCACGTTCAATCAGGATTATTTGCTTGCGGCGAGACGGACTGCAGACGGTATGATCAGCCTGTTCTGGGATACAGAGGGAGGCGGTTTCTTCTTTACAGGGAATGACAGTGAAAAACTCATTTCACGCCAGAAGGAAGTGTATGATGGGGCAACGCCGTCCGGCAATTCAACCGCATTCACATCGTTTATCCGGCTGGCTTCGCTTACAGGGGAACAAACATATATGGAACGGGCCGAAGATATGCGCAAAGCATTCAAAGAAGAGATCGAGACTCACCCACAGGGCTATACGAAGTTCCTCGAGGGCATGCTGCTGATGGGCGGCAGCCGCAAGGAAATTGTCGTGCTCGGCGATTCCTCTTCGGCCGATTATCGCAGCTTCCTTTCTGAACTGAACAAAATGTATCTGCCTGATGTCACCATACTCGCGGAGCAGGACGGAAGTGAATTGGAAGAGGCGGCTCCATTTGCCGCCGGTTATCAAATGCAAGAAGGAAAGACAACTGTATACGTATGCCGTAACTTCGCGTGTGACAGGCCGACAACGGACCTTGACAGCGTGATTGCCGGATTGAAGAGTGAATATGGAGAAGCGGAGTGATTTCCGCTTCTTTTTCTTGTGGCGGGCAACCAGGTCTTAAAACAGAGAGGTCAACTGCAGTTGAAATACATTCAAGGGCAGGTAGGTTATTTTGGATTCACCTTTCACGCCAAATAACCAGCCTACCACGCGCAACCACTCCGGTTTCACGCCAACCACCTGAACATTCACGCCAAAACTACTGCTTTTCACGCCAAACGGCCGGTTTCGCGCCATACACCGGTCTAATCACGCCGGCTGTTTCATGGAACTGAAACAGCAGATAAACGCAACCTCATCTTATCGCCAAATGTCACCGGCCTGCCCCATATTTTTGCCGGCAAATCACGAATAGCGGTGGATATCGCCATAGTCATCCTAACGCGGCAACCTTCCAAGCCGGCAGATTGGTTATTAGCGCGGAAGCCAATCCTCCTAATTATGGAAAACCCGGCATTCACGCCAAACCGCGCTTTGCCCGACAACCTGAAAAAAAGGTTCCTTCCCAATCCTATCAAGTTGTTTCTCCCCCATGCAGCATCAGGCAGCACCACTCAAATAATGAAATCGGCAAAAAAGAGAGCTTCACCCTCTGCTTTTTAAGCCTAAAACCTTCCAAAACGAACGGATATTCGCTAAAATAAGAATGAGTATGCATAGGGAAACGGGGTAACAGCATGAAAGTGAAAAAAGACGCCATGGGCGTGCTGGAAAGCATGATGGCGGATGATTCATATAAAGAGAACTTCATACACTGGAAAACGATACCTGAACGGGAAGCGAAACTCCGCGACATTCCGGCGGAGGTCGACGAGCGCATCAAAACAGCACTTAATAAGCGGGGGATCGAACGTCTCTATACCCATCAAGAAGAGGCGTACCGGACGGCACGCAAACGGGAAAACTTTGCAGCGGTGACCCCTACGGCTTCCGGAAAGACGCTCTGTTATAATTTGCCGGTGCTGCAGAGTATTCTTGAAGATGACAGCAGCCGTGCGCTCTATCTGTTCCCGACAAAAGCGCTGGCACAGGATCAGAAGAGCGAATTGAATGAAATCATAGATGAAATGGGTGCTGCCATTAACAGTTACACATACGATGGCGACACGCCGTCAAATATCCGGCAGAAGGTGAGAAAAGCCGGCCATATCGTTATCACCAATCCGGATATGCTTCATTCGGCCATTTTGCCGCACCATACGAAATGGGTGTCTTTGTTTGAGAATCTCAAATATATTGTCATCGATGAACTCCATACATACCGGGGGGTTTTCGGCAGCCATGTCGCGAATGTAATCAGGCGCTTGAAGCGGATCTGTGAGTTTTACGGAAGCAGCCCGGTGTTCATGTGCACTTCGGCAACCATCGCCAATCCGAAAGAACTTGCGAGTGAACTGACGGGTGAACCTGTCAGGCTGATCGACAACAACGGGGCGCCTGCCGGCAAGAAACATTTTTTGTTTTATAACCCGCCTGTCATCAATAAAGCGCTCAATGTGAGGCGGAGCGCTACGCTGGAAGCCCGCCGGATCGCCGGTGAATTCCTGCAGAACAGAATCCAGACAATCGTATTTGCGAGGACAAGGGTCCGAGTTGAGATCCTGCTCACCTATTTGCAGGAGCTTGTCAAAAAACAGCTCGGCACCAAATCGATCCAGGGTTACCGGGGCGGATATTTGCCGAAACAGCGCCGGGATATCGAACGCGGCCTCCGGAACGGAGACATTTACGGAGTCGTCAGCACAAATGCACTGGAGCTAGGTGTCGATATCGGGCAGCTGCAGGTTTGCGTCATGACCGGTTATCCCGGCAGCGTGGCGAGCTCCTGGCAGCAGGCTGGCAGGGCAGGGCGGCGCCAGAGTGAATCGGTCGTGATCATGGTCGGCAGTTCAAGCCCGCTCGACCAGTACGTGCTGCAACATCCGGATTACTTTTTTGAGCGGAATCCCGAGTCGGCCCGCATCAACCCGGGTAATCTTGTCATCCTTGTCGATCACTTGAAGTGTGCGGCGTATGAACTGCCTTTTAAGGAAGGGGAAACGTTCGACGGACTGGAAGTCGAAGAAATCATGGACTTTTTGACCGAGGAACAGGTCCTTCATAAAAACAATGGCAAATGGTACTGGATGAACGAGGCCTTTCCGGCCCATAACATCAGCCTGCGGTCGGCCTCACAGGAAAATGTTGTCATTATCGATATCAGTGAGACAGCGAATGTGAAAGTGATCGGCGAAATGGACAGGTTCAGTGCAATGACCCTTTTGCATGATGAAGCGATCTATCTTCATCAGGGGATCCAATATCAGGTGGAAGAATTGGACTGGGATGAAAAGAAAGCTTACGTCCGTGAAGTGGACGTCGATTACTATACAGATGCCAATCTGGCTGTTTCACTCGATGTGCTCGAAGAAGACAAGCGAACGGAATCAGAAATGGCCGAATTCGCATTTGGCGAAGTATCAGTAAGGGCGATGGCGACAATCTTTAAAAAGATCAAATTCGAAACCCACGACAATATCGGCTCAGGCCCAATCCACCTGCCTGAGGAGGAGCTTCACACAACTGCTGCATGGTTAAGCCTTCAGCAGGAGGCTTCGGCTTCCTTCGCCGAGGCGAAGCTTGAACAGGGGCTGATCGGGGCCTCCCATGCCATCAGGCATGTCGCCCCGCTGTTCTTGATGTGTGATCCGAGCGACTTGCATGTCGTCCCGCAAGTGAAAGCGACGCATAATGAAAAACCGACCATTTTCCTTTACGATAGGTATCCGGGTGGCATCGGACTGAGTGAAAAGGCGTATGGAATGATGGATACAATCTTATCCGAGGCTGCCGGTCTGATTGACCGCTGCCCATGTGAAAGCGGCTGTCCATCATGTGTCGGCACCGATGCCGAGGGGGAGACGGTCAAGAGGTTCGCCGTCAGGCTCGTCAATTTGTTCAGAGGTGCGTGATCCGATGTCACTTAAAGGGAAACTGAACCGTTATAAAAAACATATCGGCACGGAACAAAAAGGGGAGATTTCAGGAGCCGGTCAGAGCAAGTCCGGAAACGGTGATGACAGGATCGATATCCCATATTTGCAGGACTGGAACAACTTCCAGACGGAACCGTTCCAGTTGGAGGGCCAGTATATCCTGGTCCGGGAAAGGGAGTACCCGCTTGACCACCGGCACGGCCATTACGCACTCGGGGAAATCCACACCGCAGTCGGGGCCTGGAACAGCAGGGACACGAAGCATCCCCTTTCATCATCAGGCAGGGCTGCCTCCGATCTGTTGTTTTTTGATACCGAAACAACTGGCCTCGGCCATGGGGCGGGCAACACCATATTCCTGCTTGGAGTCGCCCGCATTAATAATAAATCGGTTACCGTCACACAATATTTCCTGCCGGGGCCAGGCCATGAAGTTGCACTTTATCAGCGCTTCCTTGGCGATGTCAAAGAGCTGAAAAACCTTGTTACTTACAACGGCAAAGCGTTTGACTGGCCGCAGGTCAAAAGCCGCCACACGCTGTTAAGGGACCTGGTTCCCACTTTGCCGGCTTTCGGTCATTTTGACTTGCTTCATGCTTCCCGCCGCCTCTGGAAAAACAGCCTCCCGGCAGTGAAGCTGTCAGTCGTTGAAGAGGAAATGCTCGGCGTCAAGCGGGATGGGGACATCCCGGGCTATCTGGCTCCGATGCTGTACTTCGATTTTCTTAAGGAACCGAATCCGGAGGCTGTAAAAGGCATCATCGAACATAATGAAACTGATGTCCTTTCGCTCATCACCCTCTACACCCATTTAACAGGGAAGCTTCTTGGAGAGGGGGCTAACGTAAGTGACGAGGAACATTATGAAATCGGGCGCTGGCTTGAAGACCTGGGCCATGCCGACGAAGCACTCCGACGCTATGAGGGGATCTCGCATAAGGATTCCCCGGTAAGCAAGCTCGCGAAAAAAGGCGCAGCGCGGCTCTATAAAAAAGCGGGTCTTCTCGAAGAGGCGGAAAGGATCTGGCTCAGCCTGGAGTCAGCCGGTGAATTTCAAGATCCCGAAATCGCAGTGGAACTGGCAAAGGTGAATGAACATAGCCGCAAAGACATTGAAAAGGCGCTCCATTATGCAGAGGCGGCGTACAGCTGCTGGAAAATGAACCAGCGCATCTTCAAATCGAAAGCGGAAAAGGAAAAAGCGGAATATATAAAAAGAATCGAACGGTTAAGGCGGAAATCAGCCGGGGAATAGTGCGGGAATCATCTCCTGTTATTCCCCGGGCAAGCGCAAAATCCGACTATATCTTGCAAAGAAAAAATGAATTGGATAAAGATTGTAAAAGGTGTTGTAGAAAGGTGTCCAAACATGTAAAATACACAGGTGGAATCCTAATAAGGCAGGGGAGATAGGGAAAGGTGCAAAAGCTTTTAATGGTGTTGTTTTTTGTAATGATCGGTTTGACTGTTTTGGTGTTTAACTCTTTCGGGCAGATTATTTCTTCATTTTGACAAAAATGGGTACTTAACTCATTACATGTCTTTCCTTTCAGTCATAGGCTATAAGTGACTACAGTGAAAGGAGAGCTGTTGAATGCACCCTTATATGATGAGACCGATCGTCCATCCGACGAAATGCTGTGAAAACCAATCTTGTCAGGTGATGAACGTGCCCCACATCCATCCGTCCCATACGACAAACGTCAACAATCAGATGTATCACCATCTTCATTATTACCCGCATACGGAGTCAAACGTGACAAACGTAGCACATCAGCATTTCAACTGCGGTCCCGGCCCGATGCCTTTTATGCCGGGGAGATAACAGTTTCGAGATTAAGAACTGATTCGGCACTGCCGGTCAGTTCTTTTTAACGATAGTTGTTGGACAAGGGAGGGAACGCCGTGGCAAAAGTAGCCGCAGTCACCGGGTACAAAGCACATGAACTCGGTATTTTTGACGACGATCACCCAGGGCTGCCGTTTGTGAAAAAAACGCTTGAAAAACGGGTCCGCTCCCTTGCCGAGGAAGGGCTTGAATGGGTGATCATCACAGGCCAGCTCGGGGTCGAGCTCTGGGCAGGCGAAGCTGTTATCGGCCTTAAAGACGAGTATCCGGATCTTAAGCTGGCCTTTATCACTCCTTTTTTGGATCAGGAAGAAAAATGGAGTGATCAAAACAAGGAATATTATCAGTTGATTCAGTCCCAGGCTGATTTCACCGACAGCATTACCCGCAGGAAATATGAGAATCCCGGTCAATTCAAACTGAAGAATGAATTCCTCTTACAAAAAAGTGATGTTATACTTATATTATTTGATGAAGAAAGAGGCGGCAGCCCAACATATATTGTAGAGGCAGCCAGAAACAGCAAAGAGAATATGACCGGTCCTGACCTTATATTCATCACACCTTTTGACATCGACGAAACGATCAGGGATGAACAGGAAAATGATCCTGAATTTTGGAATGCATGAATCAAATTGACATTTCGTGAATCATCTGAAAAAATATAAGTTATACTAAAGGGTAGAGATACGGGGTGAATGATATGTTTTCAGATAAAATCCGTTTAACCGCTAAGGAAATACTGGAAAAAGATTTCAAATCCGGTTTCAGGGGATATGACCAGGATGAAGTGGACCAATTTCTTGATCTTGTCATTAAAGATTATGAAACATTCCATCAGGAAATTGAACGGCTGCAGCAGGAGAACCTCCGCTTGAAAAAGCAGGCGGAAGAAACGCCGAAGCCTCAGCCTGCTGCAAACACAACGAATTATGACATTTTAAGGCGCCTGTCGAATCTGGAAAAGCATGTGTTTGGCAGCAAACTGTACGAGTAGGCAGCTGTCAGCTGCCCTTGACAAATGTCAGATATGTGCTATAATTGAGTCTTGTGATATTACATGTCAATAACGTTCGGGTAATCGCTGTGCGGCCAGACCGCATAGAGGAAAGTCCATGCTCGCACAGGCTGAGATGCCTGTAGTGTTCGTGCCTGGCGAAATCATAAGCCAGGGTAGCCTGGATACAGGCTAACGGCAGGGAAAGCACCTGGGTCGCTTTTGCGATATGGTGCCGGTACCTTGAAAGTGCCACAGTGACGAAGTCCTTCCGGAAACGGAGGGAGTGGAACGAGGTAAACCCCTCGAGCGAGAAACCCAAATATTGGTAGGGGCGCCTTCTCGAAGGAACCAAACGGAGAGAAGGACGGCAAACAGTCCGTTTGCCGCAGATAGATGATTGCCGCCTGAGTACGAGGTTGACACCGTCTGCAGTACAAGGGAACAAAACATGGCTTACAGAACGTTATTGGTCGTCTTGTATATCACATGGGCTAGTCAATGGACAAAAGCTTCTGGATCATCTGTATCCGGAGGCTTTTTTACTGTTAAGGAAATGATGAAATGGGAGTCATCCAGCTCCAGGCGCCAGCGGCTATCGTCATAAGCGGTGATCCCCTC
>JAENYN010000021.1:0-64518 GCA_016841765.1 Guptibacillus hwajinpoensis
CCGCGGAAAGCGAGTACCTGCAACGGAAATCAACACTAGCGTTTAACAGAGCCTTAGTAAAAAATAGACGAGGTGATCTTATGAAATATCGTACACTTGGTAAGACAAATCAGGATGTTTCAGTCGTTGGAGTCGGCACATGGCAATATGGAGGAGAATGGGGAAAAGAATTTTCCCAGGATGAAGTAGACGGCATTCTCGATAAGTCAAAGGAAGTCGGCATCAATCTGATTGATACGGCGGAATGTTACGGGGATCATTTATCAGAGCGGTTGATCGGGGACTATTTGAGCCGCCGTAACCGGGAAGATTGGGTGATTGCGACAAAATTCGGGCACCACTTCCATGGCAACTTTGACAGAACACGGCACTGGAATCCTGAAGATGTCCTTAAGCAGCTGGATGAATCGCTCAAATCCTTGAAAACGGACTACATCGATCTTTATCAGGCCCATTCCTGTTCTGATGAAGAGTTTGCTAACGATGATCTGTGGACCATGCTTGATAAGCAGGTCCAGGCGGGGAAAATCCGCCATCTTGGTGTATCCCTCCGCAAAAATGATGACGACTATCAGACAAAGAAAGCGACAGACTATGGTTTTGGCGCAATCCAGGTCGTCTACAACAGGCTCGATCGCGCCCCTGAAGAAAAAATCTTCCCGGCGGCCGAAGATCAAAACCTCGGCGTGCTCGCCCGCGTTCCGCTGGCAAGCGGCTATTTGAGCGGCAAATACAAGCCGGGCGCTGAATTTGCAAGCGATGATGTCCGTTCGAAACATGACCGGGAGAAGACAGATGAACTATTGAAACAAGTGGAAGAAATCAGGCGCAGCGAAGTCCCAGAAGGCGTTCCGATGGCTACCTGGGCCCTGGCATGGTGCCTGAAAAATCCGGCAGTCACGACTGTCATCCCTGGTGCCAAAAACCCTGAGCAGGTAGAGATGAATGCGAAGGCTGCAGAGCTTGTTGAATAGTATGGCAAAGAAGGTGCCTGACCCCCGACGCGTTAACGTGCCGGGGGTCAGGCACCTCTTTTTCTTTACATCATTATTCCCGCTATCAGGAAGAACACAGCTGCAGTTCCGGCAGCAGCCAGTGCATATGGGAGCTGGGTATTGATATGATCCATATGCTCGCAATCAGCGCCGACCCCCCGCTTCGTTTTCACTAAACGCAAGCCCCGGTGCAGTCATCCCTGTTCTCCTGGACGTATACTTAATGAACGCGACGATGATTCCCAGTACAAAACTGATGATCATATCAGTGGCTGTTCTTGTCATTCTGGGATTGTGGAATTACACGCTGTCCCTGTTCTGGGAAATTCCCGCACTGCCGTTTGGCGGGAACCAGATGCAGATTCTCTACAGAAAAAAAAGAAAAACCCAATTACCATTTTTACTGGAAGCGATAATTATTTTCGTTATTGTGCTACGATGAGAGTATAAATTTACCAATTCATTAAAGATTCGATAGCACTTTTCTTGGACCAGGGGGATGTTTGATGAAAAAGAATAATCTTTTATTCTCGATAATTTTTGGAGGATCTTTTTTAATTCTTTTCCAATTCTATCGAGCTATCCATAACCGGTTTATTCCATTGACTGGCTTCACTGAAGTATTGTCTCTTGCTGGTATCTTTTTCGTTATTTTGCCGATATCGTTACTGATCGCAAACAGACTTCTGGCTGAATGGGGAGAACGGGATGGAAATTGAATTCCATACGGTTTTTTCAAATGAGGATCTTGCTGAAATGAAGGAAGTTTACCGCTCGGCAGGGTGGATGAAACATACAAACGAAGTCATTAAACAAGTTTTTGAAGCAAGCAACATTAAAGTGATCGCAAAGTCCGAGGGCCGGGTTGTTGGATTTGGCAGGGCAATTTCAGATGGCGTATTTAACGCTGCAATTTACGATATCGTTGTACATAAAGAGTTTCAAAACGAGGGGATTGCCAGACAAATTTTGCAGGTATTGCTGGAAAAGTTAAGTGGGGTTTCGTGTGTTCATTTAATTTCTACGACCGGGAACGAAGGATTTTACCGGAAGCTCGGCTTTCGGAAGGTTAAAACCGGGATGGCAAGATATTTAAACAGTGAACTGAGGAATGAATACCTGGAATGAATTAGATCGGAGGCCTATTTTGAAAGAAATACAAGGAAGCAGTTTAAATTGGAAAAAGTATACGGGGTTCACATTGATTGTTGGCGGTGCCGTCGCTTTATTATCAGTAGCTTCTGATAATCTGCCATACCTGGGGGATGGGGTGACAATTCGTGAATTTCTCGCTTCTTACCCGCCGCTTATGGTCAATTCCCTGCCTATGTGGTTTATCTTTGCCATGATTGCCGGCTATTTATTTGGCCAAAACATAAAGCAAGCGGCATTACTGGGCACGATTTATACACTCGTCGCCATAACATTTTATTTTTTGATCAGCGATTTTTTTACAGATGTTCGGGGCAAAACATCTTTCAAGGAAATAGCGGCCGTACGCATGAAATGGTATGGGGCATCCTTTTTTGGCGGGATGGTTGGCGGAGGTGTGGGATTTTGGGCGAAAAAGACACCTTTTGCATTGCTAGTCTTAGTTCCAGGCCTGATCTTGCAGCTGTTCTTGAATGGTGGTGGAAGCTGGAATGACATTGTAGGTATTGCGCAAAATGTGACATATGTTCTCATGGTTGCCGTTATCATTGTCTATGTAACTCTTGCTGGAAAAAAGGTAAAGGTGAGGGATCTCTAATGCACACATGGTCTCCAGGCAGTTTCACTACACTGGACCGGTTGGAAACAGCGGATAACATATTGCGAAAACTTAAGGAAAAATATGAAGATTCGCTGATATCGGTTGCGATTGAAGGCTCCACTGCAAAGGGGCTGGATGCACCAGAATCAGATTTGGAGCTGAGAGTGCTCCTTGACAAAGAGTATGACTTTCATCGCTGGTATGCTTTTTTCTACCGAAATATGTTTGTCGGCATCAGCTATAATTCTGCAGCACGTGTTTTAGAAGAATCCAAAGAAATAGATTATGAATGGCCAGTGAGTGGTGACAGCATTGTATCGTCTACCGTGATCTATGATCCACATGATATCTACTGGCGGCTTATTGAACAATCAGTCCAAGCTTTACAAAACACTGATTTTGTTCCTTTGCTTAAAGAAGCGCTAACCGATATGTATGAACATATATACAAAGTTTTCACAATCGACCGTGAAAACAGCATAGCCTTAAAAACCGAAGTTGCAAATATCGCATACTGGTGTGGGATCACAGTCGGGTTAGCCAATAAAGTGAGGTACAAATCCAACAAGTTTATGATGGAAGACAGTTTTCAATTAAAGTTGTTGCCGCCGAATTATGAACAAACCATCCGCAAGTTATTTGAAAACGATAATTTTGATGAAGTCAAAAAGAATACAAGCCTGATATGGACAGCGTTTATCGAATGGAGTTCTGCGGAATTCAATATCGATTTACATGATGATGGCTTGCTGGGAATTTAAGGAGGAGATTCAGTGGGCTATCACCTAGTATATTTTTACAAATTGAAGCCTGGCCGCATGGACAAGTTCTTTGAGATACTCCGTCAAACAGGTGAAAAATATCAGGAATATGGCGGAGAACCTGAAGAGATTTTCAAACTGGAAAGCGCTGCAAAAGATTATGGGCTTAATTCAATTGGCGGGCTGCTCAATCCGGAAGAGGAAGAAGAAATATGGCTGGGGATCGTTAAATTCAAATCGGAAAGTCACGCCAAAGAAGTGATGAGTCAATTCGATAAGGACCCGAAGGTAAATGAGTTGTATCACGAATTTATCAATGATGTGATTCCCCTTCGAAATATTACATACGGGGAATTCAGAGACTATTAAATTAAAAAGGCCCTGCATACGCAGAGCCTTTTTCTTAAGGATTGATAGAGTATAAATTTTATTTAGCAAAACGATGGTTGCCGATTGTAACCGTCACTTCACGGCTGAATACCCACTTGCTTACAGAAGTTCGCGGATTGAAAAAATAAAGGGATCCGTTGCCCTTGCCTCTATAGGCAAGTGCTTCATTGACGGCTTTTTTGGACTCAAAATCGGCCGCGCGATTGATTTCACCGTTTTTCACAGGGGTGAATGCATAATGCCCGCTGACTTTTTCATAAACGACACCAGCTACAGAGTCAGGAAATTTCTTGCTGTCAACACGGTTTAATACAACAGTTGCGACAGCCACTTTACCGGCATACGGTTCACCCTCCGCTTCGGCGCGGACAAGGCGGGCGAGCAGGTCACGTTCTTCAGAGCTTACCGGAGTCGGAATTTTTAATTGTTCCCCGGAATAGATCATATTCGAATAACGATTGTTGATGTTTTTCACCGCTGCTACCGGCACACCATGGTATTGGGCAATGCTCCATAGAGATTCACCCTGCTTTACTGTATGGGTAGATGCTGCTTGAGCAGCTGATATACCAGATAGGGTGAAGATAATCACAAGAAAAATAACTGCAATTTTCTTCATTTTAATACCTCCTGTTTAAATTCAATACATGTAAATAGTAACAGGAAGTAATGCCTATTTCATTAGTAATATACACCAAATTTCATAATAATACCATTTTGAAAATTAGATTATCCCGTTGTTATAGTGTGGCTTCGTTTAATCGCGAATGCATAAACCTGCAGCAGATTCCGAACTTTAACCCTCTCCGCCCGTTATTGATAATTGATAAATTAGGCTGCTAATGACCTTCGGTACGATTGATATTGGTGCGAATGACTTGTTGCCCAGGATAATTGCCAGTCAAAACGGTAATTTAAGTAATGATGAAATCTAAGAAATGAAAGATATAATAAAGGGATTTCATATCAATTTATCAAACATCCTACAAGAGATTGATGAGCTGAACAAGAACGAAAATATTAAAGTTTATGTCATGGGATACTATAATCCAATTCCTAATTCACCTGAACTGTTACCTTTGTTAAATTCACTAAATCAAACAATCGAGATGGCAGCCTCCCAGAACGGCGACATATTCGTTCCCACAAAAAAACTGATCGAAAAACATGAACAAACATATCTGCCAAATTCTAAAAACATCAATTTAAGCGAAGAAGGCTACCAGATAGTGGCCAAAGAATTCTGGAAAGCGATAATGAGAAACAGATAGCAGTCTATTAAAATCAATCTGCAGCGGTTTTTACGTGGAACTTCAAAACTTATCCGCAACAACAGCAACAGTATGGAATTTTCTTGAATTTGGCCCTGATAACAACCTTACGTTTTTAAAACCCGTTTGTTTCATTAAGGGTATTAACTGTTCATCTATCATGTCCTGCACACCGTTCCACGTTTTTCCGTCCTTGCCATTACAAAGGGTTATTGTAACGGATCCCTTCGGCTTTAAAACCCTATAAATCTCAAATATAGTTTCAGGGGTAATATCCCAAAAGTAGATGGAATGGATGCTGAATACTCTGGTAAACCGTTCACTTACGAAAGGGATGTCATTTACATTCCCAAGAATCATATCTGTTTTTCCTTTCCTTATGTTCCGTCTGTTCCTAAGCTTTGCTGACCGAAGGATGGATGAAGATATGTCCAATCCGACTGCGTGTTGAACATTGGGCAGTTTAAGGAGCCTTTTGATCGCATATCCAGCCCCGCATCCGATTTCTAAAACCCTTTCTTCTTCTTTTAATTTCAATAACTTGATTGTCCATATGGTTTCTGACCGGTGTTGCAAAACCATTTTTTCCCCGAAATATAAACCCAATATCCCCTTTGGTGACTGGTGCTGAAAGTCAATAATATCTTTCATCCTTTTTAGCAACACATTTAAACCCCCTTCCTTTTCTGATAAAAAAATTATAGTATTGTTTGGATATTAAACAAGGTAATATTGACTATAGTTATTATAAAAATTTTTTATAAATGGCAAGGGGATATAAATCATGGACATCAATCAATTGGAGGCATTTGAGCACGTAGTAAGATTGGGCAGTTTCAGTAAAGCCGCAAGACACTTAAATCTATCTCAGCCTGCGATTAGTGTCAGAATTCAAGGTTTAGAAAAGGAGGTTGGGGGCGGCCTGTTTTATCGTGTAGGAAAACGGGTCGAGCTTACTGAGATAGGGAAGGGCTTCTTGCCTTATGCGAGACAAGCAATCGAAATCTTAGCGAAAGGGATTGAAAGGGCGCAGCTGATGCAAGAAGGGCAACTGGGCCATGTTTCAATTGGAACCCTGCCCACATTCACTTCGGGGATCTTCAGTTCAGTTATCGCTTGCCTTTATAAAAATCACCCCGGGATAAAATTTGAGATACATACGGGACATAACCAGCAGATTATTGAAATGCTTTACGATGGCTTTATTAAAGTCGGGATTTTGACAAGTCCATATTTTAACACGGATATCAAGAGTATTTGCACTTTCAGGGAACCTCTTGTATTAGTTGCTCACAACTCTCATCCACTTGGATCTTCAGCTGGAAACTTTAGTTTTGCTGATGTCATAGAAGAAAGTAAACCATATATCATTGTGGATTGGAGTGAAGAAAGCAAACATTTGCAAAAGTCTATGATAAACCCCAGAATCGAATATTTGGAATTGCCTCCAGCCACCGCGTTAGACGTCGTCCTTTCCAATAATGGGGTTACGCTATTAACAGAATCAATGGCGGGTGACCTTTTAAAAGAAAAGAAGCTGGTGAAATTACAGCCAGCTGATTTTCCGACATTATATCGAGAAGTGGAATTGGTGGCTTTAGAGACGGAGAAGAACTTGACATCAACAGCAAAGACCTTTGTCGATGCTTTTAGAAATCAGATAACTGAGTCATAAGAGGTTATTAAGTGCAATGCGCAAGGCCATGTGGGGACCCCTATTGTGTTATAATTAACTGAAAATACTGAAAGTAAACAGGAGGATCCTTCATGCCGCTATCCGCAGCTGAAATCATCAACCTGCCGGCCATGCAGGCAGCGAGGGTTGTCGCAGGAAAAGACAGTCTCATAGATAAAAAAGTTGAATGGGTGTCTGTGCTGGAGACACCGGTGGAGAACTTTGTTCGGAAAAATGAGTTTGTGCTCAGCACTGGAATCGGATGCGGGCAAAGTGAAGCGTGTTTGCGTGATTTTGTGAAAGAGGTGTTTGACTCCGGTGCCACGATGCTTGGGCTTGCAACCGGACGGCATATTTTTGACATACCGCGGAGTGTGGTCGAGTTTGGTGAACAGCATCAGTTTCCGATTATCGATATTCCGTGGGAAATCCGTTTTACTGATATCTCGAAAAGCTGCATGGATATTCTGGATCGCCATCAAAAGGAAAAATATAAGAGGTCAGAGGAACTGCAGCAGCAGCTTTTGCAGCTTGTGCTTTCAGGAGGGGACTGTTCGGATATCTCGAGGTTCGCCAGAAAAGAACTCGATCTCCCCATTTTAATAACCGATCAGAACGGAAAAGTGAAAGGGAAAGCCGGATGCCCGGATAAATTGGTCGAGAAGTGGGAGGGACATGTACTGGCGGGCTCCAATGCAGGAAATTCATCCCTGAATGAACGGGAGCGCGAAATTGCGGAGATGAAGCGGGGTGAATTGCTGCAGGCACAGAAGGAAGCCGGTTATGCTGGGATTAATCCTTTGGAATTGTCAGATCCCCAATCCGACCGGAATCAGAGCTCCCCCATTGAAACCCATCCCCTCCAGAAGAAACTTGAAGCAATTGACCTGGACGGGGTGTCGGCTGTGAAAATGAAAATCCAGTCTGCAGCTGTCAAGCAGGGCTGGCTTGTTGTTTTTACTTCAGACGAAAAACGGGACGTTGATGACTCTGAAGTGAGTATCCTCGAGCATGCCGCGACTGCTGCGGCTCTGGCTTTTTTAAAAGACAATGCCATCGCTGAAACAGAAATGCGGCTGAAGGATGACTTCATCTGGAGCATAGCGAGCGGCGATATCCCGGATAAAGACCGGATGGTGTCACGGGGGAAAATGCTCGGATTCAATCTCAGTCTTCCCTATGTGTGTATTGTCGGTGAATTGGAAAATCTGCCCGAATTGTTTGAAGCTGCAAAGCCTGACTTTAAATCGTACGGGCACTGGTTTGAAAGCATGATGTATTACGCTGTGGACGAAATCGTGTATGCCGGTGAGCTGGTGGAGAAGCGGCTATTGATAACATCGGAAAAGAACCGGGTCATCATCTTTTTCGAAGCGCCCCAGACCCCTGGCACTCAACCGGTCACCCAGTTTCTGGATTTAGTGGAAAGGCGCTTGAAAAATTTCCTGCCCGGTGTTTTGCTGTCATGGGGCATCGGCAGCGAGGAAGATGGGATGCACGTTTTCAAGGAAAGTTATGAAAAAGCGAAAACCGCTCTTGATCTCGGCAAAAAACAAAAGGGTCCGGGGCACATTGTCAACTACGAGGATACGAAGATGAACCGCCTGCTGCTAAGGCTTTCAGATGACAATGAAGTACAGGAAATCATTAAGTCAACCATTGCGCCGATTCTCCAATATGATAAAAAGCGGCCGATGGATCTTGTCGGCACGTTCGCAGCTTATCACCGCAACAAAGGGAATGTCAGCCAGACTGCAAGGGAACTGAATCTCCATCGCCAATCCCTGCTGTACCGGCTGAGGAAGATCGAGTCACTCACCGGGCTTTCCCTTGTGAATCCGGATGATGTGTTTTTGCTGGATCTCAGCATCAAAATTTGGTCGATCGGGGTTCAGCCTTCAGAGGGGAAGCCGAAGTCCCGAAAATAAACGTTTCTTATCAATATTGTATAAATAGGGCATTGAAACTTCATACAATTTTGCGATTGTTTCAAAGAAGGGAGTTCGATTATCATGAAAATTAATTGAAAATTTAAAAAATAAACAACCAGGAAGGGAGTGATTTCCCGTGGTCTCTTTCGAACTCCGGGAATTTCAGGAGAGGATTCAGCGCACGAAACGCCGGATGATTGAAAAGGGGATCGATGTCCTTCTCATCACCGACCCTGCCAACATGAATTATATATCCGGATATGACGGCTGGTCGTTTTACGTTGATCAGATGGTTGTATTGATCCTAGATGAAGAACAGCCGCTCTGGATCGGCAGGAAAATGGATGCAAACGGCGCTAAAGCGACCACCTGGCTTTACCATGAGAATATCATTCCTTATACAGATGATTATGTCCACTCTTCCACAAAGCACCCGATGGACTTCACCGCCGAAATTTTGGCGCAAATCGGGCACAGCAGGAGCAGAATAGGTGTGGAAATGGGCGCGTACTATTTTTCGGCCCTTGCTTTTGAACGGTTGAAAAAAGGGCTGCCGGATGCAAAATGGCAGGATGCGACCCTGCTTGTCAATGATGTCCGCATGATTAAGTCCCCGCAGGAAATCGAATACATGAAAAAAGCAGCAAAGATTGTTGAAGCGGCGATGAGAAAGGGGATTGAAGCCATTGCGGAAGGGGTCCGGGAATGCGATGTCGTCGCGGAAATTTATCATAAGCTGATCAGCGGGACCCCGGAGTTCGGAGGAGACTATCCGGCAATCGTGCCGATGCTGCCGGCCGGAAAGAACACATCGACTCCGCATCTGACCTGGTCGGATCAGAAGTACCGGAATAAGGATTCGGTGATTATCGAGCTTGCCGGCTGCTACAAACGGTATCACAGCCCGCTTGCCAGGACCGTATCGATCGGGCCCCCGTCTCCGAAAGTAAATGACCTGTCAAAAGTGGTCGTGGAAGGTTTGAATAATGCGCTGGATTTCGTTAAGCCCGGTGTCACATGTGAAGAAGTTGAAGAAGTGTGGCGCAGCACGATTTCCAAATATGGAATAGTGAAAGACTCGCGGATCGGCTATTCAATGGGCTTGAATTACCCGCCGGATTGGGGCGAGCATACGGCCAGCCTCCGCCAGGGTGACAAGATGGTTCTTAAGCCGAACATGACGTTCCATATGATTCCGGGAGTCTGGTACGGCGACTATGGAGTCGAAATCAGTGAATCCTTCCTGGTGACTGATAACGGATGTGAAGTGTTTGCCGATTTTCCGCGCGAGTTGATCGTCACTCCGAAAATGATGGTGCTTGGCGGCACTGAAGCAGGGGACCTTGCCCACGGTGAACCAATGTGAATTCTAAAATAGGGAGCTGAGATGATGAAAAAATCACCAAGTATCGGAACCAAATCAGTATGGGACGGGGAAAAAGAGTATCTCGTCCACGGCGCGACACAGGTGCCGGTCGTCCACAGCGTATCGTTCGGTTATGATGACATGGATGAATGGTATGAAGTGGCGGTCGGCAATAAAGAAGGGCACATTTATGGAAGGAACACGAATCCGACCGTGCAGGCGTTTGAAGATAAAGTGAAATCCCTGGAGGGGGCGGAAGCGGCGACCAGCTTTTCGACAGGCATGGCGGCAATCAGCAACACGCTTGCCACCTTCCTCGTTCCAGGGGACAGAATTGTCTCGATCAAGGACACGTATGGCGGCACGAATAAGATCTTCACGGAATTTTTGCCGAGGCTGAACATTGATGTGGAGTTATGTGATACAGGAGACCACGAAGCGATCGAACGGGAAGTGGAAAAGGGCTGCAAGATCCTTTACCTGGAAAGCCCGACAAATCCGACTGTCAAAATTACAGACATCGAACGGATGACAAAGGCAGGGAAGGACGCGGGCGCCCTCGTCATTGTCGATAACACCTTTGCGACCCCCGTCAATCAGAACCCGCTCGAGCTTGGTGCGGATCTTGTCCTCCACAGTGCGACGAAGTTTCTCGGCGGCCATGCTGATGCCCTTGGCGGTGTCGTTTGCGGTAAAGAAGAACTCGTTGAAAAAATATATCACTACCGGGAAATAAACGGTGCCACACTCGACCCGATGGCAGCTTATTTGCTGCTCCGGGGGATGAAGACCCTCCATCTCCGCGTCCGTCAGCAATGCGACAACGCGATGAAAGTGGCGGAATATTTACAGGGGCAGGATCTTGTAGAAGATGTTTTTTACCCAGGGCTGGCGACGCATCCAGGCCATGATATCGCCAAAAAACAGATGAAAAATTACGGAGGCATGCTGAGTTTTGCGGTTAAAGGCGGCGTCGAAACTGTCCGCGACCTTCTTCCCAAACTGAAGTATGCCAATAGAGCGGCGAATCTCGGGGCGGTCGAGACGACGGTCGGGCCGTCCAGAACGACGAGCCATGTCGAGTGCACGCCGGAAGAGCGGGCCGCAATGGGGATACCTGAAGGGTTGATCCGCTACTCGGCCGGCATTGAAGATATCGAGGATTTGATTGATGACCTTGAACAGGCCTTTAAAGCGGTGAAAGAAGGAACCGCCGTATAGGGAACTGCACGATAAAGGAGGGAGACGCGTGACCGGCAGGAAGCATGAACTGGCAGAAAGGGCTGGCAGCCTTTATGAATCGCTTGTCAGCTGGCGAAGAAACATTCACGCCAACCCTGAACTGAGCTTCAAGGAAGTGCAAACATCCCGTTTCGTTGCGGACGTGTTGAAAAAGATCGGTGTCGATTCCGTTCAGTCAGGGATAGCCCGTACAGGGGTGGTTGCGACAATCACATCAGGGGAAGGGCCTATTGTCGCGCTCCGTGCCGATATGGATGCCCTGCCGATCACGGAAGCCGGATTTCACGATTACCGTTCGATGAATGACGGCATCATGCATGCCTGCGGCCATGATGCCCATACCGCGATGTTGTTGGGGGCCGCGGCCGTGCTTGTTGAAGACAAGAACAACAATCGATTGAACGGCACTGTCAAACTCATCTTTCAGCCGGCTGAAGAAGATACAGATGAGGAAGGCAAATCAGGAGCGCCGCGAATGATTGAGGAAGGTGTGCTGAAGGATGTTGATTTTGCGGCAGCCCTCCATGTTTGCCCGTGGCAGCCGCCAGGTACCATCCAGGTGAACGATCATTTCAGCATGGCCAATATCGATGTGTTTGAAGCAAAAATTTACGGCACCGGCGGCCATGCCGGCTATCCCCACTTTGCAAAGGACCCGATCTGGATGCTGTCAACCGTTCTGCCAGTCCTCTACGGAATCATCAACCGCCGGATATCGCCGCTGGAAACGGCCGTCATGAGTATCGGAAAAATAAACACCGGCACAGCAAGCAATGTCATTCCTAATGAGGTCTCGATCACCGGAACAATGCGATCCTACACACCACAGGCACGAGAACAGCTCGCATCTGAGGTGAAATCCGCCTTTAAAATGGTGGAAGCATTAGGCGGCCGTTTCGAATTCGCACTTGAAAGAGGGGAGCCGGCCCTGAATAACAGCCCTGCTGTTAACAAAGAGATTGTGAAAGCAGCTGAAAACATTTATCCGGATTTGAAAATAGAATACGGTCCATTCGGGCTTGGCGGTGAAGATTTCGGATTCATGACAGAGAAGGTCCCCGGGGCCATGTTTTTCCTTGGCTGTTCATTACCGGATGGCGTGAGCCGAGATCTCCACACCCCTGTTTTTGATATCGATGAATCATGCCTCCCGATTGGAACAGCCTTATTAACAGAGACGGCCCATAGGCTATTGCAAATCGGAAAACGAAATAAGGCCGAAAAAGAGCAACTTTGAGGAAAAGCTGCTCTTTTTTTGTTGTTATGCGATTTATAAAAATGGTGAGTCGTTGGAAAAAGCCAGAAGGCTTTATCCCGGCTCTGAACGCCATGCGCTGTTGCCCGGAATGCTTAAAAAGGCATGGTCTTTTTTTCACATAAACCCTTCATTATCGCCGGCTTAATTTCTTGTATTCGGGAAGTTCGCCCCTATTTCTCAACCGTTTATTGATAAAAAAATCCAACGCAGGTAAAATGCTCCTCATATTCTAAGCTGAAATATATAGAAAAAGGAGCTTAAAAATGTCTGGTACTGAGAAGCAGAGACGGCAGCTGCTGAAAGTTTATAAGCAAACGATTTTCCGAAACCGGAAAAAATATTTATACGGCTGCATTTCAGCCCGGGAATACTGGGAAAAGTATATGTTTGCAGCGAATATGCTGGTTGAAATGGAGTATGCGATATCAACGACACATCACTATTTATTTGAATCGGAGCGCCAGGCCGACCGTGACCTTGCAGCATTGAGCGAAAAGATAGAGGACCCCAGGGGAAAAGTGGGGATTCATAAACGCATTCTTATACATAAGAAGCTCTTGAACGATATTTGACTCACCTCTGTGTCTTGAAAAATAACGATGTCAGCACCCTTGTGATTTTGTATACTCTACCTAAAAAGTGACAGAAAAGAAATGGGGGCAATCAGATGAAAACGAGATTGATGCATGTCCGGGCGAATGTACATAACTTAAGTGAAGCGATTGAGTGGTACGCAGATGTACTGGGATTCAATGTCACCGGCACATGGCCTCCGGAAAAGCCGAATTATGCCCATTTTGAATCGGAAGGCGGCGCGATTTTTGCGATCATGGAAGATGCCGATTTTCCTTCGCATGGTCGGTTTAATTTTACGGTTGAGGATACAGATGCACTGTGGGAACGGCTTAAGGACAGGGCAGAAGTGGTTGAATCGTTATTTGACACGCCGTACGGGACCAGGAAATTCACGATTAAAGATATTGCTGGGAATGAGCTGGGGTTTGTTCAGGCGCAAGGTGAGGAATTGGAGAAATGAAATAAAAAAAGAGGCTGGGAAATAAGTATTTCAGCTAATGATAAACCCGAACGATTAGGTAAGATATCAATGAATCTTGCGCCTGACCGTTCGGGTCTTTTTTTAATCTCTTCAATAGAGATCTTTTAATTTTGCATACTATTTTTATAAAACGAGTGGAATGGAGCGGAAGACACTCGACTCCTCGAAAATAAAAACCGATTTTCTTCGTGCGGTGTTATTTCAAAGAAGCTTTTTCAAAGTCCTACGGGAAATAGAGGAAAGGCTGAGACCCCGCAGGCGTAGCCGAGGAGGCTCAGCTTCCTCCCCGTGGAAAGCGAGTGTCTGCAGCGCAATGGAACGAACTTGTTTTTTCAGCCTAACTGATTATTAGTAAACAGTATTACGTTGAATATATTTTGTTCGTCTCTAAACATGACTTATTTAGTAATGTCCCAACCTCGTCTGTTTATTGTACAGGGATTGCTCCGCCTGCCGCATCATAACGTGCATAAAATTCCTGCAGAAACTGGTTGGCAATAGCCGAATCATGAATAAAAAGCATATTTTCATCGTTAATGTCGTTCCCATTCGTGCTCCAGTTGGTGGAACCGACCATTACTGTCGGATCACTGTCCGGGTGGTCGGCATCCACCATCATTGTTTTGCTGTGCATTTTCCGGTCCTCGTTATCTTGATAGACAGGCGCAGGATTATTCCAGCGGATATTAGGATTATTCGTTGACGTCTGGGATGCTGTTCTTCCGGTCATTTCAAGGGAGGCGGACCACCACTGATTCCAGAAGCTTTCATCAAAAACACCTTTCACTTTAAATCCTGTCAGGCTTCCCTCCATATCATTGTAAGACCCTTCCCACTTGTTTTTCAGTTCGTCTACAAGGGCTTGATCGGACCAGGCGAAAATATCAAAATAGGTGCTGTAATCGGCATTGTTTTTCACATAGTCCGTCATATGGCCAACCGCATCGTCACCTGCTGAAAAATATACTTCAACAGGATGACCGCCAACAGTCAAAGTATGGCGGGTGTTATCGGTCTTCCGGCTATGGAAATTGGAAACGGCGGGATCAGGTACAGGGCCGGAGCTTCCCCACATTTCATTAAACTCCGTCTTATAAATGCCGGCAAGCTCTGCTGAATTCATTTCAACGACATTTTGTGTATTCCCTTCAAGGACACCGTTCTGCATATTCTGTTCCGATCCGTATAATCCGGTGACGGTAAAATTCCAGCTGCCGGTGAATACCCAGGTATTATCGATGACAGCAAATTTATTGTGCATTTGATCACCGGGTGAATAGTAGCTGTCTGTGTCTTTCTGTTCAGCATCTGCGAGCTGGTAGCCGGATTGTGAGCCTGACCCGACGTTTACCGTTACATACGGTATATCATCGATTGATGCCGGCAGGTTATGGCTGCTGCGCAACGTTTGGTCTTCCACGGCAAACATGATGGAATCGGAAAATACAGTGATATCATCGGCGGTACCAATCGTGCCGTCTTTGCCGCGCACCATTTCTTCTAAATATAACCGCATTGTTTGATAACGTTCCGTATAATGCGGGTCGGAGCCGTCTTTTGCATCTGCCAGAATGCGTACATCCACACCTTCTGCAGCTTTATTAATCAAGGCGTTGATGACGTTCGGCAAGTTAATTTCATATGTAGCAAGATCAATTGAGGTTGAAGCATTATTGATTCGGTGGATCAGGCGGTTTTCCAAATTTACGTTATAATTCGCTTCATTTCCGGAATCCGCGAAAATATCGTACGCACATTTATTGAAGTAAACGTTGATAGCGCCAGCCGCTTCTGAAACATTATTCAATTGTTCGGCTGCAGTGGGACAGCCGGATGCGGCAGTTGTTTTCGGAGTACCAAGCCCGCCGCTGTATGAATCAACGGCAGTCGTCCAATTTGTTGAATCAGTTCCGCTTACCAGAGGGTCGACACGCTCCATTGTGGCTTTGGTGTTGTTATCGCCGGCATACCAGGCATCGACTTGATCGACAAGGGTGCCGCTGGAGTCCCTTAGATCAAGATTTTCTCCTGAGTTGCTGAGAGCGCCGGTATAGATGAGATCGGCGGCTGCTTCCGTCACGGTATCATCGCTCGTCCGTTCAAGTAAATAGACGCCTCCGGCCGGTATGCTTCCGGAAAGAGTTATGGCAGGAGTTCCATCTGTCGCGTTCAGGGTCCAACCATCAAGATTAATATCCGCATTTGTACTGTTATACAATTCAATCCATTCGTCATTGTAATCGGTGGTTGTCCCCATCCATGCGATTTCATTTATTGCCACATCCTGTGGAGACGCGGCATAGGAGACTTGCTGAAAAGGCAGATACGTGGCAACTAAAGCAAGGATAACAGTGAATAAAAACGAACGTTTCATTTAACAAACCCCTTTGTCATGGTAGTAATGTGTTCGATAATAAGGTTACTATGTTTTAATATTTGAAATCTATAGGTATATGAGACCTTTACAATTGTTAACAAGGGGTTAATTGTATTTGCATTCGTTGTTTATTCAAAGAAACTCTATAAAGACAAGTGGTTGTGACATAACGAGGGCTAATAAACCCGCCCTTTTCAAATACTTCACCGCCGTCCTGAGGTTCGAGTTGGGGGGTTCAGCCACAAAAGTAAAAGACCCGGGGATCTGTACATACAGTCCCTGGGTCTCTTTACTTGCCTAAATCTATTTTTATCGAATTCATTTTTACCGGTGAGTTAAGGCTCAGTGTGCCAAATGGAACAGAAATGGCATAATCACTCAACCGCGCATTCTTGTTATTTAGAATAAAAGTAGACTTAAAACGAAGCGTATCACTGTCCGTTTCAACCGTTTCAGTGCTACGGATCCGGTGGGCGATTGTTTCGTTCATGTCGATCTCCCCGTTTTTGTCCATGTATATGTTTTTAGTTTTGACCAGCATGATGAAGTGGGCGAAGTTGTTGATGATATCTCTGTCAAATGCCTTTTGGTCGATATTTTGTATCGTATAGTCAATGGTAAGTCCGCTATTTTTCCGGGTGATGCCGTTAATCCTGATTTGATAGTCAAAGCGTTTGCTTTCAATAGTAAATGGTGTATCTTTTATTTGTCTGAAGGTATCGCGTTCATATTTCCGGATTTCCGGATAAACGGTAAGGTACTTAGCCTGTTCATCAATTTTGCTGCTGAATAATTCCCGGATTTCTTTCACTGCAGCCCCGTCTGCGGTTTCTGTTGATAGAACATCGGCACTGCTTTTAATCAGTTTGTTGCCGTTATTATCGACAACGGACAAATTGAATTGATCTTCTTTCCCGTTGATGGGGAAGACCGCCTTATAGTTAAGAATCGTCGTCGCTTTTCCTTTTATAAGTGATTCCAAATTCAGTGAATAATTCCCACCATCTGATACACTTTCCGCTTCCAGACTGATTGTTTCAGAGGCTATTTTTGAAACCGGCACATCAAAGCGCCATGTCCCCTTTTGACCACCAATAGCAGTGAAAGTGATGGGGAGCGTGAACTGTTCTGGCAATTTTATACCGGGGTTATGAAATTCAAGGGCGGCCGTATAGCCTTCTCCTGCTTGTTGTAATTCTGTAAAGCTTGCCGACCATTGCGTTTGCTCCTCTCCATCAAACAAATGAAACCCATATCCCGCTTCAGGCCCGCTTTCTCCGCCGTTATCAAGAGAAATGCTGTTACCGTCCGCTTTGATGGTGATACCAATGACATTACCGTCATAGTAGGCACCGGTTACTGTAACATCTACTCCATTGCTCGATGCTTTTTCATTAAGCTGGGTAACCAGGTTACTTTCAAATAATTCCTGCCCGATTTGCAAGCTGTATTTTTCATAGATGCCTCCAATTAAAGGGACATCTGCCAGCACATTCGAAACCGGCCCAAAAATCAATCCGGATGCGAGAAAACTGGCAGCAGCGGCAGAAGAGACAGTACCGGTGAGCTTGATCCTGGATCTTCTTTTGGTTTTCTTTCCTTTTGAGATCCCGTTATCGATTGCGGCTAACACTTCATTCACCGGAACGTTTATTTCGTCTATTTCTTTTTCAAAATGCTCTTTGTTCATACCGTTTCACTCCTTCCAGCTGTTCCCGCAGCTCTAACTTGGCACGCCGCAAATACGTTTTGACCGTGTTTTCGGGTTTTTCCATGATTTCCGCAATTTCATGGATAGTCAGGTCGTGATAGTAAAATAAAATAATAACCGTTTGGTAGTTATGGTTTAAAGTTGTTATGGCATTTAACAGATCCAATCGTCCTTCAATATCCTGTTTGGTTTCAACAGGATATGTATTCAGGATGCTCTCATCCATTAGGACGTTCTTTCTCTTTCTCAGTAGGTCAAAAGCTGTCCGGATTAGGATTTTGGTCAGCCATGTAGAGAAAAACTCCGGTTGTTTTACTTGTTTGATTGAGATGAAGGCTTTATAAACCGTTTCCTGTAAAACATCGAGGGCATCTTCTTTATTTCTGACATAGAGAAAGGCAGTTTTGTATAATTTCTCACTTTCTTGTTTGATGAGGGTTTCAAAAGCATCTTCGTTGCCTCTGATAGCTTTTTTCACAAGGTTCAATTTTTTATCCAAGCTGCAGCCTCCTTTCGATCGTTAGAGGAGTATGTGGACTCTAAGGTTTCAAAAAGTTTGTTGATTCTTAGCATCGAGATCGGAAATCGGCAATCCCCGGGTTGTTCTGCAGTATGGCCGTTATAAAAAATTCCACACCTTCTTCGTGTTGTTGCTGTGACAGATGAAATGCCAGAAACGAAAAAAACAATCCCACCCTGTTTTATCGGCGGGATTGTTCAGATTATTAGTTATTGTCCGTCATGCAACACATTGGTGGCGCTCAACAAATTGCCGTCCGGGTCTTTGAAGCCGAATCCCCCATACCCATTTTCAGGATGCACGTTCAACGGTCCTGTTTCGATGCCTTTTTCCATCAGCCAGTTTCGGAACGCTTCCAGGGATGGTGAATAAAAGTCGATGACAGTATGTACAATGCCGTTATTGGTGTTTTCGAAGGATAACCCTCCGGCTGATTCGGTTTCAACGAGGAAAATCGTTGGGACTCCCGTCTTTTTGAATGAGAGCATTGCGTTTTTTTCTCCTTTGAATTCAACCTCGCACCCGAGTACATCAACGTAAAATTGGATTGATCTTTCCAGTTCGCTTACCGGCACCTCGAGTGTTGCAACATGTGAAATGAAAGTGGACATCCAAACAACCTCCTATTTTTGCTGAAGATAAATATTCTCTATATAAAATGAAAAAACCTTCTAAAAATATCCAGGAGAAAAAGGATAAGGTGCATTCGGGGAAGAAATAGAACCTGAACCAGAGATTTTCCATGTCAATAATAAAGGGAGTGCAGGGGGTCATAAAGCGATTTTTGAAATGGGGATTACTTGTATCGGGATCAAGCGTCATAATAGGTGCACTGTTTTTTGAGGTTTCATTTGAACAATCTGTACCGAAGGGAGTGGACCTGGGAATAGAACCATTCTATTTTCTGGCATTCCTGGCAGGGGGTTTTATGGTTTATTTGAGCACCATTGCCGACTCTGTAAAGGAATTTGACAGAGGCTTTAAAGAAAACAAAAACCTTGAGTAAGGAAGGAGCATTCAAATGGAACAAGAACAGTTGAAAATTTTTGACCGTTACCGAAATCGGATCGGAGTTGCCTCCCGTGCGGAAGTGCATCGCATCGGCTACTGGCATGAAGCGTTCCAGTGCTGGTTTGTCGGCAGGGAAAATGACAGGGAAATAATTTTTCTGCAAATCCGGAGCGAAGATAAAAGGGACTATCCAAATTTGTTGGATATAACAGCTGCAGGCCATCTGTTAGCCAATGAAACCGTCCGGGACGGCGTAAGGGAGATAGAAGAGGAGATTGGGATCAATCTGTCTTTTGATGAGCTGATCCCCCTCGGAGTCATTGAATATTGTATTACGAAAAAGAACTTCATAGACAAAGAACTGGCTAATGTTTTTTTATATGAAAGTGATCATTCGCTTGATGATTTCAACCTGCAGCGGGAAGAAGTCTCCGGCATGGTGAAGGCGGAATTGAACGAATTTGCGGAGTTATGGTCGGGAAAAATTGAAGCAATCCGGATCGAGGGGTTTGAATTGAAAGCGGATGGAAAAAAAGCTTCGATAGACAAAATGGCTGGCCGCGATGAGTTTGTCCCCCATCCTGTTTCATATTACGAGACGGTAACCAAACGAATCATGGAAAGAACGAAAGAATAGAACTTGAAGGAAAGGGGAGGGACTCTATGAAACTTATCCTGTTGTTCGGCCCCCAGGCCGCCGGGAAAATGACTGTCGGGGAAGAACTTGAGAAAATGACGGAGCTGAAACTCTTTCATAACCACATGGCAATCGAATTTGTCACTCCCTTTTTCAGTTACGGAACAACGGAAGGAAAGCGCCTGGTTAACTTGTTCAGGGAAGAGATTTTTGAAGCAGTGGCAAAAAGCGATATGTATGGCTTGATTTTCACATACGTCTGGGCATTTGACCAGCAGGAAGACTGGGATTACGTAGATAAGCTATGCCGTATTTTTGAGGAAAAAGGCGGCACGGTTTACTGGGTGGAACTCGAAGCGGACCTTCAGGAAAGGCTTACGCGGAACAGAAGCGGGCACAGGCTGGAAAAGAAGCCTACGAAAAGGGATATTGAATGGTCTGAAAATGAATTGAAATCAAGCATGAAAAAATACCGGTTGAATTCTGCAGAAGGGGAAATACGAAGGGACAACTATATGAGGATTGATAATACAAATTTAAGTGCGAAAGATACTGCTAGAACCGTTAAGGAACAGTTCGGGTTGTAAACAGGATATTGGGCTGTGATAAGCAGAGATGAGCAGGATTTAATTTGATCTAGAGAAACATTACAGGCACTGAATAATGATTCAGTGCCTGAATTAGCTTCCTATTTACAAGAATTATTTGAAACCCATCCGTTTCATAATAAAATCAAAACACTAACACACTCTTATAACAATTGAGCTAAAAATCCAATAACACACCCATTGGCATCAAAAGATAAAGGATTTCATAAAGTCGATTGCACAACTGATTTATCTTCCCTTGAACCGAAAGTAATAGCGAAACTTATAATGAATGTAAATGATAATGCCACAAATAGTTTTATTCAACAAATTCGGAGAAGATTATCCATCCTTGAAAGACCTTTGATGATCGCAAGAGGCGATGGAAAAAGTTATATTTATGCCAACTTCAATCCGAAGTATGCTCAATACGCCTTAACTATTCTAAGTGTAAAATTCAGTAAACTGACAAAAATATAATATGATTTTCTTAGATATAAAATAGGAGGTGTTAGTCTTGGAGTTTTGGATTATGACTGCTGGAGGTATATTAGCGTTTGGAGCTTGGATTTGGTACTACGCCTCATTAGGTAAAAGAATTTCTTCAGAAGAAAAGGAAGATGGAAGAGATTTAACATATGAAATTAATCCTTTTACGGGTTCTGCAAAAGATACAAGTAATAAAAAAGGGAAATAAAAAAATAACAAAAAGAGCATTTGATTTCAAATGCTCTTTTTAGTGTCTTTTAATCTGCTATTTATGTGTAGATAATAGGTGTGAAATGGTTTGACATTTTTATTTTTCTCCACATTATCTGAACTACTTAGCCTAAAAGGCTCCCTCTTTTTTTGCCCGGATCAGCAGGATATCTCAGTTGTAAAAAGAAAGGGAATAAGATAAACATCAATTAAAGACAAACAGGGAGGAAACCAGGGTTTGATCAAAATCGACGGCACAAAAGTCATACTAAAAGAAGCAGTCCAGGAAGATATCGATGAATTGTACTACTGGAGATATGAAGAAGAGGAACAAGAGGCGAAAAAATGGAATGGCCCTTATATTCCGGAACCCTATATCACAAAAGAGGAATATAGGAATACATGGGAAGAAGACTATGAAATCTTTCCAGGTGTACCGGCCACGCTTGTCATCCGTGCTGATGGAAAACTCCTCGGAACGGTCGGTGCCTACTGGGTCGATAAAAATACAAGTTGGCTTGAAACCGGTATTGTCATTTATGATAAAGCGTATTGGAACGGCGGCTATGGTTATGAAGCATATAAACGCTGGATTGACTTCCTTTTTCGGTCAACCGGCCTGCATCGACTGGGCATGTCAACCTGGTCGGGAAATATCCGGATGATGAAGGTGGCAGAAAAGATCGGCATGAAGGAAGAGGCCAGAATCAGAAAAGCGCGAATCGTAGACGGCAACTATTTTGATGCCATCAAGATGGGGATTCTGCGGGAAGAGTGGGAAGAATCTGCCGGAACAATAACTCCCGGGAAAAGCATTGGTAACCGGTATTAACAATTGATAAAGGGTGTGTTCGATTTGAAAGCGGTCATTTTTGATTTTGATGGTACGTTAGCTGATACATTGCCCGTTTGTTTCCATTCGTTTCAAGCAGTTTTCAAGGAGTTTGATGACCTTGATCTTTCCCCGGATGAGATCAAAGCCATGTTCGGGCCCACGGAAACTGGCGTCATAAAGAAAAACCTGCGAAACGGACAGCACGACCAAGCGATTGAGTTGTATTATGACCAGTATAGTGAAAAGCACCGCGAGCTTGTGTTGGAAAATGACGAGATTAAACAATTGCTGCTGCTATTAAAAAGGGAAGGATACAAAATAGGGATTGTAACCGGCAAAGCAAAAAGGAGCCTTTTGATTTCCCTGGAACAGCTTAATATGGAGAACTTATTTGATGTCATGATCGCTGGTGATGATGTTGAAAAACCGAAACCTCACCCTGAGGGAATCAACAAGGCATTGACTGAGCTTGGCGTTAAAAACAGTGAGGCAGTTTTTGTGGGAGACAGCGATGCAGACATTCTGGCGGGTAAACGGGCGAATGTACATACAATCGGAGTTCAATGGCTTCCGAATTACCAGACGGCTTATTTCAGTGTTCAACCTGATCAACTGATCGATAAGATTGATGTATTCGTAAAGTCTTTCATTGAAAGGGATGATCGCTAATTTGATGGTTGCAGAGGATTTTCATAATAATACCATTACTTATTAACAGAACGAGACTGGGACATAACTAAATAAGTCATGCTTAGAAATGAACAATATCTATTCAACGTCATACTAATTATCAGTTAAGCTGAAAAAACAAGTTCGTTCCATTGCGCTGCAGACACTCGCTTTCCACGGGGAGGAAGCTGAGCCTCCTCGGCTGCGCCTGCGGGGTCTCAGCCTTTCCTCTATTTCACGTAGGAGTCGAGTGTCTTCCGCTCCATTCCACTAGTTTTAAAAATAGTTTGGCAAAAGATTTATTGAAGAAAGTAAATAAAGACCCGAACGGCCAGGCGAAAGATTCATTGAAATCTTACCTAATCGTTCGGGTTTATCAATTGCTAAAATACTTATGTCTCAACATCAACTCATGATTCAGTCAAAGTCCGTTTTTTCTTTTCGTACTCCTCTTCATCTATTTCACCGCGGGCATAACGTTCATTCAATATATCGAGGGAAGACTGGCCGGATTTTTGGTTAAAGTTAATCCCCCCTCCGGATTTTGAGAAATAATAGACAGCGGCGATCAGGAGAACGATAAATAGTATACCCATTGAAATCACTCCTTTTCTATTTCTGACTTTAGTATAACCGGTTATTATGGAGAAATTGTGCACACAGAATAAGAAGCGGGACAGGAGAGAAGAAAAAAGAAAAGCGTTCCGTCATATAGCCGGAACGCTTGCTGGCACAAGGTATCTCACTGTATTGCGTTAACGAGTCAGCACAGCGGGGGTCAGGCACCGCCAAGGTAAGCTTCTTTGATACTGGAGTCTTTAAGCAGATCGGCTGCCGGGCCGCTTTTTACCACTTTTCCTGTTTCCAGGACGTATGCGTAATCGGCAATTTTCAGTGCCTGGCGGGCATTTTGCTCCACTAGCAATACAGTTGTTCCTTCAGTGTTGATTTCTTTTACAATTTGGAAGATATCTTTCACAATCAGCGGAGCAAGGCCCATTGAAGGCTCGTCAAGCAAAAGGAGTTTTGGCTTTGCCATGAGCGCTCTTGCGATGGCGAGCATTTGCTGCTGTCCGCCTGAAAGGGTCCCGCCCAGCTGCGACTGCCGCTCTTTCAAAATCGGGAAGCGGTCCATCACCATTTCAAGATCATCTTTAATTGAGCCTTTGCGGTGAAAGGCCCCCATTTCCAGATTTTCAATCACCGACATCCCTGAGAGGATCGCTCTTCCTTCAGGAACAAGCGAGATTCCTTTTCCCACGAGCACATCAGGAGTGCAGCCGGTAATGTCTTCATTTAAAAATGTGATTTTTCCTTCTTTCGGTTTCAATACACCTGCTATGGTTTTCATCGTTGTTGTCTTGCCGGCCCCGTTGGCTCCAAGGATGGTCACAATGCTTCCTTCGGGTACTTCGATACTTACGCTTTTTAGTGCCTGGATGTTTCCGTAGAAGGTTTGAATATTGTCTACACTAAGCAAGCTCATCTTCCTCCTGTCCGAGGTAGGCTTCAATCACGTCAGGATTATTGCTGATTTCTTCAGGGGTTCCCTGGGCGATTTTTTCACCGAAATTCAGCACCGCGATCCTGTCGCATACCTTCATTACAAGCGGCATGTCATGCTCGATAAGCAAAATGGTGATGCCCAGTTTTTTAATTTTCAGGATAAGTTCAAACAAGTCGTTTGTTTCTTTTTCATTCATTCCGGCAGCGGGTTCATCGAGCAATAACAAGGTAGGGCTGCTGGCAAGGGCGCGGGCGATTTCCAGCCGGCGCTGCTGTCCATAAGCCAGATTATCTGCAAACGTATCCTCATATTCCGCAAGGCCGACCATTTTTAACAGTTTGCGGGCGTTCGATTTGATTTTTTCTTCTTCGAGCCTTTGCGATTTCAATCTGAATACACTGGACCAGACACCGGCCTTTGTCCGGCAGTGTTCACCGACTGTAACATTTTCAAGTACGGTCATATCCGGGAATAATCGGATATTCTGGAACGTCCTGCAGACGCCTTCCTTCGTGATCTCATAAGGTTTTTTTCCCGTGAGCCGGGTGTTTGCAAAGACGATTTCCCCGTCGGTAGGGGGGAACATGGATGTGATGATATTAAACATCGTTGTTTTCCCTGCACCATTGGGGCCGATCAGGCCGAACACTTCGCCTTTGTCAACCGTGAAAGATACATCGGTCAAAGCCTGGATGCCGCCGAAATTTTTTGTAATGCCTTTAACTTCCAACACCATGATGGTTACTCTCCTTTTCCTCAACAATGGCATCTTGACTATTCTTTTTGTTCTTCCTGGATTTTCTGCTGAGACGATGAATCATCTGATGATCGATAAGCCCCTGCGGCCGGAAAGCCATCATGGCAACAAGGATGACCCCGTAAATCATATAGCGGTACTCGCTGACTTCCCTAAGCAGTTCAGGCATCGCAGTAAGAAAGACAGCACCGAAAATGGGTCCCCATATTACTTCGATTCCGCCGAATACCGCAAAGATAAGGATTTCGACTGCACGATGATAAGCAAAATCGGACGGGCTGATGTAAGCAGTGATATGGGCATAAAGCGCACCCGCAAAACCGGCTACCATCGCACCCTGGGCAAAAGCCAAAACTTTATAATACGTAATATTGATCCCCATGGCCTCTGCTGCGCTTTCGTCCATTTTTATCGCGGCAAACGCACGGCCCACCCGGGAATGGTTTTGCCGTACAAAAAAGGAGATTAGGAGAACAGTGATGGCAAGCAGAATAATGAATACGATCAAACTGATGAACTGGTTATTCCTGATGCCGATCATGTCAGCAGTAAAGCCGGCATCTCTGAACCCTGTCACGATTTCGCGGCCGAGATGGGGAATCGCGGATATTCCGATTGCTCCCTGGGTGAGACTCTCCCAGTTGACAAAGAGGACCCGGATCACTTCACCGAAACCAAGGGTTGCGATGGCCAAATACACTCCCTGCAAGCGCAAAGTGGGAAGGCCGATCAACACGCCGGCAAGTCCGGCGAGGATGGAACCAAGCAATATGCCGGCGGGAAGCGGAAATCCAAAATTAATCGTCAGGATTGCAGACGTGTACGCCCCTATACTCATAAACCCGGCATGCCCTAATGAAAGCTGGCCGGTTGACAGCGTAATGTAAATGCTAACACCAAGAATGATGTTAATCAGGATAAAGGACAGAACCTGTAAATAATATGGGTTGATCATTTCAGCTAACATCCATTCACCGCCTTGCCTCTTGCACCGGCTGCCCGAAAAGGCCCTGCGGCCTGACCAGCAGGATGACGATAATCGCGATGAACGCTATCGCATCCCGATAGCCGGATTCACCGAATACCACAATCATCGTTTCCGACAAGCCAAGAATCAGTCCTCCGGCCATCGCGCCCCTGACACTGCCCATGCCGCCAAGAATAATGATGGCGAGACCTTTTAGTCCCATCGATAAACCCATTTGCGGTGTTACCGAGTTAAAGGCCATACCTACTAATATCCCGGCAATTCCTCCCATAATGGAGGCAATGACGACGGTCATCATGATCATGCGTTTCGTATTGATGCCGAGGAGACTGGCCGCCTCCAGGTCTTCTGCACAAGCACGCAGGGCCTTGCCTGCTTTCGTTTTCGACAGCCAAAAGGAAAGGCTGACCATCAGAAAAACAGCGATGGCAAAAATAACAAGCTGTACGGCATAAATTGTCACAGAACCGACTTGAATGCTGTATTCAGAAAGGGATGTAGAAAAAGGGCGGTTTCCTGCACCAAAAAGATGGTGTGCCAGATTTTCCAGAAAAATCGAAACTCCGATCGTGCTGATTAACGGGGCGAGGTGGGACACGCCTTTTTTTCCGCGGAGCGGCCGCAGAGCAAGCAGTTCAAGGAAAAGGCCGAGCAAAGCGGTTACGGCGATTGCGGCCAAAAATGCTAAGGCCAGCGGAAGCTGCAGGGTGTTCGTAATAACCACACCCATGAAAGCCCCGAACATAAAAATTTCTCCGTGAGCCATGTTCAGAATGCCCAGTACACCAAAGACCAGGGTGTAACCAAGCGCAACGATGGCGTATATGCTTCCAAGGGTTAATCCATTAACTAATTGTTCCAATAACAAAGTTCTGCACCTCTTTCTCTTTGGAGTTTGAAGGATTAAATAAAAATTGAGAGAGAAATCGTCTCTCTCAATCTTCAGCCGTTATTTATTCGAACAATTGGAATTGGCCGTCTTTGATTGTCAAAACGGTAGGATCCATGACAATATCTCCCTCTTCATCGAAAGACATTTCACCGAGCACTCCCTCAAACCCTTGTGTTTCAGCCAGTGCGTCCCTGATGGCATCACGGTCATCGCTTCCGGCTCTCTTGATTGCATCAGCCAGTATATACAATGCATCATAAGCCTGTGCCGCAAATTGGTCCGGTTCTTTGCCATACTCTTCTTTATATTTCTCAACAAAATCCTGGACTTTCTGATCTTCCTTACCGCTGAACCATGGAGTGGCTACAATCAATCCATTGGAAGCGTCACCTGCAATGTTGATCACTTCAGGGGAGTTAAAGCCGTTCCCGCCAACAAATGGGACATCGATGCCCATTTTTCTGGCCTGGTCCATGATGACAGCCCCTTCATTGTAGAGGGCGGAACAGAGAATCAAGTCCGGTTTTGTTTCTTTTATTTTCGTAAGCTGGGCATTGTAATCGGCCTGTCCCTTTTGGAAGGTTTCCGTTGTCAGGATTTCAAGCCCTTTCTCTTCAGCCACCTGTTTCATCGTATCGTATCCGGATTTAGTGAACACATCATCATTTCCGTAAAGGATGGCAACCTTTTTCACCTCGTATTTTTCGACCGCACTCGTGATGGATGCCGGAATGGCCAATGACTCGGGAATGGAATCCCGGAATACATACTCTCCGATTTGCGGAATACCAGCTGCCGTTGTGGAGGTTCCCATGATCGGAACACCGTTCAGATCAGCCTCGGGACCGACTACCTTCATCTCCGTACTCAATGTAGGGCCGATGATGGCGGAAACATTTTCCGAGTTCATCAGCTTTTGGGCAGATGACAGAGCCTGTTCCTGCTTTCCGGCCGAATCTTCTGTGACCAGTTCGATCTTGACCTCGCCTTTTTCTTTGATTTCGTTATTTGCGAGCTTGAGTCCATTTGTAATGGCTTCCCCATAACCGGCGCCAGCACCTGACAACCAGGAAATAACGCCGACTTTTACACTGGTTGCTCCGTCTTTACCAGAGTCACCTTTCTGTTTTGCCGATGTCTCTTCATCTCCGCCGCAAGCACTTACAAACAAAAGGGACAAAACAGCTAAAATAGCCAACCAACCTTTAGAAAACTTCCCCAACCTTAAAACCCCCTATTAAATTTTTTAAAACCGATGACAAAATATTAAATATATTGATAATTTTCTGTAATTTTATAATAAAAATGATATTTTTGCAATGTATTTAAAAAAGGAGGGCGTTTAATATTTTCCATTATTGAAAGAGTCATATAAAATATAGAAAAACAGAAACTTTTGCTTCTTTAGTCTCCTGTTTTTCCGGCTGACGTGCTTTTAACACGAAAGATGGACGTTTGCTTTACAGTTAAAGGCATTTTAAGGAATAAAACCGTATAAAGATTAAAGAATGATATTTCCAAAAAATGATTTTATTAGTCTGGGAGGCTTATGCCGAATGAGAAAGCTCTTTTCATATCTCAAACCTTACCGCCTCCCGATCGGGGCGGCGCTGTTTTTAATGCTGCTTGAATTGGCGGTCGAACTGGTCCAGCCCCTGTTGATGGCAGCAATCATAGATGAAGGCATTATGAAAAATGACCTGGATCGTGTCCTGATATGGGGCAGTGTGATGATTGGCATTTCGCTGCTGTCATTTGCCGCAGGTGCCACGAATTCATTTTTTGCTTCACATGTCAGCCAGAGTTTCGGTTATGATGTCCGCCTTGGCTTAATGGAAAAGCTGCAGTCTTTTTCCTTCAATAACTTGCAGAAGTTTTCAAATGCAACGCTGATCACCAGGATGACCAATGATGTCACGCAGGTGCAAAACACGGTGTTTATGGGCGTCCGCATTATGATGCGGGCACCGCTGCTGCTGTTTGGCGGCGTCATCATGGCACTGCTTGTGGATGTACAACTTGCCCTTATTTTGGTCATCACGATCCCGATTCTTTTCTTGTTTCTCGTTTGGGCATTAAACAGGGCCGGCAAGCTGTTCACCTCGGTACAGGAGCGACTTGATGCGGTAAACAGCGTGATGCGGGAAAATCTGTCCGGCATGCGGCTCATTAAAGCGTTTGTAAGGGGGCAGCATGAAATCGGCCGGTTTGGGGAAGTGAATGAAAAGCTGAGGGACAGGACGATAACGGCTCTGCGCCTGATTGAATTCACGATGCCAGTGCTGATCCTTGTGATGAACCTCAGTGTTCTCGTTGTGCTGTGGTTTGGAAACATTAAGGTGGAAACGGGCGGCGCAACTGTCGGAGAGGTGGTCGCCATCCTCAATTACGGAACCCGGATGACGTCCGCACTGTCGGTCATGACCTGGATTTTGATGGTGATTTCCCGGGCCAAAGCATCTGCGCGGCGGATTGCAGATGTGTTTGATGCAGAAGTGGATGCATTTGAGACAGAGGAAGGCGATCAGGCCGGACAAATCCGGGAAGGGAAGGTTGAATTTGATAAGGTTTCCTTCCATTATCCGGGAACGGATACTGCAGTGCTTTCCGGCATTTCTTTTTCCGTGGCCCCGGGAGAGACGGTCGCGTTTCTCGGAGAAACAGGTTCCGGAAAGACGTCGCTGTTCCAGTTGATTCCCCGCCTGTATGATGTGAATGCCGGGAAAGTCCGGGTTGACGGGAAAGATGTCCGTCAGATAGATACCGGGATTCTGCGCCGGGCTATTGGCTTTGTCCCCCAGGAAGCTGTACTGTTCAGCGGTTCTGTAAAAGACAACATATCCTGGGGGAAAACGGATGCTTCCATGAATGACATCATCGCTGCCGCACAGGATGCCCAGATCCACGAAACGATTGAAAATTTGCCTGCCCGGTATGATACAAAAATCGGCCAAAAGGGTATTAACCTGTCAGGCGGGCAAAAGCAGCGCCTGTCTATTGCCAGGGCGCTTGTCCGCAAGCCGAAGATTCTGCTGCTCGATGACAGCACAAGTGCACTTGATCTGAAAACAGAAGCAAAGCTGCTGGATGCGATCGAAAGCTATCAGTGTACGATACTGATTATTACGCAGAAAATCAGTACGGCCATGAAAGCGGACCGCATCATCCTCCTTGAAAACGGAGAAATAGCAGGTGCAGGGAACCATCACCATTTGTTGGATGAGTCGGCCCTGTACCGGAAAATTGTTCAGTCGCAAAATTGGAAAGGGGAGGAAGTATCATGTTCAAGGAACTGATCAAGCCTTTCCAATATGAGAAGATCGATCTTGAAAAAATCGAAATCGAGAATCTGAAACCGAATGCTCCCCTGCAAAACAAAAGCAAACGATTTGAGACACTAAAAAGGATATGGCGTTTTCTGGCTGTTGAAAAAGGGCTGTTCCTGCTGGTGCTGCTGATGGTTGCAGGCAGTTCGGCACTGGCACTTGCCGGGCCGTTTTTTGTCGGTAAAACAGTTGATGAGTTTCTGGTCAATCAGGATAAAAGCGGCCTTGGTTTTATGCTGATGGTGCTGGTCATCATTTATTTACTGCACTCACTGACACTCTTCCTGCAAAATTATTGGATGGTCGGCATTGCCCAGAATACCGTTTTTGCGATGCGTGACAAATTGTTCCGCCATCTCCATCGCCTCCCTGTTTCCTTTTTTGACAAGAGGAAACATGGGGAATTGATGAGCCGGGTTACGAATGATATTGAAAATGTCAGCACAACGCTGAACAGTTCGGTCATCCAAATTTTCTCAAGCCTCCTGACCCTTATCGGCACCGTTGCGGTTATGCTTTGGCTCAGTCCGTTGCTCACATTCATCACCGTTCTTGTTGTGCCGGCGATGTTTTTCGGCCTGAAGTGGATTACGAGCCGGACCGGAAAGCTGTTTAAGGAACAGCAGCGGAATCTTGGTGACATAAATGGTTTTATTGAAGAAACCATCTCCGGCCAGCGCATTGTCAAAACGTTTTCCAGGGAAAATGAAATCATTGAAGAATTCAAAGCCAAAAATGAAAAACTGCGGCGTTCGGCCTTCTGGGCCCAGGCCTTTTCAGGATTCATCCCGAAAGTGATGAATACTCTTAACCATTTGAGTTTCGCCCTGATTGCGGGAGTCGGCGGCCTGCTTGCAATAAACGGAGCGATTTCGATCGGCACAATTATTGTATTCACCGAATATTCGCGGCAGTTCACCCGCCCGCTGAACGATCTGGCCAACCAGTTCAATACGTTGCTGTCAGCCATTGCCGGTGCCGACCGGGTGTTTGATATCCTGGATGAAAAGGAAGAGGCCAGGCACGGAATTGAAGGGAAAGAACTTGATGATATAAAAGGGGAAGTCCAGTTTGACGATGTCTCATTTTCCTATGATAAAGATGATGAAGGCGATACGGTTACAGATATCAATATCACAGCTTCGCCTGGGGAAACTGTGGCTCTTGTCGGGCCGACGGGTGCCGGCAAATCGACGATCCTCAATTTATTATCGAGATTTTATGACCCGGGCAGCGGCAGGATTTTGATAGACGGCCAGGATATAGCGGAAGTGAAACACGAAAGCGTCCGCAAACAGATGGCATTCGTGCTCCAGGATACCATCCTTTTCGAAGGGACCATCAAGGACAATATCAGGTTCGGAAGACTGGATGCGAGTGACAGGGAGATTATCGAGGCAGCAAAGCAGGCAAATGCCCATTCATTTATCAGAAAGCTTCCGAAAGTATATGATACCGTTTTGAAACAGGACGGCAGCGGAATCAGCCAGGGCCAGCGGCAATTGCTTGCCATCGCCAGGGCGATCCTTGCCGATCCTGCCATCCTTATCCTTGATGAGGCGACAAGCAGCATCGATACCGTGACGGAACTGAAAATCCAGGAAGCCCTTGACCTGCTCATGAAAGACAGGACAACATTCGTCATTGCCCACCGCCTGAACACCATCCGCAAAGCGGATCTCATCCTTTTCCTAGAGGATGGAGAGATTGTTGAGAAAGGGACGCATGAGGAGCTGATTGGGAAGAGGGGGTATTATGCGGGGATGCATGGGGCTTAGTGGAGTGGGTCCCATATTGAGTGCACAGTGGGTGCCTGACCCCCAGCGCATTAACGCGCCGTGGGTCAGGCACCGCATCACTCATAAATCTCATCAGCGTTTTCATACCGCATTTTTTCAGAATGGATTTTTTCTTTTTTGTCCTGACTGGTGTTCCGGGCATTTGACAAGCTTTCGTTTTCACGGGGAATTGGCGGCTGTACCCTGTTATTGTTATCTTCCATGGAATCACTCCTGTTTTAGTTTATCGGTGTTATTTTACCCAGAAGTTGTCGTCGGATGTACAAAATTACAAGGTTTACCCTATTTAATAAGGGGGGAAGGGGCTTATGGGGTTTCCGACACTAGAAACAAAAAGGTTGAAACTAGTTCAATTGGGAGAGGAACACATTCCTGGTTTTTTTGATATCATGTCGCGCGATGAAGTCACGAAATATTATGGAATGGAAAGTTTGAAAAGTATGGAAGAAGCTGCCCGGATTATCGAATCTTTCCGGACGAATTTTGAAAATAAAAGATCGATAAGATGGGGGATTATGCTTAGAGAAACAGATGACCTTGCCGGAACTGTCGGGTTGAATAATCTCCACATACGGGGTAAACGGGCTGAAATCGGTTATGAATTGCATCCTTCGTATTGGAATAAGGGAATTACGACAGAAGCTGTGAAAGAAGTGTTGCGCTACGCTTTTGAAGAGCTGGATTTATTCAGAATGGGTGCTGTAACGTTTACCGAAAACAAAATATCGATCCATTTATTAGAGCGCCTTGGTTTTAAAGAAGAAGGGGTTCTCAGGGGTTATCTGTATCAGAATCAACAATCTCATAATGGTTTGGTGTTTTCGCTGCTTAAGCCGGAATGGTGAACGACTGCAATCATAATCCGGGGATAAAAGCCTTTATAAAATTTAAATGTGGGCCGTGGATTGGAGCGGAATAACAGCCGCCTTTTTAAGTATTCGATTTTTGAAAAAGGAACTTGGGTTGAAAGAATCGAAATTGATAAGTATTGCGTTTTTTTCAGGACGGAATACAATCTAAATAAGTGATCATTAGTTATCGGAGGGATACGATTTGAGTAAGAAAATAAGAGTAGGCCTGGTGTTTGGCGGTAAATCGGCTGAGCATGAGGTTTCACTTCAGTCAGCTAAAAATATTGCGGATGCAATCGATAAGGACAAATACGATGTTACGCTGCTCGGGATTGATAAAGAAGGCCAGTGGCATTTGAGTGACAGTTCGAAATACCTCATTAATGAAGAAAATCCGAAACTCATCCAGTTGAATAAGTCCAATCAATCAATAGCTCTTGTGCCGGGAAAGGAAAATCAGCAAATTTTGAATGTCACCCAGTCCAATCCTATTGAGCAGCTGGATGTGATTTTTCCAATCGTGCATGGGACTCTCGGAGAAGACGGCAGTATCCAGGGGATGCTTCGCATTGCCAATATCCCTTACGTTGGAGCGGATGTTTTGGGATCCGCTGTATGCATGGATAAAGATATTGCCAAAAAACTGCTTAAGAGCGCCGGTATTAATGTGGCCGATTCCCTGACGTACCGAAGAAGTTCCCGTCAGGCCATCAGCTTTGAAGAAGTGCAAGAAACACTAGGCCTGCCGTGTTTCGTGAAGCCTGCCAGCCAGGGGTCTTCTGTAGGCGTCAGCAAAGTGTACGACGAAGAAGGGTTCAACAAAGCTGTAGAAGAAGCTTTTTCTTATGATCATAAGATTTTGATCGAAAAAGCGGTAAAAGGCCGTGAAATTGAATGTGCAGTATTGGGAAATGACGAGCCGGAAGCTTCATTGCCAGGTGAAATCCTTCCGCAGGGAGATTTCTATTCGTATGATACAAAGTACATTGATGAAAACGGCGCTATCCTGGAAATGCCGGCAAAGTTAAATGATGAACAGATTGATGAAATTAAAAAGACCGCTATCGAAACTTTTAAAGTTCTGGAATGTCAGGGAATGGCAAGAGTGGATTTTTTCCTGACGGAAGATGGCCAGCTGATCATCAATGAAGTCAACACACTGCCCGGTTTCACAAAAATCAGCATGTACCCGAAACTGTGGGATATCAGCGGCGTTTCCTATCCGGAGCTTATTGATCGGCTGATCCAGCTTGGCATTGAGAGGTATGAGCAGAATCAGATGTTGAAAAGTAGTGTGGATTGAATAGGAGCAGTAGGTGCCTGACCCTTGTTGCTTAAAGCGCCGGGGGTCAGGCACTGCAAAGGGGGAATACATATGCTAATCAAACCAAAAAAATTGCAGCCGGGCGACACGATTGCAACCGTAAGTCCTTCTTGGGGCGGTGCCGGGGAACCGGACCTGCGGTGGCGTTATGAACAGGGAGTGGAGAGGCTGGAGAACGTTTTCGGCCTTAACGTTGTGCCGATGCCGAACAGCCTGAAAGGCGCAGAATATTTATACCAGAATCCGCAGGCCAGAGCTGAAGATTTAATGACAGCTTTCAGGGATGAAAAGGTGAAAGCGATTTTTGCCAATATCGGCGGGAGTGACAGCATTCGGCTGTTTCCTTATATCGATTTTGATGTGATCCGCAACAATCCCAAAATTTTTGTCGGCTATTCAGACAATACGATTTCTCACCTGTTTTGCCTGAAAGCAGGCGTTTCCTCCTTTTACGGTCCGGCGGTGATGGTCGATTTCGCTGAGAATGTGGAAATGGATCCTTACACAGTGGAAATGGTGAACCGGACATTCTTTTCAAATGATATCATTGGAGAAATCAAGCCGGCTAAGGAGTGGACCAGCGAGCACTTAAGATGGGAAGAAGGGAATAAAAGCCAACGCCGTTCTATGAACAAGAATTCCGGCTATGAAGTCCTTCAGGGTTCCGGAACCGTTCAAGGACGTTTGATGGGCGGATGTATCGAGGTGCTTGAGTTTGCAAAAGGGACAGAAATCTGGCCGGACAGAGAATACTGGGAAGGCAGCATTCTCTTTTTTGAAACTTCGGAAGAGAAGCCGAGGCCGGAGTACATAACGTACTGGCTCCGCAATTATGCGGCTCAAGGCATATTGCAAAACGTAAAAGGAATCATTTTTGGCAAGCCGCAGGATGAAACGTATTACGAAGAATACAAACAGGAAATCCTGCAGGTCATGAAAGAATACGATTTAGAGCACTTGCCCATTTTATATAATTTGAATTTTGCCCATACGGAGCCGAAGAACATATTGCCTTACGGTGCACAGGCGGAGATTGATTGTGATGGAGGGACGTTTTCTATTTTGGAGAGTGGTGTGGAATAAATCTGGATTTAGAGTATTAACCATATCGTGAAAAAGCGCTTGGATTAACAATCCAAGCGTTCCGTTTTGTTATTGTCTTATTCAACCAATACCCCGATAGCAAAACAAGGAATGAATAATTACTTTACATCGACTAATAAAGTGTCGTATGCAATTTCTATGTTCAGACCTTCCAATTTTAGTCTGTTTTCCAATGTCTTTAAATCATCAAAACTAAAGCCATTAATGTGAGTAAGTAGCGTTTTCTTTGGATTTAGTTTATTTATAATTTCGATAGTTTTGGAAAAAGTACATTCTTCATTTAAAACTGGATGATTTACATCAACAAATCTTTCTTCAGTTAACGGGTGATATTCTAATACACCAATAGGTAAAATTGCGAGGTCCAGTCCCTCAAATCTATGATCAGGGTTCCAGTCACTCAGCTCGTCTGGAATAATCAAAATTTTGGTTTTGACATCTTGAACGAGGAAACCATAAGCATAATCCTCGGCTAATCTAAAAGGTGTGACTTGTATATCATTAAAAGATACAGAATTTCCATCTATTATGTTGTGAAGATTGATGCACCCCTTGTTTTTTAAGAATTCAAGATGGTCTCCAGTTCCAAGAAAACGTTTAATATCAATTCCTACTTGTTCAGGAAGGAACACATCGGTTCTTGTATTCTTCGATGGATGGTTTACATAATTTGCATTTAGTTGTTCCAACACTCTTCTGCCCATAACGTGGTCTGGGTGCCAATGTGAGTAAAATAGTCCATTTATTTGGGTGATCTTTGAACGATTTATTTGCATATTTATATCTTCCGAGGTGTCAAATAAAAGATTAGGTCCGTGTAAAAATAAACTGGGGCAAGAACGGCTGTATGGAACCCCTTTTTTTCTTGCTTGTTGGCAAACCTCACAATTGCACAAAGGACGCGGGACAGCCATTGGTCCAGCAGTTCCTAAAAATTCAATTTTCATTGTTAAGTTCCCCCATTGCATGCTCTTTCTAGATTCTTATTCAACAATCTCTCCGTTCGTTTATGAACGATCTTTTCACAAACTCTATACATATGAAAAATGAATTTAAGTTGTGATGACTGATTCCAGGTATTGTATGTAAAACAAAAGACCAAATCATATCCGATTTGATCAGCTAGTCAGTATACTAGTTCGCTTACACAATTGCAGATCGGCGGCTACTCCCTTATATAACCATTTTACCATATAGCCCGCTGAATAATCAGTCTGTTTTCAAGGACGGGTGCCGCCTATAATAAAGAGGCAGATTCATATAGGGGGGATCCGATGATAAGTGGTCATGCTGACTTGAAGGGAACCAGTGTGTATTTTCAGAAAGAGAGTGACATGCCGGTCCGGCAGTCGCCATTTTTCAGTGTTTCACCTATTGCGCTTGGAACGCATTTAGGGGATATGACGGATTCAGACTCGGCTCTTTATCAGGATGCAATCCGATATGGGCTGATGCATGGCATCAACATGGTTGATACAGCGCTGAATTACCGGGGAATGAAATCTGAACGTGACGTAGGGGCTGTTTTAAGACTGCTGCTTTTAGAGCGGGAAGAGTTACATAGGGATCAACTTGTCATCTCGACAAAAGCTGGAATCATTCCGGGGGATATTGATGCGAATCTGGTGCCCGCAGACTATTTGGAGCAAGTTCTCTATAAACAGAACATCATTACCGCTGCTGATGTAAACGTCGTTGACCATCATCGCCATGTGTTATCACCTGAATACTTCGGGTTTGCGATTGCTCAAAGCAGAAAACATCTGCAGCTTGAAACGATTGATATCTACTATCTCCATAATCCCGAAATTTCAATGATGGTGTTGGGGCCTGACTCCTTTTATAAGAAACTGATTCCGTTATTTTCTTTTTTTGAAGAACAGGTGAAAAAAGGGAGAATCCGTTTGTATGGAATGGCCACCTGGGAAGCATTCCTGCTGCCAGAAGGGGAACCCGGGTATATTGGACTTGAGAATGCAGTGGAGGTTGCAAAGTCTGTAGCCGGGGAACATCATCATTTTAGATTTCTGCAGACACCTTATCATCAATGCAATCCTGATGCAGGAAGAGTCAAAAATCAACAGGTTGCAGGAAAGAACTATACATTGCTTGATGCTGCAGAACAGTTAGGGATGTTTGTGACAAGCAGCGCCCCTTTTTAATCTGGGTAAAATTTTCAAAGAGAATAGCAGCGCTGAAGAAGCTTTAATGAATGTCGTAAAGACTAGAGGGGTTTTTTCGACAATGGCCGGTATGAAACAAGTAGCGCATGTCCGCAAGAATATAGAAACAGTAAAAGGGCTGTAACCATGGAAACCGGTGTTTTTCCCTGAGCGGAAGCGCCGGTTTTTTTAATGCAAAAATAATCAGTCGGCCGGGTGATTAATGATAAAATTAATTATAGTTACCAAATTAGAAAGGCTGAGTTGACAGAACTTTCATTTGGCTCAGGTAAAAGGAAGGAATACGATGGAGAACAAATACATTGACCGGATTAAACAGGTTTACCCCGATTTGCTTATTGAAGACTATGAAATGAATGATATCGGGCAAAACAACGATGTGATGATCGTCAACAACGCGCTGGTGTTCCGGTTTCCGAAATATGAAAAAGGAATAGTGAGAATGCAGGAAGAAAAGGCGATCTTAGCATACCTGAAAAATCGTTTACCGCTTCAGGTTCCCGATCCTGGTTACCAGGCTTTTGCTGAACTGGAAGCGGGAAAGGTTTTTACCGGCTATCCCATCATCCCGGGAGAACCGTTGTTGAAAGACCGATTAGCGGCCGTTGATGATACAAAAAAGGTATATCATATAGCTTTACAGCTGGCGGGATTTTTAGCTGCACTTCATTCCATTTCAAAAAAAGAGCTGGATGCGGTTCTCCAGTTGGAAAACGCGGGAAGAAATCAACTATTCTTTTACTTCGTTTTTGGAGCGCATTTCCGGCTTTAACTTGCGGCCGACTCTCATCCATGGAGATTTTGGGGCTTCGAATATTATTTGGGACCCGGAAACATGCAAGATTACCGGGATCATCGATTTTGGCGGTTCAGGCCTTGGGGATCCGGCCTATGATTTTGCCGGGATACGATCCAGCTATGGCGAAGATTTTTATAATATGTGCATCAATTTGTATCCTGAGGGTTCTGAAATTTCTGAACGGGTAATGTTTTATAGAAGCACATTCGCATTACAGGAAGCGTTGCACGGATTTGATAATGACGATCTGAAAGCTTTTGAAAATGGGCTGAAAGATTACCGTTAATGGGAGGATGCCAAAATTGATCACGATTCAAAAAGCGATGGAGCAGCATATAAAGGGAATTATCAGCGTATGTTCAGAAGGATATCGGGATACGTATTCTGAAAGCCATGCGCCGGAATATATTGAAAGGATTGTACGGGATTTTTACAATGAGGACCGGATTCGGGGCGAGTTAATGCCGGCAGCAGGATGGGACGGCTGGTTTGTGGCCATTGAGGAAGGAAAGATTGTCGGAGCAGGCGGAGGCGGGATGATTTCCGGCAATGAAGCTGAGCTCTTTGTACTGTATCTCGATCCAGCACGAAGGCGGGAGGGCATCGGTACCTTGCTTCTTGATGCCATCACCCTTGAGCAAAAGAACCGCGGGGCTGACTTCCAGTGGGTGTCTGTGTTCAAGGGAAATTATAAAGGGATTCCATTTTATGAAGCGAAAGGCTTCGTGAAACACGAGATCAGGGATTCGTACGGCAATTCATATGGTGAAAATTATGAGAGCATCCGTTATCGGAGGGCGCTTTGACAAAGAGGTAAAGGAAATTATGCAGGAGAGGAACTTGTTGCAATGAACAATCATTTTGAAAAATATGAGAAAGCTATGGAATTGAAACAAAACGGCCATTTAGAAAAATCCCGGAATCTCTTTTTGCAGGCGGTCAATGAAGAGCCGGAAAATGCAGAATATAATTTCTTTTGCGGCCAGGTGCATGATGCACAGGGACTGGAACAGGAAGCGGCCCATTTCTATGAAAAGGCGATGGAAAAGGGGCTGGCAGACGATCTGTTGAAGGATGCATATGTATGTCTGGCAAGCACTTATAACGTTCTTGGCAAGAGCGGTAAATCTCTTGAACTATTGGAAACGGGAGAGCAGCGGTTTCCGCACTATCTTCCCATCCAGGTTTTCAAGTCTCTTACCCTTCATAAGCTTCACAGGCATTCGCAGGCTCTTGGCAAGCTTTTAAACGTCTTGACTGAGACCACAGGTGATAAAGGAATCAAAGCGTACAGCAGGGCACTTAAATATTATGCTGAGCAACTGGAGCGCCAGCCCTAAATAAACGTTCATGTATAGGGGGGAAAGGAGATGAATGTGATGACAGTTCAAGGAGTAGAGGAAACAGGTACTTATTTTTCATGGTCAACCGCCTTTGGCCCCTTGATAGCCATTATTTTAATGTCCATGGTAATTTTTCTTCTGTACCTGAGTCTTTTTAAAAGAAGGTGAAACTCCAGAAAAATAACCAAAGAATAAGTTTGCAAATTATAGTTTTTAGGGGGAACATCATGTGGTCATCAGGGAGATAACTGTATCAGACGCCGAAGCATTCATTAACCTGACAGCGGAAGTTGAAAGAACGTCCGGCTTCATGCTCTGGGAAGAGGGTGAAAGGACAATGACTGCGGCTGATCAGCGCAGCAGGATCGAAACGATGAAACAAAGCGGGAACTCGACGATTTTCGTAGCTGAGGTGAACAATGAGCTGGCAGGTTATGTGATGGCTTTCGGCGGAAGTGCAAAAAGAAATAAACATTCAGCCTATCTTGTTGCTGGAGTTTTAGAAGAATATAGAGGAATTGGTGTTGGGACGGCGCTGTTCAAGGACTTGGAAAAGTGGGCAGTTGCTCACGGCATCCATCGTCTTGAGTTGACTGCCGTCACCCAAAATGAAGCAGGAATCGCCCTTTATAAAAAAATGGGATTTGAGATTGAAGGAACAAAACGGGCCTCACTGTGTATCGGGGGCCGATATGTTGACGAGTATTATATGGGGAAGTTGATTTTTCCGGAGCCTGAACAAGATTGAGATCGGTCAAATGAAGGATGTCTGCTCAGAGTAAAGCTGAGTGTCTTTTTTTTGCCCGGGAAGCAGGGCGGGCAGCTTGGAAAACTTAAAAAATTGGAAAATTTGGTAAAAAAGCCTCAAACACAGTCTGTATTCTGATAGAATGGTAGCATGCACAATTCGGTTCGGTCCATATCATTCTTTACATAGAAAAAACAGGATGGCGAGGTGCGATATGAAAACAATCATAAACATTATCCTGAGACTTTTTCTGTTTTTTGTTTTCCTGGCAGCGGTTTCTTATTTCATCCTTAATCTGAATAAAGAAATGAACATTGCAGGCACAGCACTCTTGATTATCCTGTTTTTATTTGTCGGCCTGGCATTTGGGTTTGCCGGTTTGATGAAAGGGCATATCAAACTCTTTCGAATAAAAGGGAGAACCGGCGCTGCCGCATTATTTCTGGGTTCACTGTTCTTGATTCTTTATGTCGGCGGACTTGCCGCATTAAATGTGATGCTTGTCGGCGAAATCACCGGGAAGGACTTCGGGGCAAAAGAAAAGGCGGCTTTTTTGGTCGAAGGTTTCAGCCAGGATGACTATCGAAAAGGACTGGCCGCTGTTACATATGAAGGATTAACGATTCATTATCCGGCACAGGATGAGGAGAACATAACGGAAATAAAAGACTTGTACCCAAAGATGAAGGCGGAAGCGGATGCCTTATTCGGTGTGCAAAGAGCAGATGCACTTACTGTAGTCGTCTATGATTCATGGGAATCTCTACAGTCGAATACGTATCTGTCAGATGTCGGCGGCTATTATAAAGCAAGTGATGACTCCATCCATATCCTCAGTTCGAAGCTGAATAGCGCCTGGCAATTTGAGGAAATGTTTGCCCATGAATATATCCATTACCGGACAGATTTGTTTATGGAGGCCAACGATGTCCCTTCCCACAAAATTCCCCAATGGGTGTATGAAGGCATAGCGGAGTCAGCCAGCACCTGGTCGGGATATATGGATATCAAACATAAACGGGGCATGGACCTGAGCCTAATTGAAACGAATCAGCAATTTCACCAGGCGAGAGGCGGAATCTATAACCCGTATTTACAAAGTTATTATGCGGTCGAAGAGCTCCTCTTTCAGCATGGGAACGACATCATGGCAAACCTCCTCTTATCAGCGAAAAATAAAGATTTCGGACCTGCCTTCGAGAAGGTAACCGGAATCACATTGAAAGAATTCGGAAACTCCTATATGGATCGGCGCCGGCATGCCGGAAACCTTCTGGAGAAAGTGGTGGAAGCCCAGAAAAATAAAGACTTTCACCAGGCTGAATTGCTACTTAAGGAAGTCATCGATATTGCCCCGGACAGCATGGCGTCACAGAGTTTACCGCATGTATATATTAAACAGCACAAGTTTGCCGAGGCGATTGACAGAATACAGAAAAATATGAGGGCTGATTCAGAGCCGGCTCAATCAAATCTGTTACTATTGTCCGAGTTATTCTTGCTTGAGAACCCACAGCTTGCCCTGGAATATGCAGAAAAAGCCGAAAAGCTGGCAAGCAAGAAAGGTGTCCCGGGTGGCCATTCCCAAAAATTCGCAACTGCTTTGCAGAAAATAAACTCCGATGATCCGTTAGAGGGCTATGTCATGTTATTTTCGGAAGACTTGCTCAGCTATGATGAAGTACAAGATCAATTGTACGCAAAAGTGGCCGCTGCGTATTCACTTGACCATCGCATAGCAACAGCAATCGAAGACGGACGGTGATACATAAGTGAATGTGATTTTACAGAAAGCGGCAAACGAAGATGCCCGGGCCATTTACGACATTCAGGTAAAGGCATTCAAGCCGTTATTGGAAAAATACAGGGATTATCATACCAATCCTGCTAATGAAACGATTGAAAGAGTCCTCGAAAGAATAAATCATCCGAACAGCGGCTTTTTTAAAATCGTTGCCGACGGACGTTTAGCTGGTGCGATATGCATCGTTTGGAAAAATGATCTGAGTTTCTGGATCAGCCCCATGTTCATCCTTCCTGAATATCAGGGGAACGGGATTGCCCAGCAGGCGATCCGGTTGGCGGAGGCATTATTTCCACAGGCGGGCAGCTGGGAACTTGCAACAATCCTGGAAGAAGAGCGGAACTGCTATTTGTATGAAAAAATGGGTTATACGAAAACGGGCGTGACGAAAAAACTGAATGAAATGGCTACGCTTGTGTTTTATAAAAAAGGGATATGGACTTAACTGGAACAACCGCAGGCTGCCTGCGGTTGTTCGTGATTATTCGAGTTTTACCCTCAGGGGCCGGCCAAGCTTGCGCAAAGACGGATGTAAAAGGAAATAGACGGTAAAAACGAGATATCCGCCTCCCGCGAGATAAAGAGTCAGCATTCCCGAGCTGATTTCACCCAGCAAGCCTCCAAGAAAATAACCGGCAGGGCTAAGCGACCCTAACAGCGATGATAAAAAGGCAAAACCGATTCCGATATACTCATCCGGCATGTTCACTTGGATTAACGTCTGTATATAAATACTGAGAATCCCAATCCCATCCCAGGATAAGAAGAAAAATCCATATGGAAGGATGGACAAATCGCTCGACAAAAACGCGAGCAGCCAGCTTATACCGGAAATCAAGGAGACAGCAGGCATGATCCGGTTAAGCGGAAAGTTTTCCAGAGGGCTGGACAGTACGGTACCGGTCAAAGTGCCTCCGGACATCGCTGCCAGCCAGAAGCCGTATTCAGCCGGCGTTGGTGAAATGATTGGCAGCATGGCAATCCCCATCGTTGCTGTCACATTTATGGCAATGACACCGGCAAGGATTGCGAGCAGTGTCTGCTGCTTTTTTATGGCAATATATCCGTCAATAAAATCCTTCCGATATTGCTGGAAAAAAGGATACGATGGAGGCTGTTTCTCCTTATTTGTTTTAGGCACAGCCAGGAAGAAGAAAAACAACAATCCGGTAGCGATGAGAAGCAAGCTGTTTGATACATAGATGAATCCAAGACCGATAAAGGCGATGAGAATCCCTGACACAGCATCTGCGAGCAGATCTAATGTCTGATAAGAAAAAGCAAAAATGGAATTCACTTTTGTCAGCTCTTCATCCGCAGATAACCGTTTGATCAGTGCATTTTCTGTAGGGTATGTGACCTCAGACAGTGTTAGTGCCATAAACATCAGCAAAAACAGAACCGGCAGCCATAGCATGCTGGTGAAATAAAGAATGCTGATGGCGCCAACTAAAATCCCCTGTCCGATTTCAGCCACATAAAGCAATTTCCGTTTCGAAAATCGGTCGATCAAAGGGCCATATAAAAATTGCAATGTTATCGGCAGCATGGCGACGGCACTTGTCAGGCCGACCAAAAAGGCGGAGTCTGTAGCTGACTTGACAAACCAGACCGTTGCAATCATATACATGCTGTCTGCGATATTTGTAAGAATCCTGCCGCTTAATAAAATCCATAACTGTTTGTTCATCATTATTCCTCCTCCGATATAAGTAGATCTGCTTAACGATCAACTTATCGGAGGGCCACGGACACAAGGTTAATGATCAAAAGGGTTTAAATGATAGATGGCAATCATCGAAACATCCTTTCTAAGAAATGGTAAAATAATTGTTTCATATTTTGAATGAGAGTTCAATGAAGTGTTGATTTTTTAACAAGGGAATAGTGCCGTTCGTTGCCGGTAGTTTAATAGATTTTAGATTTTAAACTCCCATCGTTTGTCTGTTCAACGGATGGCTGTGTTGATGAGGAAGCTAAACAAGTGAGGAAGAAAATTATACTGAATTTTCCATATTACCTTTCATAATGGACAGAGCAAATAGGATACAATAGAATTGGTAGCCCGTCGAACAGGGTGGGGCAGACAGGTTTGAAAGGTTATTCAGAAAGGGTTGTGTTTTGATGAAATCCTTGAATGAGAAGTATACCAAAGATGCCCGCCGTATGAACTGGTCTGTTTTCAGATTACTTGTTATTTCTGGGGGAATCGCAACAGCTGTAACAATAGTTGATTTAATGAAAGGACCTTCAGATTCGTTGGATGGTGATCAGTCTTATATCGGTTTCAACTGGGAATTTCATGACACTGTAATGTCTTTAACATTGGCCATTTTAACTGTTCTGCTAGCTGCATATTGGAAGCGCCTGTTTCCGTTCAATATGGCTCTGGCTATTATTCTTTCAGGCTTTTTCTATCAGTTATTTTTCTTTATTTTTACGGTCGGATGGGATGGGTTTCAGGGGTTGGTGGGTCTGATCGTTTCTGTCTTTGCCGGATTGTTTCTGTTTATCTGGCAAGGCGTTTTGCTGTTTAAGCAATGGAAGGGTTTGAAGGTGAAAGAATGAAAAACTGGATTTTTATAACGTATGCAATTCTTTTGGGAGTAATCTCGATTTTTTACAGTGAGGTTGTGACATTTGTCATGCTGGGGTTTATTTAATCAATTCAACCTTGAAGAAAATCCTAAAAGAGAATCGTATTGAAGAAAAGTAATGAAAGATGGCGTCTCTTCGGTGCTTATCGGACAAGTTATCACAAATAAAAATCCTGAGGAAGCATCACGCCTCAGGATTTTTAACGAAAAATGATATGACCAACCCGATGACCGCAGATATGCCGGCTACAAAGAACGATACATTTACTCCGTGTACCAGTCCGGCTGCACCTTCGTTCGGCAATGCGGCGGTCGACATGACTGTGACAAGCAGAGCGGTTCCGACGGCACCTGATACTTGCCGCATCGTATTGTTCATGGCTGTGCCGTGCGGAAGCAACTTGATCGGCAGGGCATTGAGTCCAGCGGTTGTGACCGGCATCATCACCATGGCGACACTAAGCATCCTGAATGCATTGACGATTGTCAAATAAGCGAAGGATGTCTCAGGTTTCAGGATTGTAAACAAAAAGGTCGAGATGGTCAGAAGGCTCAGGCCGATGATGGCCAGCCACCTGGCTCCGAATTTATCAAAAAGCCGTCCGGTGACAGGATTCATGAATCCCATAATGAGAGCACCCGGAAGCAGCATCAGGCCTGATTCAAAGGCAGTGTAGCCAAGCATGTTTTGCATGAGGAGCGGGAGAACGGTTGCTCCGCCTATCATGGCAATGAATACGAGCATGCCTAGAATCGTAGAGAGAGTGAACATTTTATTTTTAAATACCCGGAACTCCAGGATTGGCTGTTTTAATTTGAACTGCCTTAAAATGAACAGCGTGAGCGCAACTGCGCCGACAATCATTGAAATGATGACTTGATTGCTTTCCCAGCTGGCGGACCCTGCCGTACTGAATCCATACAGCAAGCCGCCGAATCCGAGTGAAGACAAAATAATCGACAGGAAATCCACTTTCGGATACGTCTGCTTCGTCACATTTTTAAGAATGAAATAAGCGATGATGAAATCGACGATCACAATCGGCAAGATGACATAAAACAAACTTCTCCATGGAAAATGTTCCACAAGCCAACCGGATAAAGTCGGACCGATTGCCGGTGCAAACGAGATGACAAGACCGAACATTCCCATGGCAGAGCCCCGCTTGTTAGGCGGGTAGACAAGAAACAAGATTGTCTGCATAAGCGGCATGATGATGCCGGCGCCGGAAGCCTGAAGGATCCTCCCGATGAGCAAAATGGCAAAATTGGGCGAGATGGCGGCGACGAAGGTTCCGGCAGCAAAAAGACCCATAGCTGACAGGAACAGGGCCCTCGTCGTAAACCGTTCGATTAAAAAGGCGGTGATCGGGATCATCACCCCATTCACAAGCATAAAAATCGATGTCAGCCATTGGGCCGTACTGGCTTCGAGGTTCAAATCCCTCATAATATGAGGGAGTGCTGTCGCAAGCAGCGTCTGATTCAGGATTGCGGCAAACGCACCGGAAAGCAGAACGGCGATTAGCGGTGTTTTATTAACAGTTACATGCCCTTGTTCTGCATGTTCATTGTTTTCCATTGGTTTTCCTTCTTTCTATCTAATGGTGTATCAGGAGGGGCGTGTACTCAAACCGGCTTTCAGCATTTCGATTTCATGCCTGTGTTTTTGCATTGCATCTTCCAACGTCAGCTCATTCGCGATGCTGTACACAAGGTTATGGAAGGTCACAGCCATAATGAGCTGCATGGCATGAAATAGCTCTTTTTCGGATGAAACGGAAATGATATCCATATCGATTAAAGGAAGCAATTCACTGTATCCGCCGCCGGATGGCTCCCGGCCAAAAAAACGGGTCAATGCATGTTCGATTTTGTAATTCATATTTAGCAGGACATTTTTGATGAATTGATCCCGATCCTTTGCTTCTTCCAGGGATGATTGAAACAACTCTATCGTTGCCTCAAAGAGATCTCCATCCCACTTTCTCAACTTCGACATGAACTCTACATGCCGTTCCCGGGCATGCTCTTTCAAAAGATAAAAAAAGGCATCTTCCTTATCCTCAAAATACTGATAAAAGCTGCCTCTCGGTATGCCCGCTGTCTTAAGAATATTTGCAATGGAAGCTTCGTACAGGGAAACTCTCGTAAACTCTTTTCTGGCAGCCTCTATCAACGTTCTTCTTTTCTCTTCTTTCAAGTTATAAAAGGTTGGTTTCGGCATATTCGTATTTCTCCCAATATTTATTAAATGTGACAGACTGTCACAAAGGATAATGTTAAGTGACACCGTGTCATATGTCAACCGATTTGGTGTGCGCATACTTAGCCGCTGCAAGGGTGACAGCGGGATATTGTCATCCGCTTGAAACCTTTCTTTTCCAATTCCGTATAAGTAGTAACAGGCTGCCTGGATAAAAAAAGGAGGAGTTCATCATCCGAAAACTGATAAGCATCGGACTGACGCTTTTGTTTCTTCTGGCTGTCAATATTGGATTCACCTTCTTGATTGATGCTCACTTTGTTGACTTTGTGTTTTTCACAGGATTGCTTGCTGTCGCTGTCATTTTCTTTTTCAGTTCATCCGGCGGGCTTTCGAGCCGCCAGCTTGATTTGCAAATCCAGTCACAAACCGGGATGAAACAGGAAGCGGGAAAGCGGTCGTTTCAAGGAATAGCCAGTTTTTACACTGCCGTTGCATATACTGTAATAGGAGCTGTCATTTCGGTGGTGTATTACTGGGAGTACTTTTTTTGATAAATTTGCTTTGAGCCGATCTGCATATGATTTCCGGGGGAAAACCATTTTAGATAAGAAGAAAGGAGTGGCCGGATGAGCTGGTTTTGGATCATGATTGGCGGTATCTTAGGGTTTGCTTTTCTGATCGATTGGAGAAGGAAGAGGAATCGCAACACTTCACAACAACCGATCAATCCCAATCAAAAGCCCGGTGAAGATGCCAATTATATGATGGGTGATAACCGCTATACGGGCGGCGGGCAGTAATCCGGGCAATCATATCGGTAAGTGCCGGGGCTCAGGAGAAAGGCATCAACAAAAATTCCCCTCCAGGCGAAGGGGAATCTTTTATTGATTTCGGGGTTTTAGGAAAAAGTATTCTCCAAGGAATACCAGTCCGATGAAAACGGCCGACACGATCACAATAAGAATGTCCGTCTCCAATTTGATCCACAGGAAAGCGGAAAGGACTATGGCATCCAGAACAAACGCGGTCAGCACAATAACCGGGTTTGCGTTAACTTTATCACGCAAGTTTTTGAATACACCCCAGTGGATGACCATGTCCATTACAAGATATAGAATGGCGCCCATTGAAGCGATGCGTGTCAGGTCAAAAAAGATCGTTAAAACCATAGCCAGAACGATGGTATACACAAGGGTATGCCGCTGGATTGTGCCGGACATCCCAAAGTGGCTGTGCGGAATCAGTTTCATATTCGTAAGCATCGCAAGCATTCGGGATACGGCAAAAACACTGGCGATAATACCGGTTACCGTTGCAATGATTGCGAGAATAACAGTCATCCAGAGTCCTGTACTTCCAAAAGCGGGGCGTGCCGCTTCAGCCAGCGCATAGTTTTTTGCCGCGATTGTCTCTGTTATCGAAAGATTGCTTGAGACTGCCCATGCCAGCAGCAAATACACGACCAGGCTGATCAATATGGAAAGAGCAATGGCACGGCCGACATTTTTCTTTGGCTTTGTAATTTCAGCACCACTGTTTGTAATTGTCGTAAAGCCTTTAAAAGCGAGAATTGTAAGGGCTACGGCTCCAATGTATCTTGCCATTCCCGGATCTGGCGGGTTTGACCCCGGTTCCGCAAGATTGAAAGAGAAGTCAGCCGCCCAGATGCCTGCAATCGCCATGACGGAAAGGCCAAGTATTTTGATGAGCGATGCAATGGATGTGAACGTCTGAATGAATTCATTGCCTGAAATATTAACAAGAAAGGCTATGGTGACTAAAATGACGCCAAGAAGCGGGACGAGCCAGTCTGCCTGCTTTCCATCAAACAGCTGTAATGTGTAGGTTCCGAATGTCCTGGCGACAAGACTCTGATTGATTACCATCGAAATGGCCATCATGAGTGCAGCAGAAGCAGTGATGACTCCTTTGCCGTATGCTTTTACGAGAAACATGCCGATGCCGCCGGCGGAAGGGTACTCCTGGCTCATCCTGATATACGAGTAAGAACTGAACGCGGTCACGATACTTCCGATCAGGAAAATGAGCGGAAACCAGACGCCGGAAAGCTCTGCCACTTGCCCGAGGAGGGCGAAAATGCCTGCGCTGATCATGACCCCGGTCCCGAGTCCGACGGCGCCAACTAGTGTTATGCTGTTCTTTCTGTATTCCTGCAAGGTTTGACGCCTCCTTCTATTTTGCTATAGTTGGACTATTCCCTTTTCCGCGTCTGGTAATCTTGGAGATTCACAGTGTTTTTTCGGTGCCTGACCCCCAGTGCGGTGATGCTTTATCAGGGCGGGGGTCAGGCACCGCCATGCACAAATAGCTCACCTTTTTCATAGCATACGGTAAGTATTTAATTCCGATAAGAAAACTAGGGTTGATTTCTCGGAATTCCGTGGTAAAATGAAAATTACTTATCAAACAGCAAGCAAATTGAAGGCGGCCTATTTTTTTAGTTTTAAAGTATACTAAACTCATAGGAATTAATGAAATTAATAAGCAGGTGAAATTGCCGCCTTCTCATCAAGGAAAGGAGAGACGAGATGAGTAACAATCCGTTGTCCCATCAGATTTATAAAATGATGGCAAAAAAAGAAATTAAAAAAGTCAAAGCGGACACCGATCTCACGTTACTGAACAAACCGGCAAATGAGTGGAATGTGGCGTTTCTGACGACGGCGGGTGTCCATTTGAAGACACAGACACCGTTTGATGTCGAAGCTGGCGACAATACGGTCCATCTGATTCCGGGTAACGCGGATGTGTACGATTTGATGATCACACACACGCATTACGACACGGAAGACGCGGAGAAAGATGTCAATTGCGTTTTCCCGATCGAGCGTCTCCGTGAATTGGAAAGCGAGGGGGTCATAGGCTCAGTATCAGAAGTCCACTTCGGTATGATGGGATACATTCCTGATACGGAAAAGCTGAAGCAGGAGAGCATACCGCTCATTTTGAAAGAATTGAAAAAAGCGGAAGTGGATGTCCTGCTCGCATCGCCTGGCTGATATATTTGCCATCAATCCGTGGGATTGATTCAGAGAGCCGTAGAAGCAGAAGGAATTGCCACCGTGTCGATCAGCCACTTGCCTGATTTGACGGAACGCGTGAAAGTGCCGCGTGCGCTTCATTTGAAATTTCCGCTTGGCCGCAGTTTCGGTTCTGCCGGACGGGATGATCTGCAGCGGAAGATTGTTCTTGATATGTTGAAAGCTGTGAGTGAAATCGAAGAGGCGGAGACGATCCAGAAACTGCCTTATCGATGGAAAAGGGATTGATGTTAGCTGGTTTAGGATTTTGGATTGGCCGGTTGGTTTGGTTGTAGGCTGGCGGCAGGGTTTGCGTGAGACGTTCACCGAATGGCGTGAAAGGTTCGGTGAACGGCGTGATCCCCCTGTTATGGCGCGATATGTGGGGAGTTCGGCGTGAATTAGCCCGAGTTGCGCGTGAATAGGCAAGAGGTTGGCGTGATTTTTTACAGATGCGGTGTGATAGCGTCAGCCGTATATCGGTCCGTGATATATCTGGCGTGAAATAGGCTGTGAAGGGCGTGATTCCTGCAATTTTCGGCGTGAAAACACAGCCGGTTGACGACTTCCCGCAGCCAATCAGCATGAAAATAGTCTCTTTTTAAGTGAAATTCACTTAAAATCGCTGATGAGATGCCAGTTTTGCGCAGCAACCAGGCCGTTACTGTCCAGTTTTCCGGGTTTACTGTCCAAATTGAGGAGTTTACTGTCCAAATCCGCAGCTTTACTGTCCAAATCTCAACCGTTACTGTCCAATTCAGCAACTCCCCGGGTCCAAACTCGAATAAAACAATCATGCACCCTTTAAACCCGACTAAACTAATAAGAATAATGGAGGTTCGACGATGAATAAACGAGTAATAGCTAGCCTTGCAGCCCTTGTTTTTTTAGTAATTGGTTTTTTCACTTATGATTATTTCACCGGGATCAAGGCCCAGGAAGTCAATGTCAGTGCCCAGCAGAAGAAAATCAATGAGTATGCGAATCCTAAAGCATTCATCACACCTGAACAGCTGAAGGCATTACAGGATGATAAAGAGAAGGACGTCGTTGTTATCGGAACGATGAATTCAAAAGACAAAGCGATTCCGGGATCATTCGTTTTATGGCGTGATGATTACCAGGGATCTGAAGGGCATGAATACGGCGGCATGGCAAGTCCGAAGGAAAAAATGGAAGAAATGTTGAGCAGCTTTGGCGTGAGCGAGGATACGACCATTGTCACTTATGCAGCCAATGACCAGCATGATTCAGCCCGCCTGTTTTGGCAGCTGAAGATGCTCGGCCATGAGGACGTACGTTTTCTGGATGGGGGCATCAACGTATGGATCGGCGAAGGGTATGAAACGGCAGAAGCTGCCCGTCCGGGTGACCGCCCGAAAACAGAATACAAAGCTCCTGATTTCAATGAAGAAGCATTCAATGCGGACATTGATGAAGTTGCTTCTGCGGTAGAAAACAACGATGAATTTTATCTGCTGGATACCCGCAGTGAAAGCGAAGAAACCGGCAGTGATACGAAAAAAGGTGCATACGGACCGGGAAAAATTAAGGGGTCAACGTGGATCGAGTATTCCCAGGCCACATCGGAAGAAGGGACGCTAAAATCGAAGGATGAGCTTGAGGACTTATACGGTGAAGTCATTGAGTCCAATAAAGAAGTGATCAGCTATTGCCAATCCGGGGTCAGGTCCGCCTATACTTGGCTGGTGCTGACACAGGCGCTTGGCTATGAGCGTGTGCAAAACTACGATGGTTCATGGATCGAATGGAGCTATAACTCTTATGAACAGGCTGATGAGGGCATCAAGTCAAAAGTTGAGAACGGCAAGTTTTAAACAAAATGACAGAGGATGATCACCATGGCTTCCAGCAAGCAAGTAAAGAAAAAAGAAACTATAAAACTTTTGGCTGCGGTCACGCTGATCGCAGCAGCCTTTTTAATCGCCTGGAAAGCAGGGCTGGTGGACGTATTGAAAGATGTTCGGGCCATGCAGGGTTGGTTTAACGGCTTCGGCTTTTACGGATATATCGTGTTTATTCTTGTTTTTGTCGCCGTTGCCGTGTTTATGCTGCCGGGTTCCCTCCTTACGATTATCGCCGGTATCACCTTTGGCGCAATCAAAGGAGGCGTCCTTTCATTGCTTGGTGCTACACTGGGCGCCATGGCGGCATTTCTCATTGCCAGGTATGCCGCAAGGGAATTGATTGTAAAAAAATTTGAAGGAAATCCAATTTTTAAAAAGATAGATGAGGGAGTAGAGAAGAACGGGATCAGCTTCCTGATCCTCACCCGCCTTGTGCCCGTTTTCCCGTACAATGTCCAGAACTATGCATACGGTTTTACAAAAATTCCGTTCCTGACCTATTCGGTCATTTCGCTTCTCACGATGGCTCCTGCCGCCTTTGTATATGCGTATATGGCGGGACAAATCGTGGAAGAAGGGGTCTCTGTGAAACTGTTGATCGAGTTTGCGCTGGCGGGAATCATCCTGTTCCTTGTCTCATTGATTCCGAAGTATATTTCCAAAAAGAAAGGAATCAGCCTGGAGGATTATCAATAATGTGGATTTAGCGGAGTCATGCATGTAAGCATGGCTCCTTTTTGCTATTTAGGAAATTAAAAAACGTATGTGTCGTGGATAAAAAGCCAGAAGGGAGTTATCCAGCGGTGTTCCCCATCACCTTTCTGCGGGCGCCTTGCACTTTTGCTCTTACCTGATCCATATTTGATAAGCCTCAATGAAAAGCCAGGACAAAACCAGAATCCACAGCAGGATGATGATGGTGCCTGCAATCCAGTTCTTCGGTTTGCCTTTTGCCATAAGCTCTTCTGCTTCGCCTGTGCAGTCCGCAATGATAGGGTCCGGTATCATTTTCAGCGCAAGAAAAATGCCGGCGGGAACGAGGAGGATGTCATCAAGATAGCCGAGCACCGGAATGAAATCCGGGATCAAGTCAATCGGGCTGAAGGCATACGCAACAACCAGTGCGGTGAACAGCCGGGCAAACCACGGTGTCCGCTTATCTTTATATGCAAGATACAAAATGAAAATCTGTTTTTTCAGCTGTTTAGCCCATACTTTTAACTTTGCAATCATTCTGCGGGCTCCTTAGTTCTCTTAAGACTTGTCGCTATTATACGAGATAGATGTGGAGTTGGGCAAGCTGGAACCCGCTGCTGCATCACCACTTTAGCGCAGCGGGGGTCAGGCACCAAAATAGGCACCAAAGATATTAAAACTTACCTGAACGGTAATCCTCAAACGCCTGCCTGATTTCGTCTTCCGTATTCATGACAAACGGCCCGTGTGCGACGACTTTTTCTTTCACGGGTTTTCCGGCATACAGGAGTACGCGCAGGGGCTCGTCAGCCTGAATGGAGATTTCGGTTTCTTCTTCTTGATCGGGGAAGTTCATCATTAGTGCTTGATTTTTTTCACCCTGCGTCTCACCTTGCCCGAAACGGCCGCTGCCTTCAAGAATATAGAAGAAGCCGTTGAAATCACCCGGCAGCTGCTGGGTGATTGAAGCGCCCTTTTCAAGTGTCATCTCAACGAACGTAACCGGCACATGGTTTTGGGTGTTGGATTCGATATCCCCCGAAGAGCCTGAAAAGACTCTGACCTCCGCCCCTTCTTCTTCCCGGATCGGAATGTCGCCAGAACTCAAATCCTGATAGCGGGGCTCTGTCATTTTTTTATTAGACGGCAGATTCACCCAGAGCTGCAGGCTGTGCACCGTTTCACCGGGCATGGGATCTTCGGAGTGGACGATGCCGCGCCCGGCAGTCATCCATTGCACATCACCTGGTGCAAGAATGCCAGATCCGCCATGATTGTCTTCGTGCTTAAGCTTTCCTTCAATGACATAGGTGACCGTTTCAATGCCGCGATGGGGATGGAAATCGAAGGTGCCCTGACGGAACCAGTCTTCATTCAGCAGCAGGAAGGGATCAAGTTCTTCCCAGCTTCCCGGCGGAATGATCTGGCTTACCTGGAGGTGCGGCCCCATTCCGGGACGCGGGTTGACATCCCACACCTTTTTTATATGACGCTGTTTCAATAAACACACCACCTTAACTGCGATTTACTTATTAACTTACGATTCGTAAGTAAGGGTATTATTTCCATTATGATATAATAGCGATACACTGTCAACGAAGATGAAATGAGGTGCGGCGTGTGGAAGAGAGATTTCAATTGTGCCCCAAATTTGAAGCTGCATTTCAACTGTTGGGCAAAAGATGGACGGGCTTGATCATCCACGTATTGTTATCCGGACCAAAACGGTTTAAAGATATAGCGGCAATCATTCCGAATCTTAGTGACAAAATGATCGCAGAGCGGTTGAAGGAGCTGGAAGCGGAAAATGTCGTGACCAGGCGGGTATATCATGAGGTGCCCGTCCGAATCGAATATGAACTCACCGAAAAGGGGAGAGCATTGGAGTCAGTCATGGCCGGGTTTCAGAAATGGGCGGAAGACTGGATGGACTGAAGTTTAAAAAGGATTTTCCATAAGTGAAGGCTGTTACGTTCTGCCGTAAAAAGGAAAACCTCTGTATCTGCTGATTCACGTCAAGCGGCAGAAGAAAAAACAGCAGCAGGACAGAAGGCGAAAAAACAAACCGAAATGGAAGAGCGGCAGCTAAGCTTGCCTGTATAGAAAGTAAGAAACGGATCTCCTGCAGCATAACAGGAGATCCGTTTCATATTTAATAAGGTGCCGAAGCAGTCAAAGTAAAGTTGATGTTGTTTCCTGAATACAGGCCTACATACACATAACGTGTACCGCCCGGAATGACGCCTGATTCGTCGGCTGCTGTTGTTGCAATGCTGCCGATATATTCAAAGCTGCTGTTGTAGAAGAAAATGTCAAAATCATAGGAGCCGTTGCCAGGGCCAGCCACTTTCAGATTATGGATACCGTCTCCGAATCCGTCAGGAAGGGTGACGACATAACCGTCGGTGCCCTGCGAAGCAGGCTCAGGGTTTTGAGTGCCGGTGAACTCCGTCTGGGTGACGCCGAGGCTTGCATCATCCACACCGGCAATGAGTCCGATACCTGTTCCCGGATTGCCGGCCTTGATGGTTCCTTCAGCGGTAAATGGCTCTTCGGGTTCAAGCGTGAGCGGCTCCATTTTTGTCTTGCCGGCGGCAAATGCCTGAAGTTCAGCGATTTGCACATAACCGCCGCTGTCGTCTTGCGCATTATGGGCGATCAGCTTCAAGTACTTTGCGTTGACAGGCTGATCAAGCTCGAATTTTTGATAGTGGAGATCTGGAGAGCCGGGCCGCGGTTTAGCGGCAGTGAAGCCGCCTTCAAGCACCTTGTTCCATGTTTCTCCATCAACGGACGCCTCGATTGTAAAGTCCTTCAGCGTCTGGAAGCGGCCTTTCTCCACATCCTTAAACGCACTGACCTGGATATGGGAGAGGCTGACCGGTTTGTCACCCGCAAGCTCCACTGTCACTTCCGAACCGGTAAATGCTTCTTCTTGTTTTGCAGTTGCGTACACACTTGCTTCGGTATCATCGATCAAGTTTTTAACCGGGTTGCTTTCGGATTCACTGCTCATCCCGTGAATTGCTGCACCATTGAATACAGAAGCGGCATTTGGTTCAAGCGAGATTCTCATCTGTTTCTTTTTACCGGATGTGAAGGACATGTTTTCCAGAGTTGTTGCACCGTAGCCCCGCGCCTGTATTGTGATATCGTATTCACCTTCGGTCATCGGTAAAGCGAACATTCCGTTTTTAGACGTAACCGTCGCAGCACTTGTGCGGGCTTCATATTGACCGACAATGATTCTTGCACCCTCAATCGGCTTGTTTGTTGCTGCATTGACAAGCTTTCCGGCAAACATGCTGTTGTATTTGTCATTCGGATGGTCATAGGCCGGCTTCGGATCTGTATCATCACCGCCTTCGGAGAAAGCAGACTGACCGAGTCCGCGCTGAGCAAATGCTTTCCACAGGGTTTCATAGTGCTTGCCGTTGTACCGGATCATATCGGCTGCCAGAATGGCATTGCGCATATCGACCATTGACGGATTAGGTGCAGAGATCGGCATTGCATCCATGACGAGGTGCTCGGCTGTTTTTTCACCTTCAGATGCGCCGAAGGAGTTGATAAGCGCTGTACGCATGTGCCATAAAATGGCTGCCCATATTTCTCCGTCTGCATGGACTTCAGGACCGATCAGGTCATAACCGATATCCCCAAATCCGAGCGGGGAGTCGTCGAGCGCCCAGTTGCGGATGCCGCGGTCGTCATTTCCGGTAACATAAGCACCCACAATGGGGCGGTCCTGCAATCCATTCTTCACGAGATAATGCATGGCGAACCAGTCGCCCCATGCTTCACCCATCGATCCTGCTTGATGGCTGTTGAGCGACTCGCCGCCTGCCACCATCCGCTGTGAAAGGGCGTGGGAATATTCGTGGTAAATGATGCCGGCGTCATAGTCGCCGTCCGCATATTCACCTTCAAAAGCCCCGGCAATCGGTTCCCACAGGAACATTCCGCTCCATCCGGGAATGCCGTCCGGCAGCGTCAGCATGTAGGCATTGTCGCGGCCGGTATAGGTCGGATCCCCGCCTGAAGCAGCTCCTGCCTGCACAAGCCCAAGAATCGGATCACCTTCCATTCCGCCTTTTCCAAAGTTCGAAACTTGCAAGTTGCCGGCTGATTCTGTCCAGCCAAGCTTGTAAAAATAATCGTGGAAGAGATTATGTTGGTAGAACAGATTCGTTGTGGCGCTGTGTACGTCTTCTGCGTACGATGGCGGTACAGTTGCGCCGTTTGTGTTCTGCCATTCATTCTTAAAATTGTATTTGAACTTGCCGAACGCATCGACAGGACGTATCAGTCCAGAACCTTCAGGAACGAGAAAGTTTGACCAGTTTGCATACGTATCTGCATTGTTTCCGATTGTCGTGAAGCCGGTGTCCAGTCCCGGCAGGAGCCAGCCTTCCGGGGAAGCCTGCGGGTCGCCGTTGAACGACTTCACTGTTTGGTGTCCGCCTTTTTCAGCACCTGGATAATTCTCGAAAACAAGTCCTTCAGGATCAAACAGGTATTGTACAAGCGGCCGTTCGAGCAGTTTTTCACCAGTAGCGCCGTCGATGATTACTTCTGAGGCTTTATTCAGTTCTTCAATGAACAGTACCCTGAAAGCGGGCCGAATTTCATTTGAGGTGAAAAAGGCTGCTTTTTTGACACGCTGTTCCGCCGGAAGCACGTTCCCGCCATCAAAGACTTTCCAGCCTGCTTCATCTTTAAGAGCCGCCAGCATGTCGATTGACACATCCGGTTTGTACTCGGCGAGTACGTTTTTCAATGCGTCTGCTGCTGAAAGCCTAAAACCTTCCGAAAAGCCTGTTCCGCCATCCGGGTTGATATTCCCCGATACAGAAGCGATCCGGCCGTCTTTCGTAACCGTTACAATGAGGCGGCCGCCGTATGCCGATTCAATCCCGTCCACAATTTGCTGGAAGGTGACGGGATGCATGCCGGTTCCGGGCATTTTAAATTCTTTTATCACCTTTAGGGAGGAAATCTCTTCTTTTGACAGACCATAGAGTGCGCTGTTATTTGTTATCCATTGCCGGGCTAATTCAGCAGGTTCACCTGAAGCAGGCTCTGTTAAGTAGCCCTTGTCTTTCATGATCATTGCGGGTGTGCCGAATTCCGTATTCCATGTGATCCGAGTCCCAGCGCCAGCCGTATCCACAACCTGTTTAGCCGCATCGAGCCGGCTGTCATCAGGGAAGACAGCACTGGCTGCTGACCTGATATCAAAGTACGTCTCTTCTGTATGGTCGAATACATCAATGGCCTGGCCTGTTGCTGGTCCGGATGAACCAGTTTCGGCGGCAGTTGTCACTTGAGCCGCCTGGAACACCTGGGCACACAAAACTGCAACAGCAAGCAGCGGCAATCCTAATTTTCCTTTCACGCCGTTCACCCCTCTTATTTAATTGGTGAGTAGTTCAAACTGGTTATTCTAAAACAATTTAATCAGCAGGAAAGCGGAGCGTCAATTGAATTCAGAATATTTAGTTCATTCATAAATCAAAGTTAGACTAAAAGGGGAAAGCGGAATACTCCTTTTGGATTAATTGGATTTACTCTTTAGGCGGTGCTGTCTGGTCATGTGGATGAATAGACAGGATAGAAACTGTTACCCACAAAAAGGATACAGGAGCAGACTATCGAACTAATTCGGTAAGGGATAAAGAAAAAGGGGAGAGGGATATGACGAACCGGGAAAAAATTGCCGAATTGGAAAAGCGGGTGAATTCACTGCAGAAGGAAGCGGTGGACCTGAAGAGAACCATCCTTGAAATGAAGCGGGATGTCATAAAAGAAGAAAAGAGCGGCCGCAGCCCGGTGATTGCGAAAGCGGGAAGCAAGGCCGGGAAGGTTGCCGAAGAGGATTTGTCAAAACATAAAAAGGATTGGCTTGAACGGGAACCGATTGACTGGGAAAAGAGGATCGGCCAGGTGTGGCTGCCGCGGGTTTTCATTTTTGTGCTGCTCTTCGGGGTCATCTGGGCTTTCAAGGCGGCATCTGATTACGGTTTTATCAATCCGCCGGTCAAAGTAGGGCTTGGCTATCTTTCGGCAGGTGCACTCCTGTATTTGGGAGACAGGCAGGTAAAGAAAAAACGGACTGCCCTCGGCCAGGTGTTATTGAGCGGAAGTGTGGTGCTGCTACTCATTTCAACCTTTGCCATGCATGCCCTTTATGGGATGGTTCCTGCCGCACCGGCATTTTTTCTGAATCTTGCCTGGGTGGGGATCGGCATTTTTCTTTCTATAAAATACAGTTCTGAGCCGATTGCGATTTTAACGGCTGTGGGCGGCTACTTGATACCATTTTTATTGGAGAGCAGGGAGCCGAGCATCACCAATTTCGTCGCGTTCGAAACGGTCTTTTACATCGTGCTTCTGCTGTTTGCAATGAAAGAGAAATTCATTTATTTGTATTTTGCGGCATTTGGGCTGCTGCATATGACACTGCTTGCCGGGATGGTTTTCATCGCTCCGGTTGATGATGACATTTTCGGCATGGCTGTCATCATCCAGCACATCGCCATATTGGCTGCTTTCCTTTTCATCCCGTTCATGAAAAGCCGCCAGCTCGGCACTGTTTTCGCAAGCTTTATCCTGACCTCTGCCTGGGTGAATTTCACCTTAACCTACATGCAGTATGAGATGATGATGCTCGGTTCTATAGGCGTGTATGCCGGATTGGCGGTGTACTTCCTTAAAAAGGACAGGGTTCGGCTTCCGGCCGCTTTATCAGTTGCAACAATGGCACTGTTGTTTTACCTTACAAGCAGGTTTGAAGCGGAGGACATCCTTTCGCTGTTGATCATCCAGGGGCTGGCTGCGATTTATCTCGGCATCAAGGCTTCATCAAAACTTCAGCAGGCGGTCGGCGCCTTGATTTATCTCATAAGCGCCACTTTCATTTTTAACGATCCGTTTACCGAGATCCGGCAAATTGAATTTTTGAACTGGCTCGTGCTGACAGGTTCAACTGGGGGAGCATACCTGCTGATTTCCATGTATGATGGTGCAGCTGAAGAAACTAAGAAACAGGCCAAACGGATTGTGCTGGGTGCAGGACTGCTGTTATTCCTGGTATTTATCACGTTGACTGTGCAGGCGCTGACTGCCGGGGCAACGTTAAATATCCGGTACATGGCCGTTTCCGTTGTCTGGGCGGTTTATGCATTTAGCGCCATCATTTCGGGTGTGTTAAAGAGTAACAAACTGCTGAGAATATTCGGCCTCATCTTGCTGTTTGTCACCCTTGCAAAACTGGTGTTTTTCGATCTTGCCTACCTGTCCCTTGTCATCCGGGCATTTCTCTTTATTTTACTGGGGCTGATCGGGATTGCAGGTTCGCGTATTTTTTATAAAAGCGGTGTGAAGCAGGGCAAATAAACTGGTGTTGTTGGATAAAAACGATTTCAACTGAGATAGGGACGGTTTTTTACATCCCCGTAAGCGATATCGAAAAAGCGCGCGACTGGTATTGCGGTACCCTTGGACTGCCGGTGGACGGAGAAATCCAGTTCGGCCATCTTTACGTCATTCTGAGGAATGGGACGGGAATCGTACTCGACGGTAATATTTTTCCGGAGGAAATAATCCTCGAAACTCCGTTATTTCATTTGAATACGGATGATATCGAAGAAGCAGACAAGTTAATGAAAGAGAAGAAGGTCGAATTATCAAGCGGAATCCAGTACAATATTCATTTTAACTTGAAGGTTCCTGACGGCAATCAGCTTATGGGTTGCCAATATGAAGGAAGGGGGAAAAAAATGGATTTGCTCCCGTATATCGTTGTGCCGGCTGTCATCCTCATTCTTGCTGTGATCAAAGTGAAAGACCTGAAGCATAACAGAAGGCACCCCGACCGTCAGTGGGAGGGCGAGCGGCCTGAAGCGGACGAACAGCGGCGGCGTGATGCAGAAAAAGATGCAGCTGTCAGGAGAGGTGCAGGGAATGCCGGCGGCCCGATGGGGTAAAGAAAAGCCGACGCCATAAAAGCAGCCAGGCTGCCGGTGTTTGCCGGCAGCCTGATGAATTCATCCTTCTTTTTTCAGTTTGGTGAAGACGAGATATTTCATAAAAAAGAAACTTGCGGTAAAGGACAGAAACATGGCAAGCCCTTTTGAAATGTTGTTGATGATGAAGTTTCGCAGCCCCGTCATTGAACTTAACAGTTCGATTGAACCGATGAAGACAAGGTTGCTGATGCCGAGGCTGACAAGCGCCTGGGCCGCGAATTTCCACTTTACAACGCCCGTCCGTTTTCCATGCTTGAACGTCAGCCGAGAGTTTAAAAAGTAGCTGTTCAATACTGCGAGCGAATAGGCGGTTGTATTATAAAGGGTCAGCAAAATATCGTTTTTGGTCGGGAAAAGGAAGAGGAGAATATTCAGTGACACGATATCGACAGCTGCATTGATCACGCCGATAGCACTGAATTGCATGAATTGAAAGGGTCCTTTTCTTCTCGTTCCTGCTGGCATACGATCCCTCGTTTTCTCGTTCACTTGTCTTTACCTCGGTTCTTCACCGGCCTTGAAGCGGTGCACATTTTTCTCTTCCCGGGCCCGTTCATGAAGGACATCTTTATAAAGCTGCTCGAGCTGTTCAGCAGGGCGATTCCACCCCATCGTCCTGCCTTCCTCCAATGCCTTTGCTGAGATGGAAGCGAGCAAGCGGCTGTCTTGTGTTTTCAGCACAGTCGTTGTGAAACTTGTCCGGTCTTTCGGATCATAAAGGAGGCCGGTGACCTCGTCCTCGATTTGCTCACGCGTCGGTCCGCTGTCAGCGGCAATCACTGGCAGTCCTGATGCCATAGCTTCCAGAATGACAAGCCCCAGTGTTTCGGTCGTTGATGGAAAAATGAACGCATCAGCAGACGCATAAGCTGCAGCGAGTTCTCCGCCGTGGAGGAAGCCGGTGAAAACCGTGTCCGTCCCCGCAAAATGGCGTTCCAATTCGTTCCGGTAAGGACCGTCACCGACAAGGGCAAGGCAAAACTGATCGGATTCCTCAAGCACATCCTTGATTTTTTGGATTTCCTTTTCAGCGGCAAGCCGTCCGACATAGAGCAGCAGGACTTTGTCCTTTTTTCCGCCTGTAAGCCGCTCCCGCATTGTCTCGTCATAATATTCAGAGCCGAACTTATCGACAGCTACGCCCCGTTTCCAGACATGGACATTGTGAAAGCCTCTTCCGGTCAGATCTTTCTGTACCGACTGTGATGTGCACAAATTCAAGTCAGCTTTATTGTGCATCCGGCGGATCCACCACCACAGCAGGGGTTTGAACGCTGAAAGCCGGTAATAGTCGAGATAGCGGGGTACATTTGTATGATAGGAGGCGACGAGCGGCAGCTTCAGTTTTTCTGCATATTGGACCCCGGCGAAACCGACAAGTGCCGGATTGACGGCATGGACGACATCCGGCTGGAACTCCTTAAAAATCTTTTTCACCTTCCGGCTCGGCAGGCTGAATTCCCGGGACCGGTAGAAAAAGAATTTCCGGGCCGGAATCCCTTTGACCGGAACTCCTTCAAATTCATCCACGCCAAGGTCAGGGGCGATGACAATAATGTCGTGCCCCTGTTCCTTTAACCATTTGATCGTGGCGCACAGCCTTGTCACCACACCGTCTGTAGATGGCAGGAATGTTTCTGTGACGATGGCGATTTTCATTGGAAAAACTCCTTCTTATTTCCAGGTCACCTTTGGAAGGACGTTGTCGGTAATAACTCGGTCTTTATGATTGACGACAGACTTCAGGATGCCTTTTAATACATCATCTGTCAGCAAATTCGGCTCGAGGCCAAGGTCGACTAGCTTCGTATTGACCGCATGGTAATAGTGGTCCTCATTTTCGATCCGCGGATTTTCAATATGGGCGATTTTGCTTGTGATGCCTTCGTCGGCTGCGACCTTTTTCACTTTTTCGGCGAGGTCATTCATGGAGAAATACTCGGTGAATTGATTGAATACGCGGAACTCGCCTTTTTCGGCCGGATTCTCTGCCGCAATCTCAATGCAGCGGATCGTATCTTTTATGTTAAGGAAAGCACGTGTTTGCCCGCCTGATCCGTAAACCGTCATATCATGGCCGATTGCCGCCTGGATCAAAAAGCGGTTCAGGGCGGTGCCGTATACGGCATCATAGTCAAGACGGTTAACAAGCAGCGGATCCATTTGTGTTTCTTCTGTATGGAGCCCGTAGACGATTCCCTGGTTCAAGTCAGTTGCACGGATGCCCCAGATTTTGCAGGCAAACATGATATTATGGCTGTCATGAACCTTGGAAAGGTGATACATGGAACCGGGCTGTTTCGGATAAGGGAGGACATCTTCACGGCCTTTATGCTGTATTTTTATGTAGCCTTCTTCGATATCAATATTCGGAGTGCCGTATTCCCCCATTGTTCCCAATTTGATGAGATGGCAGTCCGGGACAATTTCTTTGATGCCGTACAGGACATTAAGCGTCCCGGTGACATTATTCGTCTGCGTATAGACAGCATGTTCCCGGTCGATCATGGAATAAGGTGCGGACCGCTGCTCGGCAAAATGGACGAATGCATCAGGCTTCTCCGCTTCAAGGACACAGCTCAAAAAAGCGTAATCCGTCAAATCCCCGATATACGTTTTGATTGTCCGGCCGGTCACTTCTTCCCAGCGGCCGACCCGCTCATCAAGTGAGACGATCGGAGTCAGGGAGTTTGAATTCAACTCTTCGTCTATTTCTCTTCTAACCAGATTATCAATAATTGAAACGGTGTGGCCCTGTTTCGATAAGTAAAGGGCAGTCGGCCAGCCGCAAAAACCGTCGCCCCCGGCAACAATAATGTTCATAGTATCCCTCCTGATATGAATAAGTAACCATTACTACAATTGTAAACAAAAGATGTACTGTAAATGATTAAATCATTGTAAAAATCACTTGGGATTTTGTCAGGCAAAACATTCTGTCCACCGGAATTTCCCGGAACCGGGGGAGTCAATAACAAAATTTGTATGTATCAGGGCGATTCAAAACCTCTTGCCTATTCAGACTTTATCTCATTTTTACTTTCTTTGTCCACCGACAAGGCCAAAAGGAGAAACTGAAGTGATTTCTTAAAATGAGTCCGCTTTTACCCTTGATTTTTTGGATTGATCCATGGCTGGTGAAAGAAAAGCGACATCCCGTATTAACGCTGATCGCGCCTTTGGTTTATTTTAACTCAGGTCACCCTGCGCGAGGGACGGGAAACATCGTGAATCCGATTAGTGCACATAAACAGAAGGGATCCGAAATTAGAAGCACTGAATCTCCATTCAATGCGGATAAATAGAAGAAAGCCGAAATTAGAAGGACTGAGTCTCAATTCAATGCGGATAAACAGAAGAAAGTCAAAATTAGGCGCACTGAACCTTCATTCAGTGCGGATAAACAGAAGAAAGTCAAAATTAGAAGCACTGAATCTTCATTCAGTGCACATAAACAGAAGAAATTCAAAATTAGAAGCACTGAATTTTCATTCAGTGCGGATAAACAGAAGAAAGTCAAAATTAGGCGCACTGAACCTTCATTCAGTGCGGATAAACAGAAGAAAGTCAAAATTAGGCGCACTGAACCTTCATTCAGTGCGGATAAACAGAAGAAAGTCAAAATTAGGCGCACTGAACCTTCATTCAGTGCGGATAAACAGAAGAAAGTCAAAATTAGGCGCACTGAACCTTCATTCAGTGCGGATAAACAGAAGAAAGTCAAAATTAGGCGCACTGAACCTTCATTCAGTGCGGATAAACAGAAGAAAGTCAAAATTAGGCGCACTGAACCTTCATTCAGTGCGGATAAACAGAAGAAAGTCAAAATTAGAAGCACTGAATCTTCATTCAGTGCGGATAAACAGAAGAAAGTCAAAATTAGGCGCACTGAACCTTCATTCAGTGC
>JAENYN010000021.1:64528-72642 GCA_016841765.1 Guptibacillus hwajinpoensis
GTGCGGATAAACAGAAGAAAGTCAAAATTAGGCGCACTGAACCTTCATTCAGTGCACATAAACAGAAGAAATTCAAAATTAGAAGCACTGAATCTTCATTCAGTGCACATAAACAGAAGAAAGTCAAAATTAGAAGCACTGAATTTTCATTCAGTGCGGATAAACAGAAGAAAGCCGAAATTAGAAGCACTGAATCACCATTCAGTGCACATAAACAAAAGAAATTCAAAATTAGAAGCACTGAATCTCCATTCAGTGCAATTCCGTTAAAATCATCAGCCCCCATTTCCCATGCAAAGGAAAATCCGCTTTTCAACCACCTTTTATCGCACCAAAAACAAACAGCCCAGTTCAATAATGAAATGGACTGTAAGGGTTGTTATATTTTGTTTGATCATTTCATAGCTTCCGATGATCCGGAGAGCGTAAATCGGTGGCAGGTCGTTTCCGGCCGGCTTCCGACTCTGATGTTCACGCCAGTCTGTCCGAGCCCTTCGCTGATGTAAAACTGCTTTCCATCGTAATGGTTAAGGCCTTTGATCATTTCCATGCGGACAAGCTTTCCCATTTTGATAAGATGGTACGGTTTGGGCCAGTGGATCTGTCCGCCGTGGAAATGGCCGGAAAGAAGATAATCATAATGATACTCTTTCATGCTGAGGACCACATTAGGGTCATGTGTGAGAACAAGCCTAAAGCCATTTCCGGCTTCTGCAAATGCTTTTTCAAGATTGCTGCGGCCGGTGCTGTAGTCATCGACACCGATGATATGAAGCGGCCGATCATCGACCATTATGGTGTCGGACTCGTTCTGCAGGGTCTTGCATCCATGGTCATTGAGTATTTTTTCAAGATTTTTGAAATTGTTTTTTCTCAGTACATAATCATGATTTCCGAACACAGCATACATCCCGTATTTGGCATTCAGGCGGTTCAGAGACTCCAGATAAGGGACGAGCTTAGGTATGGTCCGCTTCCGGTCAAGAAAATCCCCCGTCAGGACAATAAGATCAAACTGCTCATCTTTGAATTTTTCATATAAATCATCCGGGGTGACCGATATATTTTCAAGATGAAGATCGGATAAGTGCAGAATATTGACGGAAGGGGCCGAAACGTCCGTGTTCCGGTCATGATCATCAAGGAATATCGTATTGACTGCAAACTCCTTCGTATTGGCATTCGCTTTTTTATATAGAAAGAAAACACTGATACTCAATAGTACTCCTGTAATAGACAGTATCAATAAAATTCCCCTCCTTCTCCTTTAATTATATAAGGATAGGAAGGGGCCATGAACCGGTAATATTTGGGGGTTCCTGATTAAGCGGATTTAAAATGTCCTGACAGCAGCTGGTTTTTTGACATGCAAAGATAAGCAGGTTTCTTCCGCGTCACGGACTGCCTGTTGAAATTATTGGACAGCAAATAGATCGGAATGGCGGTTATCAGCTTGAATCTTTTGTAAAAGGGATTATTAATCGGCATGATTTCAAAGCCGAGCCGATCAGCACCCTTGTTTAACACGGTTATTCCAAGGATGCCTTTTATTTCCCGGCTGCTCGTATGGGCGTGAACATAGCTGGCCAGGCAGGGGAGGGCTTTTTCAACATGTTTATAAAGGAACATGGCTTTGCGGATTTCGGTCTGATACCTGTCCATTTCATTAATGATCCTGATGTTGTGGAGGTGGATTTTCACCAGTAGGTCGTTTTTCTTGATTAACGTGCCGTCAGACAGGGTCATGTCTTTTCCTTTATATCGCGTCAATCTGACCCGGAAGACTTGCCGTTCTCTTTGTTCGTTGATGATATATTGCAGCCTTGTTACTGCAAAATAATAAGGATCCAAAAAGGTCCAGATGGATAAGACGCAGTTTCTGATCATCATAACCACATTCTTTTGCTCCTTTACCTTTAGTCCCCTTTACTTTTTGCCGCCGTGGTGAAGTTCATGATAAGTAAATTCAGCCAGTTGGAAGGCAGCGGAAACGGCACAGATTCAGGGTAGGTGGGGAACGGAAATTAGTGGAATTTTTACCGGCAATAAGGTAAAAGCCGGTTTTTGACAATAGATCGGGCCCCAAGGAGACAATTTACCTAAAAGGAAAAACACTTACATAATTTAGTGGCAGACTGTTCAAGATAAGGGCAAATCCATCTAAAGGAGTGTTTAGCAATGAGTAAACTAAAGATAATCTTAACGGCAATTCTGGCTGCAGGTGCTTTAACCGGCTGTGCCACAAACGCAAGGGATAACGATAACAATAACAATGGCGTTGAAAACACCGGCTATGAAAACATCGGCACGAGAGATGACGGACTGATTGACAATCGTGAAAACAATAACGGCATGACAAACACAAACAACAACAATAACGGCATGACAAACAATAACAACGGTGACAATAATAGAAGAATGAATGTCGCGGAGAAAGCAAGCGATCGCATTGCTGCTATGAAAGAGGTTGACCGGGCCTATACCGTGACAACAGATAACAATGCATATGTGGCCGTCGTGCTGGCAGGTAATCCAAACAGGAACTTGTCCGACAAACTGAAGAACAAAATTGCTGATAAAGTAAAGAAAACGGACAATGATATTGACAATGTGTATGTATCTGAAAACCCTGACTTCGCTGACAGCATGAGGGATTATGTCGATCGTATCCAGCGCGGTGAACCGATTGCAGGATTTTTTAATGAATTTGGCAATATGACGCGCAGAGTATTCCCGAACGCGCGATAATCTTGGAAGAACAGTAATGGTGAGCCGTTATGCATTGTAACGGCTCTTTTTAATTTGAGGCTATTTTTTGGCGAGGACCTTTCAAGGAATCCGCTTTCTTCGCAAAAAAGGCGCCTGGAGGGTATCAACCTGCCAGACGCCGATCAGTTTTTATAATAATCATTATTCAATTTTCTCAATGAAGGAATTAGCTCCCGACGTAACATCCATTCCCTTCGGTACACGGATAAGATATATATTTTCTTCCCTCAAAAGCGGTTCAGGGTGAAGTTCGCTTTCAAAACTGCTTCTCCCATTCGTAAAATGTTTGATGATGAACTCTTTTTCAATGCCATTGAATTCAAGCTCCAATGTGGACAGGTTACTGATTGTGAGTGTGTTTCCGTTCAACAAAAATCCAGCCGGCGGTATTTTTTCGGTCAGGTCCATTCCTTTATATGGAGAAGGGGTGCGGTAGTGTTCCACTTTGATTGTACCGTCTTTAGCCTGGTCTTCTTTGTAAAATAGGAGGGAATTCCGGTACCCGCCACCTTCCCTGAGCTCCACCAAAAGCTCGCTTCCTTCGAAGGGCAGCTCCATCTTTTTATCAAGGCGTATCTCTTCAAGCTCGCTGAGTGTTCCAGCTTGCGCAGCTGACAGGATTTCCGCACGACCAGGAACATCAATATCTGTACTTTCTGCTGGAATTCCAGTCTGTAAAATCACAGCAACAATAGCAGCGGACAGTAAGAGGCCCCCGTACCCACCAAGAATCCACTTAAGCTTCCGGGCACTCAAGGTGCCATTTCCGGCTGCATTCCGCCGCTTCCTCATCATCAGCGGAATGACCGCGGCAAAGGTCAAGAACAGCAAAATCGGCAATACGAGTGTCATGGTCGCACCTCCAACCGATTGGATATGGCAATTGCGGCAGCATAAAAGATTGCTGATATCGTTATTGTTTTTAAACTGAATAACAAGAGGGAAGAGTCTGCGAAGAAGGAGGCGATATGAAACAGGAGTCCCTCTTCAGAACTGTTTTTAGCATCTAGAACGAGCAAGCCTACAAAAAAAGCCGGCAAAAGAAACGCAAACATTTTGTGAATCTGGACAAGCATTCCTGCAAAGTAGCCGGCTCCGGAAAAAAGGAGAAGCGAGAAGAAGGCGGCCAAGATGCCGATATGCAAGTCTTCAAACGGCTGAAAACCGAGAGGCGGGATATCGGAAGCGAAGTAAATGATCACTTTTAGCAGCACGCCTGCAAGCAGGGCAGAAATTGCGCCAATGACGCTGGCTGTAATCAAAAACAACATGCTTGATAGATTGCTTGTGAACCGGCTGGTCACAAACGTGAAATCATCATACCGATATGCTTTTGTCGTGAGTAAAATGCCGATCATGAGTGACCATATCATCGTAAACGCGACGATCAGGTCACCAGTGTAAAATTTTATTGAGATACTCACGCCATCCGAGAAACCGGAACTCATCGAGCTGGTGCCGGATAAAGATAGGAGGATCCCGAGCAATTGGATGAGCATTAGGGACTGGAAAGCGCCGATATAACTGTTCAGTTTATACTTGTATTGTTTCAATGTGATATCCGGAAGCCTAGCTTCTGTTAAAAACATCATCAATTCCCCCTTTTGCTTCCCCGGTTAAATAGATGCAAAGGTCATCGGAAGGCACCCGGCTTGTTTTTATTGCGGCTGCCTGCATTGCCTTCATTTCCTGTTCGGAAAATGTATTAGAAACAACAGTATAATAGTGGTTTTCACCAATTGGCTGTTCGTGGATGATTTCTTTGTCAATTGTGAACCGGGCAATAGCATCCCGGTCACCGTTTAAGGCAACTGCATAATCCTTCAGGTCTGCCATTGGCAGATGAAGAAGCTTTTGGCCGCTGTCGATCAATAGGATATCTTCCAGTAAGTCTTCGATTTCTTCAAGCAAGTGGGAAGACATGATTATGGTGCGTGGATGTGAAAGGTAATCTTTAAGCACCGCCCGGTAAAAATCTTTCCGAACTGCCGCATCCATGCCTGTTGTCGGTTCATCGAATATTGTCAGCGGGCAGCGTGCCGCAAGGCCGATAATCATAGTGAATGTGCTTTTCATGCCCTTTGAAAGGCGGCTGTATACCGAGCTGCTGTCCAGGTCGAAATAATCGAACAGCCGCTGCGCCAGTTCAGCATCCCAATTTTTATAGAAGCTTTCCGAGGATTTCAAAAGATCCTTCAGCGTCAAGGAATCCGGCAAGGTCATATCATTGTGGATGAAAATCATGTTGGCGGACACGGTTAAGTTGTTAAACGGTTTTTGGCCAAACACCCGGACGTCCCCTGAGGTTTGCAGCAAGTGTCCGGCGATCAGTTTTAATAGCGTCGTTTTACCCGCACCATTTCGGCCAATCAAGCCTGTTATCGTATTTTCCTCTATCGTGAGCGACAGGCTGTCAAGTGCTATCGTTTTTCCGTACGTTTTGGTGAGATTGCTGCACTCGATTACACTCATTCTTCTTCCCCCTTTACGGCGCGCTGTTCGGCCTGGATCATTTCTATCAGCTCAGTGTCGCTTACATTAAGACGGTCTGCTTCGAGAACGGTTTCCGCAACCAGGTTTTTCAACGTCCGGTTTTTCCGTTTCGATGTGATTAATTGTTTTGCTTCATGAGTGACAAACATCCCCAACCCCCGTTTTTTATATAAGATTACTTCGTCAGCGAGCAATGTAAGCCCTTTGGCGGCAGTAGCCGGATTGATATTGAACATATCAGCGAGCTGATATTGGGAATACACTTTTTCATCCGCCGCCATATGCCCGCTTAATATTTCTGTTTCCAGCCATTCCGCCAGCTGGATATAGATTGGTTTACTGCTGTCAGTATTAAGAATCAACCATTCCACCTCTTCTCTAAGCATCCATAGTGCATTAGTGGAGTAATGTACTAATTCTATTATATTCGATAATGGAAAAAGCTGCACCAGTTTTTTGTGTAATAAAATATTTACCAGAAGGCATAACCCCTTGAGTCAAAGTAACTTGTTGGAAAAAAGAGGTGTGCGACCAGATTATATCGAATGTAAAAAAGGGATTAAGTTTGAACAGAAGCATCAGAGAGAACTGGATTTTTAATTATGGGGGGAAGACGATTGGAACGAAGACATGAGGTGTTGTTCAACCAGCTTCATGCTTTCAGAGAGGAGACACTGCAAATGGCAGAGTCGTTGAGCGAAGAAGCTGCAGATATCATTCCGGAGGGATTCAACAATAACATCCGCTGGAACCTCGGACATATTTATGTTGATCAATATTTGTGGATAAAACATCTCATAAAAGAACCGATTGAAGTGCCGGATGGCTTCCATGAATGGTCCGGATTTGGAACAAGCCCGGCTGATTGGGACAAACAGCCTCCGTCGCTCGACTTTTTAAAACAATTGCTGGGCGGCCAGATTGATGCTATCCGCATGAAATATGGAAACAGGCTTGATATGGAATATCAGAAAACAGAATATGATATGCAGACGATTGCAGAAGTGCTGGTCAGGACGATTTACCATGAAGCTTTACATACAGAGACAATCAAGGGAATTAAACGGTTCATTTAAGCTTCCGGTTACATTCGGAAGCTTTTTGATTTTGAGACAGGGGGTTATGGGATGTATGAGTTCAGGAAGCTGACGCAGAATGAGGCGGAGGAGATTGCATATGAATGGCACTATCCTAGTGAGTATGCCTTCTATGATATGGAAGCGGACAGGGAAGACCTTGAGGAATTTCTCGATGAAGAAAAACGCGGGAACCGTTATTTTGCCGTAATGGAAAAAGGCGAATTGATCGGTTTTTTCAGCTTTGCAAACACTGCTGAAGAACGGTCTGTCGATATCGGTCTTGGAATGAGGCCTGACCAAACGGGTAAAGGAAAGGGCAGGGCCTTCCTGAAAGCCGGCCTGGATTTTTGCAAGCAGGCCTATAAACCCGATGAGATCACACTTGCGGTTGCTGTTTTTAACCGGAGGGCGATTAAGGTGTATGAAAAAGCCGGCTTCAAAGCTGCCGGTACGTTCGAGCAGCAAACGAACGGCGGAACACATATGTTTCTCAAAATGGTCTATAAAGATAATGTCGTTTCATGCCGATAATTAGGATAGACAAAATTTGCAGTACGATATCTTTTTCAGTAAAATAATATTATTTTAAGGATGATTGGCAAAGGTCAGCCTTTGTTTGCCTTTGCAGAAGATGTTGGAGGAGGGTATGTGATGGTTGAGGCAAAAGTAGGCGATATTGTGCAATTTAAAGACGGATGGTATGGCAAGGTTGAGAAAGTCCTGACGAATAGTGTAATTGTGGACTTGACGGTTATGGACCATCTGCATGAACTGGATTTCGAATTTGAAAAGACAGTGGTTGCCCATAAAAATTACCGGATCGTTAAAAGCGTGGACGTATAATTTTGCAAAGGCAGACCCTGCAGCCAGGCACGAAAGCAGCGGTAAGCCGCGGGTTGCGTCAAACAGGTTTACCACTTCCATCCCGGGGGAATTATGTAGTTATAACAAGTCTACAAGTAGAGGGGAACAGCTGTGAGATATGAAGTGGAAATCCATACCAAAGAAGATGTCAAAGCTGCGCTTTTGTGTGCAAAAAAGGTAGCAGATCATGCTGGGTTTTCAAAATTTGAAGAACAGCAGCTGCTCGTTTCTGTATCAGAGCTAACCCACAATATCATCAAGCACTCTGGTTCATCAGGGAAGTTTATCTGCTATTACAATGAACGGGGCATCCACCTTGAAATCGAAGATAACGGAAAAGGGATCACGGACCTCCCACGTGTGCTGAAGGAAAGCCATCATGCTTCTGCAAAAGGGCTGGGACTTGGCCTCCGTGGTGCAAAAAGGATAATGGATAAATTTTCAATCATGTCTTCGCCTGATAAAGGAGTTAAGATTTACGCTCTCAAGAAATTGAAAAGGCCACTCCTGGGTGCTCTATTACAACTGGCAATTGTCGATTTCTCCATTCTGGTATTCTAGTATAATAGTATAATGATATTCTTCCTCCGCCCTAATAGGGCGGTTTTATTTATCTATAGATTATGGAATAAAAAACCATATCAGAGGAAGAAATACATGGTAAAAAAGACCTAAATGTGTCAGATTATGTTGAATTATGCAATCTAAACTACTATAATTAGCTACAAATCAATAGTTCTGATGAAGAACATCGATAATGGCAAACTTGACCGAAAGGCAAGGACGCAAAGCTGCGGGTCTAATACTCGAAGGGGTGATGACAGCCGGGTTGCCGAAATGTTTATGGAGAGATCCATATTCTTTGGTCTGTGCGGGAATTGCCATGGGGAGGCAATTCCTTTTTTATTG
>JAENYN010000022.1:0-34348 GCA_016841765.1 Guptibacillus hwajinpoensis
CGGGTACCCCCGTTTATGCGTACGCCGCTAAGCGGGCGCCCTGCGCTTTTGTTCTAACCTGGATTTGGATTTTCCGGCTGCTCCAACTTGGCGCCGGCAGATAATCATTCAATATACATCGCTCCATCAATATCTTTCATTCCGCAGATCGGCCTGTTTAAACGCTGCCGGGCAAGCTCAATTCCTTCTTGATTTCTTTTAGGTTTACCACCTTTTATCGTCGGGAATATCTCTACTAGCAGGAAAAAATAATGTATACCATTGATTTCAAGGAGGAGATATAACATGGAAAGATTTAACGAGACGTATAACGAAACCTACAGCGAGATGGATCAGCCGCAGCTTGGCTCAGTTACTCCTGGAAACGGGGAACTTGATTATAGCGGGTATAACAAGGACCAGGGAAACAGCAAATTCCTTAAAGGCGTCCTGCTTGGCGCTGCCATCGGCGGTCTTGTAACCCTGATTGATAAAGATACAAGGAGAAAAATGACAAGTAAAAGTTCAGGTGTAAAAGACAATACGTCTTCCTTCTATTCAGATGTCAAAGAAGATCCTAAAGGCTTCGCCAACGATATGATGGGCCGTGTCAAAGATGCAACGAACGTATTGAAGGACGCAATGAACGATGCCCAGGATATTTATGATAAGTTCAACAGTGTCTTTTCAAGTGAAGTGAAAGAAGCGAAAGACATGAAAAAAAATGCCGAGGATATGTCAAATGAAGTAATGGACACGGCAAAAGAAGCAAAAAGCGAAATCAAGGACATCAAATCGAAGGTGAAAGAAGCCGGCGAAGAATTGAAAACCGAGCATAAGTCTGAAAGCAGTTCAAGCAGCAATTCCAGCCTGAACGGAAGCTCCAGCTATTAAGACGGAACGAGTGCGGAAGCAGCAGGATAACCTGCTGCTTCTTTTTTTACGGTTAAGGCCAGTTTTATAAAGCAAAGGGACCATTCGGCTGAGTCACTAATCGAAAAAAGGTTTTGCCAATACGCACCTTTCTTAGCCTATAGGTTATATTGACGACGGGTTTTGCCCCTTCAGCTACTCCTGCAAAAACTGCTGAAGAACGCACTGGGCATTTCTTGTTGTTAAGGAAATTATAAAAATTTTGTGTTGCGGATAAAAAGCAAGAAGGGAGTAATCCAGATCCGCGCCAGCGGCTATCGTCATAAGCGGTGATCCCCTTCCTGCGGGTACCCCCGCTTTTGCGTAGGCCGCTAAGCGGGCGCCCCTGCGCTTTTGTTCTTGGAAGATAAGGCCGGCTCTGCTAAAATAATGGAACAGCGTCAGTATAAGGAGTAGGAGTGGGAAACGGTGAAAAAATCTTTTTATCATTACTTTATGAAATTTCGCGGGGCCCTGAAACGCAACACATATAGTGAGCTGGCCGAAGAAATGTATCGGGATCCTGCTTTTCCTAAACAGTCGGAAGACTATCACGAAATCAGCTCATATATTGAAATGAAACAATACTCACTGGATGCGGTTTCCATTTTTGATCAAGCGTGGGATGACTACGAAAACAATAGATAACCATAATTATATTATGTAAACCATATGATATTTTAAAATCCGCTGCCGGGTTGCGCAGCGGATTTTAAATTTTTTACAGATTGCCAGCGCTGAAGGTGCGTTTGCCGAGTTCTTCATCCAGCATGTAAAAAGCGTTGCTGTCCCCTTCAATCCGCTTAAGCTTCTGAATAATTGTGTCAAAGGTGGCTTCTTCTTCAACTTGTTCATCGATGAACCATTTCAGGAAATTGATCGTCGCATGCTCCCGCTCGTCCCATCCGATATCAGACAGGCTATAGATGCGTTTCGTCACATCTTTTTCATGGGCATAGGCCGATTCGAACACGTCAAGCACAGAGGAAAATTCGTTGTTCGGGTCTTCATGGCCGGTAATCACAGCTCTTTTGCCTAAATCGTTAATGAAATTGAAGAACTTCATTGCATGGAATCGTTCTTCTTCAGCCTGAACGAGGAAGAAGTTGGAGAAGCCATCAAGGTTTTCCGCTTTCAAGTAAGCGGCCATTGCCATATAAAGATTGGCGGAATGGAACTCGTAATTCATTTGTTCATTGAGACCTTCAAGTAGTTTGTCGCTTAACATAGTAATCATCCTTTTTATCGTATTTAATCCATCTTCAATTGTAACATAGTTTATTCCTGTGATAATGCCCCTGGATCATTTCTGTTCCATCAAGCTTTTCAGCCGCTTCATTTCCTCTGGATAACCGGAAAGAATGATGCCCGGATTTTCATTATGGCGAGTGAGGGATTCTACATTGGATTTGGTCCGGGGACCCGTTCGAACTGGTTCAATAGGCCTCATTCCTGCATGTTTTCAATATGAGCGAAAATGAAACTTAACAGAACCGGTATCCTGTCCGATATAAACAATGACAGGGATTGATTGAGCCTGACAGAGGCCATATCTATTTCCTCATTCTATTTTAAGTCACTGGCAGGAGAGATTTTTATGGACAAAACGACGATTATCGGTGTCATTTTAGGTGTGCTGGCTGTTGGAGTCGGCATGATATTGAAGGGTGTCGATGTGACAGCGCTTTTCAATCCGGCAGCATTTCTGATTATATTTGCCGGTACTGCGGCAGCCGTAATGATTGCTTTTCCAGCAAGTGAGCTGAAGAAGGTGCCGGCGCTTTTAAAGATTATATTCAAAGAACAGGAACTGCCGCCTGCATCAGAATTAATCGATACGTTTGCAGGCTGGGCGAACACAGCCCGTGCAGAAGGACTGCTGGCACTGGAAACGAAGCTTGAAGAAATTGAAGATCCGTTTTTACAAAATGGCATGAGACTTGCGATTGACGGACAATCGCCCGATTTCATCAGGGATGTGCTAAGTGAAGAGCTTGATGCAATGGAAGATCGCCATCTTGCAGGAGCCGCCATCTTCACACAGGCGGGCACTTATGCACCAACACTCGGTGTTCTCGGAGCGGTGGTCGGCTTGATTGCCGCGCTTGGTCATATGGAAGATACCGGAGCTCTCGGCAAAGCGATTGCTGCCGCCTTTGTCGCAACCTTGTTCGGAATATTTTCCGGATATGTGCTATGGCATCCGTTTGCGAATAAGTTGAAGCAGAAATCGCGCCAGGAAATCTTTTTGAAACGCATTATCATCGAAGGAGTCCTTTCCATCCAGGAAGGGCAGTCAAGCATGGTGATCCGCGACAAGCTTGCTTCTTATCTGCCGGCAGGCCAGAGGGAGCAGCTCAATCAGCAGGAATTTGCGGGAGAACTTGAGAATGCCTAGATCGAAGAAAAAACGTCAGAGCGACCATATGGATGAATCCTGGCTGATTCCATATGCAGACTTGCTTACGTTGCTCCTCGCCCTGTTCATTGTTCTTTTTGCCTCAAGTTCCATAGATGCCGTCAAGTATCAGCAAATAGTCAGGGCGTTCGACAGTGCCTTCAATGGTTCCACCGGGATTCTTGATGAACAGGCTCCAGCCCAATTTGACAACGAGAATGACGGTTCCGTGCCACTCGCTTTGGATGAGGACAAAAAAGAAGAGCCAGATGAAGAGTTGGCAAAAAAGCATGCTGAAATGGAAATGAAGGCCTTAAAAGCGCTGCAGCAGAAGATGGATGATTATATCGGCAACAATAACCTTGAAAAAAATTTTAAAACGGAGCTTTCTGATGAAGGATTGCTCATAACAATCCAGGATGTGGCATTGTTTGACTCCGGCAGCTCGGCTGTAAAACCTGATGCAAAAAGACTTGCAACTGACATGTCGAATCTTCTCGTGACAAATCCACCGCGTAATATCATCATTAGCGGACATACGGATATTGTACCCATCCACAATGCCCAGTTTGAATCAAACTGGCATTTAAGCGTGATGCGGGCTGTCAACTTCATGAAAATCCTATTGGGAAATGACCAATTGGACCCGAAAAAATTCAGCGCAAAAGGATTTGGCGAGCATAAGCCGGTCGCAAAGAATGACAGCGCTCAAGGCCGGCAGAAAAACAGGCGCGTTGAAGTGCTTGTCCTGCCGAACCTTTTAACCGAGAGAATCGGAAACTGACAATATTCCGAAAAACAAAAAAACCAGTGTTAATATCGAGTATGAAATCGCAAAGATTTTGTACTCGATTTTTTTCCATATAGGGAGTATATATTGTCAGCAAGGGAGCAATTCGACGCAGCTTCAAATTTTAAGAATATACATATATGGCAACTACGCCCCTGTCTTCGCCAAAAGGCTAGCCAATCGACGACTTTTCTTTATATCCTCCGACTCCTTCAATCAATTGTTTTCTATAAATACCGGGCGCTGATTGGGCGGACACCCGGGCAGATGTGAGTGCGGCCGGAGGAAGGCAGGAACTCGCAAGCTCCAGGGCAGGCTTTTACCATAGACATCAATGAATTGATTTTCCTTAATCGACAGTCCCGTCTGCTTGCTTTGTGAAATGACTTTACCTAGACTGATGAAGTAGAAGATGAAAATGATAAAGGGGAGATCGAGATGCAAAGCAAAGTGATGGTCATCATTTCGACCGGGGAAAAAGAAAAAGCGCTGACAGGGATCCTTTATGCCGCGAATGCACTCAAGAACAACTGGCTGGACGATGTCCAGGTTTTCTTTTTTGGTCCATTTGAAAAACTTGTCACAGAAGACGAAGAAGTACAGGAAAAAGTGGCAAAGCTGGCCCAATACAACAAACCGACCGCCTGCCGCTTCTTATCAGACAAAAGCGGCGTGACCGAAAAACTGGAAGGTCTTGGCTATGACGTCGAGTATGTCGGTTCTATGGTTTCAGAAGCCATTAAAGACGGCTATGTCCCGATGGTATTTTAACACTGCTGCCCTTCAAGCGGTTTTTTATCGTTTTCAGGTGTGAAAGCGACGGGTCATCGGAGTATCCCACGGACTTGCAAACAGGGTGCTCCTTACACATATGTTTCATGGAGAAGTCGATCTGCGGGTCAAACTTCGGTGCATAGAGAACAGGCGGTAAGCTGAAGGGCTTACCGCCTGTTTTTCGATTAATAGTAGCTTGCGCCGACAATGATAAGCAGGATGAACAGAACTACGATCAGCGCAAATCCGCCTCCGTATCCATATCCACCGCCATATCCACCGCGGTATCCACATCTTCCGTAACCCATTAATTTCCACCCCCTTAAAAGATGGTCAATAATAAAGTATGCAATGGGGACTGTCAGTGAATAAGACAGATGTCCATTTTTTATGATATTTTAACTGGCGACCGGCAGCATTCAGCTGATACGATGAATTCACATTTTAATTTCTTTTGGTACTATCTGTTAAACCGATGATTTGTTAAAATCATAAGGACAGACAAAGGGGAGATCATCATGAAATTTTTTAAATATATAACCGGCGTTGGAATTTCTGCCGCACTGCTGCTTTCCGCGTGTACCGATGGTGATGTTGCCGAGAAACGGGAGTCGACAGCCGGGCAAATAAAGGAAATACTGGGCGAAGACCAATCCGGACAGGGTACCGGCAATGAACAGGATGATGGCAAAGAACATTCATCTGAAAATGGCGAAAGCGGCGGACAAACGGATGAATCCGGTGAGGGTACATCTGACGGCGGAGCCAGCCTGAAGGAAAAGCATAAAAATGTCGTCAAGGAGGTAAATGGAAGAACGATTATTATGAATCCGGCCAATATCCTTAGCGTTGTAAATAAAACTCAGGGCTTGCCGGCTGATTATACACCGGGCGATCTCGTCATTCCGGAGGTCCCGTTTCCGTTCGAGGGGGATATTCCGAAAAAATATATGAGAAAAGAAGCAGCCGGCGCGCTTGAGGAAATGTTCAAAGCAGCATCAATAGACGGCGTTCATTTAATGGCGATTTCAGGGTACCGTCCATATAAACGCCAAAAAGAACTTTTTGACCAAAAGGCAGCCCAGGTAGGAGAAGAAGCAGCGAATGAAGTTGTCGCATTTCCAGGCGAGAGCGAACATCAGACCGGCCTGACGATGGATGTAAGCAGCGTCTCATACGGCTACAGACTGGAAACAGATTTCGGTGATATGCCCGGAGGGGAATGGATCGCTCAACATGCACACCGGTTCGGGTTCATTGTAAGATATCCGGAAGGGAAAGAAGAGATTACAGGTTATCAATACGAACCATGGCATCTTCGGTATGTAGGCAAAGACGCTGCAGCGGAAATACATGAACAGGACATGACACTTGAGGAATATATGGGAATGGTGCAAAAACAGTAAACCGCGGATTCCGCGGTTTATTCCATTCAGGCATCTGTATTAAGCGGAAAATACGGCGGACAGGAGTGATAGGATGGATGAAATCATTGGAGAAATCCTGGTGGTTCACGGGATTCCAACAGATGGATTGACGATCGAACCTGTGAGCGGGGGCGATATCAACAGGGCTTTTCATGTCACGTCAGGTGATGGGCCCTATTTCATGAAAGTCAATGATGGAAAGGGCCGGGAATTTTTTGAAAAAGAAAGTCTCGGCCTCTCGCTTATCCGTAAGGCAAATGCCATTAGTGTCCCGGAGACGGTTGGTTTTGGAACAACGGAAAATGGAACAGGGTACCTTCTTATGGAATGGGTGCATGGGGATGCAAGTACTTCCACAGAAAGCAGGTTAGGCCATCGGCTCGCTGCTCTTCATGGAACGGCTATGCCCTGGTACGGACTGGATGCAGATAACTACATAGGGCTTCTTCACCAGCCCAATGGGATATGGAAAGACTGGTGTGATTATTACCGGGAGCAGCGGATTGGCCATCAAGTCCGACTTGCTGAAGAAATGGGAAGAATGCCTTTGAAACGGAAAAAGAAGATGGAACGGCTGCTGGAACGTCTTCCCGAATGGATTCCACGCCATCCCGAGGGCTCTTTGCTCCACGGCGATCTCTGGGGTGGAAACTGGATTCCGGGACCGGGCGGTGAGCCGTACTTGATTGATCCTGCCGTGCTGTACGGCCACAGGGAAATGGACATCGCATTCAGTGAATTGTTTGGAGGGTTCGGTGAATCCTTTTATCGGGCATATAAAGAAAGCTATCCGCTTGATTACGGTTATAGCGAAAGGAAACCTCTCTATCAGCTCTTTTATTTGCTTGTGCATTTGAACCTATTCGGCGAAACATATGGTTCTGCTGTTGACAGAATCCTGAACCGGTATGCAGGTGAAGGGTAACCGATTATGTATAATCAGGCCTTCTTGAAGCACACTAATTGGACAAGCAAATATTTGGAGGTGTAGTTTCATGGGAAAGAAGGAACGGAACCGGCTACAGGAAAAGAAAAATAATCATTTGCCGCCAGATGCGGAAATCGCCAAAGAAATTGCCCATGGAAAGGAAAAGAACCCGGACAGGCGGAAACGCAGCCAAAATGAAGGAAAATGAAAAAACGGCCGGGCGGCCGTTTTTTCCAGTTTTTGATGGTTCGATCGGGAAAAAACAATTAAAAGATGAAAGGAGTGTCTTTGATGGCTGACGACAAAAAAGAAAAATACGCGCCTGGCATGGATGATGAAGAGGAATTGAATGAAGAAGCGACGAAAAAGGAAAAACGGAAGGGAGAATATACGAGAGTCACAAAACTGTCGTATGATGAGAATGATCCTTCCTGACAAAAAGGCAGGTGCTGGCGTGCACCTGCCTTTTGATTTTTCTGAGTTCGAAAGTCAAACCAAAGACTCCATAAAAGACTTGATTTTATGCCTCTAAAACGGATAAATCAAAGGAAAAGGACCACTTACGTTCTTTTTTCCTTTGATGAAGTGTTAGGGTGGTTGCGGGTCCGGTGTGACGGATTTGTTTCATTGGCATGCTGTACGGCCTGCTGCAGCTTTTTGCTCATTTCTTTTTTTTCTGGCATAAGGACACCTCCTGTTCCATCGTTATGTTTTTAGGTTGTATAAGAACAAAGCGGCTTATTCGCCTCTTGCTTCCTATTTGGAGATTTCAAAAAGGTTATAGCGGGAATGCTTGACAGAGGAGAGAGATAAAGCACAAAATATGTCCGTTTGAGACAAGAAGGAGGAACTGGCAATGCCTGTATTTTCATCTTCAGCATTCCAAAAAAAGCATGTTTTGGTGACGGGTGCCACCGGAGGAATCGGTTCAGCGACTGCGGAAGCCCTTGCCGGGGCAGGGGCGGATTTGACCCTGACAGGGCGAAATGAAAAGAAACTGGAAAAATTGGCAGCTGAACTCCCGCGTATGGATGACAGCCAAACGATTATTGCCGCACCAGGGGATTTGACGATAGCGCATGATCGTGAACAAGTGCTTCAGCAAGCGGTTGAAAGAGTAGGACCGGTGTTTGGGCTGGTCAATAATGCGGGCATATCCGGAGGGGAAACCGTTGACAAATTGTCAGAAGAAGAGATCCGCCATATTATGGAAGTCAATTATGTTGCGGCAGTCCTTTTTACTCAGGCTGTTTACATGGGAATGATGGAAAAAGAAGCCGGCGCAATTGTTAACGTGACATCCCTTTCCGGTTTACGGGGCACATATGGCAACAGTGCATATGCTGCTTCAAAATTCGCACTGACGGGCTTCACCCAGTCTCTCGCGGTTGAAGCTGCCAGACACGGCGTCAGGGTAAATGCTGTCGCTCCCGGTTATGTTAACACCGAAATGGGAGCATCAGCCATCCAGAGGAGAGCCGACAGACAAAACAAACCGTATGAACAACTGCTCACTGAGATCAAAGCCGGACAGCCGAGCGGACGAATCACTGAACCGGAAGAGGTGGCTGAAACGATTGCCTTTCTTTTATCCGATAGTGCGGGAAACATCGTCGGTGAAACGGTGAAGATTTCAGGCGGAAGTGTGTTGTGATCTTTGATAGGAGGATCGTTATGCTCATAAAAAAATCATTGCAGACAAAAAAACGCGACCAATTCATTGAAATCACAGATGCTGTGAAACAGCAAGTTAAGGAAAACGGCGTGAATAACGGCACCGTCACTGTATATTGCCCACATACGACAGCGGGAATCACCATCAATGAGAATGCAGATCCGGATGTTGTCCATGATATGCTTATGGGGCTGGATGAAGTTTTTCCATGGACACATGAAAAATACCGCCATATGGAGGGGAATTCCGCCGCACACCTAAAAGCGAGTACAGTTGGTGCTTCAGAGACCATCATGATCGAAGACGGGAAACCATTGCTCGGCACCTGGCAGGGGATCTATTTTTGTGAATTTGATGGACCGAGGAACCGTTCATGGTTCCTGAAAGTATGCCCTGATCAACAAACTTGATATGGAATATGGCAGGTCCTCTGAAAGTTTTGTATACTTTGGAGTGGAACGATTACATAAGGGCTTGTTAAGAATGGCAGTTGATAAAAGCTAACCAGCAGGATACATCAGTTTTCTCCTTGAAGATGAGTCGCATTTTCCGCCGTGCAATACAGACCAAGGTTCACTTCAGGGAGCACTGACATCAATATCAACAAAGCCGATTGACAGAGCCTGCAAAGAAAGGGCGAGCAAAAATGAATGAAAAACAACTTGCCGGTGAAAAAGCGGCCGAGTATGTCAAAGAAGGAATGATTGTCGGACTGGGAACAGGTTCAACGGTATATTACACGATTATGAAACTGGGCGAGCGGATGAAGGACGGCTTAAATATCAAGGGGGTTTCGACTTCTTCTTCGACGACAAAGCTGGCCGGTGAACTGGGGATTCCATTAATTCCGCTGAATGAAGCAGATCGGATCGACTTGACCATCGATGGCGCCGATGAAGTCGATAAAGAGGGAAACGGCATAAAAGGAGGGGGCGGTGCTCTCCTGTTCGAAAAAATGGTGGCTGCAGCATCAGACTCAATCATCTGGGTGGTAAGTTCAAATAAGCTTGTTGAAAAGCTGGGCGCATTTCCCCTGCCGGTGGAAGTCATCCCATTCGGCTACAAACAAATCGAAAAAAAGCTTGCCGGGCGCGGCATAAAAAGCGAATTGCGTCAAAAAGACGGTGAAGTGTACAAGACGGACAGCGGAAATTACATTTTGGATCTTCACATGGGCACAATCGCGAATCCGGACGAATTGGACCAGTGGCTGAACGGGCTTGCAGGAGTTGTTGAAAACGGGCTATTCAACGGCATGGCAAACAGAGTAATAGCAGGAAAAGACGGCGGAATCCAGTTAATTGAATATAGATAAGAAAGGGGAAATCCTCCTCTTTTCTTATCTGGACAATAAAAATTTCACATACCGTATTTTATATTAAGAAAAAACATAAATAAAAAATCATATGCCCAAATATCATTTGACAGAAACAATTCCGGGCAACCGTACATACTGTGAAAGTATAGTGGATTACGTTTGCAAAGGAGTTAATGCACATGCCACCATTTAGAGGACCTTTTCAAGGCATGCCGGGAGGTGGGTTACCTCGTGCTCCAATGGGAGTCCCGGCCAACATGGGGCAATTCACCGGAAGGCCGATGGGTTTTGGCGCTCCGGGTAGATTTCCCGTTCAAGCAGGAAATGCTTCGCGGGGCGGATTTTTGTCAAAGTTGTTAGGAGGTTTGAACGGCGGACAGGGGCAGGCGGCAGGTTTCGCGGCCAGGCCTGGAATGTTTGGGGCAATGAATCCCCAGGCAGGGCAGTTTGCAAATACACTGGCAGGCGGACAGCAGGCAGCGGGTGGAAGCGGTATGCTTTCCAATCTTGTCAGCGGTGCTTCAGCCGCAAACGGCGGCGGTGTAATGTCAACCTTGAGTAACGTCCAAAATGCATTGAATATGGCTCAATCAGCTATGCCGCTTGTACAGCAATACGGGCCAATGGTAAAAAACATTCCGGCACTTTGGCAAATGATGAAAACGTTCAATTCATCCGGTGAAGAGGATGAAACGGATATTCTTGACAGCAGTGAAGAAGAGGAAGACGAAGATGAATCACTGGATTTCCTGGAAAGCGATGAGGACATATCCTCTGAAAAAGAGAATAAAAAGAAGCCCCCTAAGGAGGATAAGAAGAAGATCCCCATTAAGAAAGAGAAAAAGCCATCCAGGCCCAAAGAACCGGTAAAAGAAAAAGCATCCGTTCCCAAGCTATACATTTAAAGCGGCAGCAGCCGCTTTTTTTGCTGTTAAGGAAATTATAAAAGTTTTGCGTTGCGGATAAAAAGCGGGAAGGGAGTCATCCAGCTCCAGGCACCGCTAAGCCGGCGCCTTGCACTTTATGTTCCTGTATGGGAAGAGAATTGGCCGGCAAGGAAGTGTATATGCAGGCTAGGGGGCTGACAAATCTCCCCGGAGAATTCAACATATCTTTGTAGAATTTCCGCCTTGTTTTCCGGCATTACGGTCCTGAAACTGCCTGGTCGCCGAAAAGGGGGAGATAAGGTATGATAGAGAAAAAAGATAGGGGGCAGCAGTGTGGTATTATCAGATATCCGAATAAAAGAATTAATGAAGTCCGGGGAACTGTCTATTGACCCCATTACAGAAGGTCAGATTCAGCCAGCTTCTGTCGACATGAGGCTCGGCGGACATTTCATGAAAATAGATGAGAATGCCGTTACCGTCATGTCGCTGGATGAAGAGGCAACGTATGTGGAAATGGAGACAAATGAAATTGTCATACCACCGCAGTCCTTTCTTCTTGCTACCACAAAAGAATATATCAAACTTCCCAATAATCTTACCGCTTTTGTGGAAGGGCGCAGCTCGATCGGCAGAATGGGCCTATTCATTCAAAATGCGGGCTGGGTAGACCCGGGCTTTGAAGGACAGATCACTCTGGAGCTCTTTAATGCAAATAGAGTCCCGATCAAGCTTACGGCAAATAGAAGAGTTTGCCAGTTGGTATTTGCCGAAATGGATCAGGCGTGTGAAAATCCATACAGAGGCAAGTACCAGGGACAGGTGAATGCAGTGCAAAGCAGAGTCCACCAGGATTTTGATGCCTGAAATGGGCAATGAATGAGTTTAAAGGAAAGCACCAGGTGGTAAAAGTCTACGAATGAATAATTGTTTCAACATCTAGAGGAGGCTTACCATGAAAAAAATACTGGTGCTTTTCCTGGCATCTGTAATTGTACTGGGCGGCATGCCGTCCACCTTGAATGCCCAGCAATCCGGTGCGGAGAGTGATCAATCGTTTTTAAACCAGATACGCCTGTTTTGGAGCCAGTACGAACAGTCCATCACCGGACTGCTTAATGATTTTAATCATGAAGGCTCGACCATAACCGGCGGCGTCACACAGTCTGATGACAAAAAGAGTGAGCGGCAAACCGCAAGCTCGGTCAAAGAGTTTGAAAAAAAGGTAGTGGAATTAACGAATAAAGAACGGACGGAACGAGGCCTCAAACCGCTGAAGCTGTCAGAAGAGTTGACAACTGTTGCGCGGGCAAAATCAAAAGACATGCGTGACAACAACTATTTTGACCATACTTCGCCGACATACGGCTCTCCTTTCACGATGATGACTGATTTTGGTATAGATTATACAGCAGCAGGAGAGAACATCGCAGCCGGCCAAAAGACACCGGCAGAAGTTGTGGAAGACTGGATGAAAAGCAAAGGACACCGGGAAAACATCTTGAACAGCCAGTATACACATATCGCCATCGGTTATGTTGAGGGCGGCGAATATGGCCATTACTGGACCCAGCACTTTATCAGGAAATAGCAAGGAGACCTCAATGAGGGTCTCCTTTTCGCCGTATAGGAAAGGTGATCGGCAAAATGGTGTTTCACGCAAAGGCCAATTTAACAAATATAGATAAAGGCAGCTGTACATCTGTATTAGTCAAATGCTTGCCAGCCGGTGATGAACGGGTCTAAAAGCCCTGAATCAAACTCCTGGTTCCGTTAAACTGTGTTCCAGATGGAAAAAACGGAATACACTCATACATGTCACTTATATATTTTTAATTGATTAATTCGATTTGTTTCTTCTATGATAAAGAAAAGGTGCCACGGATGTACGAATCTGCAGCCGGGTATCGGTGTCCGTTTCTGGCCCCGGTAATGCACCGTGTTTTTTTATAATACACGGAAAGCCCCGGGCAAAGGTTCATCCGGGCATGACAGAAAACAGTCTTAGACATTTGAATTTCAATGAAAGGAGGGGCCGGATGGAACCGATTCAGGATCATCTTGATTACGGCCTTGATGTGTTTTTTGTCGGGTTCAACCCGAGTGTGAAATCAGGGGAGACCGGCCACCATTATGCCAATCCCACGAACCGATTTTACAAGCTCCTGTATCATGCGGGACTGACACCACGTCAATATCGCCCGGAAGAAGACCGGGACCTTTTGAAGCTCGGGTATGGTTTCACAAATATTGTAGCCAGGCCGACAAAAGCCGCTGCTGATATTACCAGTGACGAATATGAAGAAGGGCGGAAGATCCTACGAAAGAAAATAAAGAAATATATGCCGAAAGTCGTCTGCTTTGTCGGAAAAGGCGTATATCAGGAATACAGCAAGCGCCGGAATGTTGACTGGGGAATTCAGGAGGCACCTGTCGTGGAGGAAGTATGTGAATATGTGGCGCCCTCTTCAAGCGGCCTTATCAGGATGAAATTTGAAGAGATGGCGGGCATTTATAAAGGTGTCAAAAAACTGATATAAAATGATTCGGATCCCGTAATGAATCACATCCAATGACTAAAAATTGAAAGAAAAGGGTATTTTCTAGTGACCTGGTGCTTGACAGGCAAAAAATAATCTTATGTTCGAATAGTTATAAAAGCGGAAAGGGGAAAGATTCATGTCATTGAAAAAAGCGATTTTTGAAGATAAAACGAATAAAGATCTTCTCATGCTTTTATTATGGATTGTAGTTGCAATTGCATTGCTGGCATCCTCTTTATTTCCTGCCGTCTTCCGTTTCACGACTGTTGCTGCACTGATACTTGGTTTTACATTTATAAGCAGAAAGCTTTCAGCAATCCAGAAGAAGCTGGATGGGGAAACCGAAAACTTAGCGGAAGAGATTGAGGAGATCGAAGAGGAAGCACATGAGCAGGCCATTCAAGATAATCCGGAGGAAGCAGAAGCGGTAAAAGAAGCAATGAAAGAAGCTGAACTCGGCCGTACCCAGATGCTGGAAGGGTTATTTTCAAGAGCCAATATGACAGAAAGCGAAAAAAAAGAATATAGGGAGCAGCTCTCTGAAAAAGACCGGGAAATCAGCAAGCTTCATTTGGAGACACAAAAATGGAAAGAAAAAGTACAGCAAGCCATCTCCGGAACCACAAAATGGTTGAAAACATCGTCCGATTCACTTCATTTACTCATGGAATGCCTGGATGATGACGATATATCGAATGCTTCTTTGCAAGAGTTGAATTTGAAACTGCAAGAATCAAAGAAAAACCTCAGTGAAACAGAGATCGTACTGCTTGAGCGCGATGGCTACGTCGATCATGAATTTAAATTGACACGTACAGGGTATAAAGAATTAAAGAAAAAGGCAGAAAGTGACGAAGACTCTGCCGTCAAGGAAGAAATGGGTTGATGAGACCTAAACGGAGACACCTGGATATACAGGTGTCTTTTTTTCACTATATAAATATCAGCAAGGGAGGATCTCGGCGCAGCAGCCAATTATAAAAATATAGAGGGCAACTACGCCGCTGTCTTCGCCTGAAAACTCGCCAATCGGCGAGTTTTTTTGGAAATGAAAGAAATTTTTAAGGTTTTTCAGATTATTTTCAGACTGGCTTTTTATACTGATAAAAAAACAGAAGAGGACAGTGATGGTTATGAGAAAGAAGAAGTTCGCCTATTCAATAATCCTTTTTCTATTATTGTCGGCAATGGTTCCGGGATTCGGTTATGCGGATGATGATGACCATGAGGAGGATGAAGAGCATTACGAATACGAAGAAGGGGAGGGAGAAAATCATGAATACGAAGAAGAAGAAGGTGAATACCACTATGAAGAAGACGCAGCAGGAAACGATCAGCCTTCGACGGAAGAATCACTTTCATGGCAAAAGTGGAACCGTTCTTCCGCTGATTGGGACAGCGGCACTCTTTTTCAGCAATCTTCAGTACAGGAAATGCCCTTATCAGCAGAAAATCGTACCGGACAAATAAAAGCTTTCGAGTATAAGGGCCAGTTGATGGTTGAATCAAGAAAGGCAGCTGAATTGCTTGATGCCGGATATATTGGTTATGAAACTACTGGTACAGCAGAAGTTTGGAAAGATGGCAGCCATTTAATATTCAAAGAAGGCTCCCATGCCGTTTACGAAAATATGAAAAAAACCCCCATGCCTGCTGAAGTTCACCTGAAAAATAAAGAACTATATGTTCCGGTCAGTGTCATTGCGAATGGATTGGGTTATGTAATCGAAGGAAATACGCAAACAGGCATCAGTTTGATAAAGGAGTGATCCGGAATGAAACCAAAAATGTTATCAAAATGGATCGTCGGAATCAGTGGAACAGCTGCATTGGCGGCTTTCCTCGGATTGACGACTGATATGGAAAACCGTGCGGGGAATGAAGGGGCGCCCTGGCCATCCGTTGGGCAGACACCCCAAAGTACCATCACCCCAGCTTTCTCTCCTCCTGTTTCGGAGAACATTCCATTGAATCAAAAACAAGACAGGGAAGCATGGATTGCATCTTTGAACTGGAATGAAGAGGATTGGGATGTGAATGTTTCAAATGGTGTCATGACTGCTGTCCCCAAAAACAGTCAGAACCGATTGGAGCCCGCGCAACAGCGGACAAGGAGATCATAACCATGAGGCCCCTTACCATTTCACTAAAGGCAATGAATACGGATGTCGTCCTAAAAGCCAATCAATATGCAGACGCATCAACTGTCTCTACATTGGAAAAAAGAATGCGGACATGGCTTGAGAGGTTTGAAGAAACTGCCTCCCGTTTTCGTGAAGACAGCGTACTTTCTGAATGGAACCGGACAGAACCCGGCAAACCGTACCGCCTTTCTGGAGAATTGTATGAGCTTGTGGAGCTGGCAGACCAGTATAGAAGCAAAACAGGATCTGTTTTTAACCCCTATCTGGCAGATGAGTTATCGAATCTCGGATATAACAGAAGTTTTGAAGAAATGGATCGGGAGCAGTATAGCCAGGATAAGGTGATCAAGCAACACACCAATGATGCTCGAAAAAGCTTTATCACGTTTAACAGAGGAAGTAATGAAGTGACCAAACAAACATCCTTTTCATTTGATGCGGGAGGGATTGGAAAAGGATGGGCTGTTGACCGATTAAAAGCCATGGCGGCGGTTCAAGGTGTTTCAGACGGTCTCGTGGATGCAGGCGGAGACATGGCGGTTTGGGGACCTGCTGATAAATTGATCGGAATTGCATCTCCCTTTGATGATAATTGCGATATTGTCCAGTTTCTTACAAACGAAGCGGCCGTAGCCACCTCCAACAGCGTGTATCGCAGCTGGAAAATTGGGAGCAGGAAAGTGAACCATATTCTTGACGGCAGGTCCGGCCAGCCTGTGAGCACTCCCGTTATACAGGCGACTGTCATGACAAACAGTACAACCGCAGAAGCGGAAGTGCTTGCAAAGGTGCTTCTCATTCTGGGTGAAAAGGAAGGCATGAAATGGCTGGTAGAGCGGTTTCCCGAAGCAGGCTGTGTTTGTATAAATAAGGATGGGAGATTGATGATGAATAAATCATTTTCATTGTATGCGAGGGAGGTGAAGTTTTGATGCCAGACATAACCACCTGGGAATGGATAAGAACAGCCGGCTTCACTTCGTACAGCCTGTTATTTTTATCTGTGATGGCAGGTGCCGCATACAGCGGTAACATGGTAAATCGGACTCAAAAGGCACTTTTCCTCTTTTTCCATCAATTTGCCGGATGGATAGGGTTTTTGGCCGGACTTTTTCACGGGCTTGTCCTTTTAGTCGATAACTATGTTTCCTTTACATTCGTCGAGGTATTTATCCCATTTGCAAGTGAGTATAAGCCGGTGTTCACCGGTTTAGGGATATTATCGTTTTATCTTTTATTGATTGTGCTACTGTCTTCAGATTTAAGGACAAGAATCGGCAATTCCCTCTGGCGGAAAACACATTTCCTGGCGGTACCCGCCTACATTATGGCTCTCATTCACGGGCTTTTTACCGGAACGGATACAGGGCAGATCTGGGCGATTGGTTTTTACAGTTCCACTTCCGCGATTATTTTTGCGGTCGTGCTGTTCCGGATGCTTTCCGCCAGAGAAATTCCGTCTCATAAACGTTCAGGTGTATAATTGAGGAAAAAGGAAAAGGTGGCTGCTCCATGCATATTCTGCTCGCTGAAGATGACAGGAAGCTCGGGAAACTAATTGTCCATATGCTGAAGAAAAACAGCTATATGGTTGATTGGGTCTTCGATGGGAAATCAGCAAAACAATACGCACGTTTAACCGATTATGACTTGCTTATTCTTGATTGGATGATGCCGGGGAAAAGCGGGGCGGAAGTTTGCAGGGAGCTTCGTCAGGAAGGTTACAGCGGGTCGGTTTTAATGCTGACAGCAAAAGACACGATTGAAGATAAGGTAAGCGGCCTTGACGCCGGTGCAGACGATTATCTGGTGAAGCCCTTTGTATTTGATGAACTGTTCGCAAGAATCCGTGCCCTGGAACGCCGAAGCCGGAAACCGATTTTACCTGACATCCTCACGTTAGGCACACTGTCAATCGACTCCCGCCATCATCTCGTCTATATGAACGGCAACGGTGTTCAATTGACGCCGAAGGAATACCGGCTTCTTGAATTGCTCAGCATCAATCATGGACAGGTATTGACTCGTGAGCAAATCATCGAACGGGTGTGGGGATGGGATGCGGATGTTGGAGATAACAATCTTGATGCCCTTATCAGACTGCTCCGCAAGAAACTCGGGGGCAAAAATGATTCCGTTCTGATTGAAAATGTCAGAGGGGTCGGTTATAAGCTGGTGTGCAAAGATGTTTCGTAAAACGAGAAACAGGCTGACCATTTCGTTTTCCCTTCTTATGATTTTGTTCCTGTTCATGTTCATCACAGTCACCTACTTCTGGCTGTCTGCCGAAATTACAAAAGACCAGAAGGAGGCCGTTAAACAGCTTGCTGATATTGAAGTGGCCGACCACCGCCATGAGTTGTTGGAATGGATGGATGAACAGGAAGAGTGGGAGGAAGATGAATATGAAGGGGAAGAGGAAGAAGATTCTGAAGGTGCTGACCCTTCATCCGTAGAATATCGGCCGGAGATGCAGGTGTTTTATTATGTTTTTTCAAAAGACGGGAGACTGATTGATGGGGATATCAATGATCCCCGGCTGTCAGAACAGGTTCCCTCCTTTTTGGGAAGCTGGAAACCGGAAAGTGATGAAACCAGGTACAAATCATTCCAGACAGAGAACAATAAAGTGGAAATCTTATTCGCAGGAAGGCCGGTTTATGAAAATGGCGTACAACTCGGAACCATTTTCACGGGGACGGATGTGACCGCCCAGCAAAATGTCCTTTCAAAACTGTTGTGGGTGTTGATTCCGCTGTCGCTGGTGTTTGTTATTTTATCCGCTTTTCTTGGCCATTTTATGGCCAGCCGGGCAATGGTGCCAATTTCGATGTCGTTTGACAGGCAAAAACAATTTGCGGCGGATGCATCCCATGAATTGAGAACACCTTTGAGTGTCATCCAGTCTTCCATAGAAGTTATCGAAGCTGAAAATAACCGGCTTTCTGCATTTTCTCTCGGTGTATTAAAAGATATGAAAGAAGAAGTGAAAAGGATGATTCACTTAACTTCAGATATGCTGACACTTGCACGGAGTGATTCGGGAATGATAGAGCTGCAGTATGAGACGTTTGACCTTGTCCCCGTTCTGGAATACACCAGAAGATCCTTTGAACAGGTTGTGCGGCAAAGAGAGATCAAATTGGAAACGGAAGTCCCTGTAAAGCTTCTGGTTCATGCCGATAAAGAACGGATGACACAGCTGCTGTTTATCCTGACAGATAATGCTGTGAAATACAATCGTCAGGGTGGATCTGTGAAATTAAAGGCAGTACTGATGAGAAACCAGTTAAAACTGGAAGTGTCAGATACAGGGATCGGCATGCCGGAAGAAGAATTGTCGCACATTTTTGACCGTTTTTACCGCATTGAAAAAGCCCGAAGCAGAGGTACAAGAAGCAGCGGCATCGGACTGTCGATTGCAGAATGGATTGTTGCTGCCCACGGGGGCAAAATAATAGCTGAGAGTAAAGAAGGAGCGGGGAGCACATTCACTGTCACGATTCCCCAGCCTAAAAAGGAGGAATAGGACTAATGAGAGTGATTGCCGCGGCAGCACTTGCAGTATTCATGCTTTTTTTCCCCGCCTGGAATGCTTTAGCAGATAGGGACGACCACGGGAGTGAGAAAAGTGAAAACGGAGAATTGCTGGAAGAAGCTGGAGAGCTGCTTGGCGTTGCCGGAGCGGCAGCAGGGGCCGGAGCCGCTCTATTATTTCCATTAAAAAGAACGTCACCGATGTTGCGTAAAAAAGTGCCATCAGCAAAAAGATGGATCAACACAGGCCTTAAACTATTGTTGAAAAACCATATTTTGATCGGACTTGCGGCATTAGTCCTGACGATCCTTCACGGTGCTGCGATGTATATAAGCGAAGGAGAGCTGGGCCCACGTGAATGGCTCGGTGTGATTGCCATCACCTTGATTGCTGCCGGGGCCGTGTTCGGCTTCATCCTTAATGGCAATAAGACGCAGCAGCTTGTCAGAACAATTCATATCACCATTCTGGCTTCTGCGGGTCTGCTTGCAGCAATTCATATTTTGCTTTCATAAACCAACCTATTTGCGCCATATTAACACGTTAAATAAGATGAATAAGATAAAGGTGAGCAAAACTATTCCAAAAATGACAATTTTGTGATATCATGAAGTCAATTCACAAAAAGTTCGGAAACAAGATAAGGAGGAACCAAATGATTCGCACTGCTGCTGCAAGTATCCTCGGTTTTGTCTTATTGGTTATCGAGTCGTTTATCGTCATGGAACTCAAAGGAAACGCGACAATCGAATTTGGCAGCATGAACGGTTTCATTACAGCATGGGCGATGAATTTCTTCCTCGTTTTTGCCATGCTGACCCACTTCAAAATGTGGCTCGATAGCAGGGATGATATGGAATCCCAAATGGAATAGTTGGAAAAACAGCACTGAGAAGGTGCTGTTTTTTTATTGTTAAGGAAATTATAAAGTATTTGCGTTGTAGATAAAAAGCGGGAAGGGAGTCATCTAGCTCCAGGCGCCAGCGGCTATCATCATAAGCGGTGATCCCCTCCGGAAGGAAAGATCACCTTCCTGCGGGTACCCCCGCTTATGCGTACGCCGCTAAGCGGGCGCCCTGCGCTTTTGTTCTTGTCTGCATATTATTGACCGCGGCCAGTCATGATAAGGAAAAGGGGGAAGGTTCATGGCTGACAGGGAACGTTTGAATGAATAAGCCGCGATGAATAATAATCTGGATCCGGCAACAATTGAAATCGCACTGCGGAACGAAGCCGGCCGTTCAGGTGAAAAGCGGGATAAACGGCAGACACGTGATCAAGGCGCAAAAAAAGCTGGCCAATAAGGCCAGCTTTTTGCTGTTAAGGAAGTTATAAAATTTTTACGTTGTGGATAAAAAGCAAGATTGGAGTCATCCACCTCCAGGCGCCAGCGGCTATCGTCATAAGCAGTGATCCCCTCCGGAAGGATGCGGGTACCCCCGCTTTTGCATACGCGGCTAAGCGGGCGCCTTGCGCTTTTGTTCCTGCTTAGAAGAATAAGTGTGCCATCAATACGATGATCGGCAGGGTGATAATGGTTCTTTCAAGGAAAATGACAATCAGGTCTGTAAATGTGACCGGAAGCTTCGATCCAAGAAGGAGCCCGCCTACTTCGGACATATAAATAAGCTGTGTTACGGATAAACTGGCGATGATGAATCGTGTAAAATCGCTCTCGATCCCGCTCCCGATGACCGCCGGGAGAAACATATCGGCAAATCCGACGAGCACCGTTTCAGCGGCCGCAGATGCTTCCGGGACACCCATAACATTCAGAAATGGAATAAACGGCATGCCAAGGTAATGGAAAAGCGGTGTATATTCAGCAATGATAACCGCAATGGTACCAAGTGCCATGACCACCGGAATGACCCCCATCCACATATCGAGGACATTCTGGACACCACCTTTGATATGCTTTTTAACTTGCATGTTGTCTTTGGCGACATGAACCGCCTGCAGTAATCCCCACTTCCAGGCTGAATGGCCGGCAGGTATCTCTTCTTCGATTTTTTTGCCGCTTTTTTCTTCATAGCCGTTATCTTTGCGTGAAAGCGGAGGAATGCGCGGCATGATCACTGCTGCAACGAAACCGGCTGCCGCAATCGTTAAATAATATTGCGGAAACATGTGGGCAAGATTCATATAATCGATCACGACAATACTGAAGGTGATGGATACTACAGAAAAGGTAGTGCCGATAACAGCTGCTTCCCGTCTTGAATAGTAGCCTTCTTCGTACTGTTTGTTTGTCAGCAGGACACCGATTGTGCCGTCCCCCATCCATGATGCAAGGCAATCAATTGATGACCTGCCCGGCAAAGTGAAAATAGGGCGCATCGCTTTTGTCAATAAAGCACCGAATAATTCCAAAAGACCAAAGTTCATTAACAGCGGCAGGAATAAGCCGGCAAATAAAAAGACAGAAAATAAAATGGGTATCAAGTCCATCAGCAGCAAAGTGCCGGTTACATCAGACCAGACCATTTCGGGCCCGATCTTGAACAGCGTCATGATAGCAAAAGTCAAACCGATAATCCGGACAGCCGTCCATAAGGCATTGACATTGAACAGGTTTCTGAAAAAATGGCTCCCCATGATAAAATGCGGTTTTACCGTTTTTGCCAGTAACGTGCCGATAACGGTCAGCCCCATAATGACCGTCATGATATAAGGAAGGGAAGAACCGAATAAAGAGCCGACCCATCCTGCCAGCATGGCAACAGGAATTGTAATTTCATCCTCTTTGGTGATTGGCGTCATAAATAAGAAAATACCGATTAATGACGGAATCAGGAAAGCCATTAAGCCTTTTCCTGTCAGTTTTTCACTTGAACTAGATTGGTTTGCTGTGTCTTCCACTTTGTTCACCTCTTCGTTAAACTAATCAGCACCTTGTTATTTACCCGTCATAGGAGATGCATGAAACAAATGAATAAAAAAACAAAAATACGTATATTTAAACAATGCCCGATTAATATATCACACCCCCATTCCTTCCGTAAATATTCAATCGCATAATAAAATAATTCAAAAAATTTATTCGAATAGGGAATGCATTTTTCGCCGGAAATGGAGTTGTGAATTGTTTTTCACCATCCAGGAACATATAGAAAACATCATTCTTTTAAAGAAACGGAAATTTTGAAAGAGAAAGGACGGCAAGCGGATTTGATTTGTGTTTACCGCACCTTGAAAAAGTGAATAAAAAGTGAAAGAAGAAAAAAAGAGAGAAAACTATTGACGAACCTGTATGTACAACTTAAAATGAAAAGTGTAATAATTCTTGTCTATACAAGTTAATGAAAACGGTTTAAGCAGGAAGGATTACGTTAGGTGCATTTGTTTATTTGTATATACAAAACTTTTTCCGTTGAAAATGAAAACGGTTAAAAAGGTCAGTACAACTACAATAATGGAGGTCATGGAAATGAGCGTAACAAAAGAATCTGTCAAACAGATTATTGACGCAGTCGGCGGACAGGAAAACATTTCTGCGGCGACACACTGTGTGACACGGCTCCGTCTCGTCCTTGTGGATGATGAAAAGGTGGATTCCGAAAAGTTGGAAAACATCGACATTGTTAAGGGATCATTTAAAACAAATGGACAATTCCAGGTCATTATCGGCCAGGGGCTTGTTGATAAAGCATACAAGATCCTTGTTGAGCTGACCGGAATCGGAGAAGCATCAAAGCAGGATATCAAAGATGAAGCTTCCAGGAAAATGAATCCGCTTCAACGGGCCATTAAAGTTCTGGCTGATATTTTCATTCCGATTTTGCCTGCAATCGTGACAGCCGGTTTGCTGATGGGTATCAACAACATCCTTACCGGTTCAGGCATTTTTTATGAAGACCAGGCCTTTATCGATGTTCATACCCAATTTGCTGATTTTGCCAATATCATTAATTTGATTGCCAATACTGCGTTCGTCTTCCTGCCGGGGTTGATTGGGTGGTCTGCTGTTAAGCGGTTCGGGGGCAGCCCGCTGCTCGGTATCGTTCTTGGACTCATGCTTGTACACCCTGATTTGCTGAATGCATGGGGATATGCCGAGGCGAAAGAAGCAGGGGAAATTCCGTACTGGAATCTGTTCGGACTGGATGTAGCGAAAGTCGGTTATCAAGGACAAGTCTTGCCGGTATTGTTCGCTTCTTATATTCTTTCTGTTGTTGAAAAGTTTTTGACAAAGCGTGTGCCTGATGCATTCCAACTGTTGATCGTGGCGCCTGTCACATTGCTTGTTACCGGTTTTGCAGCATTTATCGTTATCGGTCCTGTTACATTTGCAATTGGTAATGCGATTACCTCTGCGTTTGTCGGCTTGTTTGACCAATTTGCGGCATTGGGCGGGCTGCTGTATGGTGCGGTTTATTCCCCGCTTGTCATTACAGGAATGCATCATACCTTCCTTGCCGTTGACCTGCAGCTGATTTCCAATATCGGCGGCACGTTCCTGTGGCCGATTGTGGCACTTTCAAACATCGCTCAGGGTTCTGCCGCACTGGCAATGATGGTCCTTGCGAAAGATGAAAAGCTTAAAGGGCTGTCCATGACATCTGCCATCTCGGCGTATCTCGGAATTACAGAACCAGCGATGTTCGGTGTGAACCTGCGCTTCAAGTATCCGTTCATTGCTGCGATGTCCGGAGCTGCTCTTGCAGGTGCATATATTACAATGAATGATGTCATTGCACCATCCATTGGTGTCGGCGGGCTGCCAGCTTTCCTTTCCATCGTCCCTCAGTCATGGGTGCCGTTTTTCATCGGGATGGCAATTGCCGTAGCTGTGCCGTTTGGGTTAACGATTGTATTCCATAAATTTAAAGGGAAAGAACGTGCGGGTGCTGAAAAAAAATCTTCTGTTAAGACTTCTGAAGCTGTAAACTAAATGATAGGGTCAGAATACGCTGCCGGATACGGCAGCGTATTTACCTTTTGATGTTCCATGCATCTTAGGATTTTACATATTGGGTGCGGCCGGTCGGTCTCATAATTTCAACTATAGAAAGCAACTGTCTGGAGCGGGAATCAATAGCCGCTTCAAACGATACAAAAAGGAAAAGGGATGTGTATACATATGTCGCAATGGTGGAAAAAAAGTGTCGTGTATCAAATATATCCGCGCAGCTTCATGGATTCAAACGGGGATGGAATCGGTGACTTGCAAGGCATCATTTCCAGGGTTGATTATTTAAAAACACTCGGAATTGATGTCGTCTGGCTGTCTCCGGTCTATGAGTCACCTAATGATGATAACGGGTATGACATCAGTCACTACCGTAAAATCATGGATGAATTCGGTACCATGGAAGATTGGGACCAACTGCTTAAAGAACTTCATAAAAGAGGCATTAAGCTGGTGATGGACCTGGTAGTGAATCATACATCTGATGAACACGCCTGGTTTGCTGAATCCAGAAAATCAAAAGAAAACCCCTACCGTGATTACTATATTTGGAGGCCTGGCAAAAACGGAAAGGAACCAAATAACTGGGAATCTTCGTTCAGCGGTTCAGCATGGCAATATGATGCGGCCACGGGTGAATATTATCTTCATCTTTTTTCCAAAAAGCAGCCGGACCTTAACTGGGAAAACGAGAACGTCCGCAATGAAATCTACGATATGATGAAATGGTGGCTCGATAAAGGAATTGATGGGTTCCGGATGGATGTGATCAATTTCATTTCAAAAGACCCCGAGATGCCCGATGCAGAAGTGAAGCAGGGGCAAAAATACGGAACAGGGAAAAATTATTTCCGCAACGGGCCGAAAATCCATGACTATCTCCAGGAAATGAACAGGGAGGTATTAAGCAAGTATGACATTATGACAGTCGGGGAGATGCCTGGCGTTAAACCTGATATAGCAAAACTGTACACAGGCAAACACCGAAGTGAACTGAATATGGTATTTCAGTTTGAGCATATGGGAGTTGACTCAGGGCCGAATGGCAAATGGGATGTCCTGCCCCCGGATGTGTTGGAATTGAAAAAAATTATGGCTAAGTGGCAATATGAGCTCGAAGAAGACGGCTGGAACAGCCTTTACTTTGCCAACCATGACCAGCCCCGCTCCGTTTCACGCTTTGGGGATGATCAGGTTTACAGGGTTGAATCAGCCAAAATGCTCGCGACTGTGCTTCATATGATGAAAGGGACTCCTTATATTTATCAGGGAGAAGAACTCGGCATGACCAATGTCGCCTTTTCTTCTCTGGAGGAATACCGAGATATCGAGACACTCAATATGTATAAGGAAAAGCGTGACGAAGGCATAGACCATGAAGAATTAATGAAACGGATCCATCACAACAGCCGGGATAACGCCCGCACCCCCATGCAGTGGAACAGCAGCAGCCATGCAGGATTCACAACAGGTACACCGTGGATAAAAGTGAATCCGAACTATGACGAAATCAATGCCGAAAACCAGGTCGACGATCCTGACTCCATCTTTAATTATTACCGTAAGCTGATCAAGCTGAGGAAGTCATATGATGTCATCATAAACGGGAGATTCAACTTGCTCGCTGAAGATGACGAACAGGTTTTTGCATATACGAGGACACTTGATGAAGAGCAGCTTCTTGTCGTATGCAACTTTTCCGGAGACACTCCGGTATTCAATGTGCCGGAAGGATTCAATGAAGCGAAACTCCTCCTCGGCAACTATGATGACAGCGGGGAACTGGAGGAAACGATAACGCTAAGACCATATGAAGCCCGCATATATTTTGCTTAATCAGGGAAGAGCCTCCGCATTTCGCTTTGCCCAGCTCCAGGCGCCAGCGGCTATCGTAATAGCCATTGCCGCCCCATGAAGGGAAGAGCGCCCTTCCTGGTTCGGCCCTGCTTATGCGTACGCCGCTGAGCGAGGGTTCTCCGCATTTCATGATTGCAAGCGATTGCAAGAGTTGGTATACTTTAGAAAGATTAATCGGAAAGGGATGAATCTTTGAGCAATGAAGTACTAATTCTGTCTCGAAACTTTTTTCTATTTAAACGAAAAAAGCATTTCAGATAGGATTGGTCTGTCCTTTTTCAAGGACAGAATTGCTCATAGAGGAATAGAATGCGGCAGCGTGCACAGTTGGAACGGAAGCGATTCCATCATGCGCGTACTGCACGTTTTTTGCATCATCCTTTAATGGACACGATCCTCTCTGGAATGTACCAGGGAGGTTTTTTTATGCTGCTTATGCAGGTGAAACACATCAACTATACGATAGGCGATAGGAACTTGCTGGATGTATCGGAACTGTCGGTCTTTCATGGTGAAAAAATAGGTCTTGTCGGAAGAAACGGGGCAGGCAAAACGACGCTGCTGAATATCCTTTCAGGGAGTGAGGAAGCTGATGGGATCCATCGCCGCATTTTTGGAAAGCTAGCCTACGTAAAACAGCTTTCGAATGCGAGCGAAATGGAAGAATGGGAACAAATGAGCGGCGGGGAGAAAACCAAAGCCAAACTTCACAAAGCCCTGGGTGAAAAACCGGATTTGCTCCTTCTGGATGAACCTGCAAACAATCTTGACTGGAAAGCGATAGAAGAGCTTGAAGATATGTTAAAAACGTTCGACGGGACTGTGATCATGATTTCGCATGACAGGGCCCTGCTGGATTCCATCTGTACAAAAATATGGGAATTGGAAAATGGCAGGTTGCATATGTACAATGGAAATTATTCCAGTTACAGGGCACAAAAAGAGCGTGAGCGCAAAGAGCAGCAGTCCCGCTATGAAAAATATGTCCGGGAAAGGAAACATTTGACGGAAATCCAGAAAAACAAAGAGCAGCAATCCCGGGGAATGGATAAGCCGCCATCCAGGATGGGCAGATCGGAATGGACCCTGTACAAAAACAAAGCGGCAGGGAAGCGGAAGAAAATTGAGCGGGTATCAAAAACCCTGCAGGCCCGGATTGACCGTCTGGAAGAAAACAAGCCTGAACAGCCTGTTGACCTGGATGAGATGATACTTGAAATGAAGCTGGCCACTCCGGTATACAGGAAAAATATTATGGAAGGGAAGGACCTTGCCAAAGAGGTCGGGGACCGCATCTTATATACAATTCCTTCATTTAAGTTAAAAACCGGCTCAACAACCGCCCTGATCGGTGATAACGGAACGGGCAAAACAACCTTTTTCAATCAGATAGTTAATGAAGAAGACGAACTCGATATAGCTGGTGCCGCTAAAATAGGTTATTTTCAACAGGAAATCGAAAAACTGCCCGGGGAGCTGTCGATTCTCGATGCCGTTAAACAAATGAGCAGCCATCCTGAGCATATCGTCAGAACAATTCTCGCCAGATTGCGGTTTTTCCGGGAAGACGTCCATAAAAAAATAGAGGTGTTGAGCGGCGGGGAACGCGCCAAAGTTGCAATCGCCAGGTTGGTGGCCGGTGATTTTAACCTGCTGCTGCTGGATGAACCGACAAACCACCTGGATGCCGATGCGATTGAAGCACTTGAAGAGCTGCTGATTCATTATCCAGGCACTGTTTTTTTCAGTTCGCATGATCGCTATTTCATTGAAAAGACTGCGACAAATCTTTATTTTCTTGAAGAAGGCAAACTGACTGGATTTGCAGGGAGTCTGAAAGAGTGGAGAGAAACGAATCAAAGACGGCCGGCGGTTTCTTATGATGAACAGGAATTTCTAAGGCTTGATAATAAAAAAGCAGAGCTGATAAGTAAGCTCAGCATGCCTGAACCTGGTGATGATGTAAGTGGGCTGGAAGCAGAATTTAATGAGATTGTGTTGCAATTAAAAAAGTTGGAAGAAGCTCGATAAAAATCCCCCCTGCCGTCAAGGCGGGGGTTTTCCGTTGTTCTATATTTGGTGAAACGGAGCAATATCCTGTGGAAGAGCTAGTGAACTCAAGAAAAAGGCCACTTTGGGTTACACTACACGAGATACCCTGATGCACTTTAGTTTACACAGGGACCGAAAGGGTATTACCATATTGATGAGCGTTTGTTTGTTCACAAATCATTCACTTTTATAATGCGTTCGGCATATACAACCAACTCGCTAAGGAGGGAAATGCTATGAGCCGCAACAGGAGCCGCACCAACCAGATATGGGAGCAATTTTTCGGCCCGAATCTTGGCTACGCTTATGAATTATATGAGTCTTTCCAGGAAGACTCCGAATCAGTTGATCCGTCAGTGAAATCCTTTTTTGAAAAATGGGGACCGCCCCCGCAAGAAACAGAAATTGAAACTAAGTCAGTAAGCGATGGCCCTAAGGCACCATCTGCAGCTGACTTGCATAAAGTGGCATCTGCAATGAAATTGATTGAAAACATCCGGACACACGGCCATCAGGCAGCGGATGTTTATCCGCTTGGTGATGACAGAATAAATAATGACTCTGCCCACCTCACACCGGAACGATATGGCCTGAATGAGGAGGATTTGAAAGCGCTCCCGGCTGATGTCATCTGGGAACACGCCACACCTGCCGTTAAAAACGGCCTTGAAGCAGTCAATAAGCTTAAGGAGTTATATACCCGGTCGATCGCTTTTCAATTCAGCCACGTCCATGATGAAGAAGAACGTGAATGGCTGAAGGGAATGGTTGAAAAAGAAAATACATATCCGGTTTTGACAGATGACGATAAAAAGGAATTGCTGTACAGGCTTCAGGAAGTTGAAGGCTTTGAACAATTTCTGCACAAAACATTTGTGGGTCAGAAGCGGTTCTCAATTGAGGGGCTTGATATGCTTGTCCCGATTCTCGATGGGCTTGTGAAAAGCGGATGTGAAGACGGCATAGAGAACATCATGATCGGAATGGCGCACCGCGGCCGCCTTAATGTGCTGGCTCATGTGCTCGGTAAGCCGTATGAATTGATTTTATCAGAATTCAGGGAATCGCCAAACAAAGACCTTGTACCCTCAGAAGGATCGACCGGCATCAATTATGGCTGGACAGGAGATGTCAAATATCATCTCGGTGCAAAGCGGCAGATAAAAGACGGGGAATCCGATGACACGGTGCAGACAAAAGTGACCCTGGCAAACAATCCGAGTCATCTTGAATTCGTCAACCCTGTCGTGAACGGTTTCGCACGGGCCGCTCAAGATGACCGGACAAAAGCTGGATATCCCGAACAGCACCTGAATAAAGCATTCAGCATCCTGATTCATGGCGATGCGGCTTTTGCCGGTGAAGGCATTGTGGCAGAAACCTTGAACATGAGCCGCCTGCAAGGATATGAAACAGGGGGCACCATCCATATTATCGCCAACAACCTGATCGGTTTCACAACAGAGCGTTCTGATGCGCGTTCAACAAGTTATGCGAGCGATCTGGCGAAAGGTTATGAAATCCCGATTATCCGAGTCAACGCTGATGATCCGGAAGCATGCATGGCTGCCGTCCATATGGCCCATGAGTACCGGGACCTTTTTAAAAAAGATATCCTGATCGACCTTGTCGGCTACAGGAAGTATGGCCATAATGAGATGGATGATCCATCTGTGACGCAGCCGGAAATGTACGACCGGGTGAAAAATCATTCTACTGTTGCGACCCTGTATGGTGAAAAGCTCACAGGCGACGGAATCATATCAAGCGATGAAGTCGACAAGCGGGCAAAGGATTTCTACCAAAAATTATCGGACACTTATGAGAATTTGAAGCCGCCAGGCGATGAAAATGCTCAGCTGAAAAAGGTCCCTGAATCAGTAGCTGAAGGAATCCCGGCGATAAAAACAGCCGTTCCGCTTGAAAGTCTCGAAAATCTGAATGCCGCCATGCTTGATTTTCCGGAAGGCTTCAATGTGTATCCTAAACTGAAGCGAATTCTGAATCGTAGGGAAAATGCGCTTGCAGACGGAAACAAAGTCGATTGGGCCCACGCTGAAGCACTTGCATTCGCAAGTATCATCAGTGAGGGAAAACCGATCCGGATCACCGGCCAGGACAGTGAAAGAGGGACGTTTGCTCACCGCCATCTTGTGCTGCATGATTATAAAACCAACAAGACCTATTCACCATTACATGTCATTCCGCAGGGAAACGCTTCCTTTGCCATTCATAACAGTCCGCTTTCAGAAGCAGGCGTCCTTGGCTTTGAATACGGGTACAGCGTCCAGGCGCCGGAGGCTCTTGTGCTGTGGGAAGCCCAGTATGGCGATTTCGTCAATGCTGGCCAAGTCATTATCGACCAATTCATATCTGCCGGAAGAGCTAAATGGGGCCAAAAATCAAGCCTTGTCATGCTCCTCCCGCATGGTTATGAAGGACAGGGCCCTGAACATTCCAGCGGCAGGCCGGAAAGGTTCCTTACACTTGCCGCAGAAAACAACTGGACAGTTGCCAACCTGACGTCGGCCGCTCAATACTTCCATATTTTACGGAGGCAGGCAGCCATTACGGAAAAAGATGAAGCGCGGCCGCTTATTATCATGACACCAAAGAGCTTGCTTAGAAACCCGCTTACCGCATCTGAAACCCGTGACTTTACGGATGGGAAATTCAATTATGTCTTTGAACAGCAAGGCACAGGCCAGGCAGCAGAAAAAGTTGAGCGTTTAGTGCTTGGAACAGGCAAAGTCATGATCGATATCGCTGAACATATCAACAAAAGCGACAAGGACTTCGATTCTATCCATGTCGTCCGGGTGGAACAAATTTATCCTTTCCCTAAAAAGGAAATCGCTGAAATCATAAGCCGGTTCCCGAATTTGAAAGAAGTTGCATGGATTCAGGAAGAACCAAAAAACATGGGCTCATGGCATTTTGTCGACTCAAGGCTCGCCCGGCTGGCGCCTGAAGGGGCTGAATTGCTTTATATCGGAAGGCCAAACCGGTCAAGCCCGGCTGTCGGTGAACCGAAAATCCATAAACAAGAGCAGGAGAGCATCATTTCAGAGGCATTAAAAGAAATGTAAGGGAGGAATGAAACGTGGTTGACATTAAAGTACCAGAATTAGCAGAATCCGTTACAGAAGGAACAATAGTCGATTGGCTCAAAAAAGAAGGTGAAGCCATCACTAAAGGGGAACCGCTTGTTGAAATCGAGACGGATAAAATCAATCTGGAAATCAACAGCGATTATACCGGCATCCTGAAAGAACTTTTAAAACAGCCCGGTGATACGATCGAAGTCGGGGAAGTCATTGCCCGTCTCGATGAAAATGCGGATGCATCCGGAGCGCAGACCGAAGAGCCGCCTGAAAAGGAAAGCAAGCAGGAAACGGCTGAAAAGAAGGAGGAAAAACAGCCGGAACCTGCACCTGCTAAGACCGAAAAAGAGGAATCCCCTCAAAAAGAGGAAGGGAATGAACCGATCGCATCCCCGGCTGCACGTAAAAAAGCCCGCGAGCTCGGCATCGACTTACGGACCGTGAAAACCCGCGATCCGCTCGGCCGCATCCGTCCTGAAGATGTGCAGGCTGCTGCTTCAGCACCGGAAAAACCTGCCCGCAAACAACCGGAACCTGCACCCGGAACCGAGCAGGAAGAGTCCGGCAAACCGGTCGAACGCCAGAAAATGTCACGCCGCCGCCAGACCATCGCCAAACGCCTGATGGAAGCCCAGCAAAACTCCGCAATGCTGACAACGTTCAACGAAATTGACATGTCGGCTGTCATGGAGTTGAGAAAACGGAGGAAACAATCCTTCCTGGATAAACATGATGTCAGACTCGGCTTCATGTCTTTCTTCACCAAGGCAGTCGTCGGCGCATTGAAGCAATTCCCGCTTCTCAATGCTGAAATCCAGGGAGATGAAATCCTTGTCAAAAAGTATTACGATATCGGTATTGCCGTAGCCGCAAAAGAAGGGCTTGTCGTCCCGGTCGTCCGCGATGCAGACCGCAAATCATTCGCCGAAATCGAACGGGATATCGGAGAACTCGCTGAAAAGGCGCAGTCCAATAAGCTCGGCCTTTCCGAACTTCAAGGCGGCTCCTTCTCTATCACCAACGGCGGCGTATTCGGATCCCTGTTCTCTACACCGATTTTGAATACCCCTCAAGTAGGTATTCTCGGAATGCATACGATCCAAAAGCGCCCTGTTGTCGTCAACAACGAAACAGACGAAGTCGAAGTAAGACCGATGATGTATATCGCTCTTTCCTATGACCACCGCATCGTCGACGGAAGTGAAGCGGTCCAATTCCTCGGCGCAATCAAAGCAATGATTGAAGACCCGGAAAACCTTCTGCTTGAAGGATAATGTTGTAGGAGCCCTGTCGTGTAGGCAGGGCTTTTTTTAATGGGGTAAAGGGAAAAATGTTAGCGACTGAAGGTTTCCCTCCTGTGAGGGAGCGGGTAAAAGATGAAGAGTTCCTGCAGGTGTATGCCCTCGCATGCCGCCACTGCATGTTCCTGGCTGAAGGGATTAACGTGAACAGGTTCGCCCTGGGGATCGAGATATGGTGGCGGAGAGGGTGCCGGGTTATTTGAGGGGATTGGAAGAGTATGGATGGGTATAAATCAGAATAATAAAAATAAGGGCATCTTCGGCGTTTTTAAGCCGGGGATTTTGTTTGTTTACATAAAGAACGAAGCCCAAACAGGATAATCAATCAGTTTTTTTATAAACTTTGCCAAAATAACCATACCTCCTCTTTATTTATGTGACTGTTGAGAACCAGAGGGTAAAATTAGAGGGGAAGGAGGAGATCTGGTGATTGTGAAACCCCGAAATGAGCCTGAAGAGTTATCGCGCTTAAGATGTCTGGATAAAAGAGCACATTTAACTCCCAGGGAGCAAAAATATTTGTTAAATCTTGAAAAAGGATTTCAAGGAGAAACGGCAATTTGACAGGTGGGCAGAAGGCGTAACAGAGTGTTTGATTTTGAATGACATGGTACTGGAACTGAACAATACAGTTGCTCAAATAGATTCCGTTTTAATATCCAACAAAACAATTTATCTTTTTGAAGTCAAAAACTATGAAGGTGATTTTTACATTGAAGAGGATAGATGGTACACGGTTTATAACTCAGAGATCAAGAATCCTATCCATCAATTGAAAAGAACCGAATCCCTTCTTAAACAGGTCCTCAAGGAATTAGGATTCACCTTCTCGCTTAAAAGCTTCGTCATCTTCATAAATCCGAATTTCCATCTTTATCAGGCTCCTCTTAATCTGCCTGTCATTTTTCCTGGCCAGCTAAAACGCACCCTCACAGAATTTAATGAGAAATCAATGAAAACGACAGTAAAACATAGTAAATTAGCTGAGAAGTTATTATCTGTGCATTCTAAAAATCCAATTTACAAGTGGATGTCAGACTATAGCGATAAATCAATAACCAAAGGAATTATCTGTTTATCTTGTAACTCCATTTTTCATAAAAAAGCAGTATCAAGGAGATATCTAACATGCAGTCGGTGCGGCCAAAAAGAAAATATAGACGATGCGATTTTGAGAACCGTTAGGGAATTTCAAGTTTTATATCCTGATTGTAAAATAACTACTAAAGTTATCCAGGAATGGTGTGAAATGATTCCGCCACCCAGGACTATAAGAAGGGTTCTGAATTCAAACTATAAGATGATTAGACAAAGTAATGGTACCTTTTATATGTACGTCGATTAGGAATTGATGGCATTAACTAGTGGGGAACTTGTTATTAAGCCTTATAAGTTCTGCGGCAAAAATATAGGAATTGAACAAGATTTTGTGCCCCTAATTAATGGAAAGCCAATATCACATTTCACTGAATCTTCATTCAGTGCGGATAATCAGGGGAATGAACAAAATAGGCGCACTGAATCTTCATTCAGTGCGGATAACCAGCAGAATGAACAAAATAGGCGCACTGAATCTTCATTCAGTGCGGATAAACAGGGGGATGAACAAAATAGGCGCACTGAATCTTCATTCAGTGCGGATAACCAGGGGGATGAACAAAATAGGCGCACTGAATCTTCATTCAGTGCGGATAACCAGGGGGATGAACAAAATAGGCGCACTGAATCTTCATTCAGTGCGGATAACCAGGGGGATGAACAAAATAGGCGCACTGAATCTTCATTCAGTGCGGATAACCAGGGGGATGA
>JAENYN010000022.1:34448-70499 GCA_016841765.1 Guptibacillus hwajinpoensis
ATAACCAGGGGGATGAACAAAATAGGCGCACTGAATCTTCATTCAGTGCGGATAATCAGGGGAATGAACAAAATAGGCGCACTGAATCTTCATTCAGTCCTGATAATCAGCGAAATCAACAAAATACCCGCACTGAACCACCATTCAGTACCTCTACCTAACAAAATGCCAACAGTACACCCAATAAACCACAAAACAGTGTCCTGTATATTACAAAAAACCCCCGCCAACCCGGCGGGGGGCCAAACACACACTCCAAACCCTAACTCATCTGCGCATACCGTGCCAGAACCTCCGGATCCTCCAGATATTCATCATACGTCATTTCCTTATCGATCAATCCATCAGGAGTCAACTCAATGATCCTGTTGGCGATTGTCTGGATGAATTGGTGGTCATGTGATGAAAAGATAAGGGAGCCCTTATATTTCTCAAGACCACTATTCAACGCCGTGATGGATTCGAGGTCAAGGTGATTTGTCGGTTCATCGAACATCAGGACGTTGGCGTTGCTCAGCATCATTTTGGACAGCATGCAGCGGACTTTTTCTCCTCCTGAAAGGACGCTCGCTTTTTTGAGTGCATCTTCACCAGAAAACAGCATTCTGCCGAGGAAGCCGCGCAGGAATGTTTCGCTGTCGTCTTCAGGTGAAAATTGGCGGAGCCAGTCCACTAGGGTCATGTCATTGCCTTCAAAGTAGGATGAATTGTCTTTTGGGAAATACGCCTGGGAAGTGGTGATGCCCCATTTGTAAGTTCCTTCATCCGGTTCCATTTCGCCGGCGAGAATTTTAAAGAGAGTTGTTTTTGCGATTTCATTGCTGCCGACGAGGGCGATTTTATCATCTTTGTTCATGATAAAGCTGACGTTGTTCAGCACTTTATCGCCGTTCACCGTTTTGGTCAGTCCCTCGACGCGGAGCAGGTCGTTGCCGATTTCCCGTTCCGGTTTGAAGGCGATGTATGGATAGCGGCGTGATGACGGCTGGATATCGTCGAGTGTTATTTTTTCAAGGAGCTTTTTCCGTGAAGTTGCCTGTTTGGACTTCGAGGCATTGGCGCTGAATCGGGCGACGAATGCCTGCAGCTCTTTGATTTTTTCTTCTTTTTTCTTGTTCTGTTCCTGGGCCATCTTCAAGGCGAGCTGGCTGGATTCATACCAGAAGTCATAGTTGCCGACGTAGATTTGGATTTTGCCGAAATCCAGATCGGCGATATGGGTGCATACCTTGTTCAGAAAATGGCGGTCGTGGGAAACGACAATGACGGTGTTTTCAAAGTTGATCAAAAATTCCTCGAGCCACTGGATGGCCTGGATGTCGAGATGGTTTGTCGGCTCATCAAGCAGGAGGACATCAGGGTTGCCGAATAACGCCTGTGCCAGAAGCACTTTGACTTTTTCGGCACCTGTCAGTTCCGCCATTTTTTTGGCATGGAGGTCTTCTCCGATTCCAAGCCCTTTGAGTAGGACAGCCGCATCGGATTCCGCTTCCCAGCCGTTCAGCTCCGCGAATTCGCCTTCCAGTTCGGCGGCCTTCATGCCGTCTTCTTCGGAGAAGTCGGCTTTCATGTAGATCTCGTCTTTTTCCTGCATGATCTTGTAAAGGCGTTCGTGTCCCATGACGACCACTTTAATGACTTCTTCGTCCTCATATTCGAAGTGGTTCTGTTTCAGGACGGCAAGGCGTTCGCCGGGCGAGAGATGGACATCGCCGGATTGCGGTTCGAGTTCGCCTGCGAGGATTTTTAAAAACGTTGACTTTCCGGCGCCGTTAGCGCCGATGAGACCGTAACAGTTGCCAGGGGTGAATTTTATATTTACATCTTCAAAAAGCTTGCGGTCACCAAATCGCAGGCTGATGTTTTGTGCCATTAACATATAATTTGTTTCCTCCAATTTAAGCAATCTGATTGAAATTATAACATTATTTTATAGAAAGGGCGAGGAAACGGCCGATTGAAGCAGATTTTTTGACATTTTCACTTCAATAGGGTAAAGTATATATACTACTATTTTTTCGTATATATGATGGAATCCCTGTCATATTCATGATATGGAAGAATAAGCTGTATAATTGATGTTTTTTAAAAAGCGGTATTCCGAAAGCTCGCTCTTTGCACAACTGCTTTGACGGGCGGAAGAATCGTACAGTGCGCTTCCGCCGGATAATGTGCGGACGCTCTTGCTTTTTCATCCGATTTCACGGGAGGAATGCAAATGGCATTTAACAAGCGGCAGGAAGAAGAAATTAAGATGGAAGAAGTTAAAATATGGGAATGTACCTCGGATGATTGCAACATCTGGCTCCGGGACAATTTTAAGAGTGAAGAAACGCCGGTTTGCCCGGTTTGCAGCAGCAAGATGGAATCGTCCATAAAAGAACTGAGGGTCATCCACAATTCAAGTTCCAAATGGTGATTGTTGAACGCCGCAGAAAAGATTCTGCGGTGTTTATTTATGCTCAAGGGGAAGCGGGCGGATTCACCAATTCAGCTGTCATACATAAGATGAAAGAAAATAACAGCTGAGAGGGGTGGAACATCCGTGGGATACGTTTATCAGCCTGGCGCATATGGTTATTATGCCTATCCTCCTTACCGGAACGAGCCGGTGAGCGCTTATGCAAGGATTAAAGGCGGTCCGCTTGCTCAAGATTTGGAAGGGTATGTCCTGTTTACGGAAAGTCCTGATGGAACAGAGGTGGTTGTCGAAGTGAGGGGCCTGCCGGAATACGAACCCGGATCAGGGAGTCGTCCACCGGTCGGTCCGCACGGATTCCATATTCATGAAATAGGATCCTGTAAAATCGGTGATTCGGAGGAACCATTCAAGGCGGCAGGCGGGCACTGGAATCCGGGCAACCAGCCCCACGGCAATCATGCCGGCGACTTTCCAGTCCTTTTTTCTAACAATGGATATGCGCGGATGGCATTTTTCACGAACAAATTCAGGGTGAAGGATATTATCGAAAAAACGGTGATCATCCACCAGAATCCGGATGATTATCGGACACAGCCTGCCGGGGATTCCGGAAAGCGGCTGGAATGCGGCCTTATAAAAGCAATGCAATAGCAACGATCTGCCAAAAACTCGCTGGAAAAGCGGGTTTTTCGTTTAACAATAGAGAGCGGGGCAACAATATATATACATCGGTTGATAAAAATGATAGATTAAAATTTAACGGAATTTTTCATACGGACAGGAGGAACATCATGGACGCCAAACAGTTGGAAGCAGGAACCGTTGTTTCATTGAAAGTGGAGCGGGAAGCGCCTTACGGCTATTTTTTGACAAACGGGGAGGAGGATGTGCTGCTGCACGAATCCCAGATTGAAGGCGAGATTGAATTGGGGGACGAGGTGAGGGTGTTCTTATACCAGGACAAGCAGTACCGCCTTTCAGCGACGATGACAATCCCGGTTATCAGGCAGGACGTATATGGATGGGCGGATGTTGTGGAAGTGAAGCCGCGGCTCGGTGCATTTGTCGATATCGGAATCAGCAAAGATATCCTCGTATCGCTTGATGACCTGCCGGCGATCACAGAACTCTGGCCGGTACAAGGCGACCGTCTGTTTGTGACGCTTAGAACGGATAAAAAGGATAGATTATTCGCCGTACCCGCGACTGAAGGAGTTATTGAGGACATCACCGTACCTGCAGACGGGGAATTGTATAATAAAAATGTGCAAGGCAGGGTGTACCGGCTGCTGAAAGTCGGAAGTTTTCTTATCACAGAGGAGGGGTACCGCTGCTTTGTCCATGAAACCGAACGTGAACAGGAGCCAAGGCTGGGCCAGCTTGTGGAAGCCCGGGTCATTGAAGTGAAGGAAGACGGGACGCTCAATGCCTCGATGCTGCCGCGGAAACAGGATAAAATGGATCAAGATGCCGACGCGATCCTAGAGTACATGGACACACGGAATGGTGCCATGCCTTACTGGGATAAAAGCTATCCTGAAGATATCAAGGACCGGTTTGGTATGAGCAAGGCGGCATTTAAGCGGGCCCTCGGAAAGCTGATGAAGGAAGGTATCGTATACCAGGAAGAAGGCTGGACGTACAGAAAAAAAGAATAGCATTTACAAGGAAAAGCCCGGGTCGTCCCGGGCTTTCGTGTGTTTTGCCGGCCTATACGGAATTTTGGTTGACGCCTGTTGGCAGCGACTGTTTTCGTTTTACGTTAATCAGAACGACAGAAAGGATAATACTTAATATGCCGATGATTTGCCAGGCCCGGAGGTTGTCCCCGAAAACAAATACGCCGATCAGGACGGCTATGGCCGGTTCGACAGCTGTGAGGATGGATGCTTTGCTCGCTTCCACTTTCCCAAGGCCGTAGGTATAAAAAATGTATGCGAGAACAGTCGGGAATAATCCGAGGCCGATGATCCAGGCAAGTGCCCGGGGATCAAGCAAGAGTTCTTTTTTGTCTCCAAGGCCACTTGTGAATAATAATGCCGCCGCTGCCAGAATAAACGTGTAGAGTGTAATGGTGTAAGTGGAGTATGACCTGCTCAGGACTTTTCCGAAAATGCTGTAAAGCGCATAAAAAAATCCGGAAGCAAGCCCAATCCAAAATCCGCCAGCAGTGATCGAAAAATCGAACGCAGGAAAAACGCCGACAGTCGCCGCGCAGCCGAACAGCGTCAATAACAGGGCTGCGGTTTTGATAAGGCTGAGGGGCTCTTTGAAAAACACACGGGCCATGATCGTCACAAAGGCAGGGCCGGTATACAACAGGGCTGCGGCAAGTGACAGGGAAATTTCATCTATCGCGGTGAAGTAAGCCCAGTTGAAGAGGACAATGCTGATGATTCCGGTCCCGAAAAAATAAGGTAGGTCTTTCCATTGGATTTTTAAAAGGGCAGGCTGTTTTGCCCCTATATAAATGAGCAGCAACAGGGATGCTGACACCGCCCGAAGTGCGACTGCCTGGATAGGTGTAAAACCGAAGTCATACAAGGCATCAATGAATAAACCGATGATTCCCCATAAAGCCGCACCTATGATAATTAGCAGATAAGCGGTCCGTTGATTCATTGCCAATCACTCCTATAACAACACATATAATAATGTCAATAATGTTTTTTTAAAAAAATGTGAAAAATTTATGACTTTCGCGCCCGCTGCCTTTCTATTATAATTATAGTGTAAATATCTGTACATTAGAGAGGAAGAGAAAATTTATATGGAAATAGTTACGTTGTCATATAACCCGGTGTTGATAATGGTCGCAGTATTGTTATCAATTATAGCGGTATATACAGCGCTTGATTTATTCACCCTTTTGAAAAGTTCTGAGCGGAATAAACGGTTCCTGTTTTTAGGCGGAACGTTTTCGATGGGAATCGGTATTTGGATTTTGCATTTTATCGGAATGCTTTCAACCGAATACAAAGATGGCGTCAGTTATGAGTTTTCTGTGACGATCCTTTCGATGATCATCGGCATCTTCTTCAGCGGTGCCGCATTCATGATGATCACCGGCAAAAGGATGAGGTTCTTCAATCTTGTGTCCGGGACATTCTTTTTGACGATGGCAGTAATGGCGATCCACATGCTCGGCATGTATTCCATCAATCTTGAAATACAGTACAATTGGCCGTTGATAACATTTGCACTGGCGGTCACTTTCGGGCTGTTTTTGTTTTCATTATGGGTGCTGTTTCATTCAAACTTAGTTTCAAAGGCTAATAGACTCTGGGTGAAGCCCCTCAGTGCGATTCTGATGACAGGCGCGGTTGTACAGGGGCATTTTCTTCTCATGCGTGCCGCCACGTTTTTGCGGCCGGATGATCTGGTCACACAGCAGCTCCGTTCCCAGGAAACGATCATCGTTTACCTCGTCATTTTTGTAGGGGTCCTGATCATTGCCGGCCTGCTTGGATCCAGTGCGATTCTGAACAACCGCCTGGCCGAAAGTGACACGGACCTTGAGGATATTAAAGCGGCTCTTGATGCTTCTGCAATTGTCGTCATTACAAATCCCCAGGGTACGATCACATATGTGAATGACAAATTTTGCGAAATCTCTAAGTATGAAGAACACGAATTGATCGGCCGTGATCATTCCATTCTTAACTCAGGATACCACTCCAAAGAGTTTTTCAAAGAATTGTGGAGAACGATCGGCCAGGGCCAGGTGTGGAAAGGGGAAATCCGCAACAAAGCGAAAGACGGAACGTATTACTGGGTTGATACGACGATTGTCCCTTTCCTGAATAAAAAAGGGAGGCCATACCAGTTTGTGGCCATCCGTAACGATATCACCCAGCGCAAACTCGCAGAAGAAAGTGTCAGGAGCGCCTTGAAGGAAACAAAGGACATAAAATTTGCGCTTGATCAGTCATCGATCATCGCCTTTACGGATGAAAAAGGCCTCATTACGAATGTGAATGATAAATTCTGTGAAATCTCGAAATACAGCCGGGAAGAGCTGATTGGTGAAGATCACCGCATTCTTAATTCCGGTTATCACAGCAAAGAGTTTTTCAAAGAGCTATGGAGAACGATCGGCCAGGGCCAGGTATGGAAAGGCGAAATCCGGAATAAAGCGAAAGACGGAACGTATTACTGGGTTTATACGACAATCGTTCCATTTCTGAATAACAATGGAAAGCCGTATCAATACCTGGCAATCCGGACCGACATCACGGATCGGAAAAAGCAGGAAGAACTGCTGCACAGGCAGGATAAGCTTGCCGCTGTCGGCCAGCTCGCAGCCGGGGTGGCTCATGAAATCCGGAATCCGCTCACTTCGATGCGCGGGTATACCGAGTTCCTCCATATGGAAGAGATGAACGCCGAAAAGCGTGAATACCTCAACATCATCATGGAGGAAATTGAACGGGTAAATGACATAGTCGAAGAATTCATGGTTATGGCAAAGCCGAAAGCAAGCGCGTTGAAAAACCGCAATATCGTTCCGATTTTAAAAAGTGTAGTTTCCTTGATGCGGTTTGAAGCTAGGAAAAAAGATGTAAAGCTCCATTTCGATTTCGATGATGAAATCATCCAGGTTGAATGTGATGAAAACCGGCTCAAGCAAGTTTTTGTCAATCTGGTCAAAAATGGAATCGAAGCCATGCCAGGCGGTGGGGAAATTTTCGTCAAACTCGCCGTCAAAGAAGATGATGTGGAAATTTCGATACAGGATACAGGTGTCGGGATTCCGCCAGAGAAGCTCAAGAAGATTGGCGAACCGTTCTTTACAACAAAGGAAAGCGGGAACGGCCTCGGCTTGATGGTCAGCTTCAAGATCATTGAAAGCCATAATGGCAAGGTCTATGTGGAAAGTGAACTGAACAAAGGCACGACGTTCAACATTGTGCTTCCGAAAACGAAAAAACCGGCCTAGAAACAAGCCCGGCATTTTGCCGGGCTTGTTTTTGCGTTTCCGGCCAGCCCCGGCTCAAAGGATCTCTGGCGGCTGTCATAAAAATACAAGCCTTCGTTAAAAATAAGGGTACTGCCGGGGCGTTTTTGATATTCCCGTTACGATGGAGGACTTTCTTCATGTTTACGGCAGCTTGCTTTTGGGATATTACATAACTAATATGGGCCATGACCAAGTTGGCGCGTGCCAATGGATGTTACGTTTCACACCTCCATTGCGGCTTGATGAAAACGTGAACAGTTCAGGAGAGGATGACAGGATGAATAAACCGATAGTTACAGCTCTGGCAGCAATTGGACTTGCACAGTTCCTTAAGGTTCCCATACAAAAGGTGAAAACAGGGGAGTGGGATTGGAAAACAGCTTTTGAATCCGGCGGCATGCCAAGCTCTCACTCTGCCGGTGTCACGTCCCTGGCCACCTATATTGCGTTGAAGCGGGGTATGCCGACAATTGATTTTGCGCTATCGACCGTTTTCGGCTTGATTGTCATGTATGATGCACAGGGCATCAGAAGGCAGACAGGAGAAATTACTTTAAAAGTGAATGAGCTGGATGAAGAGGTGGAAAAACTCCAGGGTGAACACAATCCGGTGAAACACCAAATAAAGGAGGAGCGGTTGAAGGAAATGCTCGGCCATCAGCCGGAAGAGGTCCTTGGCGGGGCACTGTTCGGAATGATCTGCGGGGCAATCGGCTATTCGCTAAGTAAAAATAAAAAATAAAAACTTCTGCAAATGTGGAGGCGGGCCAGGGGGGAGCAAGTTTGCGATTCGGAAGCCATGTGAGTATACAAAAAGGATATTACCATGCCGCACTTACGGCATATGAGAAGGGTGCCGGGGCCTTTCAATACTTCCCCAAAAATCCCCGCAGCATGAAAGTGAAGGATTTCGACCGGAATGATGCCTCTAGGTGTGCTGAATTCTCGGGGGAACATGGACTGCAATCAATCGCGCATGCCCCTTATCCGGTAAGCTTGATTCCGGCCCCGGAAAAAGAAAAGGATATAAAGGACTCGATTTTAAACGATCTCGATATTGCTCAGGCATGCGGATCGATTGGGGTTGTCGTCCATTTCGGTGTTTACCGTGGTGATGATCCCCTTGCAGCTTATAAAAGGATGATTGCTTTTTTGGATGATATTCTTTCGGAGTGGGAAGGAAATGCACTTATACTGATAGAAAACAACGCAGGTAAAAGCGGTCCCATCGGCACAACGCTGGAAGAACATGCTCAAATCCGCAAGCTCTGCGATTTTCCTGAAAAAGTAGGCTTTTGCCTGGATACCTGCCATGCTTTTGCCAGCGGGCTCTGGACAGGTTCTAACTGGAAGGAGATTGAAAAAGCAGGGGCGGACCTCGATTATTTTCAGCATCTCAAGGCGATTCACCTGAATAACTCCGTATATCCTTCAGGATCGATGAAGGACCGGCATGCTAATATTTTATCGGGACAAATCACGTCCGGGCAGTTCACAGAGTTTCTGCTTTCACCTTATTTGCAAAAGTTGCCGATGATTTTGGAAACACCCGCATCTGCAGACTATTCTCATAAACAGGAGATAATTGATGTCAGGAATTTGCTTAAGGAGCAAAAAAAGAGGCAGAATCAATGAAATACGCAAGGATAGCCTTTATCATAAAGGGTAAAAGCGGGGTGAGAGCAAGTGAGTTATATCGTGTCACATTCCTATCTTGAACGGCACCGTGAAATAAAATGGAACCGGCAGCAGACACTGGAAACCCGTCACCGGCTTGAACTTTACCGGGACAGGATCGAAACGGCTGCGGGCCAGTTTGAACTTCATGACGTATTCGATGTTTCCTGCCGGTTCGTTACGGAAGGTTTCGGGTTTCTCTATCTGCATACAAACCGGGGCGTTTTTCCATATCAAGTGGAATCCTACCCCGGCGAATTTATTGATGCTTACAAACGTTTGAAATGATGGACTCCCATCAATTCGTGACCGGCGATTATTCTTTTACAAGAGGATATACCCCGTTTTCATCGTGTATTTCCCTGCCTGTCAAAGGCGGGTTGAATACACAGACCATCCTCATATCTTCCGTTCCGCCCCTTAACAGGTGTTCATCATGTTGATCAAGTGCGTAAAGGATGCCGGGCTTCAGCTGATATACTTTTCCGTCTTTCAGCGTTTCGATTTCGCCGTTCCCTTCGATGCAATAGACTGCTTCAAGATGGTTCTGGTATCGTTCATTGAGAATCCCATTCCGTCTTTCTTGAACAAGATCCGTCTGCTTATCCAGGTGCCCCCATCAACCTCATTTTCTGTTCCGATGACGTCTTTGTTCAAATCGATGACCTTCATTCTATGACCCCCATTTTTGAAATAGCAACCCTTTCCCTATATCAGGCTGTTGATTTTCGCTCTGCTGACATGATGCTTTAGCGGTAAACACAGCTATCTATAGTTGAAATGGGATGATGACCTATCTTCCTATATTTTAAAATAACAGAATTTTCTAAAAGTTTCGAGCGTGTTTTTTTATCGGACTCTCCATAACAATCTCCTCCTTGTCCGCTTAAATAATATCTTTCCATGTAGAAGGTGTGAAGGCAAATACAGTGAAGGAAAGATGAATCCATAATAAAAAAGGTGCCCCCTTTTCAGGTGAAGCACCCGTCTATTTTACGGTTCTGGTAACATTTTTATCAAATCAGGCTGCATACCTTTGGAATAGTATATTGTTTTCCAGATGAATGTGCCGGAAGAGGTCGCTCTCGAGTTCAATTAATTTTTTATAGGTTAATTGATACGTGGCGCAGCCGTCGGATGGCACCTGATAGCCGCGGGTTATGCTTCTCAGTTTCTTCAATAGAGAGCCGGCGGTATCGTGTTCTTCTTCAAGCTCTGCAATCAAATCGGCAAGTTTTGTCCGGTCTGCTCCATTTCTTGCTTGCTCATAATCTTTGATTGCCGGGAATATGAATTTTTCTTCCTTAGCAAGATGATCAAATAACTCGTTTTTCAAATTCAAAAATGAATCGTATACAATCTCAAGCTCGGAATGTCGTGCCCCATGTACATTTTCAATTTTCTTCAAGTACTCTTCCAGTCTTGGCAACTCATCATACAAGTATTTATGGTGTGTATTTGTGATGTGATCCATCAATTCGATACTTGTCTTTTTCTCAGTCTCCTGTGTTTCTTTACCTTGTTCAAATGGATTATTCAGCAACAGTTCCAATTTAGCCGCGGCTTCTTTTTGATATGGACCCAGTTCATTTAAAACCTCATTCAGACTCCTGTGTCCGCCGCAGCAGAAGTCAATTTCGTATGCCTGGAATATATCTGCGGCTTCAGGGAATTTTATGACAATATCCCCAAGCGTCATTTTTTTAATAGAATCATTCATCTTTATCCCTCCTGTTTTGGTGTTTTGTTCATATATACTGTATCAATCTTGTTAATAAAAAGATTTGACAGGGGTCACAAATGAATATTTTCTTAAAATTGATATTCATCAACGTTTTTTAAGTATGATATTTGTACGATAGAATATGGCAAACAGTGTTCGCTGTGTCATTTCCGAAAATGCCGGCTCATGTTAAGTTGCTGTTATGCAATACCTAGAATAGGTGTATTCATTCGGGTAATGGTTTTGTGCATCGAGTAACAGCTGGGTCTTTCAAGTATGGCATACGGACGCAAAAATAGAAGACGGGTTTCCTTAAAAGATAGGGAATTGAAAAACGAAAGCGGGGTGGCATGATGAAGTGCCGGAAGAATAGTGGAGAAGAAGAGCAGCTTTGCATAACGAAAGTTCCCATATTTAATCATTTGAGCCGGGAAGAGATGGAGGAGGTTGCCGGTTTAAGCACTTCCAGGAGGTATCAAAAAGGGGAAATTATCTTTACTCCTGATACCCTCACAAGCAAGCTCTATATTGTCAATAAAGGGAAGGTGAAGGTTTACCGGCTCTCGGACAACGGCAGGGAACAGATGATACGGATCCTAGAACCCGGTGATTTTTTAGGGGAATTAATGCTTTTTAAGAATACATCTTCACATGGGTATGCAGAAGCGCTGAGCAACACGGATCTATGTATTATCCGTAAACATGATTTTGACCGCTTGCTTTTGCAGAGGCCGTCCATTTCCCTGAAGCTTCTGGAAGAACTCAGTGTCCGGCTGGAAAATGCCGAAAATTTGATTGAACAGCTTGGCAGTTATGATGTGGAGTCAAGAACAGCTTCAATGTTATTGGATTTAAGCGAAAAACAGGGGTCCGTTTCAGTTGTGCTGCCGTTCAGTAAGGGAGATCTGGCCTCTCTTATCGGCACTTCCCAGGAAACATTAAGCCGAAAACTTTCTCACTTGCAGGAACGGGGTTTGATTAAGCTTGAGGGGCAGCGGAAAATCATCATTCAAGATCCAGAAGGGCTTCAGCAGCTCTTTGTATAATGACTTTCCTGAATGTCAGGCGGCATTGCTTTTTCAAAGGGATCCTATAGGGTCCTTTTTTTGCTGTTTAGAAAAGTATGGATTGTGAGCGAATTGGCACTTTGATAATACGTTCAGCCGGTCTGTACTCTGCATAATAAAAAAGTAATATTCGAAAATTGATATTACTCAAATACTCGGCTGCCAGCCCCTGATAATATGGACTTGTCGATCGGCAATACATATTAAGAGACAGGAGGAATTAAGTGGTGAAAAAGAAGAAAAAATGGATGAAAGCAGGATTGATCATATTGCCAATGCTGCTTGCGGCTTTGCTTATTTTCCCGTTTGGCAGCGCATCTGCACATTGTGACGCAGTGGACGGGCCGGTGGTGACTGCAGCGAAACAGGCACTGGAAGAAAATAATGTCGATCTTGTGCTTCCTTACGTGAAGAAAGAAGGAGAGGCAGAGGTGGTAGAAGCCTTTAAACGGACGATGGATATTCGCTATACGAATAAAGATGTAAGAAGCCTTGCAGATCACTGGTTCTACGAAACAGTGGTCCGCGTTCACCGTGAAGGAGAAGGGGCCGCATACACCGGTTTGAAACCTGCCGGCGGCGATTACGGCCCTGCACTTCCTGCAGCTGAAAAAGCATTGGAAACTGAATCAACTGAAGAAGTGAAAAAACTCATTCTCAGCACGATTGAAGAAGAAATCGACAAGCGGTTTGAAGAAGTGCAAAAGGCGGGCAAAAACACAAACAATGTCCAGCAAACACGTGAATATGTCGAGCTGGAGCTGCAGTTTCAGAAATATATTCACGAACTTTACTTGAAAGCCGTTTCAGACACCGTGCATGATGGGGATGCTGAAGCACATTAATTACACATTTTTCCCTGGCTATGCAAACAGACAGGAGATAAGGCGGTGTTTCTGAATGAAAACCACACGCAACGACGGGTGGTTTGTGACTGGAAGGGCTTTTGATACCTCGCTATAAGCTTTTCTGAACCCCAGGCCTAGCCTGGGGTTTTCTGTTTACAAAAACACAAGAGACCAAATCATATGGGATTTGGTCTCCTAATAAGCGGAATATTTCTATTTTCTCTAACAAGAACCCTGCACGGCTCTTTGCTTCGTTAAATCTTAATCTCGACTTCGCCTTTTTTACGAAGCTTTTCAACAAGCAACGTTGTTTGTTCATTTTGCTTCTGCTGGACGAGCTGCGCTTTCAGTGAATCTTTCACTTCTTCGAAAGGAGGCATGCCTTCCTGTTTGCCGGCTTGTTCATCATATACCTTTTTCGCCTCTTCATCAGTGACTGTCACTTCTTCGGTGTTTTTACTGATGTACGTCTGGATTTTCATTTCAGCGGCGACTTGTTCCTTCAGTTCTTTTTCTGTCAAATTATATTTTTTGAGTGTCTTTTCGTAGTTTTCACCGAGGTTAGCCTTGATGTCTTCCATGGATTTATTCACTTTCTTTTCATCGGCTTCAATGCCGGATTCATTCGCGGCTTGCAGAAGCAGTTTGGAATCGACCAGCTGGTTCAGCGCCTGTTTTTCCACTTGCTTATACATATCGCTGTTTTTCTTTTTATCCAGTTCCATTCCCTGCTGCTCATAGGCAAGGGCCACTTGTTCAATCCGTCCATCCAGTTCTTCCTGCTTTATCTCTTCGCCGTTCACAACAGCGACAGTTGCATCTTTATCCCGCTTGGCTGGTTCCGTCTTTTCTTCTGATTGCTCCTGAGCGGCTTCATTATCCTTTTTCTTGGCTTCCTCGTCTCCGGAGCACGCTGTAACCGCAAGTGCGGCTAAAACGCTAATCAACAACATTGAGATCTTACGTAACTTCAAATGTAATTCTCCCTTCAATCTTGAATGCAAGTCCATCACATCATAACAGCACAAGGCCTATAATACAACCTGAAGCGGGTGGCAAGCCGTTTGCACCGGTTGGATGGAGGGGCGTAAAGCTTTGCCATCCGGCTTCCGCTGTCAGGCTTATCCTTTTGACTTGAAAACTTATATAACAAATTTCATCTTCCAGATTCTCGGCATATCTTATTTGAATAGGAACCCTTCCTTCAACAAATAGCCCTCAACTTCTTTAAAGTTTTCCACAGCCACAAACGGAACACCCTTTTCCTTGAGAAGCTCCTGAAGGCCATTTTTCGCAAATGTCAAATCAGCATGTTCAGCCGGATGGGAATCGGGCTCGCTATCCCCGATGAAGATGATGGAATCATACTCTTCTTTCAGTTTTTTGATGACAGCTGATTTATCGATTCCATACCGTTCAGAATAGTACCAGTCGTTCTCATCGATATGAAGCTGAACATTGTTATCATGGAAATATCCTTTATTGGAAAATACTTTCACATTCTGGATTCGATATTCATTTAAAAGATGATGGATATAATAATCCGTCCCCGCACTCAAAATATAAAAGTCGCCGCCGTTTTGCTGTACTTTTTCTATAAAAGAAGGGACATGTTCATCAATGGGCATTGCCGCGATATCACGCTTGATTTGTTCTTCATCCTGGCCGATGGATGAAAACACGTTCCGCAAAAAATCTATATCCTTCATTTTGCCGCTTTTCCATGTATCAAAAAGATCCCTGCCTTCGGGATAATATTTTTCAATGACAAGCATATAAAAATCTTTTTTAGAAATGGTGCCGTCAAAATCAGATACAAACGCCCACTTTTTCATGGTTGATTCCTCCTCTTTTGTATGTATAACGGTTTTGCTTTGGGATACGCACTACAAGCAATACATCATATTTAGTAGAAAAAAGCCATTATTCTAATTCCCGGAACCTGGCGGAGGTATTCAGTTTTATAAGAGTGACGCAAGGATAAAAAGCGATTGGAACTGTATACCTTGATTAGTTTGAGGAAACTCAGAAGGATACATAGTTAAGCTTCTTCTGGGTAAAAATGGAATGCAATTTAATCTATACCGGAGAAAACAATAAACATAGCCAACAAGAAAGGATGGGATAGGCATGAGTATGGAATGGTTTGACAGAATCAGCGGGGAATTGCAGGATCATCTGGCATCCATATGCGAGGAATATGGAGAGGAAGGGACAATGGTGATTGAAAAAGGGTCAAAGCATCCTCGCATCGAATTTTATACGGAAACTGATGAAGGACAAGAGAGATTTTGTATCGTTCATTTCGATCCGGCTAATGAAGAGTTTTACATTGAGTCGTATGAAATCGAACTCGGCCTTATCTCAAGAACGATTTTGGAAGATCTAGAAGATGTTATCGAAGCGGTGCATGAAAGCTTCCATATGCATGTAACAGGGGATGGCAGCTTCCTTTATGAAGAAGCAGAAGAGGATTATGAAGAAATCGAGATTGAAGTTGAATGGGAGACACCGGAAATGACAGCATATATCGATGAACAAGAGGAAGTCGAAATCACCTATAAATTCGGAATCGTTTCCGAAACAGGCGATGGAATTCTCCAGCGGGTGAACCGTGTCATTTCAGCAGATAACGGGTTAATAAAAGATGAATTCAACTTCGTCTTCAGCAAGGAAGAAGCCGGCACAATCATCTCATTAATCGCAAGCCATATGGATTCGCTTACAGGATTCGAAGAAAACCGCTGAACGAGATATGGCACGCAGGGAAAATACCAAGTTCCTTTTCAAAACAGCAGACGAATAAAAGAGGCTGGGACATAAGTATTTCAGTTCATGATAAACCCGAACGATTAGGTGAGATTTCAATATATCTTTCGCCTGACCGTTCGGGTCTTTATTTACTCTCTTCAATAAATTTTTAGGTTTTGCAACCTATTTTTAAAAACGAGTGTCTGCAGCGCAATGGAACGAACTTATTTTTTCAGCTTAACTGATTATGAGTAAACAGTATTACGTTGAATAAATATTGTTAGTCTCTAAGCATGACTTATTTCCCTTTGGACATAAGAATTAGCATTGACAAAAACCATCACCTTCCCCTGCTTTTTATGCTTTACACAGTGTTGTTGTTTCACCTGTGATTTTATATCTCCACATCAGGCTGCCCGGGTGAAAGGGAGCCCTTTTTGTTTTCTATATGACTCGAATTGAACCTATTTTTCCTCTCTCTATCAAAAATCCGTATTTAATCAGCATGTCCTAAATATAATGGAGTATCAGGCTGATAAAAGAAGGCTTATTTTTCAATGCCAAGGGAGAGGTGGAAATGCTGCATATTGTCGCCTGCATCAAACAGGTACCCGATACAAAAGTCATTAAGATGAACCCGAAAACGAATACGATGGACCGGGCTAGTGCCCCTGCCATACTGAATCCGTATGATGCCCATGCTGTCGAAGAAGGGGTGCGGCTGAAGGAGAAATACGGCGGAACGGTTTCTGTGCTGACAATGGGGCCGCCGCCGGCAGTGAAGGCAATCAAAAAATGCATTGAAATCGGGGCGGACGAAGGCTATATGATATCCGACAGGGCGTTTGCGGGAGCGGATACACTTGCTACAAGTTTTGCCCTCACAAAAGCGCTTGAAAAAATTAATTCGATCAGAAAAATAGACTTGATCATTTGCGGAAAAATGACAATTGACGGAGATACAGGCCAGGTGGGGCCCGGGATTGCGAGAAGGCTTGATATCCCGCCGCTCACTTCGGTGAAGAAAGTGGACAAGATCGACACCAATGCCAATACGATTCAGGTGCGCCGGAAACTCGAAGACGGGTATGAAGTCGTTCAGTCTCCACTGCCCTGCCTATTGACAGTCGAAAAAGAAATCAATGACATTCCTTATTCGCCTTTTCCTAATATGCTCAGAGCAGCCAGGTATGAACCGCATATCTGGTCAGTCAATGATCTAGGCGAAATCAATCGGAAACAGCTCGGTTTGAAAGGATCGCCTACCATAGTCGCTAAAGTGTGGCCGCCTGAAAAGCCGACAGGGGGAACGTTTATCGAAGGGTCGGCACAGGAACAGGCAGCACAGCTGGCAGCAATCATTCTAGAGAAGAAAGAATTGTTTCATAAGGAGGGGGAGCCTGATGGATCTGCAGGAATATAAAGGCGTTCTCGTCTTCCTGGAGGACAAGGACGATCACATTGTCCCGGTATCCCTGGAGTTATTGGGAGCGGGCAGGAGACTTGCTGACAAACGGGGAGTTGAACTGGCGGGGGTGCTGATCGGCGATAGCGTAAAGCCGCTTGCAAAAACAGCTTTCGAATTCGGCGCTGATACGGTTTACCTTTATGATGATCCCGTTTTCAAACATTACCGGACAGAACCATTCATGGAAGCACTGATGCATTGCAGCCGCAAATACAAGCCTGAAATCATCCTGTATGGTGCCACTTCTACGGGAAAGGACCTCGCCAGTGCCGTGGCCACCGATTTGCCGACGGGGCTGACAGCTGACACGACCCAGCTTGACGTCGAGGAGGATACGGGGCTCTTGCTTGCAAGCCGGCCGGCCTTCGGAGGCAATATTATGGCGACGATCCTTTGCAAAAAGTACCGGCCGCAAATGGCGACTGTCCGGCCGAAAGTCATGAAAGCGCTGGAACCGGAACAGGGGCGGGCCGGAAATTTGGTGGAAGAAACGATTTCGATACGGGAAGAGGATATCCGCACGAAAGTTCTTGAAATCGTAAGGGAAACGACTAAGAAAGTTAGGATTGATGAAGCGGATATCATTGTTGCGGGCGGAAAGGGGCTCGGCAGCAAAGACGGGTTCCAGATTGTGCACCAGCTTGCCGGGGTGCTGGGAGGTGCAGTCGGGGCCAGCCGTGATGTCGTTGAAGCGGGATGGATCGAACATCCGCACCAGGTAGGTCAGACCGGCGTCACGGTCACACCAAAAATCTACTTTGCAATCGGGATATCAGGAGCGATCCAGCATCTTGTCGGCATGCAGAACTCCGGACTGATCATCGCCATAAACAATGACCGGGAGGCGCCGATTTTTCAGGCATGCCACTATGGAATTGTCGGGGATGCTTTTGAAATCGTCCCGCTATTGATAGAAGCCTTCAAGGAGTCACTTGGCAGGAAGGAGGAGACACATGCCTGAGAAGTTTGATTGTATCGTTGTCGGAGCGGGGCCGGCTGGAATTGCCTGCGCACATGACCTTGCCAGCGGCGGAGCCAGTGTGCTTCTGATCGAACGGGGTGAATACCCTGGCTCAAAAAATGTGATGGGCGGCGTTTTATACCGGAAGATGATGGATGAGATCGTGCCGGGTTTTTACAAAGAAGCGCCGCTCGAACGCCCCGTCACCGAACAGCGTTTTATGATGCTGGACAAAGAATCGGCGGTAACGTTCGGTTACAAAGGGATGGAATGGGCCCGCGAGCCTTATAACAACTTCACTGTCCTCCGGGCGAAGTTTGACCAGTGGTTTGCCGGAAAAGCGGTCGAACAGGGAGCTGTCCTTGTCAATGAAACGGTTGTCGTGGAGTGTATCGTAGAAAACGGCAAAGTCGTCGGTGTGCGAACCGACCGGCCTGATGGGGAAGTGTTCGCAGATGTCGTCGTATTGGCAGACGGGGTGAACTCACTGCTTGCCAAATCCCTCGGTTTCCATCAAGAATACCGTCCTGACGAAGTCGCGCTGGCGACAATGGAAATTTTGAAACTGGATAAGAAAATAATCGAAGACCGTTTCAGCCTGGAAGAAAACCAGGGAACGACAATTGAGATTTTCGGAGATGCAACGAAGGGGATACTTGGGACCGGTTTCCTTTATACGAATAAAAACACGTTGAGCATCGGTGTAGGTACACTTCTATCTGGGCTGATCAAACATAAAATAAGACCATACGAATTACTGGAGTATGTCAAGAACCATCCGATGATAAGGCCGTATATCCAGGGCAGTGAACCACAGGAGTATCTCGCTCACCTCATTCCGGAAGGCGGGTTCAAATCGATGGGGAAGGTCGTCGGGAACGGCGTGATCGTCATCGGCGATGCTTCACAGCTTGTCAATGCCATCCACAGGGAAGGGTCGAATCTCGCCATGACGTCCGGCCGCTATGCCGCTGAGACAGTACTGCTCGCAATGGAGGCCGGGGATTTTACCGAAAGGACATTGGAGTATTACAAATTCAAGCTGATGGACAGTTTTGTGGGTGACGACATGAAAAAATACAAAGATGCCACCCATCATTTTGATAAGTTTCCACAGTACTTTGATCAGTATATTCCGATGATGAACAGGGCGGCAAGCCAGATGTTCACCGTCGATGGCACATCCAAATGGGAAAAACAGAAAAAAATCTGGCGGGATATCGGTTCTGCGAAAGACAAACTCAATTTGGCCCGTGACGCCTTCAGGGCCTGGAAGGTGATGAAATAATGAGTGAACAGAAAAAAGGGCAGTCCATCGAAGAAAAACAGTATCTTGTTCGCTTTAAAGCCGATACCAAATCACATCTTCGGGTTACGGATCCGGATATTTGCCTGACGAAATGCCCCGATAAAATTTGCACCATCTTTTGCCCGGCGGAAATCTACAAGTGGGAAGACATCCGGATGCATATCGGCTATGAAGGCTGCCATGAATGCGGCAGCTGCCGTATCGGCTGCCCGCACCAAAACATCGAATGGGAATATCCGAAGGGCGGCCACGGGATTATATTCAGGTTGGGATAACAGACAAAACCCTTTTTGAGGACTTTCTCAAAAAGGGTTTTGCCATGATAAGCGGTTATGCTGTTTTGAGTTTAGTTATTTCTTCCATCGCATGCTCAATGGATGGATAATGGAAGACGTCCTGGAACTTTTGGCTGAGTCCGGATTTGTAGATCATATCCCGGACCGGCCCTTTGACGCCGGCCACCATCAGTGCAATATCTCCCTTTGTGCAGTTCTCCATCAGTTCCTCCAGAGCATGGAGGGCGACTGCATCAATAGAGTTGACGGCTGAAAAATCGAGGATGATCCATTTCAGTTCCTGTCTTTCCTGTATCTTTGCACACAGCTTGTCTTCAAGGAAAGACATGTTTGCGAAGTACAGGGAAGCATCAATCCGGAAAATCAAAACCTCAGGGTCGGTATCCGCTTCCGCTACCCGTTCGATGTTCCGGTAAACGTTTTCGGATTTTACATAACCTAATTCGGCAACATGCGGATATGCACTTCTCCAGATGAAAACGGCAAGGGAGAATCCGGCACCAATCAAGATGCCCTGCTCAATGCCGAGCAGCAGCGTCCCGAGGAAGGTGATGACCCATGTCAGGCCGTCGATTTTCCTGATTTTATATAATGTACGCGCTTCCTTAAAGTCGATCAATCCGTACACTGCAACCATAATAATTGCAGCCAGCACTGCTTTCGGCAGAAAATAGAAGAGGGAAGTAAAGAACAATAGGGTGAGCATGATCAGCACTGCCGTAATAACAGATGCAAGCGGTGTTTTGGCTCCTGCCTGGTAGTTAACGGCAGAACGCGAGAATCCGCCTGTCACCGGATAACCTGAAAAGATGGATGCTCCGATATTGGCAAGGCCGAGACCGGTAAGCTCCTGGTTCGAACTGATTTTGTACTTTTCCTTCGTTGCAATCGCTTTTGCCATGGCGATCGATTCCATAAATCCGACGAATGAAATGGTAAGTGCGATTGGCAACAGGGCAATGATCGCATCAAGGCTGAACACCGGGAGGCTTAAAGCAGGAAGTCCGCCGGGAACAGTCCCGACAATGCTTACACCGGCAGTCTCATTCAGGTTAAGGCCAAACACAATCAGTGTACTAATCACGACAACAACAAGCGGGCCGGGTACTTTCGGAATCCGTTTTTTGATGGCGATCAGGACGAGGATGCTCCCCATGCCGATCGCGAAAGTAGCCGGGTTAATCAAAGTGATTTTTTGGATGACTTCTATGATAAGGTTGACAATTTCTTTTCCGGACTCAAGCTTCACTCCCAGCAAGTGCTTAAGCTGACTTAACCCAATGATGATTGCTGCTGCAGACGTAAAACCGCTGATTACGGCATGCGACAAGAAGTTGACGACAAATCCCAGCCGAAGAACACCCATCAAAAGCTGAATGACCCCGACCATAAGCGCCAGTAAAAACACGAGCGAAATGTATTGATCTGACCCGGGTTCAGCCAGGGCGCTGACGCCGGTCAATACAAGAAGCGATACCATTGCAACCGGTCCGACGGCAAGCTGTCTGGAGCTTCCGAAAAGTGCATAAATGATGATCGGGATGGTGGAAGCGTAAAGACCGATCACCGGAGGAAGGCCGGCAAGCATTGCATAAGCCATTCCTTGCGGGATGAGCATAATGGCCACAATCAGGCCGGCGGTGAAGTCACTTCCAAGATCAGAACGGTCATATTGGCGGATCCATTTTGCTGCAGGCAAAAAATTAAACATAACAATCTCCTTTCGTATAGATCTTAGGGGATTATGACAATGAAACATGGATCTCTTGCATAAAAAGATCGTTCACAGGTTAGGATGACCTCGATGCATACCACCTATCCAATGAATATCGGTCTTTGATGGAAGAGACAAATCCCTTTTGGGTTAATTATATACCCATAGGGGTAATAATGAAAAGCCTGAAGCCCTATATTCCAGGAGTTTCTAAGCTTTACATAATTTTTACCTGCAGCATGGCCCTTGAGAATGGAACTCGTTTATATCAGATAAATACAAGGGTTTATCAATGATTTTCAGTTTAATTGGAAGGTTCTTTTACCCCCCTGGGGGATAAGGATTGCCTGGAAACGGAAATGAACTCCCGGACTGCGAACGGAAGGTATTTATTTTTCTTCCAGATCATCGCCAATTCCAGATTGACTGTCGGCTGATAAAACGGAATGGCGGATATATTAGGGCTGTGTATTTTTTCGCAAATTTGTTCAGGAAGCAAAGCGACTCCGAGTTTGCCTTCCACCATTTCGATCATGAAGTCCTTCTGTGAGCTTTCACAGACAATGTTCGGATAAAAATGGTTCCGCGAGCATTCTTCCATGATCCGGTCATGAAGTGAAAAGTCTTTCCGGTACAAAATGAACCGTTCCTGTTTCAAATCGGCAAACTCTACGGTCTTCCTTGCCGCAAGAGGATGGCTGTTATGGACAATGAGCATGAGCGGGTCTTTCAGCAGTTCAATGATTTCAAAGCTGTCCTGCTGAACGGGTACATTGCATACAAGTCCGACATCCAGGGATCCGTCGTCAACGCCCTGTTTGATTTTGTTCGTGCCAACTTCAAGAAGGGTGATGTCGACTAACGGATGCGCTTCTTTGAAGCGGCTGATGAAAGTTGAAAAGAAAGCCGCTCCGATGATTGGCGGAATGCCGATTCTGACTTCCCCTTTTTTCAGTTCAATAATGTCTGACAGTTCAGATGTCATGTTTTTGAAGGCATCTAATACACTTTTGGCATTTACCAGAACAGCTTTGCCGGCATCCGTCAGTTCCAGCTTTCTCGACGACCGGTAAAATAACGGAACACCGAGTTCGTCTTCCAGCTGCTTGATCGCTTTGCTTATGGACGGCTGGGTGACATGAAGGCTTGCAGCGGCTTTGGTGAAATTCAATTGCCTGGCAACTTCGGCAAAATATTCAAGATGGCGTATTTCCACTAAACTCATCCTCCTATGATGAAGCTGGACCCTTTCGAAGCGCTTTTATTTTCCATATGGACAGAAATGTTTATAATAGGGAACAGGTCCAACTATTTGAAATGTCTGAATACTTCCATTCTACCATAACCAAAAAGAATAATAAGCATTCGAAATATTCATTTCAGTATAGGGCAGTTTTTTTATACAATAAGAAGTAAGAAAATTCGTTAAACACCACAAGATGCGGGCCAGCGGCAAGCAGCCCGAATGGGATAACGAAAAGGAGGAAATTTACAGATGAGCGAGTATGTGAAAAAAGGAAATTTACAGGTGGCTTCTGTTCTTTATGAATTCATCGAATCGAAAGCACTTCCGGGCAGCGGAGTTGAGAGCGGGCAATTCTGGGCCGACTTTGAAACACTTATAGACGACTTGAAGCCTGAAAATAAAACGCTGCTTGAAAAGCGGGATGAAATCCAGCAAAAGATTGATGAATGGTACCGTGACAATCCGAAAGATTATGATTTTGATAAATATAAAGCATTCTTGACGGATCTCGGTTATCTTGAAGAAGAAACCGCTGACTTCAAGGTTTCAACCAAAGGCGTGGATGATGAAATCGCCGTGCAAGCGGGTCCGCAGCTTGTTGTGCCTGTTGACAATGCCCGCTATGCGCTGAATGCGGCCAATGCCCGCTGGGGAAGCCTTTATGACGCCCTTTACGGAACGGATGCAATCAGTGAAGAAGACGGCGCGGAAGTCGGTTCAAGCTACAATCCTGTCCGCGGTGAAAAAGTGATTGCGTTTGCAAAGAATTTCCTGGACGAGAAGGCTCCGCTTGCCGAAGGTTCACATAAAAATGCGCAAAAATATGCAGTACGTGACGGGAAGCTGTCTGTCACCCTTGAAGGCGGGAAAGAGACAGGACTGAAAGACGGGTCTCAATTCGCAGGATACCAGGGTGATGCCGAGAGCCCGCAGGCCGTCCTTCTTCAAAACAACGGATTGCATTTTGAAATCCAGGTCGATCCCGAGTCACCAATCGGAAAAACCGATAAAGCGGGTGTCAAGGATGTATTGATGGAAGCTGCAACCTCAACGATTATGGACTGTGAGGATTCGGTCGCAGCGGTGGATGCAGAAGACAAGACGCTTGTTTATTCCAATTTGCTGGGTCTTTTCAAAGGCGATCTTGACGTCACGTTTAACAAAGGGCTTCAGCAAGTGAAGCGTTCCTTGAACCCTGACCGCAAATACAAATCCCCTGAGGGAGAGGAAGTGAAGCTGAAAGGCCGTTCCCTTATGTTTGTGCGCAATGTCGGCCACTTGATGACAACCGATGCGATTCTTGATAAAAACGGCGAAGAGATCCCTGAAGGCATTATGGACGGAGTTGTCACAGCGCTTGTTGCCAAGCATGACCTGTTGAAGGATGATAACTTCAAGAACTCCTTGAAAGGGTCAATTTATATCGTCAAGCCGAAGATGCATGGATCAAAAGAAGTGGCATTTGCCAATAAACTGTTTGACCGGATTGAAGATATGCTCGGACTTGAGCGCAACACAATCAAGATCGGCGTCATGGATGAAGAAAGACGGACGACACTGAACTTGAAGAATGCAATCCGAGAGGTGAAAGACCGGATCGTCTTTATCAATACCGGCTTCCTTGACCGCACCGGTGACGAAATCCATACCTCCATGGAAGCAGGCCCGATGATCCGGAAAAACACCATGAAATCTTCCACCTGGCTTCAGGCGTATGAACAATCAAACGTCCGAGTTGGGCTTAAAACAGGCCTTCAGGGCCATGCCCAGATCGGGAAAGGCATGTGGGCAATGCCGGATTTGATGAGTGCCATGCTAGAGCAAAAAGGCGGCCAGCTTAAGGCCGGTGCCAATACTGCATGGGTGCCGTCACCGACTGCCGCGACACTGCATGCGTTGCACTACCATGATATCAATGTAACAGTTGCACAAAATGAATTGAAAGCGGAGACAGGAGATTTGCGTGACGAAATCCTGCAGGTTCCGCTTGAAGAAAATCCAAACTGGAGTGCAGATGAAATCCAGGAGGAACTCGACAATAACGCTCAGAGTATCCTTGGTTATGTCGTCCGCTGGGTGGAAATGGGCGTCGGATGCTCAAAGGTGCCTGACATCAATAACGTCGCCCTGATGGAAGATCGCGCCACCCTGCGCATCTCCAGCCAGCATATTGCGAACTGGCTGCACCATGGCATTTGCACAGAAAACCAGGTGATGGAAACATTGAAGCGGATGGCGAAAGTGGTCGATGAACAAAATGCCGGCGATTCCGCATACCGTCCGATGGCGGATAACTTCGACGAGTCGGTCGCATTCCAGGCCGCGTGTGATCTTGTATTTAAAGGTGTCGAACAGCCGAGCGGCTATACAGAGCCGATCCTGCACCGCCGCCGCCGTGAAGCGAAACGTAAAGTTCCAGCACAAAAATAAGTAAAATGCAGGGCTGCTTCCATTCCGGGAGCGGCCTTTTTTCTCTGTATATACCTTAGGCCGATTGTTTTTTTACCGGCCAAGGTGGGTAATGTATAACTGTATATATATCCAGAATTCAAAAGGTAAGGGGCAATACGCTATGAAATTGACACCGGAACAGCGCATCACTTTGCACGGCTTTAACAATCTCACAAAGTCGCTGAGCTTTAATATGTATGACATTTGCTATACGAAAACGAAGGAAGAACGAGAGGCTTACATCAAGTACATAGATGAGCAATACAATGCCGACCGGCTGACGAAGATTTTAAAGAACGTGACCGATATCATCGGAGCCCACGTTCTGAATGTCGCGAAACAGGACTATGTGCCGGAAGGGGCCAGTGTCACCATTCTTGTTTCGGAAGGACCTGTTGTGGAAGTGCCGGATGAAGCATTTGAAGAAACACCCGGGCCGCTTCCTGACTCTGTCGTCCTCCAACTCGACAAAAGCCATATTACCGTGCATACGTATCCGGAGTACCATCCACAGGAAGGAATCAGTACGTTCAGGGCCGATATCGACGTATCCACTTGCGGTGAAATTTCTCCACTGAAAGCATTAAATTATTTAATTCATTCTTTTGATACGGACATCATGACCATGGATTACCGTGTCCGCGGATTTACACGGGATGTCAACGGCGAGAAACTGTTCATTGACCATGACATCAATTCCATCCAGAATTATATTCCGGAAGAAGTGAAAGACGAATATGATATGATCGATGTCAATGTATATCAGGAAAATGTTTTTCACACAAAATGCCGGCTGAAGGATTTTGACCTTAATAACTATTTGTTCGGATATACGAAAGAGGAACTCGAAGAAGACGAACAGGAAAAGATTACGGAACTTCTGGGACATGAAATGGACGAAATTTTTTACGGAAAAAACATCCCGCTGAATACTGAAAATCAAGAAGAGGATTCAAACTGAACATAATGCGGCCAGGTCATTGGGTCGCATTTTTTCTCTGTTAAGGAAGGCTGTGTTAAAGCTCGATGTTGATTTCTTCACTAGTTGATTGGAGTGGAAGGTGCGAGACTCCGGCGGGACTAGCGGGACAGCTGAGACCCCGCAAGAGCGATAGCGATGAGGAGGCTCAGCGCCCGCCCCGCGGAAAGCGAGTACCTGCAACGGAAATCAACACTAGAGTTTAACAGAGCCTTAAGGAAAAAAGCGGGAAGGGAGTCATCCAGCTCCAGGCATCGCTAAGCAGGCGCCCTGTGGTTTTGTTCTTTCAGCAAACCACGAGGAGTGATGTGATCATCAGGACTGATCTAGTCCATTTATGGTACGCTAAAAAAAAGAAGAACTGCAGCAAAAGGTGGCAGAGCGTAATGGATGAACAGGAAAAAGAGGAATATAAAGAGCATTTGAACGACTTGAAAGAAAACGATTCTGATTTATACGAAGAACTCGATGATCCCGGAGCTCATTTGTACGGAAGAAACCCGGAAAAATATGAAAAAAAGAAAGATACAACAGGGGTTTTTCTGAAAGCGGGCGTACTTCTCATTGCGCTGTTCATGGTGCTGACGACTGCTGGAACTCTTCTGAGATACTTTAATTTGCCGTCAATCGAGTTTCTGCAAAAATCAGAGCAGCTTTCCCGCAGTGAACAAATCCAAAATTATAAAGAAGCAGTCGTGACCATTGAAGCGGGAGGCAGCAAAGGGACCGGCTTCAATGTAAGCGAGGACGGCATCATCATTACAAATCACCATGTTGTGGATAACATGAAGAAGGTTGGCGTTTATTTTCCTAACGGATTTTCACAGGAAGCCGAGGTAGTGAAGAAGATGCCGGAACACGACATCGCCCTGCTGCGAATTGATACAGAAAATCTTCTTCCGTTCCTGGAGTTATCAAAGGAGGGTGAATGGGAAGCCGGTGATCCGATTACATTCATCGGCAATCCGCTGATGCACCATCAGATCGCCAATGACGGGTCAATCATTGGCCTGATGGAGACATCAAGCCTGGATAACGACGTATTGATGCTAGATGCACCCGTTTATAAAGGCAACAGCGGCAGCCCGGTCATTGATGAAGAAGGAAAGGTCATTGCAGTAATTTATGCCACAATGATGAGGGATGTTGACGGAAAACGGAAGAGTGTAGGGCTTGCCATTCCGGTTGAATCTATTTCTGACTTGCTTAAAAGTATAGAATAGTAAACCTGGTTAACATGAAAAAAACAAAAGAATGACAGGAGGACTTTATGAAGGATAGAGTCGCCCTTGTGACGGGAAGTTCCAAAGGGCTTGGAAAAGTGATGGCACTAAAGCTTGCCGAATCGGGGATAAAGGTGATTATCAATTACCATAGCAATACCGATAAGGCAGAAGCCGCCGTAAGTGAAATACGGAAATACGGAGGAGAAGCCGTCGCCATACAAGCAGATATTACAAATGAAAAAGAGGCAGCAAGACTGGCTGCTGAATCACGGGAGGCTTTTCAACAACCGGTTGATATTCTCGTGAATAATGCTACCGGGCCGCAGCCTGAACTTTCATTAGAGGAAGTGACCTGGGAAGATTATCTGGACCAGCTGCAGTTTACTGTTAAAGCGCCCTTGCTGCTTGTGAAACAAGTGATGGAGGGCATGAAAGAAAACAGATGGGGAAGAATTATCAATATCGGAAGTGAAGTTGTCGAACTGGGAAATGCTGAGTTTTCAAATTATGTGACCGCAAAGTCTGCGGTGATCGGAATGACTCGTTCCTGGGCAAATGAACTTGGCGTATATAACATTACAGTGAACGCCGTCCACCCTGGCTTTATACCAGTTGAACGCCACGGTAAAGTAACTGGGAAAAGTGCCAGCGGTTATATAGGAGGGGTTCCGTTAAAGCGGCTGGGTGAGCCGGAGGATATTGCTTATATGGTACGATTTTTAGCCAGTGAAGAAGCAAAATTCGTGACCGGGCAGAATATCAATGTCAACGGCGGCAATACGTTCGGCATATAATTTTTATGGACGATCTTCTTTACAGGCAGGATACACTGAAACGGGGTATCCTGTTTTTTTCATGTTTTTAATCATAAAAAGTTTGGAAGGAGTATCCGTCCACATACCCTATCAAACGATCCCGCAAATGGATGCTTCAATTATTAATCTTTCCGATGAACCTTTAATTGTAATAATTCCCCTTTTTCTTTTGAATATCGTGGTCCTGTAAGTGAAACTCGCTTTGCAAGGTTAGAAAAACATAAAATGTCTTTTTTTTACGAAAATTGTAAAAATAGTAAAAAATCCCTCTATACGGAAAAGTATTTTTAACTTATACTTATCTAGATTTTATACCACACAGATGGAGGAAGAAGGATGAAGCGTTTTATTTCGCTGTTGTTGGCTGTTGCTCTTTTCTTTGGTGTGTTGCCTGGTTCCGTATTTGCATTGCAAGCGAGCGATCAGGAGCTTGATCAATTCCTGCAGGAAATCGGCTGGGATAAGCAAGCTTATCTCGATTACCTGGAAAGTAAAGACTGGTCGCTGGAAAATATCGATGTGATCGATAAGCTGGGCACGCCGTTGACTGAAGAATCAGTTCAACAGGTTCTTGCCGATTACGAGTTAAGCAGAGAAGAGTTGAATTCACTGCTGGCAGAATACGGTGATATCGAAGCAGGACAGGATGTATTAGACGGAACGGGGATTATTTTTGCCGAAGAGTTGGACGAGTCTGTAAACTTTTATTTGAATGAACTTGATGACATTCTTAATGACGAAGACCTGGCTGAACTGTCCAGTATCTTTGCTGAGTTCGGTTTGACAGAAGCTGAGCTGGAAAACCTGTTCAACCATCTTGAAACCCTCAATATGGAGGATCCTTCTCTTGAACAGGAACTCCTGGACATCAGTGATCGGCTGATGGCTTTTGAAGAGTTTGAAACAGCTGATGAATTAACCGCAGAACAGATCGCCGAGCTTTTGGGCGCATTCAATCGGCTGCTGGATATATTCCAAATTGATACTTCGTTTTATCTAGTCAAGGACGGCCAAAAACAGCCTGTTTCTTTACAGGCATTAGTCACAATGGATGCTGCCGGCGGTTTTGATCTCTTGATCGAATTATACAATAAACAGGGGCAGTTTCTGGCTGATATCGTTTTCACAGCTGAAATGTTCGGATCTGAACTGATAACAGATACTGGAAAAGATATTCAACAGGTGGAAAAATTGGTGACAGAGACTAAAGAATCCGGCCAGGTAAAGGCGCCTAAGACGGCAAAAGGGGCCAAACTTCCGAAGACGGCCGGCGGTTACTTGATGAACGCAGCACTCGGATTCATCCTGTTGGCGGCAGGCACTGTCGTATTCCGCAAAGTGAAGTCCGTTAACATGTGATGAGGATGGAGAAATCCGCTGTAAAAAGAAGCAAGAAAAGGCAATTGTTTTTGCTGTCGCTAGCTGCTGCAATGATCCTTTCAGGGATATGGGTCACCGGAACGAATGGCTATACGTTTTTGAAAGGATATTTCCTTTATAAAACCGGTGAGATAAATGCTGAAGAACAACCAATTAAAAGTGAAACAGATACCGCAGATACCGTTCCAGTACAGGCAGTGTCGCTGAGCAATGAAAAGGCCCCTTTATATGAGGAGCGGCCTGTAAAAGGCGCTAATATAGGGGAACTGTTTATACCGAAACTCGAATCACGGCTCCCGATTTATCACGGAACGGATGAGGACGAGCTTGAAAAAGGAGTCGGGCACTTTGCGGACAGTGTTTTACCGGGCGAAAACGACAATTCGGTTTTATCGGGCCATCGTGATACCGTCTTCCGCAGCCTCGGAAAAGTCGGGAAGGGCGATTTGCTTGTTGCCAGGACATCCGCCGGGGAATTCACCTATAAAGTGCGGCAGGTTCGCATTGTTGATGAGGATGACCGCACCGTGATCGTGCCGAAACCGAAAGCGACCCTGACTGTATCCACTTGCTATCCGTTTAATTTTATCGGTTCTGCTCCACAACGTTATATCCTTGTAGCCGATTTGATTAAAAAGCAGCCTTAAGGGCTGCTTTTCTCTTTTGAGATACCCGGGTTGACATTATACCTTATGGGGTATATACTCGTTATTGTAAACCCATAGGGGTATAAAAAAGGGAGGTCAAATATAATATGAAGAACCGCTTAGTCAAGATAATTGCAGCATTTACACTGGGTCTGTCTCTGATTGCAGCAGGGGGTATGACTCAAAAGGCAAGCGCTGAAACAACAGCTGCCGATGTGCTTGTGACAGTAGGCCAAACGGGAGCCGATTCCTACTCACAGACGATTGACGGTGTGCTGTATACCGTGGATTCCATTGGTTTCATGGCTGACCGGATCCTCTGGACAGAAGAACAAATCGGAGTCATGGCTGACCGCATCGTTTATGTGACAGCATTCTCACAGGATAACTCAATCAAGGTTATTTATATGGCAACAGCACTCTGGCCGACTGGAACGGAGAATGGCGGCTACACTTACGATGTGGCATTGATGCCGGTTGCAGCACTTCCGGCAGGCTGGTAAAAACATTGATATTAGTGAATTGATAACAGGATGGACATTCGTTCATCCTGTTTTTTTATTAATACAACGTGCCCTGTTTATCAAAGGGAGTCAGCAACCTAACATTTGAAACCATCATGACACAAAAATAGGCTCGGATTTGATCCGAGCCTTAACTATTGTTTTCCTGCGCTGAAGATTTTCCAGGTGCAAACCATCCGAGTAATGCGATGGCAACTAGAGTTCCATAGAACGTAAGGGTCCAGGCTGTACTATGGGGAAAGTCGTGATCTAACACCCCGATATCATCGTGGGCAAGTGTGATAACTGCCAGCTTTACACCAACCCATGCGACGATGGCATAAGCGGTTGTTTCCAATGCCGGACGTTTTTCAAGGAGCTGCACAAACCAGGTTGCAGCATATTTTATCAAGATAAGGCCGGCGATTCCACCGAGCAATACAATTGTAAATTGTGCGCCGTCCATACCGCCGAAATCTCCAAGAGGGGAATCGGGAAGGCCCAGCGCCAGGGCCACAGCCGCAAGAATGGAATCAATCGCAAACGCAAGGTCAGCTAAAGCAATTTTACCCACTGTCGGCCAAAAAGCCATTCCGGCAGACTCTTCTTCAGTATCTTCATGGATATTTTCATTGTCTTTACCGAACTTTGCCTTTATGATATGTTTTAATCCAAGGTAAAGAAGGTAAGCTGCACCAATGGCCTGGATCTGCCAGATGTTCGCGATGAAAGAAATCGCAAAAAGGGCTACAAACCGAAAAGCAAAGGCCAAAAAGATACCATATTTAATCGCCCTGTCCTTTTCCTTCTCAGGTAAGTGTTTGGCGATAACGGCCAGAACAAGTGCATTGTCAGCTGACAATAAGCCTTCGAGCCCAATAAGAATTAATAATGTCCATCCATACTCCAACCAAATTGAATCCATTAACAATCTCCTCTCAATACTCTTTTCCAACTTTTCCTAAAAAACTCAACTTAGAAACACCTTATTCATTAACGCGTTTACCCTATATACCTTCCGTTAAATCAATTGATTATATTTCCATACTTTTTTTCTGATTCACTGAGACTCTTTAGTAATGTTGGAAAAGGGGATAAAGGGAGACTATAAGAGCATGAGCCGCAGAAGTCTCCCGGTTACCTATTAGAAGAGGCAGCCCGTATTTGTATAAGTGAAAAGAGGAGAAGCAACCGATTAGGATAATGAAAATTTGGAATGCCTTAAAAAAATCATAATAGAAATATCAAGACACAATGACATGTAATGAGAAATTTAAGATGTAAAATAAGGAACAAGTTATTCTGGATTTTTTAGTTCTGACAAGGCGGTATGCTTTACAGACATTGTTCAGCTGCCAAGAAGAAAGCATTATGGAACGATTGTCACCGGACACGGCGCATCATGAACAACACGATAACTTACACTGCCTAACACCGTACTTTTAATGGCACCAAGCCCCCTGTTACCCATCACAATCATCATTGCATCTATTTCCTTCGCTTCTTTGCAAATTTCAATTCCGGGGTCACCAATCCTTGCTTTTTTGCTAATTTGGACGTTATCAGTATCTTCAGAGTCGGATAAAATGGTGTTAAGGGCTTGATCACTCATTTCCTCCTGGTATTCACGAATCTGCTGCTGACTGCAAAACCGCCTCATATTAGGTGTGTGGTAGGATGGCTGAACATTAAGTAAAACGATCTCTGCGTCCTGTCCTTTTGCCATAGCAAGTGCAAATTCAAAGGCCTTTTTTGAATGTTCGGAGCCATCTACTGGCACTAATAATTTTTTCATTGCCTTTTCACTTCCTTTGTATCAAGTATTTTTGGAATGGCAAATATCTCTACTTTAATTATATAAGATAGAAGGATTATGGTTTGGTGTTTGATAGGAATATTTCTTGACAGTGTTTTTCTCTTTAGGTTGAGCTATTAACCTTATTGGCAGCTTTCCCGGTAGTCTGCAAAAAATCCTAAATTTCTGCGAAAAATTAAAATAGAGTATCTTAACAAGGATGTGGAGGCTCAAATAATTCATATATAAGGTTAAAGTTTAGAGAAGAAAGAGAGGTTAAAGAGAGGAAAGAACAAACACCGTGAAATTTGTGGGTTACAACTAAAAGGCATTTCCTAATGCAAGGAAACGCCTTTAAATATGTTATATTCTCACAAAGGAGATTAACCATTAACAATAAAATATTCTCTTAATGCCTGCTGCAGCGTGCCTAATGTTTTAATCTCCCCATTAATGCCAAGTTCCGTCACTTTCCTTACAACTTCCTTCCTTAATCCGGTTATGACCGTATTACATCCCATCAATGAGGCTCCATTGAGGATTTGAATCAACCGGTAAATATCATTACTCTCGATATCTGCAACCCCGGACAAGTCCATAATCAAAATTTGAATGCGCTTTTCACTGACTTCAGTTAACACCTTTTCCTCAAGGATTTCAATTCGCTGGGCATCAATCGCACCGATTAACGGGAGGATACTGACAGAAGGATTAATTGGGATAATCGGCACCGAAAGATTTTCCACCAACTCCCTTTGCGCTTTGATAAGCGAATCTTTATAAGTCGTATAACTAATGAAGAAGGAATTCAGGAAATAGTCGACACGGTTATTCAGCTGTTTTTCTACTTCAAAGAAATTGAACCTCTTATCGCTTTTAAATTCGGTATATTTTTCTAAAAAGAGCCATAATGTCCGTCGAATAGCCTGAACCCATTCCAATTTAAATGAGACGGCAAGAGAATGCGTCGCCCAGGCAATTCCTTCTTGTTCCGCAAATGCATGCAGATCTGTGTCATTCTCTTCAATAATGTAAACAACCAGTTTATTAGCATTATTAACAAGGTCGATATTACCCACCCTTAATATATCATCAATCTTGTCCTTTACATTGACAGCTTCTTTTAGCAGCATCTCCTTGAAGATCTGACTATTTTCTTCGAAGAACTCTTTGAAATGAAATGAATCCTCATATGTAAACGTTTGCAACTGCCTTTCCTCCCAACTTTTTAAAGTTTCCACTATCATTATAGGATAAACCTTGATTTTTTGCAGGAATTTTATCTGGTTTTTTCGGAAGGGGTACAGATAAGAAGGAAACACCTTCCTAATAATAGAAGTAACAAAATAGATCGGCGCATAGGGGTCTGCAGAAACAGGCCATGAAACATACATGAATACTTGGCCTGTTCAAGGCTCTGAAAAAGTAATGGAAAAATCCCAATCATAAAAATATACAAAAAACACAAACCCAATGATATGTTGAATCGCTTAATAAGAGGAGGCAGGCTGAATTATGGATTTGCTGCATGAAAAGTTTTTAAAACTTGGTGCTGAACATGCACCTGGCCAGGAAGTGCGCCAGAAAATGGATGAAATAAAGTTGCGCGGTGAAAAAATCCCTGGTGTACCGGTTGATTTCTCACACGGTGATGTAGATGCTTTTGAACCGATTCCCGGCAGTTTGGATGTCTTCAATGAAGGGGTGCACCTCGGTGGGAGGCAGGCCTATACGGAATATCGGGGAAGCAAAGTCATTCGTGAGGATACTGCACGAAAGCTTTCTGATTTTACGGGCACAACGATTGAAGCAGACCGTAACCTTATTATCACCCCAGGAACACAGGGTGCGTTGTTTTTAGCCGTGGGCTCGACCGTTTCAAGGGGGGCCAAGGTAGCCATTGTAGCACCAGATTATTTTGCCAATCGAAAACTCGTTGAATTCTTTGAAGGTGAAGTTGTCTATATCAAGGCGGATTACTTGAATGCATCCACCGGTACCGGCCTGGACTTAACTCAGCTGGAAGAGGCATTTAAAGCTGGCGTCAAGCTCTTTTTGTTTTCTAATCCCAATAATCCCACCGGTGTCATCTATTCTCCGAATGAAATAAGGGAAATTGCGAAGCTTGCCCAACGCTATGATGTTACTGTCATCGCCGACGAACTCTACTCCCGCCAGATTTTTGAAGGACAGCCTTATACACACTTATGTGCCCAGGATATGATCAACCCTGAAAACGTCATTACCATCATAGGTCCATCTAAAACGGAGTCGTTAAGCGGATATCGGTTAGGGGTGGCATTTGGTTCTGCCAGGATCATTGAACGGATGGAAAAACTGCAGGCAATTGTGTCACTCCGGGCAGGCGGCTATAGCCAGGCGGTATTGAAATCCTGGTTTTCCGAGCCGGAAGGGTGGATGGCAGAACGAATTGCACAACACCAGGCCATCCGTGATGATTTGGTTGGCAAGCTGCACCTTGCCGAAGGCTTTCAAGTCAGAGCGACAGAGGGAGGCAGTTATCTTTTCCCGAAAGTTCCGGAACTGGATGTTCCCATTGAAGACTTCGTGAAAATACTCCGTCTGCAAGCCAATGTCATTGTAACCCCTGGTACAGAATTCGGCTCGGACTTCACAGACAGCTTCCGGATCAATTTTTCACAGGACCATGCAGCCGCTGCAGCGGCAATTGAACGTGTCATTAAGGTGGTGGAGCTGTATCGGCACTGAGTGCATTGACCTCCGATTCAGTAAAGGATCGCGGGCCGGGCACACCGGCTTCGGAAAGCGTATTCCTGACGATCAGGGCATGAATCTGCCCAGAGTTAACAAAACTGGCTAAATGTAATAAGTCAAATAATGTATTAGATAGATACCACTAAGGTCACCACTATTTAATTTTGATGGCATTCATTTAAGGGAGGAACTGCATATGAAAACAGCATTAGTCTTTGGCGGGACTCGTTTTTTTGGAGTCGATCTAGTCAATTCTTTGTTAGAAAAAGGGACAATGGTTACGATTGCGACTAGACAACAGTCTTCTGATCCTTTTGGTGATACAGTTGAACGATTAACACTGGACCGCTTTGATGAAGATTCTGTCAGACAGGCAGTTGAAGGCAAACAATGGGATGTCGTTTTTGACCAAATCTGTTATTCCTCTGAAGATGCAAAGATTACCGTTGATGCTTTGAAAGGTAAAGTTAAACGGTACATTTTCACCTCCACTTTATCAGTCTATGATGAAGGAGAAGATCTGACTGAAGAACAGTTTGATCCATATACATATAAATTGAAAATGGTGAATCGGCAAGATGTTTAATACAAAGAGGGCAAAAGGCAAGCGGAAGCATACTTCTAATCAGAAAGCATCATTCCCGGTAACCGCTGTCCGGATCCCAATTGTGATGGGAGCAGAGGACTATACGGGCCGCTTACTGCATTATATTCAGCAGATTAAAGAAGGAAAGCCTATATACCTACCTAATCCAAACGCTGAAATGGTATTTATCCATCAACAGGAAGCAGGTAATTTTCTTGCCTGGATAGCTGATAAAGACTTCACCGGCCCAATTAATGCGAGTGCAACGGGGAAAATTTCCTTAAAAGCCCTGATCGAGTTGATTGGTGAGGAAGTGGGGAAAGAGGTTCATGTTACAACTGATGAAGAACACGAGTCTCCTTACGGCATCAAAAACTCCTGGTTCTTATCAAATGAAAAGGCTGCAAAGCTGGGCTATTCCTTTACCAGGCTAAATGATTGGTTGCCAGAGTTAGTTTCAGAGCTATCTTGAAGAACTCTTAAATATATAA
>JAENYN010000023.1:0-64791 GCA_016841765.1 Guptibacillus hwajinpoensis
TCGCTATAAGCTTTTCTGAACCCTAGGCCTAGCCTAGGGTTTTCTGTTTACAAAACAAAGAAGGGAGCGAATCACTCGCTCCCTTTTAATCTAATCATTCAACTGTCCGCAAATGCGGGAATGGATAAAACACAACTTCCGTTTTCCCTATGATGTCATCATCTTCGATCAGCCCGAGTCCATTCCGGCTGTCTTTGCTCACGAGCCTGTTATCACCCATTACATAAATTTTCCCTTCAGGAATAATCATGGGATCGATATTCCCGGTCAGCATCATGCCCAGCTTTTGGGCCTGATCCCGATTGTCGGAAAGGTACGGCTCTTTGACCAGTCGGTCGTTCACGTATAATTCATCATCTTTCACTTCCACTTTGTCTCCGGGAAGTGCCACCACCCGTTTTACATAGTGCCTGCCTTCAACATCATCCTTTATAATGACAATATCGCCGCGCTCAGGCTGGTCGACAAGATAGACCGCTTTATTGACCATCAGCCTTTCACCATCGTGAAGTGTCGGGTCCATTGAAGCACCTTCGACAATGTACGGTGCAAATATATATGTTTTAACGAGTACAACAGCAACAAAAGCGACCGCAAATGACAGGATCCATTCTGCTGCTGCCCGAAGTTTATTTTTTTCCAACCATAATGCCCCCCGGTCAGGAATATATCAATTACCAAATCATTGTAACACAAAATCCGATTGCAGGGGACAACCAGAATGTTAAACTATGTAAAGAACATGACAAGGAGGAATTTCATGAATTTCACCAATTCCGAGGAACTACATAATGAAGCCCTCAACCATATTGTCGGCGGGGTCAACAGTCCATCCCGTTCGTTCAAGGCAGTCGGCGGAGGGTCGCCTGTTTATATGGAAAAAGCGCGCGGCCCTTACTTCTGGGATGTGGACGGCAATAAATATATCGATTATTTGGCGGCTTACGGTCCAATTATAACCGGACATGCTCATCCGCATATTACCGGCGCCATCACCAGAGCTGCTGAAAACGGGATATTGTACGGAACTCCGACGGCACTTGAAAACAAGTTTGCAAAAATGCTGAAGGATGCCATCCCGTCAATGGATAAAGTCCGGTTTGTCAACTCGGGAACCGAAGCAGTCATGACAACCATCCGTGTAGCCCGGGCTTATACAAATAGGACTAAAGTGATCAAATTTGCAGGGTGCTATCACGGCCATTCCGATCTTGTGCTTGTCGCTGCCGGCTCCGGGCCTTCCACTCTCGGCACACCGGATTCGGCCGGCGTGCCGAAAAGCATCGCCCGTGAAGTCATCACCATCCCTTTTAACGACATCGAATCATTTAAACGCGCTCTTGAAAAATGGGGAGATGAAATTGCCGCAGTGCTTGTCGAACCGATTGTCGGCAATTTCGGCATCGTCGAACCGGTTGAGGGATTCCTCGAACAAGTGAATGAACAATCCCATAAAGCAGGCGCGCTTGTCATTTATGATGAAGTGATCACCGCTTTCCGGTTCATGTATGGAGGAGCCCAAAACCTTCTCGGGATTGAACCCGACCTTACGGCAATGGGGAAAATTATCGGCGGCGGGCTCCCGATCGGCGCATATGGCGGCAAAAAAGAAATCATGGAACAGGTAGCTCCGCTCGGGCCGGCATACCAGGCAGGGACTATGGCAGGAAACCCCGCCTCCATGTCTGCCGGCATCGCCTGCCTCGAAATCCTTCAGGAAGAGGGCGTCTACGAAAAACTTGATGAACTTGGCCGCATCCTTGAAAACGGGATACTCCAGCATGCCAAAACATATGGCATCCCGCTATCAATCAACAGGCTGAAAGGTGCGCTGACCGTTTATTTCAACAGCGGAAAAGTCTACAACTACGAGCAGGCAGAACAGTCCGACGGAGAAATGTTCGCCAGATTCTTCAAATCGATGCTGAACAAAGGGATCAACCTCGCACCTTCAAAATATGAAGCATGGTTTATCACAACGGAACACAGCAAAGAAGATATCGAGGCAACATTGGATGCTGTTGGCCAAACGTTTAAAGAAATGAGTAAAAATGAATAAATATACAATGTTATTCACAGGATGAACATAATATGTTCATCCTTTTCTATTTTTACTTTTTTGCAAACGCTTACAACAAAAGGGTTCCAATTGTTTTAATTAAATGACCCGGTTTATAGATATCTTTTCCATATCCATAAAAATGAATAAAAAATTGATTTCTTCTTAAATCCATGATATGATTAGTGATACAATTCTGAAAATTATTCCGACCGGAATAGATTTCCTTTTTTTGTGCTTATTGTTAAAAAAACTTTCATATAAAAAACTTCAGGAGGTGGGGCCCAGGTGGCCAAGTTAAACAAAAACAGGAATCCAGGTACGTTTAAAAATCATCAACTTTTTGAACATGATGCCTGCGGTATTGTTTCAGTAATCGAAAAAAAGAATGTACCTACCCGCGAAAATATCGATGACGCCATCGATGCTCTTGTGACCATGAACCATCGTGCCGGCTTCATCAACAATGAAGGAGACGGTGCGGGAATCCATATCGATATCCCGCGTGAACTCTGGAAAATGAAACTTGAGACAGCAGGATTGGATGCAAACCTCGCAAATCATCCTGACTTCATTGTCGGCCATATTTTCATCAACAGGCTGAACGAACCCGAACAAGTCAAAGCAAAGCTTAGGACACTTTTCTCCAATTACAATTTCAATCTCATTTTCGAAACGGACAAATGCACGAACACAACTGCACTTGGACCTCTTGCTGTCCAGGAGGAACCGGTATTCTGGCAATTTGCGCTTCTTCCTGAAGAGGGCGCTGCCGCAATTGAACATAAGCTATTTGAGATCTCTGTCCTTGCTGAAAAGGAGTATCCTGTACATGTCGCTTCCCTGAGCAGCCACCATGCTGTTTATAAAGTGATGGGAGCCGGCGACACGCTGAGAAACTACTATACAGACCTGGAAGATCCGCTGGCTGCCTCTTCTATGACACTGGGGCATAACCGGTATTCAACCAACACACTTTCGAACTTTTTCCGTGTCCAGCCGTTCAGCATCCTCGGGCACAACGGGGAAATCAACACGATCGCCAAGCTCCGTGATGAGGCAGAAATGCTTGCTGTCCCGCTGGCTGAAGGCGGAAGTGATTCGCAGGACTTGAACCGGACAATCGAAACGTTCATCAAACGGGAGGAACTGAGCCTGTTTGAGGCAATGGATATCCTGTTCCCTCCTATTGTAAATGAAATCAAGGCATATCCTGATCATCTTCAGGATTTATACACCTATTTACGGGAAGCCTGGGGTCATTTTGCCCAGGGTCCTGCAGGCATCATTTCCCGCTATAAGGATGAAGCGGTATTCAGCGTCGACTCACTTGGCCTGCGTCCGCTCTGGATGCTGGAAACTGACACATCCTATTACTTTTCTTCAGAGCCGGGAATCATGCCGAACAGTGAGTATACTGCTGAGCCGAAGCCTCTTTCCCCGGGGGAAAAGGTCGGCTTGAAGCGTGAAGAAGGCAAGGAAGAAATTACGGTATTTGATTATCACAATTATCAGGAAGAAGTGTATCGCCGCTTCAGCGGACGGCTGTCCTTTGAAAACAGCAAATCAAGGCTGTATCACGCCGATTATCCCGAAGCTGCATCCTCTTCCATGCCATTGAAGGTTCATAACGGCCATTACGCCGCTTTCGGCTGGGAACGCGAACAAATTCAGCTGGTCGAACAAATGGCGGATAAAGGTGCCGAGCCAATCCGCTCCCTCGGTCATGATGCCCCGCTGGCGGCCATTCATCCTGGCAGGAAGAATATTGCGGATTTCATCAAAGAAAGTGTTGCCGTTGTCACCAACCCGGCAATTGACCGTGACCGGGAAGCCGAGCATTTCTCAACCCGCACCATTGTCGGTAAACGGCCTGCCTTATTCAAAAAGGATAAGGTCAGTAAAGTTGTTGAATTAAGCTCACCGGTCGTACTTGAAGGGAAAATCGGAGCTGAACTGAGTGAGCAAAATCAGCAGCCATCTTATGAGCAGCTGGTTGATGCTTTCCACAAAGAAAAGCTGTCTTACCATCTGTCGATGACGTTCACGGAAGATGAGTCCGTGGAAAACGCGCTTGATCGTTTGATCGAAGAATCCCTGAATGCGATTGACAATGGTGCCGAACTGCTCATCCTCGATGATGCACAGGCCCATAAAGACGGCCATCTCTGGCTCGACCCGCATCTTGTCGTATCGGCTGTCGACCAGGGCTTGAATGACAAGAACCGCCGCCGCGATTGTGCACTTGTGCTGCGGTCAGGTGCAATCCGCTCTCTGCATGATATCATTGTCGCTTTTGGCCTGGGTGCTGATGTGATCAGCCCATATATCATGTTTGCGACGGTTTCCGAAGATACTGCAGAACCGGCCGACAACCTGTACCAGGCACTGAACAAAGGTATTGAAAAAGTGATTTCGACAATCGGAATCCACGAGCTTCGCGGCTATGGACGCCTGTTCTCTGCCATCGGCCTCCATGAGGAAATCGCCGATAAGCTGCAAATTGTCAACTATTTCGGTTCGAAGTCCCTTGCTTATAACTTCGAGGCTCTTAAGAAAGACAGCCTGGACAGAAGAGAAGATTACGGGAACGAGAAAGCCCGTCCGGGTAAGCTGTTCCATGTATTCCCTCGTATCTGGAAATCAATCGGCGATATTTCCAGAGGAAAGCCATACGATGAATACAGAGAGAAGCTCGCGGATATAGAAGATAAAAATCCAATAACCATCCGCCACTTGCTGAACCTGAAACAGGGCATCAAGCAAGTGCCGCAGAATAAAGTCAACATCGGCGTAAAAGATCACAGCCTTCCATTCGTCATCAGCTCCATGTCTTTCGGTTCACAAAACGAAGTGGCCTTCCGCGCCTATGCGGAAGCCGCCGATAAACTGAACATGGTCAGCATGAACGGCGAAGGCGGCGAAATAAAAGATATGCTCGGCAAATATCCGCACACACGCGGACAGCAGGTCGCTTCAGGCCGTTTCGGTGTGAATGCCGAACTGCTGAATTCTTCAAACCTGCTTGAAATTAAAATCGGCCAGGGCGCCAAGCCAGGCGAAGGCGGCCACCTGCCGGGTTCAAAAGTCACAGCAAAAATCGCCGAAGCCAGGAATGCCACAATCGGATCTGACTTGATTTCTCCTTCAAATAACCATGATATTTATTCGATCGAGGATCTAGCCCAGATGATCACCGAACTGAAAACGGCCAATGACCAGGCAAAAGTTGCAGTCAAAGTGCCTGTCGTGCCGAATATCGGCACAATTGCCGTCGGTATCGCGAAAGCAGGCGCAGACATCATCACCATCAGCGGATTTGACGGCGGAACCGGTGCAGCCAGGATCCATGCACTCCAGCATGTCGGCTTACCGGTTGAAATCGGTGTAAAAGCTGCGCATAACGCATTAGTAGAAGCCGGCGTCCGCAACACAGTCGAAATCTGGGCAGACGGTGGAATCAAGAGTGCCCTTGATGTCATGAAGGTTATGCTTCTTGGCGCCAATCGGATCGGCTTCGGAACGCTGTCTATGATTGCAATCGGCTGTACGACTTGCCGGGGCTGCCACCTTGATTCCTGCCACGTCGGAATTGCAACACAGATCGAATCGGAAGCTCAAGCGAAAGAACATGGGCTGCGCCGCTTCGTGCCGCGCCAGAATGACCTGGCTGTCGAAGGGCTGATGAATCTGTTTACTTCCTTCGGGGAAGAACTGAAGAAGTTGACCGCTTCGCTTGGCTTCGATAATACCCAGGACCTTGTCGGCCGTTCCGACTTGCTTGAACAGGTCCGGGCCAATGAGAACATGGATCTTACAGCACTAATCGAGCGCCTTGAACTAAGGGAGCTTACCCATCAGGAAGTCGCTGCATCAATGGAAGAAACCGGCCTTGCCGTTGCTGTCGGCGCTGAATATCTTGATTCAGAAGTCCAGCAGCTGGACGAATCGCGGGAATACCAGGCGGTGACATCCGAACAGCGTGTGCTCGGAAGCAGGGTTTCATGCCACCGTGTCAGAGGCCGCCTTGATGGATCATACCGGAAGCTTCCGGATGTTTCGCTCAAGTATCTTGAAGGGTCGATTCCGGGTAACGGGCTCGGCGCTTACAATACAGAAGGCATCAACATTTATGTGGATGGCGGTGCACAAGACGGCATCGGCAAAACTTCTTTCGGCGGCAATATCTTCATCCTGAAAGACAAAGGCAAAGACGGCCGTTACTATAACGGCTCTGTCGGAAAAGGATTCGGCTATGGCGCCCAGAAAGGATCACTCTTTGTTCAGGGCAATGCCGATTCCCGTGCCGGCATCCGCCTCTCTGGTGCTGATATTGTGATCGGAGGAAAAGTCAGCCGGAAAATCCCAGCCCGTGAGCACGGCAATATCGGTGTCCATTCCAACATCAAAGGGTTTGCCTTTGAATACATGACCAACGGCCGCGGCCTTGTACTCGGTGATCCGGGTCCATGGGCTTGCGCCGGTATGACAGGCGGAGTCGTATATCTTCGCCACCAGCCTGAAATGGGGCTTACCCGCGATGCGATCGAACGCCGAATCGCCAAAGGTGCCAAAGTGGCCATCGAACATGTCAATGAACAGGGCAAACAGGACATTACCGAATTGCTCAACAAATACGCACAAGTACTGAAAGAACAGCAGCAGACAGAAGAAGCAGAAGAAGTCCTCTCCCTGCTGGATGACATTGACGGAAACTTCCTTCAAATCATTCCAGCCAAAGAACAGGCCGACCCTTCCGTTTCTACAGAATAATGCACGAACCAAAAAAATCCCGCATCGTTCCTGATGCGGGATTTTTTCTATTATGCTTTTGAAACCCATTACCGATTTAGTGATGTTAACTTTTTAAAATATACATGGCTCTTTTCGTAATGTTTTGTTTTTCATAAAAGATAAGTCATAACTTACTTTCTTTGGTATTATAAAATTGTTAATATTCGAGCAAAGGAGAGTGTGAATTGATATTACATACAGAGATATTTGGTGAAGGAGAACCCATTATATTTCTTCATACCGGGTTGCAAAGTGGTTTAACAGATTTTGAATATCAGAGAGACCATTTCAAAAAGGATTTTAAAGTTTTTGTTCCGGACCTAAGAGGTCACGGTAAATCTCGTGAGAACGATTTTTCTAATTACTTTGAGGACTGTGCTTCTGATTTAGCTGAAACCTTAATTTATTATAAACTAGACAATGTACACCTTGTTGGTTGTTCATTAGGGGCTTTGATTGGTTTGAAATTTGCTAAGATGTTTCCCGGGAAGATTGCAACTCTAACGTTATCCGGGATACTTTCTGAGAAGCCTGATAATTGGGTTGAAATGAATAACTTACAGGTAGAACAACAAAGAGAGTTCCTGAAAAATGAACAAGCTGTACAATATTATGATGAATTGCATTCGTCGGATTGGAAGCAGTTTATCAATATGGGTGAGGATGCGAATTGGTATCCATTTGATGATACTACAGATATAAGAGATATATCCTCCCCTACACTTTTATTGGTCGGAGAAGGTAACAAATATGAAACAGCCGGTGTTCAAATTTATCCAAAAATGAATGAACGGGTACACGTCTCAATTATTCCTTTCGCGTCTCACCTAGTACATTCTGAACAACCAGAAATTTATACTCAAATACTAGAACAGTTCATATTGAAAAATCTTGAAACCAGGAAGATATAACGGAAAATCTAGTGCAGCCGTTCCTAATTGGAATGGTTGTTTTCTTATTCTTTTCCTTTCCTAACAGTACACCATAATATAAACAAACCGTTACACTCAAAAATACCACTTGCTATAATAGGGGAATCAATGTATATTACCATCTATATCAGTACCCGTTTATCATTCGCATATTAGGAAAATACAATTATAGAGTCAGAAGAAAAACTTCTTAAAAAAGAAAGGATACTCACAAATGAAAGTCGGCGCCCGTATGCTGAAAACGGGATTGGCAATCATGCTTGCCTTATTCCTGACCCCTCTCCTGGGTCTAGATACACCGTTGTTTGCTGGAATTGCTGCAACGTTTGCAATACAGCCATCCATCTATCGCACTTATAATACGTTAATAGACCAGACACAAGCCAACATCATCGGCGCCATCGTGGCGATTGTTTTCGTTTTGGCATTTGGAAACGATCCGTTTATCGTCGGCCTGGCAGCCATCATTGTTATTGCTGTGAATGTGAAATTGAAAACAGAGAATATGATTTCCATCGCCCTTGTCACACTTGTGGCGATCATGCAAAGCCCCGCAGAGGATTTCATTAATTATGCACTCATACGGTTTGCAGCGATAATGGTGGGCATTTTTTCTGCCTTTCTCATTAATCTCGCCTTTATACCGCCAAAGTATGAAAATAAGCTATATCATAAGATCAATGAAAACACCGAAGGAATCATTAAGCTGATCAGATTGCTTACAAGACAGACACTGGAACATAATGCATTAAAGGAAGAAATCGAGCGGCTGAAAGACAGCATGATTAAAATGGATCACTTTTACCTACTGTATAAAGAGGAACGGAGCTATTTTAAGAAGCAGCAGTATGCCAAAGCGCGCAGGGTCGTTTTATTTAGGCAGATGCTGGTGGCAACCAATCGCGCGCTTGATATATTAAAAAAACTTCACCGTTATGAAAATGAGTTTTCGCAATTGCCTGATGAGCTGCAGGCAATCATCCAGGAACAGCTGGACATGTATCTTCATTACCACGAGCAGATCCTTATGAAGTTTGTGGGAAAAATAAGGCCCGATCTGCCAGCTGAAATTGAAAACCAGTATTATGAACAAAGAGAGAGTTTGATTGAAGCTTACATGAAATATTACCAGGAAGAAAAGTCCGAGCATCATGAAGACTCGCTTCACCTTTTTCCTGTCATTTCAGTCATCGTGGAGTACGAAGAACAACTGGAGCGACTAAGCAAGTTGATGGACAGCTTCCAGACCTATCATAAGGAGGAAAACGAAGTCACTATCAGTGACAGGGAAACAGAATTTTAAAACATAAAGAGGTTGGGACATAACGAAGTGAGTCATGCTTAGAGACGAACTATAGATATTCACGACATACTGTTTACGAATCGTCAGTTAAGCTGAAGAAACAAGTTCGTTCCATTGCGCTGCAGACACTCGCTTTCCACGGGGAGGAAGCTGAGCCTCCTCGGCTGTGCCTGCTGGGTCTCAGCTTTTCCTCTATTTCCCGTAGGACTTTGAAAAGGCTTCTATGAAATAACACCGCACGAAGAAAATGGGTTTTTATTTTCGAGGAGTCAAGTGTCTTCCGCTTCATTCCACTTAGTTTTAAAAATAATATGCAAAATCAAAAAAATATTGAAGAGAGTAAATAAAGACCCGAACGGTCAGGTCAAAGATTCGTTGAAATCTTTACCTGATCGTTCGGGTTTATCATTAGCTGAAATACTTATGTCCCAGCCTATTTTCATATATAGAAAAATATAAATTGTCAGCAAGGGAGTACTTCGGCGTGGCTGCCAATTTTAAAACTATAGATATAGGCAGCTGCGCCTCTTTCTTCGCATAAAAGCTCGCTGATCGGCGAGTTTTCTTTAATGTTTCATTCTTGGATCCAGTGCGTCGCGCAGGCCGTCTCCCATCAAGTTGAATCCCAATACCGTAAACATGATGGCGAGGCCCGGGAAGATCATCGTCCATGGTGCCTGAATCAAATAAGCTTTTGAATCAGCCAGCATCTTCCCCCATTCAGGCTGAGGCGGCTGTGCGCCAAGGCCGAGGAAGCCGAGTGCTGCAGCTTCAATAATTGCCGTTGCGATCGCAAGCGTTCCCTGTACGATAATTGGCGCCATGCTGTTTGGCAATATATGATGAATCAAAATCCGTCTATCACTCATGCCGATTGCCCTGGCTGCCATTACATACTCTTCCTGTTTGACACTGAGCACCTTGGAGCGGATCAAGCGCCCGAAGTTCGGGACGTTGATGACCGCAATCGCAATAAGTGCGTTCCTTAATGAAGGCCCAAGAACCGCTACAATTGCAATCGCGAGCAAAATGCTCGGAAATGCCAGCATAATATCAAACAGCCTCGAAATGAGGGTATCCACCCATCTGCCGTAATAACCGGAAATGATGCCAAGGAGGCTGCCGACGACAACCGATCCCATTACGGCAAAAAAGCCGATTGTAAGTGAAATCCTGGCACCATAGATGATACGGGAAAGGATATCGCGGCCGAAATCATCCGTTCCAAGCCAGTGTTCAGATGAAGGCGCCTGCAGCCGGTCGCCGAGTTCCTGCTCATTTATTCCCTGGGGAGCAATTACAGGGGCTGCCACCGCGAGGATGATAAAAAATAGCACAATCCCGGCTCCAACCATCGCCAATTTATTCTTCTTGAATCCATTCCAGGCTTCACGCCAGGGGGATGTTACCTTTTCCACTTCCGGTTCAGGCTGTACTGGCGGCTGACTTTGTGCAAGTTCTGCCATGTTGTTCACTCCTTCACCCTTTAGTTGTATTTGATTCGTGGATCAACCGCTGCGTATAAAAGGTCGACGATTAGGTTGATGAATACGAAGATGGTGGCGACAACGAGAATGCCGGATTGGATAACCGGATAGTCACGGTAACCGATCGCTTCATAAATGTAACGCCCGATTCCCGGCCATCCGAAGATCGTTTCAGTCAGGATGGCACCGCCAAGCAGAAGGCCCATCTGCAAACCGATGACCGTCAGTACCGGAATGACTGCATTTTTCAATGAGTGCTTGTACACAACCCAGAACATGCTCATCCCTTTGGCCCTTGCCGTCCGGATAAAGTCTGAACGCATCACTTCAAGCATGCTGGATCGGGTCATCCGTGCAATTATTGCCATAGGGATCGTAGCAAGAGCAACCCCCGGAAGGATCAAGTGCCTGAAAACTTCGGTGAGCTGCTGGGTCCGCCCCTGAATCAATGTGTCAATAATATAAAGATGCGTTATGGCATCAATGGGATTCCGTATATTTTCACGGCCTGTTGTCGGCAGCCATTCAAGCTTAATACCGAATATCCATTGTTCCATCAAGCCAAGCCAGAAAATTGGCATTGAAACGCCGATAAGTGCAATGACCATTGCCGCATAGTCAAACCAGGAGTTCTGGAACCATGCACTGATGATTCCGGCATTGACTCCAATGACAACAGCAATAATCATGGCGAAAAGTGACAGTTCAAGTGTAGCGGCCAGATAAGGCCAAATTTCTTCACTAATGGGCGAGCTGGTCCTTAAGGAAGATCCGAGATCTCCTGTCAACACACCTTTCAGGTAGTCGACATATTGGATGTACCACGGCTGATCGAGGCCAAGTTCTTTCGTTAGCGCCTCTATCGCCGATTTGGTTGCCTGTTGGCCCAGAATGACCTGGGCGGGATTTCCGGGAATGGCGCGGATCATCGAGAACACGATCAGCGTCATTCCCAAAAGGACTGGAATGAGTTGCAGCAGCCTTCTTATTGTATATTGCAGCATCATACCCACCTCTTTTCCTTATATGTAAGAGAAAGGGGAGCAATGCTCCCCTCCCTCGCTCCTGGTCTTATTCAAATACGACTTTTGTCAATTTGTCAGAGCCAGTTGGATGCGGGAAGAAGTTCTTGATGTTCGCTTTTCCTCCAAGTGCCGGTGTAGAGTGGACAAGCGGAATCCATGGTGCATCCTCATGAATGATTTCCTGTGCCTTTTTATAAAGTTCTTCGCGTTTTGCCTCATCGACTGTTGACTGTGCTTCTACAAGGATGTTGTGAAGCTCATCATTTTCATAATACGTATAGTTGTTGCTTCCGATTGTATCCTTATCAAGAAGGACATACAGGAAGTTATCGGCATCCCCGTTATCCCCTGTCCAGCCTAGCAGGAAGGAATCCGCTTCGCCGTTACGGGCTTTTTCAAGGTAAGTCGCCCATTCATAAGACTTGATTTCAGCTTTCACGCCGATTTTTGCAAAGCTTGCCTGGATGGCTTCAGCCACTTTTTGGCCGTCCGGCATGTAAGGGCGCGGAACCGGCATAGCCCACAGTTCCATTTCAAATCCATCAGGATAGCCTGCTTCTTCAAGAAGCTGCTTTGCTTTATCAAGATCATATGGATATGCTTCAATATCATCGTTATAGCCTGCGATTACCGGAGGCATCGGATTTTTAGCCGGTTCTGCCTGGCCTGCATAGAATGCGTCAATGATCGCCTGCTTGTCAACAGCGTGGTTGAGCGCCTGGCGGACTTTCTTATTATTCAGCGGCTCACGATTTGATGTCAAACCAAGGTAGCCGACATTCATGGAAGGACGCTTGAACACTTGCAGGTTGCTGTCACTTTCAATCTGGGCAACGTCAGTCGGATTGACCCCGTCTGCAATATCGACTTCTCCAGTTTTCAGTGCATTCAAGCGGGCGGAGTTATCCGGAATGGACTTGAAAATAACGGAGTCCAGTTTCGGATACCCTTCCATCCAATAGCTTTCGTTCTTTTCAACGACAACTTTGTCATTTCGCTTCCACTGTTTGAATACGAATGGGCCGGTTCCTACAGGATTTTCCGTGAACTTATCACCATGTTTTTCAACTGCATCCGGGCTTGCGATGCCGAAAGGAGACATGGCAAGGTTCTTCAGGAACGGAGCCTGTGGACGCTTAAGCGTGAACTCGACTGTATAGTCATCAACAGCTTTCACTTCCTTGATGACATGGCCTTCATCGCCTTTGAATCCACCAAACATGGAAGCATAGTAAGGGAATTTGTCTTCAGAACCGTTCATCCACCGTTCGAAGTTATACACCACTGCATCCGCATTGAAGTCTGTATCGTCATGGAATTTGACCCCTTCACGCAGTTTCAGTGTATATTTAAGGCCGTCTTCAGAAGCATTCCACTCGGTAGCAAGCGCCGGCTGGATTTCTGTATCCTGGTCGCCGTAATCAATGAGTGTATCAAAGATGTTTTTTGTGACTTTGAAAGACTCTCCATCTGTTACCGTTGCTGGATCCAGGCCGACAGAATCACCGCCGCGACCGAAAATCAATGTCTGCTGCGGGCTGTCGCCGCTGCCGGCATCTTTCACCTTATCGCCTTCGCCGGACGTTTCATCTGAACCGCCGCAGCCGGCCAGAACAAGTGATAATACCAGCGTCAGCATGATTGACCAAACTAAACCTTTCCTCTTTCTCATACAACCCCTCCTAAAATATATCTATTTATGCTTGCTTCCTGCCTTCATTGAATAAATGGCAGGCGGCATAATGCCCTGGTTCAATTTCCCTGAATTCAGGTGTTTCGGTTTTGCAGATATCCATGCATGCCTGGCATCTGGTATGGAATGCACAGCCGGCAGGCGGACTTGATGGACTCGGGATGTCCCCCGTAAGAATGATGCTTTCGCGTTTGTAATCCGGATCAGGTACCGGCACTGCCGATAACAGGGCCTGTGTATACGGATGAAGCGGGTTCTTGTACAACTTTTCGCTGTCGGCGAGTTCGACCATCTTACCAAGATACATGACGCCTACCCTGTCGCTGATATGCCTGACGACGCCGAGGTCATGGGCGATGAAAATATAGGTAAGATCAAACTCCTCCTGCAATTCCTGCATGAGGTTAAGAACCTGCGACTGGATTGAGACATCCAGCGCCGATACCGGTTCATCGGCAATGATGAGTTTCGGTTTTGTCATCAGTGCGCGCGCAATCCCGATCCTCTGGCGCTGGCCGCCGCTGAATTGGTGCGGATAGCGCTTGGCATGATAGCTGCTTAAGCCCACCGTTTCCAATAGGTCGCGCACCATCTTTTTCCGTTCGGCAGATTTGCCGATGCCGTGCACGATCAGCGGCTCCTCCAGAATCCTTTCGACAGTATGACGCGGGTTCAAAGATGCAAATGGATCCTGGAACACCATTTGCATTTCCCTTCTCAGTTTACGCAATTCTTTTTTTGATAGACTTGTAACATCTTTTTCTTCGAATCTTACAGATCCTTCTGTCGGCTCGATCAACTGCAGCAGCAGCCTGCCGGTCGTGGATTTTCCGCATCCGCTTTCCCCGACGATTCCAAGCGTTTCACCCTTCCGGACCGTGAACGACACGCCGTCAACAGCCTTAACAGCTGCCACCTGGCGCTGCAGGACACCTCCCTTTATCGGAAAATGTTTTTTCAGGCCGTTAACTTCCAGCAATGTTTCCGTCATGCACCTTCACCTTCCTTGCTGCTCTCCTCATCATGTAAAAAACATCTGGTCCGGTGCCCGTCCAGCCCGTATAATTCCGGGCTCTCCTTCAAGCACCTGTCCATGACATACTCACACCTCGCCGCAAACCGGCATCCGTTCTTAATGCTCCCCGGCTTCGGCACATTTCCCGGAATTGAATAAAGCCGCTCCTGCTTCGCCCGCATATCAGGAACTGATTGGATAAGCCCTTTTGTATATGGGTGTTTCGGTTCTTTGAAAATGGTTTGCACATCGCCTTCTTCAACGATTTTGCCGGAGTACATGACGGCAATCCGGTCGCAAACTTCCGCTACTACACCAAGGTCGTGCGTAATCAGGATGATGGATGTATCAAGCTCTTTATTCAGTTTTTTCATTAAATTAAGGATCTGGGCCTGGATTGTGACATCGAGTGCTGTTGTCGGTTCATCCGCAATGAGCACTTTCGGATCACAGGCCATCGCCATCGCAATCATGACCCGCTGCCTCATTCCGCCGGAAAGCTGATGAGGATAGTCATTCAGCAGTTCTTCGGCCCGCGGCAGGCCGACAAGCTGCATGATTTCAACCGCCCGCTTCGCAGCCTGTTTTTTGTTCAGCTTATTATGTAACCGGATTGCTTCGATCAACTGGTCTCCGATCGTAAAAACAGGATTCAATGAAGTCATCGGTTCCTGGAAAATCATTGCGATTTCATTGCCCCTCAGCTGCCTCATCCGTCTTTCGGTCGCTTTGGCCAGATCTTCGCCATGGAACATAATTTTTCCGCCGACGATTTTTCCGGGAGGACTCGGTACAAGTCCCATGATGGACAGTGATGTTACGCTTTTCCCGCAGCCGGATTCACCGACAATGCCGAGAATTTCACCTTCATTCACGTGAAAGTCAACATCATCTACCGCTGGCACTTCTCCGTCATCTGTGAAAAATGTGGTACGCAGCCCTTGTACGTCTAATACCGTGTTTTCAGCCAACGTCATCACTCCTCTTAGCTGCTCTTTTGACAAAATTTTCGCAAAAAATCATTTATTTATATTATAACCTGCTAAAATATAAATACAATAGCGAATTTTTAGAAATTTTACGGTGGAGAAATATTTTTGTCACACAAGTAATTTAGCCGTTTAAACTGTTGAAATACAAAAACCTTGCAGCCATTTGGCCGCAAGGTTTTTAGTCAAGCTGCTGGACATGGAAGAGACGTGAATAACCGCCTGCTTTCTCCATCAGTTCCTTGTGTGATCCTTCTTCCTTTATTTCACCGTTTTCGATGAGCACGATGCGATCTGCATGTGTAATGGTCGCCAGCCTGTGCGCCACAATAAATGTTGTCCGCTCGCTCGCCAATTTTTCGAGCGCCTCCTGAATCAAATGCTCGCTTTCAAGATCAAGGGCGGAAGTGGCTTCGTCCAAAATGAGCACCGGCGGATTTTTCAGAAACACCCTGGCAATCGCCACCCGCTGCTTCTGGCCGCCCGAGAGCTTGACGCCCCGCTCCCCGACCTTGGTATCGTAACCGTTCGGAAGCTCCATGATGAATTCATGTGCGTTTGCTGCTTTGGCCGCCTCGATAACCTCTTCATCGGAAGCATACGGGTTCCCCATTTTAATATTGAATTTGACCGATTCACTGAACAAGATATTATCCTGCAATACCATCCCGATATTATTGCGGAGACTTTTGGCTTCATAGTCCCGAATATCCGTTCCGTCCATCATAATTCTGCCTTCAGTGACATCATAAAAACGCGGAATCAGGCTGACAAGCGTTGATTTTCCCCCTCCGCTCATACCCACAAGCGCAACTGTCTCACCCGGTGTCACATGAAGATTGATGTTTCTCAATACAGCCATATCCCCTTCATTGTAGGAGAAAGAAACATTTTCAAACCAAATGTCGCCGCTTGCATGTGTTAGTTTTTTTGCATCCGGGTTGTCGTCAATATCGTATTCCTCATCCATGAATTCAAACACCCGGTCCATGGAAGCAATCGCCTGGGTAAGTGTCGTTGAGGAATTGACAAGCCGGCGCAGCGGATTATAGAGCCTGTCCATATAGGTGACAAATGCAACGAGCGTGCCGATGGTCACTGCCCCTGTCACTGCCTGATAACCGGCGTATGCCAGTACGATCAGCGGCGCAATATCGGTAATGGTATTGATGACAGCATATGTGGTGGCATTCCAACTTGTATGTGTGAGCGCCTTATCAAGAAAGTTGCTGTTTTGCCTGTCAAACTGTTCCTGTTCATAGTCTTCAAGAGCAAAACTCCTGATTACAGGCATGCCCTGGACACGTTCATGAAGATGGCCCTGCACCTCGGCAAGCGCCTGGGAACGCTGTCTCGTCAAACTGCGCAGCCTGCCATAGAAATGTTTGATTGAAAAACCGTATAAAGGAAATAAAATAATGGCGGCAATCGTAAGTTTGATATCCATGGAAAGCATAATGGCAATGGCGATTCCGATGGTCGCCACATCCAGCCAGAGGTTCATCAAGCCGGTGATGACAAACGACTTCGTCTGTTCCACATCATTGATGACTCTGGAAATAATTTCACCTGTTTTTACATTCGAATAATATTTTAAACTCAGTTTTTGAATATGAGTGAACAGCCGGTCCCTGATGTCATAAAGAATTTTGCTGCCAGTCCACTGGGCGTAATATTGGCGGTAGTACTCGATTGGCGGGCGAAAAATGACAAAGATGACAAATGCGATGCCCATTATCGTCCAGAGCTTGGTCAGCCGTTCATCCGCCGGTATCTGTGTCGCACCGACAATGTCATCAATGACATACTTCAGCAGCAGCGGCATAAGCAGGGGGATGCTGAATTTTATCAATCCTACAATAATTGTGATGATGATTTGCCACTTATATGGCTTCACAAAAGCAAGGTAACGCTTTACACTATCCAGAAAAACCACCTCGATGTAATCTGTGCCTCGTATCATGCAGCGGATTTAGCCCCTTGGCTCCCTTCGCCCTCACCGGCCGCCGGAAGCAGATTTGGAACTATTGAAAAAACCTGTTGATAACCAACAGGTTCAGGAACGGTATGTAAGAAACCGTTCATACCATGTATCAATGAAAACCGGATCGAATGGCCCTTTCCGCTGGCGGATCCAGCCAATCAGATCTTTCACATTCTGCTTAAGAATCGCATCAATGACGGATGGATAATTCATTTCTTTCTTATGTTTCTCATATTCATCTTCATCCAGCAGGATATATGTCCTGTCCGGGAACACTTTGACATCAAGGTCATAGTCGATGTACTTCAGCCCTTCGTCATCAACCGTAAAAGGTGAGCTGATGTTACAATAATAGTAGACACCGTCCTGTCTCAACATGGCAATGATGTTAAACCATTGGCGGGCATGAAAGAAACAGATTGCCGGCTCCCTGGTCAGCCATGATCTTCCGTCTGACTCTGTTACAATCGTCCGGTCATTGGCGCCGATGACAACATTGCCGGTTCGTTTGAGCAAGGTCGTCTCTTCCCAGGTACGGTGATGTTGGCCGTTATGTTTATAACTATGTATTTGTATATTTTCTCCTGGTCCGGGAAGCTTCATGTTCTTCTCCCTTCCTAGCGTTTCCGGCTGCTTATTCAAGTATTGGTTTTACTATCATCTTTTCATTATAACGTTTCCTTTTCTATTTGGAAACAAAAGAGTCAGCGACAGGAAAGCGGCTACACTTCCCTCTCCCCTTCTCGTCCGGGTATTAAACCAGTGAGAAGGAATTTCTGAAACCGGCCGCTGAATCATGTTTAATGGTAAAACCCTTCGGCTACCCTGCCCCATTTCTCTCAATATGAACGGATGACATGATTCGTTTGCTTTTCAAACAGCGCCTGCAACTTCTGAAGCTCAATTTTTTTAAGCTCGAGCTCTTTATCTAACGAAGCCAGCCTTGTTTCCGTGCATTCGCACACTCGTCCGTCACACCTCAACTCATTCTTTGTACAAAGAAGCCTCTTCATTTCATCGCTGCAACGCTCAACCTCTCCCTGCAAACAAAGCAGATCTTCAATAATCTCCATTTGCAGCGCAAGATTCCTTGAAAAGTCACCCATTCACATTACCCTCCTGGTTTTTGGACTGTCCCCCTTCGTTCAAAAGTATTTTCGTTAAAAAAACCGAAGTCCCTTTGACTTTATCTGCTGATTTATTAGATATTTTGTCAAATGGGCCTGATGCACTGCGGTGTATCGTTTCGCGGAGAGTTGACCATGTCAGAGACCTCATATGCTTCCAGATTATCTTCAGGGAATTCCTCCAGCAATTGCTGCAAATGACGCGGATCCTGTATTTTCGGATCCAGCCAACCGCCTTCAGCCTGCTGCGGCAAAATAACAGGCATCCTGGAATGAATCGGCTTCATGAACTCATTGGCAGCTCTCGTTAATATCGTGCAAGTGTATAGTGTTTCCCCAACTTCGGGCTGCCATTTTTCCCACAGGCCCGCAAAAGCAAAGGGCGCCCCGCTTTCCAGCTGAATCCTCATTGGTGTCTTTTTATCCCCGATCTTCTGCCATTCATAAAAACCATCAGCAATGATCAAGCAGCGCCGCTGTTTGAAGGCTTGGCGGAAGGCCGGCTTTTCTGAGGCAGTTTCAACCCTGGCATTTATCATTTTGTTGCCGATTTTCGGATCCTTCGACCAGGAGGGCACCAATCCCCACTTCAAATATCCCGCCCGTCTTTTCTCCCCATCATGAATGATGGATAGGATACGCTGAGAAGGTGCGATGTTATAGCCAGGTTCAATATTCAATTCCTTCATGTTCGGCACTTCGAAACGGTCTGACAGCATTTCTGCACTCGCTGCTAACGTAAAACGCCCGCACATCTGAATCTCCCCTTTGTCTGGGTTTATCCTTCTAAGACTTAGTATGCACATAATCCCGCTTGACTTAAAAGTGATTTGCATGGTGGGCAAAGGGCATAGGGACAGGTTCCATGTCCCTATGAAATGGGACGTTCGAAATCTCCGGCTGGTTATGTGGCCTGGAACTGTTTCCGTATGTCTTTGCCACCTCTATATGAATGCTCTTTAAATCCCCGGCACCAGGTTATGTGATTCAATATGAATTGAAACAGACGTTTTCTCGCCTTGAATTTCAGAACGGCCAGAATCGTCTGCAAAGTCCCGCTTGGCTCCCGAAAATTTCCATCAAAAAAACACACTCCCTATCCCAATGGATAAGGAGTGCGCTTGGATGCTGATTACTGTTGAGGGCGCTGGCCGCGAGCAGAATTTTGCTGCTTTTTAGACTCAGCTTGCTGGTTTTGCTTGCGAACTTCCTGAGCGTTAGTTTCGCTTGCAAACTCAGAGCCGTATTGCTGCTGCTGTTGCGGTTGTTGGCCGGCACGTGCAGCCTGAGCGTTCTGCTGCCTAACTTCTTGAGCGTCAGTTTTTGACTGTCTGTTCATCAGTATCACCTCCACAGAAGTTAATTTAACCTGAGTGAAGGCTTGTTATACACAAGAAAAAAATTGGATTTGAAGTGATCTTTTTGACATGAAATGTTGTTGGTTTTCGCCTGTTATCAGCTCTATGAGACAGCATTTGAACCGCATCTGTCAGATGCAATTTTATAAAAGCAGGGATCTGCCGCCATCGACAATTATGGTCTGGCCGCGGATCATATCGGCTTGCGGCGAAAGCAGAAAAAGGATGGCGTTGACAAGGTCTTCAGGCGTCACAATTCGGCCTGCAGGTGTCTGGTCCGCCGCATCCGCAAGGACATCTTCACGGTTCGGGAAATGTTTCAAAGCATCCGTATCAACTGCCCCGCCGGATACTGCATTGACCGCGATATTTTTAGGCGCCAATTCGACGGCAAGGTAACGCGTTAAGGCCTCCACTGCCGCTTTCGACACTCCGACTGCGGTGTAATTTTCCAAATAGCGGATCGAGCCAAGCGAACTGAGGCTGACTATTTTTCCGCCGCCGTTTCTTTCCATTCTGCAGGCGGCTTCCTGGGCGTTGAATAAGAGTCCTTTACTGTTGATGTCCATGGTCCAATCCCAGTGGGACTCTTCTAATTCAACAGCCGGCTTGAGCACACCTGAAGCCGCATTATTGACTAATACATCAAGCCTTCCGAATTCTTCATCAATCTTTTCGTACATCTTTTTTATTTTTTCCGGATTGCCGACATTTGCTTTGACAATGACCGCTTTCCGGCCCAGTTCTTCAACTTTGCTCGCCGTTTCTTCCGCCCCGCTTTTGCTGCGGGCATAATTCACAGCAATATCATATCCTTCACGTGCAAGAGCAATGGCTGCTTCTCTCCCGATTCCGCGGCTGCTTCCTGTTACGAGTGCCACTTTTCTTTCCAATGATTTCAGCTCCCTTTGACTGGTTTTGGCCGAATAAGCACCATTCGGCTGGCAAAAATAAAACTGTTCGTTCTTCTATGCTGATTGATACGAAAGGAGCAACAATCCAATGTATGTAGGCCGTGACATGACAGAACTTTCGATGATTTCCAAAACAGATTGGCGTGATAGCGAATTGGTCCATTTTCACCGTAACCTGCAGCAAATCGTCCCTTACCTGAATCAGGAAGGAGCCTCCATCCACCGCGAAATTGTCAGGGAAATCGAACGCCGTGGCGGATTTCAGCGCAACGAGGCCACATGGACTTCAGGGACAGAGCTCATCACAGATTGACCGTGCCAGGCAATTGCCAGGGAAGTGCCTGGCAATTGCCTGGCACTTTTTAAAAGTTCATTCTCGATTGGCCGCCGTCTGTATTGAGAGTTGCGCCAACGACCCATGAGGCGCGTTCGGACACTAGGAACACAGCAACATCGGCAATTTCCCCCACGGTGCCGAAACGGCCTGCAGGTATTTGTTCCTCCACAAAGCGCTTGATCTTTTCCGGGTTTTCATCAAGGCGCTTTTGCCAGTTCCCGGTCGGATGCAAAATTGAACCGGGGGCGATGCCATTTACTCGTACACCAAACGGGATACATTCGTCAGCTAATGCTTTGGTGAAGCTGATCATGGCTGCTTTTGAAGCGTTGTATGTCGGCTTTCCGCCCGATTCACGGCCGAAAATGGATGTGATATTCAGGATTGACCCGGCTTTTTGCTTTTTCATCTCGGCCGCTGCAAGCTTGCTTAAGTGGACGGCCTGAAGGAAGTTCAAATGCATCGCTTCTTCAAACAGTTCCATATCGGTTTCCAGTGCAGATCCGCCATTGCTGCCGCCAGCGTTATTCACCAAAATATCAATTTTGCCGAACCGGGAAACAAAACTGCTGAAAATCTCTTCCCGCACGGTTTTGTCCGTGAGGTCTCCGGCAAAATAAGCGTCAGCCCCAATTTCAGCACTTGCTTCTTTTAATTCTTCTTCGTTTCTGGCACAAATGCCGACTGTAGCCCCTTCTTCAACAAACTGCCCGGCGATCGCTTTTCCGATCCCTTTCGAACCGCCCGTAACGAGTACCGCTTTGCCGTTAAGATGTAAGTCCACTTTCTTCCTCCTTCAGCACAAGAGCTTTCATTATTTTTTGGTGGGAAACAGGAAACGGGTAGCGGGTGATTTCCTTGCAGGAAACCCATCTTGTCTCGGCCGTTTCCTCATTCACATCTTTTAATGCAGTTCCTTCATAAACAGAAATGTTCCATACAAGATGCGAAAACACATGTTTGATCGCTGTTTTATACTCAAGATTACTTGCCTCAACACCATAATCCTCCACTAAATACCGTGCCAGTTGATCCTGCTGGATCACATCCGAAGGCTGTGTCTCATGGTTGGGAAACTCCCACAGATTTGCAAGCAATCCTTTTGAAGGACGCTTATGGATCAGCACTTCACTCCTGTCATTCCAGATGACCGCAGCACCCATTTCAAGCGGCCGCGGTTGTTTCTTTTTGCTTTTGACCGGCAGTTCCTCCTGGACCCCTTCATGGAAAGCGCTGCAATGTTCCCTGACCGGGCAAAGCAGGCAGCTTGGCGACTTGGGTGTGCAGACGAGTGCGCCTAACTCCATAATGCCCTGATTGAACGCAGATGAATCTTCAGCAGAAATGGCGGCCCTGACTGTATCTTCAAACAGCTTCCTGGTTTTTGGCAATGCGATGTCATCCCAAATCGACAGAACCCTTGACATCACCCGCATGACATTGCCGTCAACTGCAGGTTCAGGCTTTTGGAACGCAATGCTTGAAATGGCACCTGCTGTATAAGGCCCTACCCCTTTTAAAGAAGAAATTTCCCGGGGATCATCAGGAACTTTACCGCCGTATTGATCCACCACTTCCCTTACCGCACTCTGGAGATTTCGGGCCCTTGAATAATAACCGAGCCCCTCCCATGCTTTCAGGACCTCTTCCTCTTCAGCTTCCGCCAGTGCCGCAGGTGTCGGGAATTTTTCCATGAACCGGAGAAAATAAGGGATAACTGTATCAACCCGTGTTTGCTGGAGCATGATTTCCGACACCCAGATCCGGTAGGGATCACGATTTTCACGCCACGGCAGCTGCCTTTGTTCCCGCTTAAACCATTCAATCAAATCGTTCTGAAACTGCACGGGATTAAATTGTTCCGGCAAAACAAACTTTTCTTGTGACAATGTAGTTCCTCCATGAAGCAATTTTGGGTTATAAAAAGCGTTATTTCGGGAAAAGAATCTTTACAAATGGCTTTTTAAAATCAGCCGAGTCAAACAACTGGTGTTGGTTGGCTGCAGATTCAAGTGCAGCTGATGAGGCCCGGCATAAAAAGAAGTGAGTTCGTAACATTTTACAGCATTTTCAATAGAATGAATAATGAGGACAGTGCTATACTTAACATATACGGAGTTATATACTTGTCCAGGTAAGGAGGCTAACAGGCATGGATACTGGCACCCATTTTGTGATGGGAATCGCACTGGGCGGGCTTGCTACATTAGATCCCGTGGTTGCCAGTGATCCGGTAACTGCCCAGACCGTATTGATCGGAACGATTCTTGGATCACAGGCACCGGATTTGGATACTGTCTTAAAACTTGTTAATAACGCTGCATATCTTCGCAACCACAGGGGCATCACCCATTCCATCCCCGCTGTTTTGCTGTGGCCTCTTCTTATCAGCTTCACCCTGTTTGCATTTATTCCGGAAACGAATCTGTTTCATCTATGGCTATGGACATTTTTGGCTGTATTCCTTCATGTATTTGTTGATATTTTCAACGCGTACGGAACGCAGGCTATCCGGCCGTTCAGCAGAAAATGGGTGGCACTCGGGATTATCAATACATTCGACCCATTCATTTTCTTCGTTCACATAATTGGTATCATCCTCTGGCGGTATGGCTATAATCCGGGTTACACCTTCCTGGTCATGTACGGCGTCATCTTTGTCTATTACTTGTGGCGGACGTACGCACGGATGAAAGTGGAACAGGCTGTGAAGCAAAAAATTCCTGATGCGGTTGAAATTCTAATTTCGCCAACATTCCGTTGGTCCCAATGGCATGTTGCAGTGAAAACAGACGAGAAGTTTTATGTGTCCAGCGTGAAAAATAATGACATTACCATCCTTGATTCCTATAAGAAGAAGCCTGTTCCAAAACTCCCGTCCATACAGGCAGCCAAAGAGGACAAAAACCTGTCCGCATTCCTGTCCTTTTCGCCTGTATACCGCTGGGTTGTCCGTGAATATGATGATTTCATCGAAGTGAAGTTCATCGATTTGCGTTATTGGAGTAAAGGGCACTACCCGTTTGTGGCAGTCGTCCAGCTCTCCCATTCAATGGACATCCAGAGCTCGTACACCGGATGGGTATTCAGCGAAGAAAAACTGCGGAAAAAACTTGACTTAGTCCCAGGCTAAGAAGCGATGACAGCAAGCTGTCATCGCTTTTTTAATGCTTCAGCCCCCTGTCTTCAAACAGATGGGAAAATCTCGGGTTACCCGTTTTGAATTCGTGGAGTGCCGGGCCATATTGGCGGATCCACTCCCTCACCACATGCTCTGACACTTCTTTGCCTTTATAACCTCGTCCGGCTCTTGCCTGTGTTGTTTCAAAGTCCTCCCACAGCACTTCCACCCAGGTACGCGCCTGATGATAAGAAAGCTGGTCATTCACATACAGGAGATCGGTTGCAAGACGCTCAAAAATATCTTCCATGACATTCACTCCAATCAGTTTTGATTACATAAATAGCCGCTGTTTTATTCATACTATACATGAACCCAAATCCAAAGGAGGTTCAAGAGATGCGCAATAAAGAGCAGGGATTTCCTCCAAACATGTCACTCGACGGCGAACCGCGCGCCAAAGCCGAATACGCTTCAAAACGGGCAGACGGCACAATCAACACTAAGCCGCAGGAACGCATGAGAAAATCTAACCAGACACGCACAAAAGAATAAAAAACGCATCTTACATGGAGGTGTTTCGTAATGAGCAAACAGAAAAACTTCTTTGATAACTTGTATCAAAACCCATTTCAATCACCGCATGCCAATCCGAAGCATGCATTTGAACAAGTGAACGGCGAAACAGAAAAATCCCTCCACAACTATATACTGGAAAAGCAGACAAGAAAGCGTTCATGATTTTAATGAAGAGAGCACCCGCTTTAGCGGCCCTGCTCTCCTTTTTATTTCTTTCTTGTCACCTCAATCGTCTTCAGTAAAGAAATCGGGAGTGCTTCTTCGTGCTTTTTAACATAGAGGCGGGTGCCCCATGCAAAGATTCCGTTTAAATAATTTATCTTAAAATAAGACCCCGGGTCGTTTGCAATTTCATATACTTCCCCCGGATTAAAATCAGATGGATCAAGCAAGTACGACTTCGCCATATCAATTTTCCGCTCGTATACGGCATATTCATTCACCATACCCATTTGTTCCGCTTTTCTCGCTTTTTCGGTTAGATCTCCGATTTCTTTTTTTAACTCATACTCTGTCATCTGGCTGTATCTCTTTTCCATCCTTAATCCCCCCGGATAAGTTACTGTTGCTTCCTTTAATTATAGGGGATACAAGCCGAGAAACAAACTGTTCTGTGTTAAGATGATGTTGAAGTTTGTCTAACTATGGATATAAACAGGAGGAATTCTTATGGCAACTATTCTCATTACAGGTGCAGGCACCGGACTTGGCAAAGAACTTGCCCTTCAATATGCCGGACAGGGCCATTCCCTTTTTCTTCTCGGCAGGACCAAACAAAAACTGGATATCGTCAAACAGGAAATTGAAGAAAACGGCGGAAAAGGCAAAGCGGTTGTCTGTGACCTTGCAAACCGCAAACAGATTAAAGAAACAGTCAGCATGATAACCGAAACAGACAGCATTGACTGGCTGATCAACAATGCCGGCATTGGCCATTTCGGGGCGCTTGCCGATTTAACTGACGATGAAATTGAGATGATGATCGATACGAACATGCGCGGCACCATCTATATGACGAAAGATTTGCTTCCCCATTTGCTTGGCCGCCCTTCGGCAAAGGTCATGAACATTATTTCAACTGCCGGCTTGCGCGGCAAAGTAAACGAATCGGTATACTGTGCAAGCAAATTTGCAGTAAGGGGATTCACCGAGAGCCTTGTAAAAGAAATTGAAGATACTCCGGTTGCCGTTACCGCAATATATATGGGCGGCATGAACACGCCATTCTGGTCACAAAGCGATCATGTTAAAGATTCATCCAGATTTAAGTCACCGGCCACAGTGGCCGAGATGATCATCAGCCAGGATGATGGGCGGGCAGAAATTTTTATTGATAAGTGAGCGGGGGGGGGAATCCCGGCCCCCGGGGCTGTACATAGTATTGCCCAGCTGAACGGGGGTTCAGTGCTGGCAGTGTAGGGGCTTGCGGAATTATGGGCACTGAATAATGATTCAGCGCTCGTAATGATGACATTCCCTGAAGTATCCGCACTGAATGAAAGTTCAGTGCGTGTATTCGCGGGTTTCCCGAAAGTATCCGCACTGAATAGAGGGTCAGTGCCCAGTCCCCTCGAAAGGGATTCCAGCTCATCCCTCTCCCCCTCCAGGACATTAAGCCCTTCAACCCTCACCCAGTTGCATCAATGATAATACCCCGATTAATTCAGCGATATCCCTTCCGCTCAAACGTCCCCTTCCTTCTTTTCCTCAATAAACCTGTCAATCTCCTCCATGGAGAAACCCTTTCGAAATAAGAACTGTTTCATCCGCTTTATATACTCCCACCCTTCATACTTGCTATAGCGGCGATGGGCTTTGTTGCCCTGGTACTCAAGAGCTTCGTTGCGTTCCTCTTTCCCTGTGCCGGTGTCCGCCTGGCCGGCGGCAGCCTGGATCACCTCTGGCGAATAACCTTTTTGCAACAATGTCTTTTCGATTTTCTGCCGCGTTTCCTTCGGCGAGTTCTTTTTGTTTTGGGAGGCTTTTTTTCGGGCTAGTTTCACGGCATTTTCAACTTGAAGATCCGTTGGATATTCGGTTAAGCCCTCCTCAATTTCTGCTTCCGACAATCCTTTTTTAATCAGCTCCTGCCTGATCACACCAGGGCCTTTCTGAGTTGTCCGCATCTGGGTCCGCACGTATGCCACAGCAAACTCGGCATCATTTATGTAGTTCATTTCCGACAGTTTCTGGATCGCACGGTCTGCATATCCGGCCGCATACTCTTTTTCAAGGAGATAGTCCCTTAGTTCCTTTGCCGATCTCATACGATGACCGAGATACCTGACTGCTGTTGAATATGTTTTGCGGTATTCCTCTTCGTCATGCAGTTCCGCCAGTTCTTCTTCTGACAGTTCTTTCCCTTTGCGCAGGTTGAATTTTATCAATACATCCTGATCGACTCCAAATCCGAATTCTTCCCCGCTGCCTTTATCAATATAAATATTAAAACGCTCATCATTTTTCTTCTGTGCGGTAATTCGTGTAATCTTCGGCATAGCGATTCACCTCACCTTCAATCATATCATGCCAGATAACACTTTCTTGAGACTCCCACGCCTAAAGGCGTAAACTCTAAACCTTGCGGCTTATGAGCGGGATTCTTGAGTGATTAGAGAGAAGTCTATTTCTAGTATCTCAATATGGCCTCAAGATAAGGGCATCTCATTGCCCCTCCTAAAACAGTGCCTATAGCATCTTAGGCTGATTGACTGTTACCATCAATCACAGGTGCATATCTAACACCGACTCGATCTCTATGAGTTTCAAACCCGCATTTACACTTATATTTTCGGTCTTGTGCCTTGTTTGTAGCTGAACATTCCGGACATGTTTGGCTTGTATAAGCAGGGTTCACGTATTCAACTTTAATGCCAGCTAAATTCGCTTTATACTCGATGAATTGAGATAAACGATAAAAGGACCATGTGTGCAAATTCTTTTCGTTTTTACGACTTGTTCTTGTCGTCTGCCTGATGTTCGCTAATTGTTCTAAGCGAATGACAGAAACATTCTTTTCTTTTGCGAAATCAACAATCGCACGAGTTACCTTGTGGTCTTGGTCTTTCATCCAGCGTTGTTCTTTATCATTGAGTTTGCGAATGGCGTTCACTTTCTTTTTCTTCCCTAATTCCTTTCGGATCGAGCGAAATTTACGTTTCATGTATTTGTTTTGCCTGCCGTTCCCAAAGAAACGAGTTTGGCCATTTTCCGTTACAGCGACCGCAGGTACTTTTAAGCCTAAGTCCACACCCATTATTTTTGTGCCTGTTTTCTCTTCAGTAGGAAGGGTGACAGAAATTTGGGCCATCCATTTATTCGCTTTCTTCGTGATACGAAGTGTGCCTAACTTATGTTTTAATAAATCGAAATGACGATTCTCCTTATCCACTAATAAAGCACGAATCGGTACTTTTTTTGCTTTGCCGCCAATCATTAAGGGCAAAAAAATGGCAGAGGAATCGAGCGAATAGTTTTGGTTATTCCACACGCATACCGGCTTCTTTAAAAAAGGGATTTTCTTGTACTTGCTCTTCTTCGCTTTTTTAAACACGCTTTTCGCATCTTGAATGGCTTGGTTTTTCACCGCACTTGGAAGGCAAGACAGAATATGTTTTGTTGTCTTTTTCGTTACTTTCTTTTCTGCAACCATTTCGGATACTAATGTGTTAATCGTTGCGATATATTCCTTACCCATATCAGCTAAAATGCCTTCTTGCTCTTTTGAAGGAAGAAGTTTGATTTTGACCGTTATTGCTTGAGACATATCATTCACCTCCTTTTCAACTTACGTTCAATCATTGAAATCTCCTGTTCAATTCTCCATATCTTTTCAGCTAATTCAGATTTTGGTGTTCATTGTTGAATCATCTTAAATCCAACTGCACCGATCCACAAAAAAGAAATCAAGGATTTTCAAATACTTGAAGCACCCCAAACTTTCAGTTTATAAGGGGTACTCCGTATTTGACCTCACTCTCATCCCACACCTAAAGGAGTTGGCTTTCACGTTCGGAGATTCTGTAAAAAGGAATATCTTCATCCGTACAGAATTAAAGAAGAGAAGTTGATTGTCCGTTAATGACTCTTTTACTTAAGCCGGACATGGGGCAATCACCGCTCTTCCAAAGGAGGAACTAGAATGCGCATCGTCATTGCGGGCGGCACCGGATTTGTCGGGGCTGCCCTTACGGAATATATGGCGGCCCAGGGACATGACTTGTTTATTTTGACGAGAAATCCCGCCACTAAAGGGACAAAGAAAAATGCCACCTATGTTAAGTGGCTCACCGAGGACAGCAACCCAGAAAACGAACTGAAAAATATAGACGCTGTTATTAACCTTGCCGGAGAATCAATCAACAGCAGATGGACAAAGGAACGTAAAAAAGAAATCTATGACAGCCGAATCGAGACAACCGAACGGATCCTCGAACTTATGGAAAGCATGTCAAAGCGCCCGTCCGTTTTCATTAACGCCTCTGCAGTCGGATTTTATGGAACGTCGCAAAAAAAGACATTTACAGAAGAATGGGATGAGGCCGGACGTGATTTCCTGGCAAGGACCGTTAAGGCATGGGAAAAAACAGCTTCAAAAGCTGAGGCCCTGGGAGTCAGGACAGTGTATGCCCGCTTTGGCCTCATCTTAAGCGATTCTGGCGGGGCACTGCCGAAGATGGCTTTGCCTTACAGGATGCATGCCGGCGGGAAAGTCGGCAGCGGCAAGCAATGGGTTTCCTGGGTCCATTTGCGGGATGCAATAAGAATCATTGATTTTATATTATATAAAGAAATGATAAGCGGACCGGTTAACGTCACAGCGCCTAAGCCCGTAAAAATGAATGACTTCGGCAAAAAATTGGGGGAGGCACTGGATAGGAAACATTGGCTTCCGGTTCCAGGAATCGCATTAAGGCTGCTTCTTGGCGAAATGAGCATGCTGTTGTTATCGGGCCAGAAAGTGCTCCCTAGAAAACTGGGGGACGCCGGCTTTACTTTTCAATTCCCGACGCTGAAAAAAGCGCTGCGTGATTTGTTTTAAACCGATTGTTTAGTTATTTGATACAAGCGGGTGTGCGGGACGGGAGCAGCAGTCCCGGTGATTCACGCAGGGCGCCAGCTATGAAAGAGTTCACACGCCACCTTGCGGCAAAGCAAATCCGTATATGCTTGCGACGGAAAGCGGAGGACCAAGCTTTTTTAAAGTTAAATCACTGTGAAAAGCTGAGGGGCCAGATTTACTTCAGTGAAGGGCAACGCCTGGAACGTGTGACTGATAAAAAAGCTAATAAGCTGATTCCATTACCGATTTGACATCGGATTGATTATTTCATTCCACGAAGGGACGGGAAGAGAGAGATGAAAACTCTTTTTAAAAACGCCACGATTATCCCGGTAACTTCTCCGATTATTCAAAATGGAGATGTGCTGATAGAGGGAGGAAAAATAGCTGAGATTGGCCGGACGTTAATCCCGGATGATATGACAGAAGTCATCGAATGCCGGGGAAAGTATTTGCTGCCCGGATTTATTGATGTCCACACACATCTCGGCCTATATGATGAAGGGACAGGCTGGGCCGGCAGCGATGCCAACGAAACAATCGAACCGCTCACACCGCATATCCGCGCACTAGATGGAGTCCAGCCGCTTGATATCGGCTTTCGGGATGCGATTGAACACGGTGTCACTGCTGTCCAGGTGCTGCCGGGAAGCGCCAATGTCATCGGCGGGATCACAAGCGTCATCAAAACATCCGGCAAAAACGTCAGTAAGATGATTTTAAGGGAACGGTCCGGGCTGAAAATCGCCTTAGGTGAAAATCCCAAGCGCATGCATAGTGAATCATCACGCGATTCGGTCACAAGAATGGGGATCATGGGTATGCTCCGGGAGACATTTTACAATGCCCTGCACACTGACAGGCCGGAAGAATTCCGCACAGCTCCGATTGTCGCTGCCTTGAAACGGGAAATCCCGGTCCGCATCCATGCTCACCGCGCCGATGATATCATGTCAGCCGTACGGTTTGCTGAAGAGTTCAATCTTGATTTGCGGATCGAGCATTGTACAGAAGGCCATTTTATTGCCGACGAACTTTCCGGACTTAAAGTTTCTGTAGGGCCCACTTTTACAAGAAAGTCGAAAATCGAACTGAAAAACAAAACATGGAAGACTTATTCGGTCCTGACCAACCATCAAATTGAAGTGTCGATTATGACCGACCATCCTTACACACCGATTCAGTATTTGAACATATGTGCTTCCCTTGCCGTCCGCGAAGGACTGGCCGAACAAAAAGCACTCGAAGGCATCACCATTTTGCCTGCCAGAAACCTCGGCGTCCATGACCGCATCGGCAGCATCGAAACCGGAAAAGATGCGGATCTGGCCCTCTGGAGCGGGCATCCATTTGACTACCTGTCAAAGCCTGTCCTGACAATGATTAACGGCGAAAAAATTTACAATAAATTAGGATAAAAAACTATTCACTTTTCGAAAGAAATTGAGTAAAATACGATTAGGAAATATTCAAGATCAAATGTTGGCCGTTAGTACAGACAATCCAAACGTCACTTGTGCGTTTTGGTAAATACGGGAAAGGCAAATGGTGCGCCACCAGTATGACTGGTTCTAGTGGGTTCGATTCCCACCCCGAATTTTTTTAGCTTTCATCGAAAAAATTCGAGGGTGGTAAAGCCCGTGGAGTCTGTCCACCCTCGCAGGAGGGATTTTTTATGCTTAAAAAACGCGATCTTGCAGACTCTCATGTCCTGTATGACCTGATGGTGCACCCTGAAGTATTTCCGTATGTCCGACACAAAGCTTATTCCCATGATGAATTCATGTTTATGACAAAACAGACAATCGAAGCCGAAGAACGCGGCGAATTGATTTCCAGAACCATTCTTGATGAATGGGGATACCCGATCGGAACAATCAACCTGTTCGATGTCCAGGAGAAGTCAGGCTTTCTCGGCACCTGGATCGGCAAGCCTTATTTCGGCAAAGGGTATAATCAAGAGGCAAAGAAGCACTTCTTCAATGAATTGTTCTATGAACTCGACATCGAAACAATCTATATGCGCATCCGGATGGAAAACATCCGTTCAACAAAAGCTGCTCAAAAACTTCCTTATGTTGTCCTTGCCAACGAAACCAAACAACATATTTTTGATCAGCTTAACGCAAACGGACCAACGTACAACCTTTTTGAAATCCCAAAAGACCAGTATACCCTTCACACGATGCGGTCGGTCGAAGAAGTTGTATCTGAACAGCGTCTTGAAGCTTGAGCTGTAGCTTCCCTTGTCGGTTCCTGACCCCCGCCGCTTTAAAGCGGCGGGGGTCAGGAACCTTTCTGTATACTTTTCCTGCCCGTGAGAAAAGATAAATATAATCTTACATAAAGGCAGGTTAAAAACATGGATGCAAAGCGGAAAAATGAAAAAGCCCAGCGTAAAACATTGAGAAAAACCCAGGAAGTCTTATACGGCCACGAATTCAGGGCAGCCGACCGCGCCGGCGGAAAATAAGATTACTTCATCGGCATGACGGGTAAAACCAAAACCATGAACAAAAAATTCCAGTAACTCAATTCCGAAAAGGAGTGGATATCATGGACGAGAAAAAACGAAATGAACAGGCACCGGATCCAAATGATGTCATGAGATCAAATAAAAACCCTGATGGCAAAGATGTTGAATTTTCTCAGGAGTTAGCCGATCAGGAAGACCGCGAAGCACAGGAACGTTCTGAAGAAGCTGATGAGCGCGCGAAAAGGCATGACTAATTAGATGAAGTTCCCGTTCAAGCTGGCGGGAACTTTTTTCCTGATATCCTGTTTCACCTGCGGATATCAGCATATGGCCTCGCTGCTGTGAATCGTTTGTGCAGCGGCCGGGTGGCGTGAAGCAGCCCGGTATTATTTTATTTCGTTTCGATACACAGGGCTCACGCCAAATATCCCCCTTCCCCACTCCATGAAAAAAAGCCTGCAGTAAAGCAGGCTTTTTGTTCTTTATACGGTTTCTGCAGCTTCTTTCTTTCCGAATTTCTCTTTCAGAAGCGGAACAAGCACTCTGTCCCCCCCGTAATAGTAGCTTGCACTGCCGACAAACAGGAGAATGACAGCTGCAGTGTAAAGAATCGGATTTGTGCTTGTTGTGCCGGCAAGCATGAAATTGAGGTTCATGAACGCTCCTGCCAGCAATGCCGGAATGGTGGCAATACCAACAATCAACCCGACGCCAACCAGCATTTCTCCCCATGGAATGAGGAAGTTGAACAAGTCAATGTTCGGAAGGGCGAACCCTTCAAGGAAAGATGCGTACCATCCCTGAACCGACGGATGGTCACCACCTGCTTTTGCAATTGCGCCATTCACAAAACCGCCTGCATCGAATCCGCCCATTTTGTGCCATCCTGCTTCTATCCATTGAATACCCAGCCAAACCCGGAGAACTGTCCATACAATCGCCATTTTTGGTCCTTTTACCCATGCCATGATGGTCAACCCCTTTTCTTTGTGATTATTTTCACATGATACGATAAAATAAAACGATGATAACTTAGAAAGATGTGAAGCATCCAACTGGTGAAAGACTTGATGTTTCGCTTGTGAAATGTTTCACTATCTTTCTTCATCTTTAATATACGCCATTTCACACTTACTTACAAGATACTTCACAGATTTAACACAAAATGATTTTTGGTTGTTGATAAAAGTTATCCACAAAGATGTTAACAGTGTGGATAAGGCTATTAACCCCTTTATTTATCGCTTGTATCTTTGCCCGCTCTAAAATGTGGACAATTCCGTCTCTATCTGTGGATAATGTTGATAACAATAAATGTACCTGTTAATACAGATAATTGTTTGTGGATAAGAGTGTGAATATCTTTTGGCACGGAGGAGAGAACACAGTTTTTTGAAAAACAAAAGCGCAGGGCGCCCGCTCAGCGGCGTACATCATAAGCGGGGGTACCCGCAGGAAGGTGATCTTTCCTTCCGGAGGGGATCACCGCTTATGACGATAGCCGCTGGCGCCTGGAGCTGGATGTCTCCCTTCCCGCTTTTTATCCACAACGCAAAAATTTTATTGTTTCCTTAACAATAAAAAAGGCCTGACCCTATAGGAGCCAGACCTTAAGTTGAAACCTTTGTGTTATACAAAACAGGCAATGGAAGTTTGTATAAAACTTACTCTACCCGCTCACTACCGCTTCTCAAACACCGCAACCACTTCAATATGTGCCGTATGCGGAAACATATCCACCGGCTGCAAGTATTTGATGTCGTACTTTTTTGCCAGGTGGGCCGCATTTTTGGCCAGGGTTGAGGGATTGCATGAAATGTAGACGATCCGTTTCGGTTTCACTTTCAAAAGCGTGTCAATCAGTTTTTGGTGCAGTCCGGAGCGCGGCGGGTCAACCATGACGACATCCGGCTTCCAGCCCTTGTTCACCCATTCCGGAAGCAGCTTTTCGGCTTCGCCTGTAAAGTACTCCGCGTTTTTTATGCCGTGGTGCCCGGCATTTTTTTTGGCATCTTCGATTGCGGATTTGATGGTGTCCATTCCGCGCACTTCTTCGGCCTCATCTGCTACCCACATACCGATCGTGCCGACACCGCAGTATGCATCGACGACTTTTTCTTTGCCGGTCAGGCTGGCTGCTTTCTTCGCTTCATTATAGAGGGTGACGGTCTGCTGCGGATTCAATTGGAAAAACGACCGTGCCGACAGTTCAAAAGAAAAGTCGCCCAGTTGTTCTTCAATCACTTCGTCCCCGTGCATGTGGACCATTTCTTCACCGAAAATGACGGATGTTTTTTTATTATTGACGTTTTGCATGACGGATGCGACATCAGGCAGCCGTTTTTTCACTTCTTCGATGAAAAGCTTCTTTTTCGGAAAATCTTCTTTTGTTGTCACCAGGACCAACTGGACCTGGCCTGTGGCGAAGCTTACTCTTGTAACGATGGTTCGGACAAAACCGCGCTGTTTTTTCTCGTTGTAGGCCGGAATATTGAGATCCTGCAAAATGTCTTTCACAATTTCGGTGACCCGGTTTGATTCAGGGTGATGGATTTTGCATTCTGTTATATCCACAAGTTCATGGGAATTCAATCCATACAGACCTGCAAGGATTTTCCCATCTTTGTTCCCGGCCTGGAGCTGTGATTTATTCCGGTAGCCCCATGGATTGTCCATCCCGATTGTTTTCCTGATTTCAAGCTTGTCAGCCGGAAATTTTGTATAGCGCTCAAACGCCTGTTTCACCATGTCCCGCTTCTGGTTGAGCTGCCCTTCATAAGACAGATGCTGAAGCTGACAGCCGCCGCAGCTTTCATAGACAGGGCAAGGGGCATCGACTCTCTCACTGGATCGTTTGCGGATTTTCTTGATTTTGGCTTCGGCGAACTTCGGGCTTACCTTCACAGCTTCCGCCACAACTTCTTCACCGGGAAGAGCGCCTGGAATGAAGACGGCCTGCTTTTTGAAAAAGCCGACGCCTTCACCGTTGATTCCCAGCCGTTTTATTGTCACCGGAAAGGTTTGCCCCTGTTTAAGGGGCTGTTTTTGTTCATTCATATATAACACTCCATGTCTATGTCTCTATGCTCCTCCACAGGTACAGGGAAGCATAGCTAAGATAAGGTTCCCAATCGGAACTCAGTTCTTCTATTTGGGCTGCATTCGGTTTTTTCTCCATGCCGTAAAGTTTCTTGATCGCATTTTGAATGCCGATGTCCGCTTTCGGAAGGAGATTCGGCCGGCCAAGACCGAATAACAGCATGTTTTCGGCTGTCCACGGGCCGATACCCCTATATGCGGTTAATGTTTTGATGACCGTTTCATCATCCATGTGCTCGAGTTGTTCAAGCTGCAGGCTTCCTTCATATAAAGCCCTTGACATGTCAATCACATATTCCGCTTTACGGCGGCTGAATTGCAGCTCCTGCAGGGCTTCATATGGAAGGTCCTTGACTGCTTCCGGCCTGGGGTAAAACCAGACGCCGTCTATTTCAAAGCCGAATGTCTTTTTGAAACGGGACGAAAGGGTGTAAGCGAATGACATGTTCAGCTGCTGATGAATAATGCATTTCATCAGGCAGCCGTACAGGCTGAAATCCCGCACGAGCGGTGTCCCTCTGAATTCCTTGAATAAAGGCGCGAGTTCAGTTTCCTGGAAATGGTCCATTACCGCGCTGAGCGGTGTATCCCATTGGAAAATGGCAGAAACCTGTTTCAGGGCGGCGTCCTTCAGATTTTGATCAGAACCGGATACGTTAAACACCGGACTGTCCTTGTCACCAACGCTTTGCACCGTGACGACGGCAGGTTCCCCGTCTGCGGTCACCGGTACATGAACTATTTTTTCCTCCGCATCGTATTTAAGCAGCGGATCGATGGACATCCTGTCCAAAGCCTGGTCGAAATTATACGGGGCATCCGGCTTAATTGTTTCTTCCCACATCGCTTTTCACCCTTTGCCAAAACATAGTAGTTGTATTATAGCATGTCTCCATTACTGTTTCCTCTGTGCGGTGCCTGACCCCCGGCGCTTTAAAGCGGCGGGGGTCAGGCACCCACTGCGCAATCTCCAATAAAAAAAGCCCAAAAGATGGGCTCAATTAAGGCGCAAGAATGCGCGGATCCGGTATCCGCTTCGCCAGTGTCAGGTCATCGAGGCTTTTGAATGTGTATCCTTCTTTTCTTAAATCGTCAATCGCCTTGCCGAGTGCTTCGGCATTGTCGCTGGAAACGGTATGCAAAAGGATGACAGCTCCCGGATGGATTTGCCTCATAATATTATCATACGCATACTTCCATCCTTTTTGAGCATCGATTTTCCAGTCGACAAACGCAAGTGACCAGAAAACATTTTGATATCCGAGCTCTTTGCTGATTGCCAGTGTCCGTTCGCTGAAAATCCCGCGCGGCGGACGGAGGTATGACATTCCTTTTTGCCCTGTCAATTCCTCGTATTTCTTTTTCACTTTATCCAGTTCTTCCCGCACCCGTTCATCGTTCACTGTCGTCATATCAGGGTGATGCCAGGAGTGGTTCCCGACAATATGCCCTTCCTTTGCCATTCGCTTAACAAGCTCAGGCTGGTCCTCCAGATAATGGCCGGTGACAAAAAAAGCGGCTGGAACTTTCTTTTCTTTGAGCACATTCAGGATTTTTTCTGTATACCCATTTTCATACCCGTTATCAAATGTAAGATAGATATCCTTTTTAGCCGTATCCCCTAGATAAAAAGCATCATGCTTTTTCAACAGTTCATTCAACTGAGCGCCTGCATCAGGCGGCTGGTGATCAGTACTGCGCTTAAATCCCCAGTGGAACGCTTTGTTTGAATATGACTCGGCTCCAGCCGGGTTTGCGGCTAAAAGAATCAGTAAACATGCCAATGTTGTCATGATCGCTTGCTTTCTTCTCATAGATAAACCCCTTTACCTGTTTTCCCTTATTTTTCTCTGCTGCACCTTCACTCATACAGCCGAAATTTTCCAAACCGGCAAAAGGAAAAGCAGGCCTGTTGCGGCCTGCTTTATCCATGAGTTTATGATTTTTTTTTATCTTTCTGGAACCGATCGACTTTTGTCTGGATATTATCGAGCATTTCCAATAAACGATCAATATCTTCCACATCCGTTGATTCAGGATCAAGGGAGTCAATGACATCCATAAACAGCTCAAGGCGATTTTTCAAGTAGTTGAGCTGTGATTCGCTATCTTTTACTGCCTTTCCCATAAAATGAAAGCCTCCTTCTCTTCCCCCATGCTATCCAAATTATGATATCCAGGCAATAGGTTCACGGTGATTTTTTTCTGTAATGGCGGTTACTTAGGTAAATCTGAAGCGGTAAATGAAAAAGAAAGGTGATCCTGTATCGGAATCCAGGCACCAATGCCCTGCTGGGTCACATTTTTCACGACGATGGTGCGCTTATTGCCTTTCAGCTGCAGGTACACTTCCCCGTAGGTCACTTTTCCTTTTTCATTTACTGCCGGCACATAAGCGTTCAAATAGCCGATTTTCTTCGGAGCGACATTATAAATTTGCTCCTTCTTCGTACCTTTTCCGATGATGGTACTGAACGAAAGCGGCAGCTTCGACTGCTCCATAGCATGGAGAAGCATCATTTTTTTCACATCTTCCGCATGCGGCACCTTTGTTGTCAGTGCCCCTTTGACCATCTTTTCCTGTTCCTGCTGATAAAAAAGGCGCTGCGGAGCCTTTCCGCCTCTGTTATCAATCTTGTTTACGTTCACCTTTTGATATTCCCAGTTTGCACTCGCTTCATCTGAATCGTAGCGGAGCGGCCATTGGCCAAGGTAAACAGTCGCCCTATACCCAAATGCAAGCGGTGCATTGTTGATTGATGTTTCATTTAGAATCCGGATGAGATTCGGATTCGTGATCTTTTCCGCCGAAGTATCAAGCAACTCCTTCGCCAGGTCGCTCGGCTGGAGATAAGGGAGTTCCTGGGCAGGGTTCGGATATGTGTTTTCCTTGGATATGTTGATGACAGAATCCGGGATCACCTGTTTTTGCCCTTCTGTTTTTTTGGCGGCTGCCAGAGAAGGCACAAGCATAAGCATGCATGATATAAGTAACAGAACCGTTATTCTTTTTCTCATGTTCGTCAAAACTCCTTTCATGATGGTATTCGTATTTTTTTCGAAAGGAATTGAGATTATCCGTACATGAGAAAGAAAAATGAATGCGAGAGGTGAAAACCGGCCCTGGCACTACTCCCCTTCCTCTTCATCCTTGAACAATTTTACATCCCGCCAGCCGCCATACACATAATAACCGGCCGCGATAAAGCTGCTGATGATCAGGCTGATTCCCATTCCAAGAGCGATCCCTTCCTCGCCGTACCAGCTTGAAAGCAGGTATGACAGTGGATAGCGGAGGACCCAGAAGGAAATCAAATTGAGCACAAGCACCTGGAACATCGCACCTGACGAGCGCACCACGCCGTTCAGCACAAAGTTAATGCCAAGAAACGGGTAAAAGAAGGCGATCGTCTTCAAGTAATGGCCGCCGAACGCAATTGTCCCCTGATCCTCAACAAATAAGCGGATCAAATACTCACCTGTGAAAAAAATGACGGTGCTGATCGAAAACATGACAGCAAGTATGAGCATAACCGACTTCTTTGCAATTTCTCCAACGCGGTCCCATTTGCCGGCACCGATATTCTGCCCGGCCATGCTGTTGACAGCCGACCCGAGCGTAAAAGCCGGAAGCATGATGATGCTGTCGATCCGCTGCGCCGCCCCAAATCCGGCTGTGACATCTTCGCCAAATCGGGTGACAACCGTCATAATCGCCATCACACCGGCAGAAATAGCCATCATTTGCAGCCCCGCCGGCAGCCCGACTTTAAAAAGGGCGGAAAGATACTCCTTTTCAGGGAAATACGGCTTTATAAACGGCACTTTTTTCATCATGACCGAATAAATAAGCCCATAAGAAAAAGCAGCCCCCTGAGCGGCAATCGTCGCATAGGCGGCCCCCGCTATCCCCATGTCAAAATATGAAATGAACAGCGGGTCAAAAATAGCATTCAGCACAACCGCCGCCGTCACAAACCGAATCGGCGTGCGGCTGTCTCCTAAGGCCCGCAAGACGGTTCCGATAAAGTTATACCCAAATAACATGAGTATGCCGAGAAAATTGATATGAAGATAACTTTGTGCGAACGGGAAAATGTCTTCCGGTGTTCCCATCATCCTCAGAATCGAATCAGTCAGGCCGTAACCGATCAACCCAAAACTGATCGACATGATTGTCAGCACGACGGTAAAGGCGTTCAGTGATTTTTTCAGCCCTTCTTCATCGTGCTTCCCCTTTTTCTGGGACAAAATCGTCAACGTCGCACTATTTATTCCGATAATAAAGGACAAAACGGTAAAAATGACCGTACTTGAGATCGAAATGGCACCAAGCGCTTCCGCACCGAGCAAATTTCCGACCCAGATGCTGTCGATGAATTGATAAGATGTTTGCAAAATATTAGTCAGAAAAATCGGGCCTGAAAAAAGGAGCATCTTTTTCCAGATGCTTCCGGTCGTGAAATCGTAAGCTTCGGCCATTTCTCTCCCCCCCCTTTCTCATAAAGAAATGCGTTGTTTATCAGAAAACAACCCCCTTCTTGCCGGCGTTTACCGGCAGCCATGTTTCACCTACTGTTTCTGAGGTTTTTTTGCTGTGTGGCAAGTTGTTTGCTGCTGAAAAACGGGGATTTTGTGCCTTTCTGCCATTGATTGATGCCGCAGCAGAGGCAGTATCATGCTGGATAATTGATGCCGGAGATTCAGGCTTTTACGACTGCCAGTTTTCGCGCCATTACGCTGCATTTTCACGCTAAAACGGGGGATTTTCATACAGAACACACGCCAATTCACGCCGCAGGCCACTTTTTCACGCCCCATCCCCTTTTACACGCCAAATCCCCTCTGTTCCCCGCCGGTCCAACTTCCATCAACAATCAAACTTTTCCGTCTCTTCAACTGTTTTTAACACCCGGCTGTACCTGTTTTCCTATTCCACATCAGCCTTTATCACCCGGCCTGCCTGCCGGAAAACCAATCGATTCGAACGCCGCCTCCGGCAACTTATATGTAGCAGAGCCAGACAAGCCCGGCCCAATTCCTATAAGAGGTAAAAACCGATTCCCATAATCAAATATGCCGCCAGAAGGGTTGCGCCTTCAAACCAATTGGTATCCCCGTCATTAGAAATCATGACAGTCAGCAAAACCGCCGAAGCCATGGAAACCATTTCAGGCAGCGTAAAGACTAACGACATTTTTTCTTTAAACAATGCGGAGAGCAGTACGAGCAAAGGCGCCACAAACATCGCAACCTGCAATGTGGAGCCGATGGCGATTTCGACCGCTACGTTCATTTTATTTTTATAAGCCATGATGATTGCAGATGCGTGTTCTGCCGCATTTCCTACAACAGCCACTATGATGACTCCGATAAACAGTTCGCTCCAGCCGAAGGACTCGCCCACTGCTTCGAATGTATGTACGAGGTTTTCAGAGATATACGCGACGGCCGCAGTAGCTGCTGCAAGGACACCGATTGACATCCATTTGCCCCATTCGGCTTCTTCATGCACCCCGGCATCATCATTTTTATGAGCATAGACGCCGCGGTGAGTCACAAGCCTGAACAGTAAAGCGGCAATATAGAGCACAATCAAAATGATGGAAATCCCCGCACTGAGTGCATACGATTCGTTTTCATCCATGTTCATTGCGAATACTTCCGGAATCAAAAAAGCGACGATGACGGCAAACATTAGCAATCCGGCGTTATGGCGGGCATCATACACATTGAATTTTTGCCGTTTATACTTCAAGCCGCCAACGAAAAATGACAGGCCTGCAACAAGCAAAAGATTCCCCAGCACCGAACCGGTCAATGAAGCGAGCACCACTTCAATCAAACCTGCCTGCAAGGCAAAAATGGAAATGATCAATTCCACTGCGTTCCCGAAGGTTGCATTAAGAAACCCGCCAATCCGCGGGCCGGAAACGACAGCAAGGTTTTCAGTCGCCCTCCCCATAATGGAGGCAAGCGCAATAATCGTCGCTGAATAGATTCCAAACAGCACCGTGGGGTCCCAGTGCAGCAAACTGCCCGCAACTGAAACAGGGACACCGATAAAAGCGAGTATAGTAAATACTTTATTCATTGCCTAACCCCATTTCCTTTGATTGTTATATTTCCGATTCCGGTCACATACAACAATCTTACCCTCTGTTTTAAATTTCGAACCTTCTCTGCCGCTATAGAAGACCCGCTGATTGGTGAGCCTTCAAGCGCAGGAAGAAGCTTAGTTGCCCTTATCGATATTCCTAAATCAGCGGCTTTGTCGAACTACTCCGTGCTGACATTTTATGCTTTCCTTTAGGCTGAAAAAAGCTCCGTCATCGACGGAGCTGGCAATCATCCTTCTATCAGTTCAAACGTTTCATTGATGGTGATGCTGTCTTTAACGGATTGGGCCATTGAACAATTCTTTTTTGCAAGTTCCATCGACCGTTCAATTTTGTGTTTTTCAAGTCCTTTTCCCTTGATGATGAAGTGGATGTTCATTTTTTCAATCCGGTTGGCTTCCGCTTCGTTGCGTTCAGCATCGGCCTGGATTGTAATATCGCTGATGTCCAGCCGCTTCTTTTCTAATATTTTACGAAGGACTCCTCCGCTGCAAACGGCTACAGACGCGAGCATGAGCTGATAAGGGCGGAATCCGTATTCATCCTGCCCGGCCACCTCAAGGGTGCCGAATTCCAGATCTGCCTTGAATCCAACTTCTTCTTTCATTTTAAATTCGATCAACTTCCTCACTCCCATCTTTAATATAGGCTATGTTAAATCTCTATGTTGTTGAAGGGACCGCCAAAACCATTCGCCTTCTGCGGGCCGGCATGTTTTCCGGCTCCTGCAGGGCGTAACTGAGCAGAGCCGCAGTGATTCAGCGATTCAGGCCGCCTTTTTATAGAAATAGAACACAGCCAAAAATCCATTTTACTGCTAACCACCATTTTACCTTACAAGGCGGCTCCGATTGTAAAGAAATGCCTGCGCTAATCATTTTCCCCCGGTTCCATATGGATGTGAGTCGTTTTGATTGCGTGTTTGTTCTCCATTATTTCTTCAATACAATCCGTAATATTATGGGTTTCGACAATGCTCAGGGCGGGATCGACTTCAATGACGACATCCACGACAATGTCATTTCCATATTTGCGCGCCTTGAGATCATTGATTGTTTTTACGCCTTTGACCTTTTTTATTGTTTCATTGTATTCTTCAAGCCTGTCCTGTTCGAATCCGTCGCTCAGCATGTGTGCCGTCTCCCTGAAAATGTCCCAGGCCGTTTTGATAATGACTCCACCTACTACAAACGCAGCTAATGGATCGAGCCAGGCAAGCCTGAACTGGGCACCGATGATCCCCACAAGCGCCCCGGCACTGACAAGGGCATCGGAAAGGTTGTCCTTTGCGGCAGCCATAAGAGCCTGGCTCTTCGTCCTTTGCGCAAGTCTCCGGTTGTATAAAAAGACTCCCAGCATGACAACAAAACCAATAAGCGCAACAATGGCCGCGGTCATGCGGGGTTCACTCGATTCTCCGGAGAACAGAGCCTTACCCGCATCAAACAGAACCTGGGTACCGATTGAAACCATAATAAAAGAAGCGGCCAGTGACGCGATTGTTTCCGCACGTGAATGGCCGTATGGATGATCCTCATCCGGAGGCTTCCTGGAAATCTTTAGGCCGATTAACACAGCAACCGATGCGAGGATATCTGTTGTATTATTCCACCCGTCAGCGACAAGCGCTTTGGAATCAAGGGAAAGCCCGTAAAAAATCTTAAAAACGGACAGGACGATATAAGCGGTAATGCTGACCCAGGCCCCCCTGTCAGCGAGATGGCGATTTTCGTGATTCGTTTCCGTCATTAGAAGTCTCTCCCAACATTTTTTCCTTCTCAACCAATCGTAACAAACAAGTAATGACTGGTGCTACAGCAACCTTTTTGCCGTCGGAAACGGATAATGGCATAAGGAAACACTTGCCTCCAGCCGAAACTTTTTTGCGCATTAGAAACAAATGCCTGGCAATTGCCTGGCAATTGCCAGGCACCTGCTGTAACATCATAATTGATACATCGGCGAAATTTTATTCATTTATACATAGGAGCTAATTAAAAATGACTCATTTTGCTTACCGTTTTTGGATATTGACAATTATTGTGGCGATGTCCGGGTTTTCGCAGGGGATGCTGCTGCCGCTGATTGCCGTTATTTTGGAGCAGAGCGGGGTTTCTTCCTCTATTAACGGGCTGCATGCAACAGGCCTTTATCTTGGCGTATTGATTGCTTCGCCTTTTATGGAGAAACCACTCCGCCGGTTCGGCTTTAAACCGGTCATTATGGCCGGGGGCCTGCTTGTCCTATCATCCCTCGCCTTTTTCCCGTTGTGGGAATCGCTGTGGTTCTGGTTTCTCCTTCGCCTTTTCATCGGCATCGGCGACCATATGCTCCATTTCGGTACTCAAACCTGGATCACATCGACCACCCCGCAGCACAAGCTTGGCCGGAACATTGCGATCTATGGCTTTTTCTTCGGGCTTGGCTTTACAGCCGGGCCGGTGATGACCCGCTTTGCAGAGGTGGACCCGGCCCTGCCGTTTTTCCTGTCATCAGGAGCAAGCCTGATCATCTGGCTGTCTTTGTTCACCATCCGCAATGAACTGCCGCACAAAGATTTCGACGGCACACACGAAGGCGGAACGTTCAAGCGGTTTGCAGCAGCGTGGAAAATTGGCTGGGCCGCATTTCTGCCGCCTTTTGCCTACGGCTTTCTCGAAGCGTCACTGCATGGCAACTTCCCTGTCTATGCCCTGCGCACCGGCATTGATGTCAGCAGCGTATCGATAATCCTGCCCGCCTTTGCCGGAGGCAGCCTGATTTCCCAGCTGCCTCTTGGCGTTCTAAGCGACAGGATCGGCCGCAGGAAAGTCCTTCTCTATACGATGTTCAGTGGAACAGCTGTCTTTGTATCGGCTGGCTTTATCCAGCATTCAGCTGTTTTGCTGTTTACAAGTTTTCTGGTTGCCGGCATGCTCGTAGGTTCAGTTTTTTCTCTCGGCATCAGTTACATGACAGATCTGCTGCCGAAACACCTGCTTCCCGCCGGAAACCTGATGTGCGGAATCAGCTTCAGTGTCGGCAGCATACTCGGGCCATTTTTGGGCGGGCTTGCTATTGAACTATTAACCGAAAGTTTCTTTTTTGTCATCAGCAGCCTGCTTCTTATCATCTCTCTTCTTCTCCTTTTTTATAAAAAAGAGAAGCTCCACCACACGGAAAAGTTGAATCATGCCAGCCGTTAATTGAAGAGAGCGGTTTTGCAAAGGGATGAATCGTGGAACATATTCTATATATCGCACTACCCGTTATCATTTGACATGAAAAGTGCTCGTTTACTATAATTAAAAATAGATATTAAATTAAAATTATTATAATTAACTTTTAAAAGGAGTCGATGTTATGAAACTGCGTGACCAAATGCCTGAACTTGAAGGCGCCACGGAATGGCTGAATGGCGAAGTGGCGAAATCGGATCTTATCGGTGAACGGCCGACACTCATCCACTTCTGGTCGATCAGCTGCGGAATGTGCAAAGAAGCGATGCCGCAGGTTAACCAATTCAGGGATGAATACAAAGATAAGCTCAATGTTGTCGCGGTCCATATGCCTCGTTCCGAGAAGGACCTCAATCTTGAGGACGTCAAAACGACAGCCGAAGAACACGGCATCACCCAGCCGATTTTCGTCGACAATAAGCACAAGCTCACAGACGCCTTTGAAAACCAATATGTGCCGGCATATTATGTATTTGATAAGGAAGGCAAACTGCGCCACTTCCAGGCTGGCGGAGGCGGTATGAAAATGCTGACTAAACGTGTGAACCGTGTTCTTGGCGAAGCGAACAAAGAATAACACCCATTTAAAAAGGAATCCGCTGAACAAAGCGGATTCCTTTCCATCAAACCGACGGCTGCCGGTTCACAATCACGATGCCCAGCGCCACAAGGACCAGCCCTAGTAAAACAAACGAATGAACGGCCTCGCCGAGCAGCAGCGCAGATAAAAAGACGCCAAAAACAGGCACAAGGAACAAATACATCGAAACCTTGCCAACCTTATTATATTTCATCACGTTGTTCCAGAGTACAAACCCTGCCGCAGATAAAAACGCCAGATAAACCAAAATCATGCCCGATGTCAAATTGAAGTCAAACGGGAATATCCCTGCTGATGTAATGCTTGCAGCCAGCAGTGCAACTGAACCGAACAGCATCTGGTACGCGGTCAAATACGGCACGGGCATATGCCTGCTTAGGCCCCGTGCATAAATGTTCCCAAACGCAGAAATCATCATAGCTCCCATCAGAAACAGTTCTCCGATCCCAAATTTGAGCTCCAGAGACCCTTTGGTAAGATTGACAAGGATCACTCCTGTAAAACCGATGACAAGGCCGATTCCTTTACGGATACTGAGAGCATCATCTTTGTACAGGAAGTGCGCGAACAGAATTTGAAAAAAGGATGTGGATCCGGCAATAATCGAGCCCTGGATGCCCGTACTGTAGCTCAATCCGATATAAAATAAAATATATTGGAAAAAAGTCTGCAATGCTCCAAGCTTTATCAGCGGGATCACTGTACCCCGCTTGATTTTCATATCCCGTTTCAGCAGCATGAAAAAAATGAGAATGAAAAGGGATGCAATAAAAAAGCGGTAACCGGCAAATAAAAGCTGCTCGGCTGTTTCATCCGAATGAATATCCAGTGCTGAATAACTCAGCTTTATAAAAGGGAAAGCACTTCCCCATAAAAAAGTGGCAGCTACCGCAGCTGCTATCACGCCATATCGATTAGTGAAGAATTTTTCGGCATTCATGACGTACTTCCTTCCCTGCAGTTTGTTGATTAAAGTTCTGCTGAAAACCTTTATCCATAATAAAGGCAATCAAATCAAATTACAAAATTAATGCATCGGAAGTTATTACATGGTTTGGCCGTTCAAATTTTTGCTCACATAAACCGCATGGTAAAATAAGATGGATAATAAAGTTATTGTATAGATGATTTTGACGGGAGTTTCTGAGCTTACTCAACAGATAAAAGAATAAAATAAACCTTTCAGTTTTGAATTTCGCTGCCATTTGCTATGGCAGCGTTCGTTGTTTTATCGGAATATTGATTGTGATTAATATTCTCAATTAGGAGGAAAAGAAATGAGCAGTGAAGCTAGATTAATGGACCCTTCGGCAGAATCACATAGAACCGCTGCAAACAGCGAAGAAAAGGCGTCATTTTTCAGCCGGTTTCAGGTCCATCTTGAACTGATAGCAGCCCTGTTAAGCGGTGTCCTTATTTTAGCCGGCTGGCTGATTTCGAATGAAACAGCTTCTGTCGCCCTATTCATTGCCGCCTTCATCATCGGCGGCTTCGCTAAAGCCAGAGAGGGCATCGAGGATACAATCGCAGACCGCGAATTAAATGTGGAGATGCTGATGATCTTTGCGGCAATCGGATCCGCTATTATCGGCTACTGGATGGAAGGCGCCATCTTGATTTTCATCTTTTCATTAAGCGGTGCTCTTGAAACATATACGATGGATAAAAGCAAACGGGAAATCTCGTCCCTGATGGACCTTCAGCCTGAAGAAGCTCTTCGTATTTCAGACGGAAAAGAAGAAATTGTCCGGGTCGCCGATCTTTCAATCGGAGACCAAATCCTGGTTAAGGCCGGTGAGCGTGTTCCTTCTGACGGAACAGTTATCCGCGGCCGCACCACGATTGATGAAGCTGCCATCACTGGCGAGTCCGTACCTGTCACAAAGGCTAAGGACGATGAAGTGTTCGGGGGCACTGTCAACATCAATGGCTCCATCACCGTGGAAATCACAAAACCATCCGATGAAACGTTATTCCAAAAAATCATCCAGATGGTCCAGTCTGCACAGAGTGAGAAATCACCTTCCCAGCTGTTTATTGAACGCTTTGAAGGGCGTTATGTAAAAGCCGTTCTTCTTGTTGTCGTCTTGATGATGTTTTTACCCCATTTCCTGTTGGGCTGGAGCTGGACGGAAACCTTTTACCGGGCGATGATCCTGCTTGTCGTAGCATCACCATGTGCTCTTGTCGCTTCAATCATGCCGGCAAGCCTGTCTGCCATTTCCAATGGTGCCCGGCACGGCATCCTTTTTAAAGGCGGCCTCCATCTCGAAAAACTGGGTGCAATAACGGCTATTGCCTTCGACAAAACCGGAACACTCACACGGGGAAAGCCGGAAGTGACCGATATATATGTAAGAGATGGATTAGACGAAACCGACTTCATGAGACATACAGTTTCCATTGAAAAACACTCCAATCATCCTCTTGCCCAGGCGATTGTAAATTATGCCGGAAAATATGAAGGGCTCAAGGCAATCGAACCCGAAGACATTGAAGATGTGGCAGGCTGGGGGGTCAAAGCCCGATTTGGCGGCCAGGAATGGAAAATCGGCAAGCCGGCATTTATCGGCAAAACCGAAACGGAAGCTTTTCAGGACGGCATATACACAAAGCTTGCTTCAGAAGGAAAAACCGTCGTGTTTGTCAGTGATGAAACTGGCATCGCCGGGCTCCTGGCATTAAAAGATGTCGTCCGGGAAGAAACAAAACAGGCCATACGCGACCTGAAAGACATCGGGATTTACACAATCATGCTGACAGGAGACAGCCACACAACCGCAAATGCCATCGCGAAAGAAAGCGGCGTACAGGAGTATGCGGCAGAATGCCTGCCTGAATCAAAAGTGGATAAACTGAAACTGCTCAATAAAAAATATGATGAGGTGGCCATGGTTGGCGACGGCATTAACGATGCACCGGCACTCGCAACAGCCAGCGTCGGCATCGCAATGGGTGAAGGCACAGATGTCGCCCTAGAAACGGCGGATGTTGTCCTGATGAAAAATGACCTGCCTAAAATTGCTGAAGCGATCCGGTTATCAAAGCGGATGAATAAAATCGTAAAACAAAATATCGTTTTCTCTATCGGGGTCATCATGCTCCTGATCTCATCAAACTTTCTGCAAATCCTTGACCTCCCATATGGGGTCATCGGCCATGAAGGAAGCACAATTCTTGTCATCTTAAATGGCCTGCGGCTGTTAAAATAGCCGGTTTGAAGATTGCCCGCTTTTCAAAGCGGCCCGGTTTAAAGCCCATATGTAAAATTAGGATTCAGGGGGGCTCCTTGACGCTATCGCACCTGCGGGGGCTTCCCTGTTCGCTTCCACAAGAGGACGTTGATATTAACCAGAGAGTGAATTTGAAATTGGTCGATACAAGGACATTTTCCTCCAGGCTTGTGTAACCTATCTATCTCTATAGAAAGAAAGACTTTGGGGTGTATACAAGTGTTTGGGAAGTCATGCTGAAAGATTTTGATATTGACAAAAAGGAAGATAAAATATGAAAACAGAAAAAGAAAAGATGTTGGCGGGGGACATGTACAATCCTGCTGACCAGGTATTGGCGAAGGAACGCGAGGAAGCCAGACGCAAAGTCAGATTATATAATCAAACTTTGGAAACTGAGGAGGAAAAGCGGGTAAAGTTGTTAAAGGAACTACTCGGTTCCACTGGAAAAAACGTATACATGGAGCCAAATATCCGATTTGATTATGGTTATAACACACACGTCGGAGAAAACTTCTTCGCAAACTTCGACTCTACGATCCTGGATGTTTGTGAAGTGCACATCGGCGACAATTGTATGCTTGGTCCCGGTGTACAAATCTATACTGCAACACATCCACTAAATCCCTCTGACCGGAATTCCGGGAAGGAATACGCAAAACCGGTCACTTTTGGAAATAATGTATGGATTGGCGGAGGGGCCATCGTCAATCCAGGTGTAAAGATAGGGAACAATGTTGTCATTGCGTCAGGGGCAGTGATTACGAAAGACGTGCCGGATAACGTTGTTGTTGGCGGCAATCCAGCCAAAGTGATTAAACAGATTGAAGTATAAAGTTCTCCTTACTCAGTTAACGATCACCGAACTTTAACATTTGGTCTTAACTTTTTAACCGGGAGTTCATTTCCGCTGCACGGTTGCACATCTGCTCTCCCTTCCATCTGGTCGCACTCACAGTGTCTTCTTTGCACCACAGGCACAAGGGCGACATCTGTTCCTGCTTCCCTTCGGTCGCACTCACAGTGTCTTCTTTGCCGCAGGGCGGGCGCAGAGTTCCTTATAACTGGCTCAACCGCTCCCCTGTTTCCAAAGAACAAAAGCGCAGGGCGCCTGCTTAGCGGCGTACGCATAAGCGGGGGTACCCCCAGGAAGGTGATCTTTCCTTCCGGAGGGGATCACCGCTTATGACGATAGCCGCTGGCGCCTGTAGCTGGATGACTCCCTTCCCGCTTTTTATCCACAACGCAAAATTTTCTAATTTCCTTAACAGCAAAAAAGACCGCCCAAAAGGACGGTCTCTGATTCTTAATGAAAGTTGTTCGGCTTGTTGGCGCTGCTGCTTGTTTTTTTGCCTTCGCCACTTTTGTTCTTTTTGTGATTTTTGTTATTTTTGCCCATTGCATGTCACCCTCCTTCAATCGAGAGTTGACTCTATTTTGCCTTGGGCTCAGGAAAATATGCATGGCATTCCTTAGACTTCAACCCAGCCTGAAATTTTCTATTTAATCAATAATTCCTTCTTTCCTGTTTGTCAGCACCGCATTCACTTCCCCGCCCAGAATGATGACCATTCCCGACAGGTAAAACCAGATCATGAGCACGATAATGCCGCCAAGACTCCCGTATGAGGCTGAGAAATTCCCGAAACTGCTTACATAATAAGAAAAAAGAAGTGACGATAACAGCCAGCCTGCAGTTGCCACTATGGCTCCGGGAATGACACTTTTCCAGGGCAGATGTTTGTTGGGGGCAAAAAAATACAGGCTTGCAAATACGATGAATAGCACAAAAAAGCTAAGTGCCCAGCGTACGATTTCCCATGCTCTTAAAAAACTATCTGATAGTCCGAAATAAGCAAATACCATTAAACCAATTTTTTCACCGAATACCGGAAGTGTAAGGGCAACGATGATGACGACGATCATGCCGAAAGTCAACAAAATGGCAAGTCCCCTGGAAATGAAGAAGTTCCGGCTTTCCCCGACGTGATACGAGCGGTTCAGCGCGCGGATTAATGCATTGATTGCATTCGATGCCGACCAGACGGTGCCAATTAAGCCGACAGAAAGCAACTTGCCATTTTGAGAGGATAGAACGCCTTCAATATTTTCCTGAATCAATTTGTGCGTTTCACCGGGGGCGAACTCACGTATGAAGTCCAGAATCAAATCTGCCGAAATCGGCAAATAACCGATGAGGGTCATTAAGAAAATCATAAATGGGAACAGGCTCAGCAAAAAGAAATAGGCCAGCTGAGCAGCGAGCCCCACCGCTTCATCCTTCAGGAATCGCTTGGCAATCGACTTCAAAATGGACAAAAAACCGGTATTATTGGCAGTTTCCATATATCATTCGCCCCGCTTTTCACTTCATCGTTATGAATCGGGCCTTACTTCAACCCTAATGCTGCCAGCCTTCCCGTTCGATTATGAAGTTGAGAAGCCGCTTCGAGCCTTCCTGGATCAACTCGTATACTTCATCGAAATTCCCGGTGAAATAAGGATCTGGGACATCCGCAAAACGGCTTGCCGGAACAAAGTCCAGCAGCCTGCCGATATACCCCGATTCCCCCATGCCTTTGAGCCTGTGCAGATTTCCCAGATTCTCAGCATCCATGGCAATGATGTAATCAAACGCATTAATATCAGCTTTTTCTATTTGTCTCGCTTTAATTCCCGTATACTCGATTTCATGTTCAGCAAGAATTTCCCTCGTCCCTTCATGAGGCGGCTCGCCGACATGCCAGTGTCCGGTACCCGCAGAATCAACTGAGATCTTGCCCGTGAGCCCAGCCTCTGCGACTTGCTTTTTAAAAACAGCTTCAGCCATAGGCGAGCGGCAAATGTTGCCCAGACATACAAATAAAACGTTCACCATTTTTATCACCCCTGCTTGTAACAATATGATACCTCTATCTTAATGCATTTACACCCTGTTGGAAAATAACAGTAAAGCAAATTTGCCGACTATAATTTCAGGGAAAGACAAAGGCGTAGTTGCACTTATCTATATTCTTATAATTGGCAGCCGCGTCGAATTACTCCCTTGCTGACAATTTCTTATTTGGTAAAAAAAAGCTGGAGCAGATGCTCCAGCTTAAAGGATTTTGCTTAAAAATTCCTTTGTCCGTTCATTTTGCGGATTGTCGAACAGTTCCTCAGGGACATTTTCTTCCATGATGATGCCTTCATCCATGAAGATGACCCGGTCACCGACTTCTTTTGCGAAGCCCATTTCATGGGTGACAACAACCATCGTCATCCCTTCTTTTGCCAGATCTTTCATGACTTGCAGCACATCTCCGACCAGTTCAGGGTCAAGGGCGGATGTCGGTTCGTCAAACAGCATAACTTCAGGATTCATGGCGAGAGCCCGGGCAATCGCAACCCGCTGCTTCTGCCCGCCTGAAAGACTGGCCGGATAAGCCTTTGCTTTATCGGCAAGACCGACTTTTTCAAGCAGCTCCATTCCGACTTTTTCCGCTTCTTCCTTATTCATGCTAAGTACCTTTTTCGGTCCAAGCGTAATGTTGTCCATCACTGTCATATGCGGGAACAGATTGAAATGCTGGAACACCATACCCACTTTCGCCCGGACTTTATTGATATTAACTTGCGGATCTGTAAGATCTTGTCCGGTAACGATGACGTGGCCGCCGTTCACTTCCTCCAATAAGTTCAAACATCGCAGCAGGGTGCTTTTTCCGGAACCCGATGGACCGATGACACACACCACTTCCTGTTCCTTCACAACCATATCGATGCCTTTTAATACTTCATTTTTACCGAATGATTTATGCAAATCTTTTACTGTAATAATCATCAGACATCCAGTCTCCTTTCCACTCTGCTAAGAATGACCGAGGCGGGAATGGTGATCATCAAATAGACGACCCCCAGCATTGCCAGTGCTTCGAAGGTTGCAAATGTCGCATTGTAATATTGTCGTGCCATAAAGAGCATTTCGTGTACTGCGATTACGGAAAAGAGCGAAGTATCTTTCAGACTGATGACAAACTGATTTCCAAGTGGAGGAATCATGCGTTTGAATGCCTGCGGCCAGATGATGTAGCGCATTGTCTGCTGTTTCGTCAGGCCGATGGACCGTCCTGCTTCACGCTGGCCCGGATCGATGGAGTAAACCGCGCCGCGGACAATTTCAGCGATATAGGCGCCGGCGTTAATGGAGATCGCGATAATTGCAGCTGTTATCTTATCAATATTGATGCCTGTCAAATCCGAAATACCGAAGTAAATGAACAGGATTTGCATGAGCATTGGCGTACCGCGTACGACCTCAACGTACACAGTCGAAATTCCGTATACAAATTTGTTTTTGGAAAGCCTACCGATACCTGCGAGTGCCCCAAGGATAAATCCGAAAAGCAAGCCGACAAGCGTAATCATCAATGTCAGCCAGAACCCTTCGAATATAAAAGGCAACACCTTTATATAATGGGAATCCATATCTCGAATCTCTCCTTCGTATATTTCAAATTTGCTATTACAATTTGGTATTGGTGCCTCTTATCGTCCCGGATAAAACGGCAAGGGAAAAGGCACAGCAAGCCAATCGGCCGCTGTGCCCCTCGATCAGCCCTTGCTTGATGTAATGTTACTCTGACTTCTTGGTGCCTAATGGCCTTTCACCGAACCATTTTTCATAGATATCATCGTATGTTCCATTATCCTTGACGTTTTTAAGCCCTTTATTAATCTTGTCTACGTTTTCGGAGTCTTTAGGCATCGCGATGCCATACTGTTCACCCTGGAGGATATCTCCAACGGTTTTCATGTCTCCTCCGCCTTCGGTCTTAATGTAATACTTTACATTTGGAGCGTCATACATGACAGCATCGAGACGACCGGCCTGCAAGTCCATGTATGCTTCCACAATGCCCGGGAAGGCCTGGATCTCAGCATCGGGATGGTTTTCCTTCAAGTAGTCCTCACTTGTCGTGCCTGATCTGGTACCGACTTTTTTGCCGGCAAGATCAGCTTCAGTTTTGATTTTGTCATCATCGGCCCGGACCGCAATCATCAAACCTGCATCATAATAAGGATCGGAAAATTCGATTGATTTTTTCCGTTCCTCAGTGATGGTGATGCCCGCGATTCCGATGTCGTATCTTCCTGACTGCATGCCAGCGATGACGCCATCAAATTCCATCGCTTCAATTTCGACTTCCATGTCCTGATCTTCGGCAATCGCATTGATCAAGTCGATGTCAAACCCTTTGAGTTCACCGTCTTCTTCATCAACGAACTCAAACGGGACAAAACTGTTATCAGTAGCTACAGTCAATTTATCACTGCCGCAGGCGGAAAGGACTGTACCTAATAATAGTAAAATGAATCCAAACAACATTCCTTTTTTCATCTTTGTCTCCCCCTCTTTAACGTCTCCTTTCTATTATGACAAAAATATTAACGAATGTGAATTTTCTAAATTTTGAGTATTTGTCCAAATTTTTTTATTTTTCTCGGATAATAATATTATTTCTGCTATTTGCTTTCTCTTAATCGCTTATCCTCATATATGCTAGTGATATTAGCTGGAATATTCAGAATTCCCATATTTATCACTTGACATTTGTCCCATAGTTTCAGAATATTTTATATAACACTGCCTAATTTTTTAACATAATCGACAAAAGGAGGACATTATCTATGGAATGGATTAGCACCATCAGCGGATGGGTCTGGGGGCCCCCTCTGCTAATCTTGCTTGTCGGCACGGGCATTTATTTGACGCTCCGTCTTGGATTTCTGCAATTTCGCACTCTTCCATATGCTCTTAAGCTCGTATTCAGCAAGCAGGATGATGATAAGACCGAAGGAGATATCTCGCATTATCAATCGCTGACAACGGCCCTGGCCGCAACCGTCGGTACCGGTAACATCGCCGGTGTCGCAACTGCCGTCTTTTTCGGTGGCCCCGGAGCAGTCTTTTGGATGTGGATCACAGCGCTGTTCGGAATGGCCACAAAATATGCGGAAGCCGTCCTGGCTGTCAAGTACCGGGTCGTGAATGAGAATGGGGAAATGTCCGGCGGCCCGATGTATTATCTCGAACGGGGCATGAATGCCAAAACACTCGGAGTTTTATTTGCATTATTCGGTTCCATTGCCGCGTTCGGCATCGGAAATCTTGTCCAATCAAACTCTGTTGCCGAAGTCGTAAATCTGACATTCAGCATCCCTTCATGGGTCACTGGTGCCATTCTTACATTTTTTACTGCCCTTGTCCTGATTGGCGGAATTAAGAGTATCGGTAAAGTGACTTCGTTCTTTGTTCCGATCATGGCTTTATTTTATTTGATAGCCGGCCTTGTCCTGATGATTATGAATGCGGGTGAAGTGCCTGCAGCTATCAGCTTGATATTCACTGATGCATTTACCGGCGAAGCTGTTGCCGGCGGTGCACTCGGATCCGTCATCCGCTGGGGTGTCGCACGCGGGGTCTTCTCCAATGAAGCAGGCCTTGGTTCCGCACCGATCGCTGCCGCTGCTGCCAAAACAGATTATCCGGCACGCCAGGCACTCGTATCCATGACCCAGGTATTCATCGATACGATTGTGATTTGCTCCATTACCGGCATCACACTGGTTATGGGCGGATTGTACAACGGCGAGCTCCAGGGCGCTGAACTGACTTCCGCCACTTTCGAGCATTTCCTTGGCGGAGCAGGATCGATCATTGTCTCGATCGGTTTGATTTTCTTTGCATTTTCAACGATCATCGGCTGGTCTTACTATGGTGAAAAATGCTTCTCTTACCTGTTCAAAGATTCAGCGATCAAATATTATCGCTTTGCATTCGTAGTTGCCGTTTTCATCGGTTCTGTTTCCACGCTGGAAGCTGTATGGGGAATCGCAGATATCATGAATGGGCTCATGGCCTTCCCTAACCTGATCGGACTGCTGGGGCTTTCCGGTGTTGTTGCTTCCGAAACGAAGATTTTCCTTGAACAGGCTAAAAAAGAAAAAGCCGAAGCTTCAAATGAAGCAGCAATCTAAACAGTGCGGCGTCTTTCAGTTCCACTGAAAAAAACACCTGCCATTCTGTTGGCGGATAACAAACCTTTAGAGAAGGAATTAGCGTGCTAATTCCTTCTCTTTTTTTTGTCATATTAAATTTTTAGCGAGCTGACATTTTTATCAGGTATAGAATACAAAATATTTATCTGGATGTTCCCTTTGTTATTCCATCAAAGCGTCCTTTCAAGGAATAAAAATCAAGTTAAATTGATGGCAGTCTATTCTGGAGTTTGTCCGTCCCTTTCCCCCTATGGCAAAGAAGACACGATGAGTTGACCCAAGAGAAGCAGGGGACGGATGCCGCACTTGTGCAATGGCGAAAGCGACCCCTTGCAGCGGAAAGGAATGGGCACCATACAGATTATCAATCTCTTCTTCCTTATGGCGACATCCAGAATTTTTCCATTACTTTATAAACAGAATAAAAGAACAGCAAGCCATGAATTTTTACCATTCGGCCTGCTGTTCTTTCTTTCGTATTATTAAAATGTTGTTGAGTATCTACCTCAGAACAAACCGGTTCCGATTAGAAAACTGTTGGTTCTGTCAACTGTTTACCGAGTGACGTGTTGTGCCGGAAAGGAATGCTGGCTGTGCCGCTTTCTTCTCCTGCGGCTTTTTGGATGTTTGCAGATACGTATAAAGCGCTCCGACAAACACGCCTCCGCCAACAATATTGCCAAGCGTGACGGGAATAAGATTATGGACCATGCCTGCAGCAGATATCGTTTCCGGATGCGGAAGCATTAGCGCAAGTGTGAACAGGGACATGTTGGCAATGCTATGTTCATATCCGGAAACAAAAAATGCGAATACAAGCAAAATCGTCATAGCCAGTTTCGCCCCGTCCCCTTTGGCCTGCATTGGAATCCAAATCGCCAGGCATACGAGCCAGTTACAAAGGATTGCCCGGAAAAACAACTCGGATGTGGACAGGCCCATTTTCTTTTCCACCACATCCATCATCATGTGATCAGGACCAATCGAGGCAAACAAACCAGTCAGCACAAACAGTCCTGCAAAAAACGTGACACCTATAAGATTTCCCGAATAACAATAGAACCAGTTTTTTAAGAGATCGGTAATTCCTGCTTTTTTACGCAGTACAGCGACAGTGAAATACATCGTGTTGCCCGTGAAAAGTTCCGCACCTCCCCAGATAATGAGCATTAGGGCAATGCCGAAAAAAATCCCGCTCATTAGAGAGGTGAACGGAGATTGCGCCTGGTAAAACGTATCTCCCAGCTTGAAGCTTACAATAACGGCAAAACCGATATAGATTCCAGCCAAAACAGCCCGTAAAATATATTGAGTCGGATTCTGATTGAGCAGTCCCGCCTTTTGCGCTGCCAGTCCGGTCACTTTTTCAATTGCTTCTTTTTCCATTGATGCTCTTCCTTTCTGCATTTTTTTATCATTGTTATTATTTGTGATTAATTTCACAATGTATTGTGTACCTCTAGATTACTCCGGGAAAAGGTTGGTTTCAAGGTGAAAATTACTTTGTTCTCACGATTGACAAAGCTTAGAAACTGTAAGCGTTTGCTCCTAAAAAGGGGGTTGAATGCAGCATTTGGGTGTGATATTGCACCGTCCCTATACGGAAAATTTGAGCGCCGACCAGAATAAAATTGGTCAAGACACCGGATCTCTTCCTTGCTGCCGCTGCCCTTGTATATAAGATAACGTAAAAAATCCGGCCAAAGCCGGATTTCCTCACGATTCGATTGCTCTTTCCAAAATTAGGACAAGGCTGCCGATCGCCGGGATTACCGCCTGCTTCCCTTCGACTTTGGCAATTTCCTCATATCCTGCCCTCTGGCCGTTTACGGCAATCCGCCAGATTCCATTAACGGGCAATTCCAATTCCATCCCGATCCTGTTCGCATTATGCGCGACAAGTATGCAGCGGGCCGGATCACCATTCGCATGTTCGGACAGCGTGAAGGCGACTGTTTGCGGAGGAGAATCGAGAAAGTGCAGATGTTCCCTGATTTGATCTTTGCTCCGCATCCTGAAAGCCGGATGCTGTTTGCGGAGGGCAATCAATCCCCTCACATAATGGACATCCTCTTTAAAAGCGGCACAGCGGTCCCAATCAAGGCGATTCACTTCATCAGGTGAGCAATACGAGTTGTGATCGCCATTTTTCGTGCGCATGAATTCCTGGCCGGCATGGATGAACGAGATGCCCTGTGACGTCAGAATAATGGCGGAAGCGAGCCTATGCATTTTTTTTAATTCGGCGATCCCTGCATCCGGATTGGAGGCTTTCAGCTTATCCCAGAGTGTCAGGTTATCATGGACCTCTACATATGAAACAACCTGACCCGGATCTTCATACGTGGCGATTTGATCATCATAGTCCATTCCCCCCGCAATCCCCTGTTTGACCTGGTCTTCCAATCCCGGCTTGCCGCTTACAAAACCGTTATCATGCCCGTTAAAAACACTGCCTTTCAAGCCATCACGGATACGATCGTCAAAATGAGCGATCCCGTCCATTTTAGCTGCATTTTTCTGGGTCGCTTTTATTTCAGCCGGAAGCGGTGTGTTGAGGTCCCAGCCTTCGCCCAGGACTAAAATGGTCGGATCGATTTTATTCAGAGCTTGCCGCACTTCATTCATTGTCTCGATATCATGGATGCCCATCAGATCGAAACGAAAGCCGTCTATCTTATATTCGTTGACCCAGTAAAGCACGGAATCCACAATGAATTTTCTGGCCATCTTCCTTTCCGAGGCGATATCGTTGCCGACTCCGCTGCCGTTTGCAAGGGTGCCGTCTTCGTTATATCTGAAATAATAGCCCGGCACAAGTGCATGGAAATTGGACTCATCCACATCGTAGACATGATTGTACACCACATCCATAATGACACGCAGGCCGTTTTCATGGAAAGTCTGGATCATTTGCTTCAGCTCTTTGATCCTTGTATAGGGATTATACGGATCAGTTGAATACGAACCTTCTGGGACATTGTAATTTTTCGGGTCATACCCCCAGTTGAATTGCGGTTCATCAAGCTTTGTTTCATCAATTGTCCTGAAATCAAAAATCGGCAGCAGCTGCACGTGGGTGACACCGAGTGACTTTATATGATCGAGCCCCGTTTTAATGCCTTTCGGGCCTGCAGTGCCCGTTTCAGCGGCGCCCAAAAACTTTCCCTTATGATGAATGCCGCTGTCCGGGTGAATGGAAAGATCCCTGATATGCACTTCGTAAATGATGGCATCTTCCGGATTGCTGAAAAACGGCCGCGGATGACCTTCCCATCCGTCAGGATCTGTTTTTTTAAGATCAATGACAGCACCCCTGTCTCCGTTGACAGATACCGCCTTTGCATAAGGGTCAACAGCTTCCCGCCATTCATCCTCAATCTTCACGTTATATGTGTAAAAAAAGCCTTCACGGTCCCCTTCCAGGATTGCTGTCCAGGTGCCATACTCGGTTTTAGCCATATCATACTCAATGCCTTCTTCTGTTTCAGCATCTTCATAGCAAACGACCTTCGCCTCATCGGCAGTTGGTGCCCAGAGCCGAAAGCCGGTTTTTTCCGGTGTGAATTGAGCCCCGAGATCACTGCCGTTATAATAATGTTGCTCATCAAAACCAAGTGTCCGAACATGTTCATACATAATTGGATTCCCTCCCCTTGCTTCTTCCTGTTTATTGCCAATATAGTCAGCCGCAACATTAATGGTGCCTTGTCTTCCGGTTCATGCCCCCGATGCCAATCTGGCGAAAATATGAATAATAACTTTTATAAAGGTTAAACTTCCTGATGAATGGAGGTGAAATCATGAAGGTAGCTATAATGGGAGCGGGGCTGTCAGGGCTGTCCTGCGCATTGACGCTCGAAAAATTCGGCATCACCCCGTCTGTGTTTGAACACAGGGGGGAAGTCGGTCAACGGTACGTTCTGAACGAGGCAATCGTCTCAATGTTTCATTCGCCCATTAATGATAGTATCCGTTATTTAGCGGAAGAGCACCAGTTATATTTAAAACCGATTTCAAACATATACTCCCTATGGGTTCATTCCAAAAACGAATCAGCGGTCTTAAAGGGCAATATCGGTTTTTTAAACACAAGAGGCAAGCATCCTGATGCGTTTGAAAGACAGCTTGCCGCCCAGTTGAAAGTGCCGGTGAATTTCCATTCTGAAAAAAGCTATGAAGAGCTGTTGCGTGAATATACACATGTTGTCCTCGCGACAGGTGATGCAGCTTACACATCAAAGATACAGAAACTGGACAGAGCCTATAATGCAACGTTAAGAGGAAGGACAGTAAAGGGCCGTTTTAAACGGACCGAAGTCCATACATGGTTCAATAATGACTTTGCTCCAAAAGGCATGGGATATTTGCTGCCGTTCACTGATTCCGAAGCCATGTTGATTTTGGTTTACCCTGAATACCCGGAAATCCTGGCCCTTGACCAAGACGGACTCTGGAATAAATTCATGGATACAGCCAGGAAGACCCTTGGACAGGATTTACCCTCAGTTGATGCCTTTAATGCCAGTAACTATATCGTTGGCAAAGCGGAATTCCCGCGGATCGGGAACACCTTTTTTACCGGAAACTGTTTTGGGGCGATTATGCCGTTTATCGGATTCGGGCAATTCGAATCCATTTTGACCGGCATTTATGCAGCCTTCGACATTGCCGGCAAAGGGAATTATGATGATCTGACAAAAGGGCTTACGAAAAGCTATCAGCATTCACTGGCCCTGCGCCGCGCCATTGAAAAAATGGATAATGGCCAGCTTGATAATCTGGTACGGACAATGCAAAAACCTTCAGTACAAAAGATATTGCTTAACCAGGAGATAAACATATTGAAATGGGGAGCAAGGGCTGTTAAACTGAATCACTTTTTAGGCAAAAATCAACAGTAATGAGTATGTGATCAGCCCGATAAAAAAAGCGGGAAAACTGCTTTCTCTTTCCTCCGGCAACTCTTCTTTCAACACATTCAGAATAACACCCCCTGATAAAAAGGCAAACAGCAGTGATAAGATCACTTCAGGGAATTCATACAAGACCCCTGTAAACCAGCCAAACACTACTGCAAATGCGAGCATCCACCGTCCATATTGGTCATAAATGTCCTTATGCTGAGCCCGTAAACCATGGTCATTTGTCAAAAAGTGAAGCCCCATTGCCACCGCATATACAAATAGGCTGAAATATCCCGTTTCCTCCCTGTGGACAAGCAAATAACCAATTAACGCGTTATAAATGAAAAAAGAACCGATATGAATCCAAAATATCTCTATCCCTTCTTTTGTGTGCCTCTCTGCTTCACTGCGGGGCTTTTTTTGCTTTACAAAGCGTTCCAGGCCGTAAAAAAGGGCCAGTCCCATCATCGCCCCTATGTATGCGGGATACTCAAACCAGGAAAAAAAGGGAAGATATTCAGCTTCCGTCATGACGTAATGATGTGCCTGCAACTCGGGAAGCAAATGGACAAATACATAAGCTGTCGAAATCCCGCCCGCTCCAGAAAGCAAACGGCTTCTGGGAATTTCATGAAGAAATTTAAAGTACTTTGACACGATATGCAAAATCGTAAAAGCAGCTGCAATGAAGAAGGTTATGGCCTCCATATGTTTCACTCCTTAACAGTATTGTCCGCGGCTCATTTAGTGTTGCTTTTATCCCCTAAATTCCCCCTCGCTAAAACATAAAACTGGCCTTCCTAATCATGGTCCCGTTTCAGTCACACATCTTTCATAAACAGTAAGCAGCAGGGCTATTCCAATCTGATATGCTGAAGAAGAATCACATACACATACCCCTATCTCTATTCAACAAATTGTCACACATTGTGAGATATATCACATTTTTGTCACAGACATACCAATGGGGGTTAAAGTAAGATAAAGGTGTAAAGAAAATATGAAGAAAAACCAATTGGTTAAAGGAGGTTCCACTATGGAACAGCAAGCACCTTCAATGGCAATAATTCTTTTATCAGAGGATATCGAAAAAGTTCATGCCGGCGCTCTTGTAGGCTCAATGGCCGCGATGTCCGGTATGGAAGTAAACCTGTTTGTGACAATGAACGCATTGAAGCCTTTCCTTAAGAAAAATGTTGAAAACAAAGATTTCAAAACTGGCGATGTCGGCAAAGCACTTATCGAAAAAGACGCTCCTTCCTTCGACAAACTGATCCGCGAAGGCCGTGAAATGGGTACCCTGAATGTTTACGGATGTGCCCTTGCACTTGACGTCATGGAATGGAAAAAAGACGACCTGATTGATGTATTCGATGACATCATCGGTGTAACAAAATTCCTCGGCATGGCTCAAAACGGTCAAGTCGTCACAATGTAATGTAGAAATGCGGAGGGCGCCTGCTTAGCGGCGTACGCATAAGCAGGGCCACACGCGTTTCCTTCCTGTGGGGGGCAATGCTTATGACGCTAGCCGCTGGCGCCCGCAGCTGGACAATGTAGAAATGCGCAGAGTACCGGTCAGCGACAACCAAGAACAAAAATCATGTGGTTACAAATAAAGGAGGATTTCACAATGAGTGAAGTACAAGTAGTAAAATCAGTAGATGCCCGCGGTTCTTATTGCCCTGGTCCATTGATGGAACTGATTAAGAGTGTAAAAGCTGTAGGCGTAGGCGATGTAGTGGAAGTCATCTCCAACGATGAAGGTTCAGCAAAAGACATCCCTGAATGGGCAAACAAAATGGGCCATGAAGTGGCATTCAATGACCAGGTAGAAGATTACTGGAAAATCGGCGTCCGCAAAATGCGCTAAAGCGCTATTGGGAGAAAGGAGGCTTCACACCCATGAAGAAAATTGTGATTCTTGGAGGCGGAACAGCAGGCACAATGGTGGCCAACCGCCTTTCCCGCCAACTTGGCGATAAAATCAAAAATAAAGAAGTCGAAGTGCTGCTCGTATCCAACACAGATAAGCACATTTACCAGCCAGGCTTTCTTTTCATCACATTCAATGAAAAAATGCCGGAACACTTCACGCGCAAACAGCAGGACCTCCTGCACCGCAACGTGAAAATGGTTTACGATGACGTCAGAAAAATTGAGCCGGAGAAGAACCGCCTTGTTTCTGATAAAACAACCTACAACTACGACTACCTTGTGATTGCAACAGGCTCTGTTCCGAACTTTGACAGCATTCCTGGCTTGAAAGATGCCGCTCACAACTTCTATACAATGGATGGCGCCATTAAGCTGCGCGATACCCTTGCATCATTTGAAGGCGGTAAAATCCTGCTTGCAGTCGATGTTCCGCACAAATGCCCGGCAGCACCACTGGAAATCACCTTGATGATGGATGACTACTTCCGCAAGCGCGGCATCCGTGACAAAGTCGATATTCAATATACGTATCCGATCGGGCGGATCCATTCCCTCCAGCCGGTGGCAGAGTGGGCCAACCCTGAGTTTGCAAGCCGAAACATCAATGCCGAAACCTTCTTCAATATGGAAGAAGTCGATCCGGAACGCAAAGTCGCCCTTACAATGGACGGCAGCGAGCATTCTTACGACCTGCTCATTTCCGTACCGGCCCATACCGGCGCTCAAGTCATCCTTGATTCAGGACTTGGCGACGAAGGCGGATTCATTCCGACCGACCGCCACACCCTGAAAATGGAAGGTTCCGATAACGTTTACGTTCTCGGCGATGCAACAAACCTGCCAATCAGTAAGGCCGGATCAACAGCACACTACCAGAGCGAAAGCCTTGTTCCGAACATCATCAACAGAATCAATGGAATTGCTGAAACACACATGTATGACGGCAAGGTCGCCTGCTTCCTTGAAAACAGTCTCCATGATGCAAGCTATATTACGTTCGACTATAACCATCCTCCAAAGCCAGCAACAACGTCCGAGCTGCTTCACTGGTTTAAAGGCGTATACAATGAAATCTACTGGCTCAATGTGAGAGGAATTATGTAAGGGGGTGTCACACATGGAAACTCCTATCGCTTCTAAGGAAAAAGACCGTTTAGACGATACAAAAGAATTTGCATCTGTAGCCCTCAATTCCTTAACAAATGAAATGGTAACAGACCTGGCCGGAAAAGCAGTTCAAGCGGTTGAATTGATGGATGACATTCTGCAGCCCGAAACCATATCACTTATGAAAAAGCTCCCTGAAGTCAGCAAGAGCCTTGAAGGAACACTTGCAACAGTGAAACGCCTCGAAGAATCAGGCACACTTCAGACACTAAGTGAAATGGGCGAAATGGTTGCTACCATGAAAGCATCGATGACAACACCGATGATCACAGATATGGTAGAAAAAGCGATCGGCGGCGTCGAAATGGCAGACGAAATCGTCCAGCATGGCTCACTTGAACTCGTCCAGGGCATGAGCAAAGCATTCGCCGAAGCACGCCATGACCGCGAAACAGCTGACAAACCAATGACAACAATGCAAATGGTCAAAATGATGAAAGACCCGGAAGTCCGTGAAGGATTAAGCCTATTCCTTTCATTCGTAAAGCATCTGCCGGGTGAACTGAACCTGAAAAAATAAGAGTATTGTAAAAAGCTGCATCCGATTTGGGTGCAGTTTTTTATTTATTGTCCCGGTTTTTACACGTTGGTTGACGGTTTTCCTTTCCCGCGATTCGGCTTCCTCTTTCAAGAAAAACTCTAAAGTACTAAAAAGAGTGGAAAAAGATGTGTAATTTTATCTAAAACAACTTAGTTACAGGAAAAATATGATATATTGATCGGAAACGCCTCGCTCAAGCAGAGAACATATCTATTGTGTATGTGTTGCCACGGTGTTTATTTTAAAGAATGGCGTATTTTCTTTTTCTCTTGAGATTTATCTTTCAAAATCGACTGTTTTTCTTCAACTTTGGTTCTTTTTCTTTTTTCTCTGGATATTGCAGCTGTTCGGGGCTCATCTGCCTCGGTTTGCGGCGTTCTGGCTGCACGGATTGCGGCCTTACACAATTCCCAGAGCTGGTGCACTTATTTTCAAGTTCAGCCGTTTTTCTTCTTCTCTTGAGATTTATCTTTCAAAATCGACTGTTTTTCTTCAACTTTGGTTCTTTTTCTTTTTTCTCTGGATATTGCAGCTGTTCGGGGCTCATCTGCCTCGGTTTGCGGCGTTCTGGCTGCACGGATTGCGGCCTTACACAATTCCCAGAGCTGGTGCACTTATTTTCAAGTTCAGCCGTTTTTCTTCTTCTCTTGAGATTTATCTTTCAAAATCGAC
>JAENYN010000023.1:64801-68430 GCA_016841765.1 Guptibacillus hwajinpoensis
TTTTCAAGTTCAGCCGTTTTTCTTCTTCTCTTGAGATTTATCTTTCAAAATCGACAATTTTTCTTCAACTTTGGCTCGTTTTCTTTTTGTACTGCCATATCCGTAGCAATCCGTGCACCATCTATTTCAGTTTCCAACGACCTCCCAAGACGAACCGAAGTCCTTCATAACACCCAGCAAGAGCTCTTATTTTCAATCTCAAACGTTTTTCTTTTTTCCTGCCTTTTATCTTCTAAAATACACCTTTTATTTTAAAATTCGACTGTTTTTCTTTCACTCGCTGAAAACCTCAGCAATGCTCCCCCCTCCTGCTCCAGTTTCCGGCAATCCAACCAGTTCCCAAATCCCTGTCCGATCACCCCTGTAAAACTTCATAAAAAAAGAGCTGCAAACTGCAGCTCAGCACCCGCCAGCTCAGGTAAATCCTGTCGAAGGGGCTGATGGAGCACTTGCTGCTCCACCTCCTCCTCTGACAGGCCCTTTAATATTCGCTTTATATATTCGTTCATGATCACTGCTGCCGCAGTCGGGGCAGCCCGTGTTTTTCAACTTTGAAAACGGGACCATTTTTTGGAATTCTTTTCCGCAAGAATTACAACGCAGATCAAACAGAGCCATACTCTCTCCTCCTCCATTATACATCCATGGGTATTTTAGCAAATTCATGAACTTCCGGCAAGATACTTCTCTGTCCTGCCAAAACTTCTTCTATCCTATGGAAGCGCTTCACCTGATAATCACTTTTAACATTCTTATTTCTGCCAAAAATCCTCCATATCACCGTAACGTTTCACGAATTTTGTAAGCGGTATCAACGTTTATAATGATTTTATATTGAAATCCTAAATCAGATGGGAGTTCTTAATCGTGTCATCTCAACAGAAGCAGAAAATACCTGAAATTAGTGTATTGAAGGGGCTGGCTTTACTGGCAGTGATTTTTCAGGCCTCTATAAGTTCAGTACTTCACAATATTACAGGTGAGGCGGAAGCTTCTATCTTACTTGGACTGCTGTATAATCTGGCAAAGTTCTCAGCGCCGGTTTTCATCTTTGTTACCGGATTTATCCTGTTATATAACCAATATAATCCGGCACCGTACAATGACTTCATCAAAGCGAAAGCTGCCGATCTGCTGTTTCCGTTTGCAATATGGACCTTTGTTTATACCGTTGAAACAACAGGCGGATTCACAGGGGATTTCCTGCAGCAGCTGGGACGGAATATCGTCACCGGAAATGCTGCAGCCCATCTCTGGTATGTTGTAATGGTGTTTCAGTTTTATCTATTTTATCCTTTTATCCTCAAGGTCTTTAAGCTGGGCAGGCAAAAGATTGCGGTTATGAAAGCTTTTATTGGATTATTGGCAGTGCTCTCCGCCTTATATATTACGGTCTTATGGGGATACAAGACGGCCGTTTTTAATAATCCCGAAATAACAAAAGACACTCTCCTTTATTATACTGACAGGACTTTCATCATGTATTTCATATACTTCCTGGCAGGCGGACTTGCCGCTTTGCACTTTGACAAGTGGATTAAATTGGTCAAACACGCACTTCCCTTTGTAACTTTTTTATTTATCGGTTTCTTCATATGGATCGGTGATGAGCTTCTCGGCTACAGCGGGGTTCAAAACATTGATCTCCTGGCATCAACATATCTTAAACCGTCCATGTTCTTTTATGTCATGTCAGAAATCGTTCTGTTATTTGCACTGGCACGTGCCCTTGTCCGCAGCCGCTCAGCACTTTATTTTCTGATTCGTTTTTTTGGTCAATATTCATATGGTGCTTTTTTATCGCACGCACTTTTCATGGGCGGAGTCAATATTATTATCCAGTCCATTCATACAGGAATGAGCCTGTATGTCCAGGTGGCTCTCACGTTTATCTTTACCGCTTTATTTTCGATATCCTTTGCTTACCTTTTCAGCGGAGTGCCATACAGCAAACTTGTCCTCGGGCACTTTGAACGGATGCAGATCCGCTGGTACCGCCTCATACCAAATCAATCAGAAACTTATAAAAAATAAGCAGGAATCTCCTGCTTATTTTTTTATGCCTCAGTTATTCATGAACCGGGCACCTCTTCAACAAACTTATCCGGAAAGGAGTATCTTTGCAAAAACCGGGAAAAAAGGGGACGAGGAGGGAAAATGATGCAAATACCCGAAGAACATGATCTTGCCCGTAAAATGTGGTTCATTCCAATTTTATATTTTATCGGGGCCGTTATGATAGCCGCCATTACAGCCTTCATCGACATGAATGCCAGCCGGATCGGCCTTCCGGATACACTGCTTACGAAAAGAGATACCGCAAATGCAATCCATAGTTCCCTTGTCAGGGGCATCCTCACGATGACGACGATCACCTTCTCTGTTACGATGGTAGTGCTGACAACCTATACATCCCAATATTCACCGCGTGCATTACAGGATTTTTTAGCAGAAAAATTCACCCAGCATGTTCTCGGTGTCTTTTCGGCAGGTGTGATTGTGTCTCTTTTCAACCTGCTCACCATGCCAGATAAAGAACAAGTCTTTTTATCTCCTCTCATTGGAGTATTGTCCGGTACGATAGCTCTCGGTTTTTTTATGGCATTTATCAATCATGCCGCCAATTGGCTGAAAGTGAACAGACTGATTGAAAGAATCAGCCAAAAAACAGTCAGCAGTATCCGCACAGAACTTGAGCCGGACGGAGCACCTTCCCCGTCCCCATGGGAGAAATGGGAATTGGACGATTTGCATGAGCAAGAGCGTTTTCTCATACGGGCTAAAAAATCAGGATACATCAGGACGATAAATTTACAGTTTTTAATAAACCTCTCACATGAGGATAATACGGTTCTCCGCCTTGAAGCGGATATCGGCGATTATGTCCACACCGGCATGCCGATTCTTTCCTATTGGAATTTTCCGCCTGCCCAGCTGCAAAAAACCCGATATCTCGAAGCTTATGATATCGGGAGTGAACGGACTCAGGAACAGGACATCAGATTTGGCATCCAGAAGCTTTCGGATATTGCGGTGAAGTCACTCTCATCCGGAGCCAGTGACCCGGCCACCGCCATTGAAAGCATCAAACGGATCGGTTCGGTACTTGCCATTCTCGCCCAGCATGAGCCCCGCAAAGCCCAGATATTTGATGTGTATAAACAGCTCAGAATCATCAGGCACCCGATCCGGTTTGATGAATACTTGTATCTCGCTTTTTATCAGATCCGCCATCATATCAAAGGAGACGTTTCAGTCATGAGTGCGGTGATTGAGGCTTTATATATCGCTGCATCGGTGAATGGGCCTTCCGTTAAGAAAACAATATGGGACTTTTCAAGTTATATGATTGACGTGATGGATATGGAAAAAACAGGTTCGCTCGGCCAGGAAGCTTTAAACGAAAAGATTGAGAAGCTAAAACGTCTATGCCTGTTTGAAAAAAGTATTGCGGGGCTGCCAGAATTGGAAGAAAGCAATGACTGATTAAGAAAAAAACGGCGACTGGCGTTCCTTCAGCAAAGGCCGCGTTGCAATGGCCTTCCTGGAAATTGGTCACTGCGAACTCTATACAAGAACAAAAGCGCAGGGCGCCCGCTTAGCGGCGTACGCATAAACGGGGGTACCCG
>JAENYN010000024.1 GCA_016841765.1 Guptibacillus hwajinpoensis
TCCCTTCGGTCGCACTCACAGTGTCTTCTTTGCCGCGGGGCGGGCGGTGAGCCTCATCATAGCGCATGGCTCCTGTGGGGCCTCACCTTCCCGCTAGTCCCGCAGGACATTGAATAAGCTTCTTCGAATTGACACCGCACGAAGAAAATTAGTTTTTATTTTGAGGAGTCTCGCACCTTCCACTCCAATCAACTAGTGAAAAAATCAACATTGAGCTTTTACACAGCCATTAAAAAAAGGAGAAGGGATATCCCTTCTCCTTTTTGTATGTGTTAAGCTTAGCCTCTTGTTACGTTGGCAGCTTGAGGTCCGCGGTTGCCTTCTACGATTTCGAAGTTTACATCTTCGCCTTCTTCAAGGGTTTTGAAGCCTTCGCCGTTGATAGCTGAGAAGTGTACGAATACGTCGTCTCCGCCTTCAACTTCGATGAATCCGAAACCTTTTTCTGCGTTGAACCATTTTACTTTACCGTTTTGCATTAAATATTTCCTCCTAAATGTACAGTTGGTGCACATTTCAATATTCTACCAGTCCACTCTTAATATATCGGGCATTAAAAAACTGTATCTCAAAAGAGGATTTAACCTTTGCTATCCCCTTTATAAGTTACAGCTGATTTAAATCCAAACTATATTAAAAGTAAAATGGTAATGTAAATATATCACGCCCTTTTTGAAAATGCAATCAAAATCAGCGTGTTTGAATACATTTTTTTAAGGAAAAATCTTCATATCTGTGCATATTTTGTGTGTACAGCGGGTAATGAGTACAGAAACTAACCTTGGAGGAATTTTATGGAAAACATCAAAGAGCTTACAAACAGTCAGCTACTGCAAGTATATAAAAACTCACATGGTGAAAACCAGTCAGGTTCATATAAATTGAAAATAAGACAAGAAATTCTGCGCAGATCGCTTGGCACCCCCTCTGTACAAGGCAGGAAGTAAACCGGCTTCGGAGAGTGAGTCGGTTTTGCCTGTTTTCCCCACTGCTTGCCCTGTTGAACTTTTCTTGATTGAAAGGGATGATGAACGATCCATACGCGTGAATGTGAAAGAGAAGAAGAATGTAACAGAAGTTGAAACGTATGGATGATAATAGAACGCTTTTTGCCCTGCAGTACAGGATTTCTGCCTTTCACTATGATAAAATGAATCCTGTCCTGCTTTTCCGGGGCTGGCTGCAGAAGAGGTGATTGCTTCAGCTGCCGGTCAGCAGCACTTAAAGCGGAAAGACGAAATTTGCAGGCCGGAAGAAACGTTTGATCCCTTTTAAAAAGGGACCTTATTCGAAGGAACAAACATACTTCCTGAAGAAAAATATCATTTGGAGTTCGACACCCAGAATATAAAGGGGAAGCGGGAATGAAAAAGAGGGGTAACAAAGGGATAATATCGGCCGGCTTTGTTTTGTTTGGAGCCTATGCCCTTTTTATGATGTACAACCTGTTCTCAGGAAGCTCTCATTATCAGGGGCGGTTTGTGGATATCAATATGACGCCATTTAAGACGATTAAGATGTACATCAATTACTTTGACCACTTTGACTTACAGACCTGGATCGTGAATGTATTTGGAAATGTCCTGGCTTTTATTCCGCTCGGTTTTTTCCTTGCCTGGCTTTTTCCGATTACCGCGAAATGGTGGAGGATGACCCTGATTCTGATCTTTGCTGTATCGGCGATCGAGGTCATGCAGTTTTTCCTGAAGGTCGGCAGTTTTGATGTCGATGACATCCTGCTTAACACGTTTGGCGGGATGATTGGTTATGTGTTGTTTACCGGCGCTATGAAAGTGATCGGAAGTTTGAAAGAAAGAATAAGCTATGATTTATAGAAAAAGAGCAGGGAACGAGTCCTGCTCTTTTTGTGTGCCATCATTCGAGGATAAGTTATTCACGGACGGCCATTTCCAGCTGTTTCAGCAGTTTGCGTTCTTGCAAGTACAGCTTCTGTGCCTCCATAACAGTAATGCGCTGGAATGTGATGGACGACCCGGGCGCTGCCTGGGCGATCAGCGGTATATCTACGGAAATGACTGTGCCTATGCGTGTATAGCCGCCTGTTGTCTGCCTGTCACTCAGCATAATGATCGGCTGGCCATCGGCCGGAACCTGGATTCCGCCAAAAGGAACGGCATCTGATAAAATGTCGGCACCGTCTTCGGGGGCAACTTCGGGTCCTGATAGCCGGCAGCCCATGCGATCGGACTCGGGTGTCACTTCATACCGCGAGAAAAAGAAAGTCTCCACTGCTTTATCGCTGAATGAGCTGGTGTGAGGACCCGGAATGATCCGAAGGGTAATGTCACGGCCGTAAGAAGGAATTTCAGCAACATGCAGACTCCGTTTGAAAGCCGGTTTTACCGGTGTTTCCCTAACGTGTATGCTATCCCCTTTTTTTAGCGGCCGCCCTTCGATCCCGCCGATTCCCCCTTTAATATAGGTTGATTTGCTGCCGAGAACTTCCTCAGCAGCGATGCCGCCTGCCATGGCAATATATGCCCTTATTCCGTTTGTGGGCTGTCCGAAAGAGAGTACGTCCCCTTTTTTTAAAGGAAGAGCCTTCCACATGGATGCTTTATTGCCATTTATGGATGGTGAAAGGTTGCCTCCGCAGATGGATATCCATGTGTCCTGCAGCGCCTCAAGCTCAGGGCCTGCCATCGTCGCCTCGATTACTGCCTCACCGGGTAGATTTCCGACTAACAGGTTTGCAATTCTCATGGCAAATAAATCCACGGCGCCGGATGGGGAAATGCCGTATTGCTGAAAGCCGTATCTTCCTGAATCCTGGATGGTTGTGAGCACACCCGGTTTCCTGATGTGAAAAAGCTGTTCAGGCACGGCCTGGCCCTCCCTCTAAAGGGGCGATCCGTATATTTTCGGCAGACAGTCTCTCTTTCAATTTTTCCGCAAATTCAAGTGCTTTCGGGCTGTCGCCATGGATGCACACGGTATCCGGCTTAATGTCGATATCCTCCCCGGTTAAGGCGGTGACTTTGTGTTCGGTGATCATGCGAATGACTCTTTCAATGGATTCGCCGCTGTCATGGATTAAAGCATCACGGGCAGTTCGCGGCGTAAGCGACCCATCCGGCTGATAAGTTCTGTCCGCAAAAACTTCACTTGCTGTTGTGAGGCCCCGTTTTCCCCCATATTCAACAAGTTTGCTGCCGGCAAGCCCGTAAAGAATAAGGGCGGGATCTACATCGTGCACGGCTGAAGCGATGGCATCGGCAAGCTCACTGTCCCGAGCTGCCATGTTGTATAAGGCTCCGTGCGGTTTGACGTGATGCATCACCGCATTTTGCGCTTCGGCTATGCCTTTCAACGCGCCGATCTGGTAAACAACTAGGTTGTATGCCTCATCCGGGGAAACGTCAATCTCCCGGCGCCCGAATCCATGGAGGTCCTGCAGGCCTGGATGCGCGCCGATTCCAACATTTAGGATTTTTGCGATACGGACCGTTTTCATCATGACGTTATGATCGCCGGAATGGTATCCGCATGCTATATTGGCAGAAGAAATATGCTTGAGCACCTCTTCATCGTTCCCTGTCGTGTATGTACCGAAGCTTTCGCCGAGGTCACTGTTGATATCAATGGTTTTCATGCCGATCCCTCCTTTTTCGGATAGGATTTTATCGAAAAATCCCCGGTTTGGATTGCTTGATGGATGACGTGATATTCCTGCTCGGAAATTGGTTTGAAACGAATGTAATTCCCGGCTTCCAGCAAAATCGGTTTTTCCCTTTCGGGGTTGTAAAATTCGAGCGGAGTCCGCCCAATGATGCGCCAGCCGCCCGGAGTTTCAAGAGGATAAACGCCTGTCTGGCTTCCGGCAATGCCGACAGAGCCGGCAGGAACCTGACGGCGTGGAGTTTCCAGGCGGGGGGCGGCGATTTTTTCCGGCATTCCTCCAAGATAAGGAAATCCGGGGGCAAATCCCATCATATAAATCAAGTATGTGCTGCTTGAATGAAGGGAAATGACATCTTTTTCATGGAGCCCATTATGCCGCGCGACAAATTCGAGATCAGGGCCGAATTCGCCGCCGTATACAGTCGGCACTTCGTAAACGCTTGCAGGAGGCAGTGAAAATTGTTCTAGCTGTGAAGAGGCTTCTGTGAGCACATCTTTTAACCTGGCGTATGTGATCACTTCCGGTTGATAATAAATTGTGAGGGCGGTGTAGGCAGGCACCCATTCCACAATTCCGTTTATAGGGTTTTTCCGAAGAAAAGCTGCATATTTCCGTATTTGCTGATTCAGTTCTTCTGACAGAACATCACCAAATGAAAGCTGGAGTCCAGTATCACCGATCGGATAGAACGTGATTTCCATTGCAGGCTCCTCTCTTTGCATAGTAAGGGTTATTATTAATTTACTACAAGACGAACACTAAGAAAACATGAAAGCACCCGACAGTGAATATAAAATAAAAGGGAGGCGGATTCCTGAAAACCGGCAATAACCGCAGTCTACTGGATAATAGTGCGTCTCCCTTTTTTGATACCCGGCTGAAGATAAATGCTTGTCTTCATTCTTGCCTGTCGGGTACAAGCGGCTCCTTTTTTATTTTTGCTTCAGCACATACCGTTTGCTCGCATTGTATACAATTTGTCCATTGATGATGGTCTTTTCAACATTATTGCGCAAGTCAAATGGTTCTCCGTTCCAGATGACCAGATCGGCGTCTTTGCCGGTATTCAGTGAACCGATATGTTTGCTGACCCCTAAATGGCGGGCTGCATTCAGCGTGATTGCTTTCCAGGCTGATGATTCTTTCAGGCCTGAACGTACAGCCATGGCTGCGCTTGATAATAGAGTGCTGATGCTTGATTCAGGATGGGCGGTCGTAATCGATACAGGGATACCGGCTTCGTCCAGGGCCGCTATTGAATCCCAATCTTTTGCTGCCCGGTTTGAGGTGGAATTGCCCATCAAACCAGGTGCAATCGAGATTCTTGCCCCCTGCTCACCTATGAAATCGGCAATCCGATGCGCGTCTTTTGTGTTTTCGAGAGTTACCTGGATCGAAAATTCTCTTGCAATCCGGAGGACAGCAGCGATTTCTTCCATGTGTTCCGCTTTGATTCGAAGCGGATATTCACGGTTCAGTACTTTGATTAAATTTTCAAGGGCAAGATTTTCATCTATTGTTATGCCGTTATTCACTTTATGAAGCTGGGTCTGTGCTTTTTTAAAAGCTTCCCGCATATGTGCTGCTGTTTCCATCAGTGTTGACGAGCCGTATTCGCCGGAATGTCCGGAAGAAGCCGGAAATGAGCCCGCCATGCCGGCAGGATGCCGAAGAATCATATTATCGATAATGCTGCCGGAGGTCTTGACGACAGCTGATTCCCCTCCGAAAATGGCGTTCGGCCGAGGAAGGATATGCACGGTGGTGACCCCGGATTTTCTGGCTTCTTCAAATGTTTTTTCTTCTGGATAAATGCCGTCAATGGCACGTAACTCAGGAGTCAGGGCCGGATGTTTGTCAGAGCGATTCTCTGTCACCGGCTGATCGATTGTCAAACCCATTTGTGTATAAACATCTATGAGTCCGGGGGTGACCACTTTTCCTTCTGCATCGATTATATTGGCGTGGTCAGGCGTCCGAACATGCTTGCCGATCGCCTGAATGACCCCCGCATCTATTAAGATATCTCCTTTTGCAATCACTTTGCCGCTCCCTGTGTAGATTCGTGCTCCTTTTATATGGGTGGGCATTTTGGCACCTCCTGATCCGATTAACCGTCCTAAAATTTTGAATATTTATAGAGAATGGCGGTTTTACATGTTATTCTGAATTTAGTATATATACGAAAAATCTCTCTCATTTCTGTACCCGAATTTATACGTTTTAATCTTCTGGCGGCCTGTCGGCTCAGCAGAAGGCTGATGAAAAAAGACTGCGGCAGAGATGAGATGCACATGCGGGAGGTATAAAAATGTCACTTGATACATTGCTGGATGCTTTATATGAAGAGATGGTTGAAATCCGCCGTCATTTGCACGCACATCCTGAATTATCTTTTGAAGAAGTGGAGACACCGGAGTTTATCGCAGGCTATCATAAAGAGCTTGGCCATCAGGTGAGAACAGGTGTTGGCGGGCGGGGTGTAGTCGCTCTCCTGGAAGGCGGCAGGCCGGGACCGACTGTTGCGCTCCGGGCTGACTTTGATGCCCTGCCGATACAGGAGCAAAATGACCTGCCATATCGTTCGAAAGTCGATGGGGTCATGCATGCATGCGGCCATGACGGACATACGGCGACCCTTCTTGTCCTGGCTAAAGCGCTGAATCGAATGAAAGAAGAGCTTTCAGGCAATATCGTATTCATTCATCAGCATGCGGAAGAATTGATGCCGGGCGGTGCGATAGCCATGATTGAAGATGATTGCCTGGAAGGTGTAGATGTCGTCTTTGGAACGCACCTCTGGGCCACTGAACCTTTAGGATCTGTCCTATACCGGGAAGGACCGTTCATGGCGGCTGCAGACAAGTTTGAAATCACGGTGCAAGGCCAGGGCGGACACGGCGCCCAGCCCCACCTTACAAAAGATGCGATTGTAATAGGTTCTGAGATTGTTAACGCCTTGCAGACGATTGTGAGCAGGCGGGTCGATCCGCTTGAACCGGCAGTGGTGACCGTCGGTTCATTCGAGGCGCCGAATGCCTTTAACATAATCGCAGACACGGCAAAGCTTGCCGGAACCGTCCGCACGTTTTCTGAAGAAGTGCGCGGACGGGTGGAAAGCGAGATGGAACGGGTAGTCCAGGCGGCCTGTGACTCATTCGGGGCATCGTGCGATTTCAAGTATACGCGTGGATACCCGGCAGTTGTGAACCATGGAAAAGAAACCGGCCTCGTCGCCGACCTTGCCGGTGAGGTCCCGGGTGTTGATGATGTCCGTGAGAGTGCGATGCAAATGGGCGGCGAAGACTTCGCATACTACCTTCAGCATGTGCCGGGCACGTTTTTCTTTACAGGCGCACAGCATCCGGACTGGCAAGTCACGTATCCGCATCATCACCCGCGTTTCAATATCGATGAACGGGCAATGCTCATTGCCGCCAAAACCCTCGGCAGGGCAGCACTCCATTACCTTGTCCATGCACATGAGCGAAAAGATGCTGTTCAGGCACAATCCTGAATAAATTGAGCAAATCGACCTGAAAAGGCGCCGGCTTCGGCGCCTTTTTTCTGTTTCTATTGTGCATCCTGCTGAAAATAGTGATGGGAAGTGTTCAGGTTTGGAATTCGGTGCCTGGCAATTGCCTGGCAATTGCCAGGCACCGAACTGGCACTTCACCCCAGCACGTCCTCCATTCCATGCGCCCAATTCCAAGTGACCCGGGGTATTCGCCCTGCCTTTTTCCGCTATGGCACATATTGTAGTAGTGAAACAGCAGACAGGAGGTGTCTTCATGAGCGGAGGATATGGTTACGGCGGCGGATTTGCGTTGCTTGTCGTGTTGTTCATCCTGTTGATTATTGTCGGTGCTGCTGCATTCGGCGGCGGTTACGGTTATTAATAATCACCGTATATGAGAATGTCAAAAATAATATGAAATCACACTGAAAGGAGAATGTTTATGTTTTATGGCGGTTTTGGTGGTTGTGGTCATGGATGCGGACGTGTAGGTGGCTATGGATATCGCCCTGCTTACGGCGGTTTTGCCTTGATTGTCGTTCTGTTCATCTTGCTTATCATCGTTGGCGCCGCATGGTGCTAATGTGAGACGATAGAGCCCGGGAAGGCGGATGCCTTTCCGGGCTTGATTTATTTTAGGCATACCTACATAGGATTTAGTGAAACAAATTAGCATCTAACAATGTAACTTTAAAACTGTATTATCAGGCCGGTACCTCATATTTTATTCAACATTTCTCGGGTTGGGGCAATTATGCAGCCCCTTTTGACAAAAACATTGCCTCTGGTTCTGTAAAAAGATTCATCATGCACTTAAAAAAGGAAAGTCAAAAAGTGTTAACCGTTTTTGCATACTTTCTTGATAATTTAAGGCGAAAATGAAGTCAGAAAAGAAAGGAGAGACAACAAATGAAAAATAAAGTGCTTACTGGCTTGCTGGCTGCAGCCCTTATTGCAGGAGGAGCCACCACCGCTCTGGCATTCACCGACGGAGGACCAACAGATATCCAAACCCAAAGAGAAGCCCAGGGGACATTCAACTTCGGACAGATGCAAGGCTACATGGAGCAAATGCATCCCGATTGGTCAACGGAAGAAATGAAAGAAATGTATGATTACATGCATGGGACAAACGGAGCCGCTCCGAGCAGGAATTTTGAAGAAATGCATGGCGGCAATTGGAACGGAGCAGAAGGAATGCATTCCGGTGGTATGGGCTTTATTGACTGATCACCCAATCTTAATGAAGCATCAATGAAAGAAAGGAGGAAGCAGGATGATGGGCTGGGGATTTAATGGAGCGGGGAACTGCTTTGGCTTTGCCGGTGCGGGAGGATGGGGCGGTTTACTCGGCTTCCTGATTCAATTAACGATTGTTCTACTTATTGTCTTTGCCGCATTTAAACTTTTCAAGAATACTACAAACCAGGCGAAGCAAAATAATCATGCGCTTTCTATTTTGGAAGAACGTTTTGTGAGAGGTGAAATCAATGAAGAAGATTTTGTCCAAAAGAAAGAAGTCCTAAAGAGTTAAAGATACGACACACAATACCGCCTTTACAGGGCGGCGTTTGTGTTTATAAAACCTGGCCAATCCGGCCGATTAGAAAAAGAGGGAAATGAAATGAAGTTATGGCTGCGCGATATCATGATAGTAGGGGCTGTGTCTTTTCCGTTGCAATTGATCTGGGAAGTGTCGCAGTGCAGTGTGTTTTATAAGATGGAAATTGACCTTTTGAATCCCCTCTTGTGGAGTGCGACCTTTGGGGATATGAATATGACGCTCTTTTTATATGCTTTGCTGACATTTGTCTACGGAACCCGGAATTGGATTGAACATCCGTTTTCAAAAACCACCATCGTGATTATGGCTTTATATGCACTCTTCCTCAGCTTCTTTTTTGAAATATCAGCTTTATATACCGGCAGGTGGGAATACACTGACTTGATGCCGTTATTTCCTGGCACAAACATCGGCCTGCTGCCGGTCGTCCAGCTTTTGGTGCTGTTCCCGGCCGCTTTTTATATAAGCAGAATCGTTTTGAAACGGACAGCTTCTACCCGGGTATAACAAACATCAGGAAAACACGGGGCTGAACAGTTTGGATAAAAACAAGCCGGGAAAAATGTAAATAAAAGAAACAAGCGAAAGGAGTGAGCCGTATTGGGCGGCGGAGGTATGATGAACGGCGGTTTTGGCATGACTGGCGGCTGGTTTTTGCCGGCGATTGTCATTATTCTAATCGCCATCGGAATGATATACTTTATGAACAGTAATAAAGGAAACAGTAGACGGACCGGGTCAAACTCGTTGGATATACTGAAAGAACGTTACGCCAAGGGTGAAATTTCCGATGAAGAATACGAACGGAAAAAAGCCCAACTTGAGAGATAAGCAAAAGGATGCCGGAAACTGAAGCCGGCATCCTTTTTGCCTTTAGATGAAAAATGCGCAAAAACTGCACAAATATCTGGTAGGTTTGTCCCCATGAGAATTGAAATGGGGGTGGGAGAGTGTATGATCTGTTCAGCAGGTTGAGCCAGATTTTGAGCGAGCCATTCTTGAATATGGCAAATAGTATAGACGGTGTCCCGATACTATCCGCGTTTGTATTAGGGCTGATCGGTGCGCTTGCACCATGCCAGATAACCGGCAATCTTGGGGCGATGACAATTTACGGTAATCGCTCTGTCCAGCAGGGCATTGCCTGGCGGGAAATCGTCTTTTTTGTTTTAGGAAAGATTGTTGTGTTTACAGTTCTTGGACTGATTGTCTGGGCCCTGGGCAGGGAGTTCCAGCAAACGCTCACCGCTTTTTTTCCGGTGGCCCGCAAACTGATCGGCCCGATGCTTATTTTTATCGGACTTTTTATGGCAGGGTTTATTCATTTGAAAGGAACGATCGATCTTGGATTCGGATCGGACTCTTTTTCAAAACATAAAGGAAGTCTCGGGGCATTTCTAATGGGAGCAAGTTTCTCACTTGCCTTTTGTCCGACTATGTTTGTGCTGTTCTTTCTCACGCTTATGCCGCTTGTGCTATCGGCGAGCTACGGTGTAATTCTGCCAGGGGTGTTTGCGGTTGCCACATCAATTCCGCTGCTTGTACTGATCGTCCTTATCTGGTACCTTGGCGGCGGCGGAACTTTTATGAAGAAAAGCCGGAAGGTGGGAATGATTGTCCAAAGAATTGCCGGCTGGCTGCTTATTGTAATCGGCATTCTCGATACGATCACATATTGGTCAATTTAAGAACAATAGATGAGCGGCTGTATGCAAAAGAACATGAAAACTGACTGAGGTAAAGGAGAATGAATACGTATGAAAAAAATAATCATGACATCTGCGCTAAGCACGGTACTGTTGCTTGGCGCCTGTTCAGGAGACGAAACTGCAGAGCCCGACAAGGAACAACAGGGCGGAGAGATGCAAAACGGAGAAGAAACGAAAAAATCAAACTCGAATAAAGAAGAAAATAAAAACTCGGATTCACTTACTCTGCCAGCCGAAAACGATTTTTATGAAGAAGCTTCTGATAAGCAGGTTGAACACATTCATGGTATCGGATATGCCGGCGGTAAAGATGCCGTATTTGCCGCAAGCCATGAAGGACTCATCGCTAACCAGGACGGGAAGTGGTATGAAACAAACGAAGAAAAGCATGATTACATGGGGTTCCAGGCTGTCGATTCCGGTTTTTTTGCAAGCGGCCATCCTGAACCGGGTTCTGACCTGGAAAACCCGCTCGGTCTCATCAAAAGTGAAAACGGCGGAAAAAGTTTTGAAAAGCTGGCTTTTTACGGGGAAACCGATTTCCATCATATGACTGCCGGCTATCAAAATCATATGATTTATGTCGTCAATCAGCAGCCGAATTCAGAGCTGCAAAGCGGTGTATATTACAGCGAAGATGAGGGAGAAAGCTGGAAAGAAAGCAAAATCGAAGGCTTTCCGGCCAAACCCGTCGCACTATTCGCACATCCCAAAGAAAACAGTAAAGTTGCAGTGGCGGCGGCAGACGGTGTTTACCTTTCTGATGATTATGCCAACACGTTCAAGAAAGTGACAAAATCTTTCCCGGCCACCGCAATGGCGTTTAGACCGGAAGGCGGTTTTATAGCAGCAAGCCTTGCAGATGATAAAGCTGGACTTGCTGTGTATTCAGGTGAAGGCGAAAAACAGAAGGACATAGCCCTTCCTAATCTTGCCGATGATGTAATCTATTATATATCTGTAAGTCCGGAAAACCCTGATGAGTTTGTGATCTCAACGGAGCAGAATAACATGTATCAGACGAAGGATGCAGGGAAAAACTGGACGCAGCTCATGGACGACGGGGAGCTTTTAACATCTGAGTGATCACTGGCTCGCCTGGCACGAACAACGTAAAATAAAAGCAAGAAATGAGAGGAGGAGGCCTATGCATATGTGGAATGGCCTCGGCGGCTGGAATTGGATGATGGGCCTTATGGGACTAATCTGGATTGCACTCATTGTCCTTGGGTTCTACCTGGTGTATGTTTTTATAAACGGCAAAGGAGCCAGGCGGAGTGATCCTCTTGATATTTTAAAAGAGAGACTTGCCAGAGGAGAAATCACGGAAGAAGAATATGACAGGCTAAAAGAAAAGCTGTCAGAATGATTTAAGCGGCTGTTTCCGGACAGCCGGTACATAACGAACCATCCGGATGTTACCAGTTGCTGCCGCTATCCAATGGCCCTGACCATAACAGGAACGGGCAGCAGAGCGGAGGAAGTCCATTGAAGAAAATATCATTCAAACTCGGAGTACTGTTCCTTGTTTTTATGCTGATCATCGAGTCGCTCTGGTTCTTTATTTTGTACACCGGCCTTGCCAATGACAGGATTGATGAAGAAATCCAGGCGTTACTGGCAAGAGGCAACAGCCACAGGAGTGTGCTTGAAAAGAATTTTGACAGGCCGACAGTTTCCCACGTCGCCCTGATGGAATCGGAGACAGATACGGCTGTCGTCATTACGGATGAGCAGGGCAATGTAATGGGGAATTCAAATGAAGTCACATCTGATATGGCTGAGCATATCAAAAATCCTCCCGCTGAAATCGGGCGGGGAGGGGAAGTTCTGGAAGATGAGTGGCAGGAGGCTGTCCATATTTCGACTGTCAGCCCGATTATCGTAGACGGAGAACGCCGCGGATTGGTCTATATGTTTTTGAATACGTCTTTCCTGCAAGACATGATCAGCCGGTTAAGCAGCCAATTTCTCGTTGTTGGAGCGTTTTCCCTGCTGTTTACCGTCGGCACCATTTTCCTACTGACACGCTTTATCACAATTCCGCTTGTCCGGATGAAAGAAGCCACTCAGGATATCAGTGAAGGCAAGCTTACTGTTTCGCTTGAATATGACAGGAACGATGAGCTTGGGGAACTGGCCAGGACGATTCAAAAGCTTGCCAGCCGCCTTGAGCAGCTTAAGAGGGAAAGAAATGAATTTTTATCCGCCATTTCACATGAACTGCGAACGCCGTTGACTTATTTGAAAGGGTATGCCGATATTGCCGGCCGTGAATCGCTGCCGCCAGAAGAACGCCAGAAGTATCTCGGCATTTTAAAAGAGGAAGCGGCTCATCTTGCCCGGCTTGTCCAGGGCCTTTTTGATCTTGCTAAAATGGACCAGAATGAATTCAAGATTGACAGGCAGAACGTTTCACTTTGCCCTTTTCTGGAGGAAATCCGCACAAAAATGCTCCATATGTATGAAGAACAAAGGGTTCATCTGGAACTTGATTGCCGGGAGCCGATCGTTGCCTATATCGATCCGGTACGCTTTGAGCAGGTAATGGTGAACCTGATAGACAATGCATTAAAACATACGCCAGCCGGCAAAAGAGTTCTAATAAAGGCGCAATCTGAACGGAAGCATATCGTGATTGAAGTTGCGGATGAAGGAATCGGCATTCCCGAGCGTGAATTGCCTTTTATTTTCGACCGGCTGTACCGTGTTGAGAAATCCAGGTCCCGTGAAAAAGGGGGAAGCGGGCTGGGCCTTGCGATCGCAAAGGAAATTGTGGAACTTCACGGGGGAACCATTTCGGCCGAAAGCAAAGTCCACACAGGTACATCGATAACAATAAGGCTAAAAAGGAGTTTTGAGAATGGCCCAAATTCTGCTGGTTGATGACGAAAAGCGGATGCTTGATTTATTGGAGTTGTATCTATCGCCGCATGGCTACCGCTGTTTCAAGGCAGCATCAGGAATGGAGGCAGTCCGTATTATCGAAAATGAACAGGGAATCAATCTTGTGCTCCTTGATATTATGATGCCGGAAATGGATGGATGGAAAACAGCCGAAATGATAAGAGATGTGCGTAAGGTCCCAATCATTATGCTGACGGCACGTGATCAAAAAAGTGATGTCGTTAAAGGCCTTAAGCTCGGAGCTGATGACTATATCTCAAAACCTTTTGACGAGGAAGAACTGCTGGCCCGCATTCAAGCGGTCCTGAGGCGTACACAGCAGACAGAACAAATCGAATTCAACGGTCTGGTATGGAACGGGGAAAAACATGAGCTCCTGTATGAAGGCAAGTTAATCCGCCTTACACCGAAAGAGTTTGCCCTCCTCGGCATCCTCATGAAAAGCCCTGACAGGGTATTTAGCCGCGAACAGCTGATCGAATGGGTTTGGGGATTTGATTCGGATACGGAGGGGAGGACGGTGGATTCCCATGTCCGGAATTTAAGGGAAAAAGTCAGACAAGCCGGGTTTCCGATTGATGACTATTTACAGACAGTGTGGGGCGTTGGATATAAGATGACCGTTGCATCAAAATAGGTGCCTGACCCCCGGTGCGTTAAAGCACTGGGGGTCAGGCACCTGCAATCTTGCAATGTTGCAATATGCTGATTTTACTCCAAAAACTCTTTCAATGCCTGGCGGTTTTTTTCCATATCCAGTTGAAGAACCGCACCGGCATGGCTTACTCTTGTTTCTGTAAAGCCGCCTTCGACCGGAATCCGTAAGCTTTCAATATCTTCAGCTTTTTTAAAGACAAAGTCTTTTCCTACAGAAAGCATCCGTGTCGTTTCCATGTTCGTGTCGACATAACCTTTAAGGGTGCCGGCAAGTTCTGGAAGCTGGGTGACGCCGCTGAAGCTGACGAGTTCATCCTTCAGCTTTCCAATCACTTCCTGCTGGCGCCTTACGCGGCCAAAGTCACTTTCGGCATCATGGCGGAACCTTGCGTATCCAAGAAGTTCCTGCCCGTTCAAGTTTTGCTGGCCGGGTTCAAGTGTAACACCGATATTTTTCTCCATCTTTTTTTCTACATTAACCGGAACGCCTTCCGGGGCAATAATATCCACCATTTTTTCAAACCCTTTGAAGTCGACGATGGCATAATATTCGATATCGATATCGAAATTTTCTTTGATTGTTTGGCGAAGCAGCTCTGGCCCGCCGTAAAAGTAAGCGGCATTGATTTTGTTCTTGCCGTGTCCGGGGATATCAACGTAACTGTCCCGCATGATGGAAACGAGTTTAGGCGTATTGTCATCATGATCATATTGGGCGATCATGATGGTATCTGAGCGGGAATCTTCCTCCCCACGCGAATCGACGCCGATCAGCAGGATATTTGTACTGCCGCTTGGGTCCGGTATCCCGTTAAAGTCATAGGTATCTTCAGGTTTATCTGTTTTGGCCTGGCTGAGGCCTTTTTGGTATTCCATGTAGCCAAGCCCGAGCATAACGAAAATAAAAGCAACCAGGACAAAGGCGATTCGGCGCAGCCAGCTCTTTTTCTTTTTTTGCTGCACGCGCTTATCCATTCGTGAGTCCATCTTTTTTACCTCCAATTACATGAAAAGCCAGCCTGCAAAGGTTCCCGCAAGCAATGGCCGACTTTAAGATCAGTCAACGACAAAACACATCCGCGCTTCAATGAAAACTTCCAGTTCATTAGACGAACGGAACACGGAAAAGTTTCATTTTAACTCTGAAAAACTGCAACACACCTATTATAAAGCAAAATCCCCTTTTTGTTGACCTTTTCAACCTTTGAAAGAAATATATTTTCGACAAAGATACCCGCTTTACGATGAAGGCAAACGTGGAAGATAGCAGAAAAAAAGACACCGTTTACCAGGTGCCTGAGTTTCTATCGTTTATCCAATACGTTTATCCCTGTTCCATCCCATCCACATAAAAATAAATGGCTTTCCGTAAAAAGAACGGAAGACCAGGTTGGGAAGCGGTCATACTTATCAGGAAGCGGGGATCATTTACATAAACATCCGCCAGAGACCTGAAGACGTGCGGAGGGCAATCGTAAAAATGGTCGGAAATGTGCGCTCGGAACTTGCTGACGACATCCTGGACGTCGTTGGATTTAGGATCGAGGTGCTGTACATTATCCAGCTTCCTGCAAATGTTTTTGCCTTCCCTTTGGACAACCTGCCAATCTTCTGCAGTGTAATGTGAAGAATCGATCTGTTGCAGCTCTTTTAATTTTTCTTGATCAGGGGAGGCTACAGTTTGGTATTTCCCCATCTTATCCCTCCCGGCCAAATCATGCTGCAATCTATTTCAGAAAAAAGTGGAAGAAATAAGAACCATCTAATTGGTGCTGAATTGTTCCGATGCAGGATTTTTTTAAAAACGCCATCTGTTCCCAATATTTCATGCCCGCAATCATATGTCAACACTTCCAGGAAAAGCATGAAAAATAGACAAAAAACGACATTCATTACAAATGGTTGTGGACAAAAACGGTTTATTTTAGTCCAGTACCCCGGTGTTTTTAACCTTGACTTTTATCGTCGGTGTGATGTCCATTTCTTTGAAATAATTTTTCCCCAGTTTCCCGCCTTCCAGTTTATCGGAATGAAAAGCGAGCAAGTCCCTTCCGAAACTGAAGACATCGCTGTTGGCTTCCTGCACTTTTTTTACAGCTGCTTTCGCTTCTTTTGTGAAGATTTCGCTGAGTTTTTTGTTCAATTTTTTCTTGACTGCTGGATCCCTCAGCCGGTTTTCAGGGTATTCAGTGACGTCAACCTCCATCTCAATATCGATATCCACCTTCACTTCATTCCCCGGGAATGAAAAAGACGTATCATTTTTTACCTCCGCAACGTCAAATGAAACATAGTTGTTTATCCATTGCTCTTCATCATCATTCACTTTTTTTGTGAATGATCCCTTTTCTTTTACGTACCTGCTCAGCAGGTTAATGACTTCAGATTCTTCTTTATCAAGGATTTCACCGGTGAACTTTTGATTATCGAAAAGAGCTACACCTTTCAGGTTAACCAAGCTATTTTCCGAATCGAAATTCAAATAGGGAAGCATGAAATCATGGCCTTCATCAAACATGTAGGTACAAACTCTTTGCAGTGACAGATCCGGAACGACGCCAGCGTCCACTTCACTATCGAGCAGTTCGCTGATGTATTCGGCAATAAGGGTTTGGCCCCTTTTTTCCAAAAAAAGGTAGTCACTTGCTTCCCCTTCTGTCACGGCGACTTTGCCGTTCAAGGCACCGAGCGGATCACGGTATAATACATCAAGTAGCGGATAGATATCATTTTTTGCCATTTCTTCCCCGATCAAATAGACTTGTACTTTTGCTGTTCCGAAACGGCCGGATATTTTCGCATCAATCAGTTGTTTGGCTGCCCTTATCGTTTTGGCAGTGACCGAAAGGATTTGGTTCTCTTCGGGCATATCAGGAGTGCTTGAAATGGTGCGGAGGGCGACAGTATCCTTTACGTTTTCACCATCCTGATCGAAGGCGACGCCATAAACAAGGCGCATTTCCTTGAGCAGGTGCTGATCCCAGCAGCCGCTGAGCAGTGATAGAATGCATACAATGCATAGCCATTTAAATTTCATGCGGGCCGCCGTCCTTTCTTTTTGCGAATCGCGATGCCAACGAGCCAAAACCGAGTAACAGAAGTGGAAGCAGAATAACGCATATATAGCTGGCTATCATAATGACTTTGGAGTATAGATCCAGGCTGACCAGGTCATCGGGCAGCATCATGTAAATAACAAGCGGTATCCAGCTTACATAAATCATTTTTTGATGGCCCTTTTTTTTAAGCAGGCTGGCAAGCCCCGCAGCTGAACTGTAGAGATAGGAAATGAATGAAGTGGCGGCCGATACAATCCAAACTGTCAGGAAAATTAGGTCAACCCGATCAATGATCCGAAACTGGAGAGCTTTCAGCATATATAAGACGGGCTCGGGAATGAGCTCTATTTCCCTGGGACTGAAAGACATAAGGGCCATCGCCGTCACAAATGTATATACAAACGTTACAAAAATGTTTCCTGCCAACAGAACCCGAAATACCTTTCTCCTCGTTTTCAGAATAGGCATAGTCAATAGGAGAAATTCGAAGCCGAGCATGGCTGTTATGGAGTTGTTCATCCCTTTAAAGAGGCCCGTTGCCCCTGATTGCCCGACTGGCAGAAGGAAACGGTAATCAATAAAATTAAATGACGGTAAAACCATGATAAGCAGGAAAAAAACGAGTGTAAATGTAAACGAGTAAAATCTGGCGATAATGTGAAGATCTTCGTAAGCAAGATAACTGCAAATCCCGATAAACAGGAAAAGAATGATCCATGAAGGGGTCTCATGGAATACCCAGCGCTTTATAATCCGGGCAAACAATACAAGGATCAAATTTGCTACCAGCAAAAAATAAACGGTGTAAAGCAAGGTGATCAGTTTTCCGCCGAATTTCCCGAAAACCTTCTTGCCGATCATGAAAATTGTATCTTTCGGATACCGTTTATTAAGCTGCCAATAAAGCCCAAGGATAAGTTGGACAACGATTCCGGCCAGCAGCACAGAAAGCCAGCCGTCACCCTTTGCAAACTCTTGGACGTCATGGGGGAGGGACAGGACTCCAATACCAATCTGCGTCTGGACAATAAGAAAGAAAAGCTGTCCGCGTGTAATCGATTCTTTTTCCCTCATTCTTGATCATCCCATGGGCGCGAAGAAGATTCCTGCAGCCTGAATATCGGCCTGGCATCCCCCGACCGGTTATTAAGCGACCAGATTGGCAGGCGGACGACTGTATCTTTCAACCCCTTACCACGGAGAGGGCCAAACGGGGTCAAATATGGCGTACCGAATACTTCAAGTTTGCAAAGATGGATCAACAGGAACATCAGGCTAAAGGCAATTCCGATAAGGCCAAAAATGGCCGCCATCATCATCAGGGGAAAACCGAGCAGCCGGACAGACGTACTCATTTCAGTTGACGGGACGATGAATGATGCAATAGCGGTCAGCGCCACGACAATGACCATCATGTTTGACACAAGGTGGGCATCTACGATGGCATTGCCGATGACGAGACCGCCGACAATGCCGATCGTCTGGGCAATCGGCCGCGGCAGCCGGATTGTCGCTTCCCTGATCAGCTCCAGGATCAGCTGCATGGCCGCTGCTTCCAGTAGGGGAGGCAGCGGAATCGGTTCAAGTGAAGTCTTGATTGTAAACAGCAGATCGGGCGGGATGATTTCATAGTGAAAGGAAATGACAGCGATATACAGGGCGGGCAGCCCGATTGCTATAAAAAAGCTGACCAGCCTGACAAGCCGGTAAAAAGATCCGATATACCACCTTGAGTTGTAATCATCTGGCGATTGATAAAAATTGATGAATGTTGATGGAATGATAAGTGCAGATGCATTGTTGTCCATAAGAAGTGCAACTTTTCCATCCATTATGTTTGCAATCGCCCGGTCCGGGCGCTCCGTTTTCACCATTTGGGGAAAAGGGGAAAACGGCCGGTCTTCAATATACTCTTCAATGAAGCCGGGGGTTTGGATAAAGTCGGTCGAAATGGAACGCAGTCGTTTTTTTACATCGTTTAACAATGACTTATTCATCAGGTGATTCAAATAAACCATTGCAATCTTTACATTGCTTGCCTTTCCGATGGATATATACTCCACGGTCAGGTTTGGATTGATGCTCATTTTTCTTAATATATTGAGATTCGTTTGCAAGTTTTCGATAAAGCCAATATGAGAACCGCGGACGACATACTCATTACTGGGTTCTTGAATGGAGCGGTCCACTGATCGGCGCTGCTTAATGATGGCAAATGTCTCGATGCCTTCCATCAATATTACAACAACTCCCCCGGCCATCATTTCGGCAGCCTTCGATAAATCACTTTCCATTTCTAAATGAGGGACGGGAAGGATATCTTTCAGGTCGCCATTCTTCTTATCAAGAAGAGGAGTGATAATGAATTTTTCAACTCCCTCTATATCGACAAGCGTATCAAGGTAAATAGCAGTACACGGCAAGCCATTAAAAACCAGGTCCCTTCTTTTGAAATCCTGGGTATAGTTCAGCGATGACTGGATATAATCAATATTTGCTTCCAGGTTCCCGGTAGATTGTTTTTCAGGGACAGCGTCTGCCTGATAAGGATAATCATGAAAAGCAAAATCATTTTTTTGCTGGGTCTTCTTGCCCTTTTTTTTCTTGAAAAACGAAAACATCATCATCACCTGCCCACTGAAAAGAGTTTCGCTTAGTTTGCGAAGGTAAAGGAATATTATTCATTTCCGGCAAGATGGGAAAGAATAAAGAAAAACTCGCCTACTGGCGAGCCTTCAGGAGTGGGGTTCCCTTTTTATATTCTTATCTTGGCCACTACGTTGAGACGGTTCTTACCGACAATTTACGGAAAAAAAAGACTTCATCGCTTGGGATGAAGTCTCTTTCTGGCAGCACAGTTTTTGTTCTGTAAACATAACGAAAGCCACCCATTGCGGCCCCCCTGCTCGATCAAGAAGAAATATTCAGCCGTTCGGTTCCCACAGTTTTCTCGCCTCTGCACTCAGGGCACTTCCTTTCAAAACTGACGATGAATCTTTCTTTTATTTTTCCCTTGCCGTGACAAGTAGGGCATAGAACAATCAAACTCATGGTATAACTCCTTTCCAATAAAAAATCTCTTATTTTTATTATCCCCACAATTTCATGTAAATAACCATGAAGAATCAGATGTCAACTAAATGTAATGACGGAGGAAGAGACAAGAGAGAGTGTTGGTTAGCCGGTCAACATACATTCATAGAAATAAAGATGCCAGGCTTGATCAAGATCCAGTTTCTCTAAACTGAATCGCTGTTTCTCAGCTTTATCGTAAGGCTTTGTCGATAAAGCTGACTTTTTCCCTTTGGATGTTACAGCTTACCAATGCTTTTTTTAATTTTTCCGGGACAATTGTCATTAAGATATGGCAGAAGGAACCGCTTCATCCGGCAAGTTGAGCCATACTTTTTTACTAAAACTTACGAAAAACAAGTTAATCGTTGACAACGCTTTCAATAATTGATTAAATGAATTCACAAGTTAATGCATAGTGAAGGAGACTCGGAGATCCACACAAGACCCTATTCCAATAGGGATGCTTTGTGCTGGGTCTCTTTTTTTCTTCACTTCGACTGGAATACCATGGTAATTTTTTGTCCGGTAAAGAAAACTGAATATTAAAACGAAATCTATTTTTAAAGATCAGTTTTTTCCCGCAGGAAGGTTTTCTAAATTCCATTATTGAATGATAGGAGGAATGTGAATGTCACCGTTTGTTGGAGAAATTTTCGGAACGATGATTTTGATCATTTTTGGAGGCGGTGTAGTTGCGAATGTTAATTTGAAGGAGTCCAAAGCCCAGGGTGGCGGATGGATTGTCGTCGCGCTGGGATGGGGGCTCGGGGTAGCGATGGGGGTGTATGCTGTCGGCCAGGTGAGCGGCGCCCACTTGAATCCTGCGGTCACTCTAGGACTTGCTGCGATCGGTGATTTTGCCTGGGCTGATGTTCCGGCTTATATCGTCGGGCAGATGATCGGGGCATTTCTTGGTGCTGTCATTGTTTACTTTCATTTCATGCCGCATTTTGCCGCGGAAGAAGAGCAGGGAATCAAGCTTGCGGTGTTTTCTACCGATCCGGCCATTCCCCATACGTTCAGCAATGTCGTCAGTGAATTTATCGGTACTGCCGTATTGCTTATCGGCTTGCTGTCAATCGGTTCAAATGAATTCACGGAAGGATTGAATCCTTTTATTGTCGGCTTCCTGATTGTCGCAATTGGCCTTTCTCTTGGCGGCACAACCGGTTACGCCATCAACCCTGCCCGTGATCTGGGACCGCGAATTGCCCACTTTTTGCTGCCGATACCGGGAAAAGGGGGTTCCAACTGGAAATACGCCTGGATTCCGGTTGCAGGGCCGGCTCTTGGCGGAATTTACGGGGCGTTATTATATAAAGCGGTCACTACTGCGGTGGCTGGCGTGGCTTTCTGGGGAATGACGGCAGTTGTTGCCGCAGTACTAACGGGGACTTATTTTGCAGGCAGCAGAGGCACTCAAGCAACACCAGTTGGTTCGGAAGTGAAAAACTAGTCATTTTATCATTTTTAAATCGTTGACAGGGGGTAATTTTTATGGAAAACAAGTATATTTTAGCACTCGATCAGGGGACGACCAGTTCAAGGGCGATATTGTTTAATAAGCAAGGGGAGATTGTCAATACGGCCCAAAAAGAGTTTACACAGTATTTTCCGAAAGCGGGCTGGGTCGAGCATAATGCGCAGGAAATCTGGAGCAGCATTCTTTCTGTCATTGCCCAGGTGCTATCATCATCAGGGGATATTTCTGCCGGTGATATAGCAGGCATCGGCATAACAAACCAGCGGGAAACAACGGTTGTCTGGGACAGGAATACCGGCAAACCGATATACAATGCGATCGTATGGCAATCAAGGCAGACAGCGGACATTGTTGAAGAGTTGAAACAGCAAGGGCATGAGCAAATGGTCAGGGAAAAGACCGGACTGCTTCTCGATGCGTATTTTTCCGGAACAAAGGTGAAGTGGATTCTGGATCATGTGGAAGGCGCCCGAGAAAAAGCTGAAAATGGCGATTTGATGTTCGGGACAATCGACACATGGCTCATTTGGAAGCTTTCTGGCGGAAAAGCGCATGTCACCGATTATACGAATGCATCCAGGACACTGATGTATAACATCCATGAATTGAAATGGGATGAGGAACTCCTGGACATGCTCGGCGTTCCGGCATCAATGCTTCCAGAAGTGCGGCCGTCATCTGAAGTGTACTCAGAAACAGTGGATTACCATTTCTTCGGGCACAATGTTCCGATTGCCGGTGTTGCTGGTGACCAGCAGGCTGCCCTGTTCGGCCAGGCCTGCTATGAAAAAGGAATGGCGAAAAACACTTATGGAACCGGCTGCTTCATGTTGATGAACACCGGTGAAAAAGCAGTCCAATCGGAGCACGGGCTGTTGACGACGATCGCATGGGGAGTCGACGGCAAAGTCGAATATGCGCTTGAAGGCAGTATTTTTGTTGCCGGATCCGCCATTCAATGGCTGCGGGACGGCTTGCGGATGTTCAATGATGCAGCTGAAAGCGAGAGGTATGCTGAAAGGGTCGAATCTACAGATGGGGTTTACATGGTACCCGCATTTGTCGGACTTGGAACGCCGTATTGGGACAGTGATGTCCGCGGTGCTGTTTTCGGGCTGACAAGAGGGACATCGAAAGAACACTTTGTCAGGGCTACGCTTGAGTCGCTCGCCTATCAGACGAAAGATGTCCTTAATGCCATGGTGAAGGATTCGGGTATAGAGCTGAAAACGCTCCGGGTCGATGGCGGGGCCGTTAAAAACAATTTCTTAATGCAGTTCCAGAGCGATATTCTTAACGTACCGGTTGAACGCCCGGTCATCAATGAAACAACAGCGCTTGGTGCCGCCTATCTTGCCGGGCTGGCAACAGGTTTCTGGAAAGACCGTTCAGAGATCGCTGAAAAATGGAGTGTCGATCGATCATTTGATGTGGAGATGGAGGACAAGCAGCGGGACGCACTGTATGAAGGCTGGCAAAAAGCTGTTCATGCCGCAATGGCATTCAAGTGATAGGCGGGGTGTTGATTTAACGGACTATCATCGAGGCGGAGGCGGAAGATCAGTTTCTTGTATGTCCTCACTGTTTAGCAGGACCGGTCCAAGTTTGGGATTACGGGAGTCGAATACGCCGGGAATGCTGCACGGCGTTTATATGAAAGCCGAGGGACTGGAGCGGAATGCCACCGCATTTCGGAGAGGTGAATGAAACAGGAAGGCTGTTCTGTTTGGCTGGCAGCCGGCAACAGAGGGAACGTTAATTCATCTACCGGTCATGTGAACGGAGGCAGGGAGCCGGTTATGCAAGGCAGGCCATTTACTTCCAAAAAAATAGGAAATATTTACACGGGTAAAAAGACTTCATCCGGGGCATTAAATATCCGATAATAGAAATTAAGATTCCAGTTACTAGAAAGGATGTCCCGGATGAAAGATATACTTGAAGAACAAATCGATACGATGCTGAGTGTCATTAAAGGACGCCACCAGGCGGATGATAAGACAGCCAGGACCATTCTGCTGAAGGCGCTTGACACGATGAAAGTGAGGCATGAGCTAGTCTATCAGGCCGACTTGAATTATTTGAAATGGGAAAGAAAGTACCGTTACAGCTATCCTGCCGTTTTCGAGTATCTAAAAAATGGTGAAGTGCGGATTACGTTCCCTGACTTTAGCGGGAATTCCACTTTTGCTGTTACATACGAAAGCGCAATATACACTGCTGAGCAGTTTTTGCATCTTTTAGTTGAAAGGGACCTGGATGAGCAGGGGCGGCTTCCGCGGCCCGGCACCTTTGAAAAAGAGCCGGATGAAGCAGCAGGATGGAGACAAGAGCAGAAAAATGGAATGGAAATATTGAAAGAGGAAACAACAACCATCTCCATCGGAGAAGAGAAACTGGATACACGATCGGAAATTGAGAAACGGTGGGATGTCCAGGAGTAAATTCCCTAGTGAAACACAGCAAGGAATATAAATCATGACATTTCAGGTTTATCCATGGACGAAATCGTTTATACCGGTAGTAAGGGTTCCGTTCGAGGCTGCGTGCACGCCTTGGGTGGAGCCTTTTTCCTTTGTATACACCCTTTTTGATGTTCAGAGGTGTTTTCGGGCGGTTTTTTGGACGAATGAACAGAGTTTTTGATATGAGGAGTTCGGGTTACCGCCGGAATGCCTGGCAATTGCGAGGCAATTGCCAGGCATTTTTTTATTTTTCATAGCACTTTTTCGCCTCATCACGCTATATACAGATGAAGGAGGTGAGGGACATGACAGAGGCACTGGTTACGGATAGCCAGCTTCGGCTGGTATTTGACCAAGGTGTTGATGGTGATGGGAAGCCGATTTATAAGAACAAGAATTTTAACAATGTGAAAGTTGATGCAACGGCGGATCAGCTTTACAACACCGGGCAGGCACTGGCAGGTTTGCAGCAGCACTCATTGATCAGAGTGGAGCGCAATGATTCGTTTGATTTAGTCCAAACAGCGGCGTAAGCTCGCAAAACGGTGATCTGGTAATCCTGTAAAGGCATCGGTTCACCGAACCCGCTGCGTCAAATGTTTTGGGGAAAGGAGGAATGAATATGGCAAAGAAATTGGAACTGAAGTTTGCGAACGAAGCAGGATCTGTCGTGACAATCAGCCTGGACAATCCGATTGAACCTGTCGATCCGCTTGCTGTAAGTGCGGCTATGGACGAAATTATCACCCAGAATGCGTTTAGTTCGTCGGGCGGAAATCTGACCGGGAAAAGCGGCGCACGCATTGTGGAACGGACAATAAATGATATTACGATTGCATAATCAGGTAAGAAAAGGGGGCTGGCTGCTCCCTTTTTTCCTTAGGTGAAACATATTTGTTGAATCCGTCGATAACCTTCATATTCTTCATGAGTTTATTTGGAGGAGGGCGACCAGGAAAATCCTGCAGGTGCATAGAGGAAAGATCGGTGACAGACTGATCCTCGCCAACGAAATTTAATTGAGTAGTTTCAGCCGACGGGAAATTTCACGAATAGGAAGGAGGAAGATCATGGAACAGTTGCTGCCGCTTATCCAGGAAGTCGGTTTTCCGGTTGTTGTGACACTTTATTTACTTCATCGGATTGAAGGGAAATTAGACACTCTCAATACGACGCTTAACCGCTTGCCTGAACGGATGCGGCAAGTTGACAGCATCCAATATAACGAGAAAAAGACCGTCAGATGACGGTCTTTTTCATGTCGGGGAAAAATTTTTGCAAGTACATAAATTAGGCCGTCAGTGAACTGTGGGAATTCACTTGACGGCCGGGGAAGAGTTGGTCTTACCAACTTTCTTTTATATTATGCCCAATTTGGAAGTAAATATACTGATTTTTAAACATTAATTCGGTTTCATAAGTTTGCCGAGCTCGGGAACAAGCTGTCCTAAATCACCAAAGAAAAAGAAAACGGAATGTGGATAACATAACAGGCTATTATCGAATCGGCAGCCTGCCTATCCTCTAATGGTTGTGAGTAACTTCTTAAACGGGGGATAAGTCACTGGATATGTGGATAAATATTCAGAACATACAAAAAACGACAAGATCTATCCACAGGTTTTCGGATCCCAGATTGTACCGAATAGCAGGATGGATATGAAATAAACAAGGCAAAAACAGATACCCGAAAATTGAAAAATGACTAGAATCCTGCATATCATTTTTGTTTCGAAAACTTAAAGAAGCGGTGCAAAAGGAAACTCTTCCCTAAGGATGGAATATACTTTCCTGTCTTCGAAAAGTCCAGCAGCAAAATACACCTGCCGCATTGTTCCTTCGTACGTCATTCCGATTTTTTGCATTACCCTCTCGGAGCCTGTGTTTTCTGGATGGCATCTGGCCATGATCCTATTCAGGTTAAGCTCCCTGAATCCGAATGTGCAGACGGCTTTCGAAGCTTCCGTCACGTAACCGGAACGCCAATGGTTCCTGCCGATGACATAGCCGAGTTCTGCGCTGTGATGGCGGAAGGAAAGGCCGGAAAGCCCTATGGTTCCGATCAACTGGCCCGTTTCTTTCAGGATGATTCCCCATGTCAATGTGTCTTTTCCTTTATGGTCCCGAATCGCAAGTTCGATAAAATCCCGTGTATCATCAAGATCACGATGGCTATCCCACGTAGTGAAATTGGCGACCACGGGATCGGAAGCGTAAGCGAAAATGGATTCCGCATCTCCGTTTTCCAGCGGACGGAGTGTAAGCCGGCTCGTTTTCATTTGTTCCATTGGTTCCAATCCTTTCATCTTAATTTCCTGTTGTTTTGAATAGCAGCTATGTACCTTATATACCTTTTTTTACCGGCTGTGAATCTTGCAAAATCCGAAATTATTGATCAGCGTCCATCTTAGATAGCAATTGTCTAAACACTCCGGCAGCCTGAATGGGCTTTTGTTCACATCCCGATCCATCCTCCATACACCATAGTGCGGCAAGGACCGAATGGCAAAACCCCCATTTCAAAATCCTGTCACGCTGCAGGGAAAGCTCCTCAGCGAAAATGGAAACCCGTTGTGAAATGACAGGAAGCATGCCGGTTTCGGGCAAACAGTTAAGCATATACTGGATGAGATCGTATTCCACTTCCCCAATAAGGCCTTTCGGATCGATCGCAATCCAGTTCCCTTTTTCTGCAGACAGGACATTGAAATGATGGAAGTCACCATGAAGAAGCTGTTTATTCAGGCTGGTTTCATTCAGCCAGCGGAACATTCCAGCAGCTTCAAGCAGTATTTCTTTTGAAAATCCGTCGGTTCCATCGGGGTACTTTCTGATTTGTCTATGAAAATTTTCTTCCCTGTCCTCCGTTGTCGGGAGGTTGGCCTCCTCCGGCGGGTCTGTCCATAAGTTCCGCAGCACTCCGGCAGCAGTCATTGTTGTTTCCCGATCATCCTCAACAGCAGAAAGGGAGGTCCCCGGACTGATCCGTTCAAGAAGGATGATGCCTTTCTCCAGGTCATAATCCTTCATCTCGACCATTCCGCTTCTCCGGTTAAAATGAGCCAGGGCTGTCACTTCATTGCGGACTTCTATACCAGGAACACAAAGCTTCACAACACCCTCAGAGCCGTCACCGAACAGCACAGGGGCCACAAAGTTATAAGAAAGGCTGAAAGGTTTCAGAACCCTGCAGCCCCACCTTTCCTCACAATGCCGTATCAGTCCGTCAAATTCTTCGATCCATCGCCTTCCGTCCCCGCCATGCACATTCCGGACAGTCTCCTGAAAATCATGCGGCAGCTCCATCGCTGTTTCCTCCTTTTTCATGCCTTTTTCATGGCTTTTTATGCTTTTTTCATGCCTGGGAATTGCCTGGCAACTGCCAGGCAATTCCCAGGCAATCATGAGTCTTTTTGCCTATATGAATGTTTTTTTGCCCGCTACACAAAATATACCGGAAAAAACATTGTGTAAGAAGGGGTGAATGAAGATGGTGAAAGAAGTAAGGAAAGTCCTGCTGGCAGTGGCTGTAGTGGTAATGCTTGCCGGTGTTTCGCAACCTGTCCACGCGGAGCCTGACGTACCGGCGGATTATGGGGCCGCAGGGGCGATGAAAGACACAGATATCAGTATTGAAGAGGCATTGACTTATGCGATTCAGGATGAGTTTTTGGCACAGGCGCGCTATGATGCAGTGATCAGCAAATTCGGGCAAAGGAGGCCGTTCACCAACATTAAGGCGGCCGAACAGCGCCATATCCGGGCACTGATCGGCCTGTTCCGGAAATACGGCATTCAGGTGCCGGTGGATGATGCAAAACAATATGTCAGTGAACCGGATACCCTGAATGAGGCGTTTCAGGCCGGCATAGGAGGAGAAATCGCGAATATCTCCATGTATGAAAAACTCGCCGGCCTGCCGAACCTGCCGCCGGATATCAAAGCGGTGATGAGAAACCTCGGCATGGCCTCGAAACAGCATCTTGCCGCATTCAGAATGGGCATGGAGCAGCTGTGAATCGAAGCAATCCCAACCGCTGGAGGAAATGAGCCCCTTTACCCTAAAAACAATAATTCTGCCTGCCGCGCTTGTCCTTTGTGATAAGATGTAGAAGGATTCTTGATTAGCGAAACCAGCAGGCATGCTGGGAAGCAAAGCAAAGGATGAAGCGGCAATGTATAAAACGGATACGATGAAACAGAAAATCATATTGCTGTTGACCATTCTCTGGCCAATTTTGGTCACTCAGGTGGGGATGTTCAGCATGAACCTGGTGGATACCATCATGTCAGGCCGGGCGGGGGCAGACGATTTGGCCGGTGTTGCCATCGGCACGAGCTTCTGGGTCCCGGTTTTTACCGGGCTGAACGGAATCCTGATTGCGGTAACCCCGATCGTATCCCAGCTTCTTGGTGCTGACAGCTCGAAAGATGTCCCAAAGGCTGTTGTACAGGGGCTGTATCTCGCCATTGCCCTGGCCTTATCCGTTATTTTGGCCGGGGCTTTTTTGCTTGGCCCTGTACTCGATATGATGAAGATTGAACCCGGCGTCCGCTATATTGCCTTTCACTACCTTAAAGGCTTAAGTTTCGGCATGATTCCGCTGTTTATGTACACCGTTCTCCGCAGTTTCATTGATGCGCTCGGGCAGACGCGTGTCAGTATGAGAATCACGTTCCTTGTGCTTCCTGTCAACATCTTTTTTAATTATGTCCTTATATTCGGGAAAATGGGATTCCCGGAACTGGGCGGCGCCGGGGCCGGCTATGCGACTGCAATCACGTATTGGACCTTTTTTCTCATCGCTCTGTTTATCGTTCATCGGGGAGAACCCTTCGCCTCTTACCGGATTTTACGCGATGTCAGCCAGCCATCATGGTCGGCCTGGAAGGAACAGTTGGCGATCGGTGTTCCGATCGGCCTTACCATCTTTTTTGAAACGAGCATTTTTTCCGTCGTCACGCTGTTGATGAGCGCCTTTGATACTGCGACGATCGCAGCCCACCAGGCGGCTTTGAATTTCACATCGATGCTTTATATGATTCCGTTGAGCATTTCGATGGCCCTTACGATTGCAGTTGGTTTTGAAGTTGGCGGGAGAAGGGTGGCGGATGCCAACGCATACAGCAAGCTCGGGCTCGGAATCGCAGTGGCCATGGCTTTTGCCAGCGGTCTCTTTCTCTACTTGTTCAACAAAGAAATTGCACTTCTATATTCCGACAGCACCCCCGTCATCCAGCTGACGCAGCAGTTTATCATTTATGCGATCTTTTATCAGCTTTCTGATGCCATCCAGGCCCCTGTACTGGGTATTTTAAGAGGATACAAGGATGTCAACATCCCCTTTGTCATTTCCCTTGTGTCGTACTGGCTCATCGGCCTTCCAATTGGGTATGGGCTTGCTCATCTTTCCGGCCTTGGCCCCTTCGGTTACTGGATCGGCATTATCGCCGGCCTTACAGCGGCCGCTGCCGGAGCGGCAATACGCCTATACTATATCCAGAGGCGATTCAAAACACAATTTGTGGATTTGGCTTGAAAACAAAACGGCCTGAGCAGGAAAAGTTTTTCTGTCTCTGGCCGTTTTACTTTTAATGGCTCCTTACACGATGGTGCCGGCATTACCCCGGACATTAAGCCTTTCCAACCCGCTATTCACTTATTTGGTTTTTCCACAAAAAAAGAAACAAACAGCAGGATTAAAAAAATTTTCAAATTTTATCAGTTGAACTCACAGGATGACCGTACTAAAATAGGCGGAGTGTGAGTGGGAAAATGTATTGCCATTATAAAAAATCAGGCGAATGCTGACGGAATTTAAAAGGGGTTTCCGAATGAATGAAGGAAGGTAATAAATGTTAGGCAGTAAGCGGCTGCCTGCTTGTTTTCCTGCGCCTTTTTTTCCGTCATAGCCAGATTTTCAGTATTTTTTTCGCAGTATCATTTTAATTATGCAGATTGGAGGCAGAAGAACATGGCAGAACCACAGAGAAAGGTTGAACACAAACCTTATATTTCCCCGAACGATAAAAGGCCGGAATTGACTTTGCTCGCCTTGGTCGTCGGGGCATTGCTCGTTGTCGTCTTCGGCGCGGCGAATGCGTATCTCGGCCTGCTTGTCGGGATGACTGTTTCGGCGTCCATTCCGGCAGCCGTTATTTCAATGGCGGTGCTCAGAGTCATCCTGCGCCGGCAATCCATCCTTGAAAACAACATTGTCCAGACAATTACATCTTCTGGGGAAGCACTGGCAGCGGGTGTCATTTTCACTTTGCCGGCCCTGTTCATCTGGAACATGCAGCCGAGCCTGCTGACGATGGGAATCATCTCGTTAGCCGGCGGAATTCTTGGTGTCGTCCTCATGATTCCGCTTCGTAAAGCGCTTATTGTCGATGAACATGATAACCTTCCTTATCCTGAAGGAACAGCATGTGCAGAAGTGCTTGTTGCCGGGGAAGGAAAAGGGCGCGGAGCGAAGCTTGTATTTTGGGGCCTTGGCATCGGGGCGTTTTTCAAGTTCCTGACAGATGCGGTCAAAGCATTTCCATCCCAGGTTGAATGGGCAATCTCAGGTTTCCGGAATGCAGCTTTCGGCATGAATACCATGCCTGCATTGCTATCGGTCGGCTATATAATCGGTCCGCGGATTGCAGGGATCATGTTTGCCGGTGCCGTTCTCGGCTGGCTCGGCATCATCCCGCTGATCAGCCAGTTCGGTATGTTTGCGGACGAACCGATTTATCCGGCGGAAGTGCCGATCTCGGAAATGGACTACCATGCCATCTGGGATAGTTATTTGAGGTACATTGGTGCAGGTGCCGTAGCTTTTGGAGGAATTATCGGCTTGCTTAAAACATTGCCGACGATTTTTGCCTCGTTCACAGGGGCCCTTAAAGGCTTCAGTGAATCAGGGATGAGTCACGGGAAACTCCGTACGGAACAGGATATCCCGCTTTCCTGGATTATCGGCTTAACCATCCTGTTTGTCGGCATCCTGGCATTTTTCCCGCATATTGAAGTCGGGATTATCGGGGCGCTGCTCGTTCTCTTATTCGGTTTCTTTTTCGTGACCGTTTCCGCCCGGATTGTCGGTGTCGTCGGCAGTTCGTCAAACCCGGTATCCGGAATGACGATTGCAGCATTGATCTTTGTTGCGGTCATTTTAAAAGCAACCGGCCTCACAGGTGAGCCGGGAATGCTGACTGCCATCATTATCGGCGGAGTCGTTTGTATCGCAGCAGCAATTTCAGGTGATACGTCCCAGGACTTGAAAACCGGTTTCCTTCTGGGCGCGACGCCAAAATGGCAACAGGTCGCACAGCTGTACGGCATTCTGATTGCAAGTATTGTGACTGGCTTTATCCTTATTCTACTAGATGGTGCATACGGATTTGGATCCCAGGAGCTGCCGGCACCGCAGGCGATGCTAATGGCGCTTGTTGTGGAAGGGATCATGGAAGGTGACCTGCCCTGGAATCTCATTTTCGTTGGGATGGCAGCTGCGGCGACTGTCGAGCTGTTCGGTATCGGCTCCCTTCCGTTTGCGGTAGGGCTTTACCTGCCAATCCACCTGACATCGCCGATCATGCTTGGCGGCCTTGTCAGAGGCTGGATTGACACGCGGGAAAAACGCGAAGATGTTCGCCAGAAGAAAACAGAGCGCGGCATCCTGCTCGCTTCCGGTTTCATCGCCGGTGAAGCATTGACCGGTGTCATCATCGCAATCGCTGTTACAGCAGGTTTCGTTATGCCGGAAGAGGCGATGTTCGGCACATGGGCATCAATTCTGGCGTTTGCAGCTGTGACGGTGACACTCTTCATGACAGCCAATAAGAAAGCGTAAAGTTTATGAGGCCTGATCCCGCCCGGGGTCAGGCCTTTTTACTATTATAAGAAAGAACTGTCAGTAAGCAACGAAATGCTCCAAAGCAGCGGCAAATTCAAGTAATAAGGACCATAATGGCTCTGTATCACCCATTTTCACTTCCTGCTATCCTAATTTTAAGAAAATTATGGTAAAATGATTGGCAGCGATATTCGGGGAGGGAGTGCGGATGGAGAGTGAAGAATGGAAAGGATGGATCCGTAAGCACAGCAGCAGGATTTTTGCCTTCTGCGGGTTAGGCACCGTGCTCTTTTTTTATGACTTTCAGGGAAAGGGCATGTTCTTTGGTTTCGTCTTGCTCGCCCTAGTGATCTGGCTCGGCACAAGGCTTGATAAGCTTACAAAGAAACCGATTTACAAGCGTTCAAAAAAAGAGTCCGTTGTTCAAATTGTTACGGATGCCGTGATTATGAGCTCATTAATGCACCTCATGACAGACGGCGGGGTGTCAGGTAAAATTTTTGTTTTGCTTATCTTTACTTTTGGAGATTTGATGGTTGAGGGCCTGGAAGCGCTTCTTGGGCCGCTCGGCAAAAAAACGCTGCCCGGCTGGATTTCATTTATCCTTGTAGCGTTTTTTCCGCAGCCATAGGGAGAGATTCACATGAAGAAAAAACTTAAGATTGCCATAGCGTCCCTTCTTGCCCTGGTTTTGATTTTCTTGCTCTGGTCCGGCTTTGAAATCTGGAGATACAGCCTCAAAAACACTGAATCAGTCACCGCGGATGCGGCCATCGTGCTCGGCGCCGCATCCTGGAATGGAAAACCGTCACCAGTTTTTCAGGGAAGGATCGACCATGCGGTGAACCTCTATAAAAGTGGAGAGGCGAAGCATCTCATTTTCACCGGCGGTAAAGCGCCGGGCAGCAAGCTGTCTGAATCGGAAACAGGCAAAAGATATGCAATAGGGCAGGGAGTTGCCAAAAAGGACATTTTCATCGAAGGCAAATCCGAAATCACGGAAGAAAACCTTCTTTTCGCCAAAGAAATTGCCGAAGAACAGGGGTTTGATGAACTTCTGATTGCAACTGACCCGCTCCATATGAAGCGGGCGATGGCAATGGCAGAAGATCTGGGACTCGATGCTTTTCCTTCACCTGCAAGCACAACAGCCTATCAATCGGCAAAAACGAAAGTCCCTTTCTTTTTAAGAGAGCTGGTATTCTATACAGGGTATGAACTTATCAGCCCGTTTCGGTCATTCGGCAAAGAGTGAGCGGAATCAACGATCTGCCGGTTTGCCGATTGAGAAACCTTCAAACAGTCTGCCGCCGGCAGGTGCAAGGATTGTTTCTGCCATTTGGATGACGGGGGTTTTGTCTCCGGTCCGGTAAAATTGATCGAATGCAACGGCAAACCTTGCTGCAAAATCAGGATCGAATTGCTGCAGTGACCTGTATACCCATTTAGAATTGCCGGTCCAGCACTGGTTTGTGCGGAGGACGAACTCATGCAGCTTCATTGCCAGATCTCCGGCTATGAAAAGATCTTCACGGCGCGAAGAAGAGCCGGAAAAGTCATCAAGCAAATCGGTCAGAAAATAGCGGTTCAAATCTACCGTTTGGGCTGACCAGGGTTCCGGCCCATCTTGCAGTAGCTTATCCGCTTCGTTTTTGATTTCTGTGAGAATACCGCTGTCTTTCAGTATGATTCCTTCAGCAACCATTCTCGGCAGGGAAGGGCGGCCGCGCTTCCGGTCGTTTTCGAAAAATCCAGCGTAAGATGTGACATTATGCGCGAACAGTTCAACCGGCCAGCCTTCAAAGAAAAAAGACTCGCGGTATGAACCGCCCAGATTCCGGTCAAATAGGACAATATCGAGGTCGGAGGCGGAAGTTCCCTGCCCGCGGACGACACTGCCGGCGAGGAGGGCAGCATCACAATCAGGGTATTTTTCATCGATCAGCCGTTTTGCAGCATCCATAGGTTCTGGCTTCATCATTTTTTATCCTCATTTCAAGTCTGTGTTTCTATTATCATAAGGAATTTCATTAACTTGCACAATGTGAATGATAGAAAGGAAGAATACATATGGCACAGGAATATTTTTTAAACCCGCCCATGCCGGATATCATTATGCAATGGAAAGCGTACTTCGGGTTCCTGGACATCGCACCGGGCCACTCAGTGCTCGATATCGGCTGCAATACGGGAGATGCGGAACACCTTCTTTTAGGAGTCTATCCTTTTGTTGAAAAAGCGGTCGGCATCGATAACTCGGAAGCTCGCATTAAAAGGGCCCGCCAAAACTGGGAGGCGAAAGGACGAAATGAAAGAATCGGGTTCACAACAGGTGATGCGATGGATCTGCCGTTTCCGGATAACAGTTTTGACCGGATCATCTGTGCAGAGGTACTGGAGTGGGTGAAGGATCCGCACAAAGCCATCGCGGAAATGTACCGGGTCCTTAAGCCAGGCGGCAAAGCGGCTGTCATTCATACCGACTTTGATACACAAGTGTTCTCAACTGAAAATTTGGCAAGAACGAGAAAAATCATCCATGCATTTGCTGACAGCGGGCCGGATGGAACGATAGGCAGAAAACTATCGGGATTGCTTCGAAACAGCTCGTTCTCAGAAACCAAGTCTCATATTTACACGCTGGTCAACCGAGATTTTGGAAAAGATACATACTCGTACAGCATGGCCCGAATGATGCGGTACTGGCTTTCTGAAGAGAACGCTGTTGAGCAGACTGAACTTGATGCGTGGCTAGAAGAATTGACGGAACTATCCCTGTCAGGTTCTTTTTTCTACTCGGTCAATCGGAATATATGTATTGGATCGAAAAGCAATTAATAAGGGAAAAGCGGGTGCGAAATGAAAAAGATTTACATTGTCAGACACTGCAGTGCTTCCGGGCAGCCCCAGGAAAGTCCGCTTACACCAAATGGATTCAAACAGGCGGAAGAGCTGGCGGAGTTTTTCCATGACAGGAAAGTCGACCGGATCATAAGCAGTCCCTTTAAAAGGGCACGCCAATCAATTGCTCCGCTGGCTGAACTGCTCGGATTGCCGATTGAAGAGGATGCCCGCCTTTCTGAACGCATCCTCAGCCCCGAACCGCTGGTGGACTGGCTTGACATCCTGCAGGAATCATTTGTGAATCCGGATATGAAGGTTGCAGGCGGAGAATCGAGCCGGGAAGCTGCAGAAAGGGGAACAGGCGTCGTCGAAGATATTTTGAAATCGGATGCTGAACATGCGATCGTTGTGACACATGGGAATTTGATGGCATTACTTTTGCAGCATGTCGATCCGAGTGTCGGTTTTAAGGAGTGGAGCCTGCTGACAAATCCGGATGTGTTCCTTTTGACTGTGAATGATAATGAAAAAGCATTGGAACGGATCTGGACGGAAGTGGGGGACATATGAAAAGTTCCCATCTGAAAAAGGATAAGAACATTTCGTTTGCAAAAATAACTGCTGAATCCCGTGATCCGGCCCGCCGGCTGATTTTGGAAGGGTTCCGGGAAAGGTTCGGGTTCATTGATCCGACACTGAATCCGGACCTGGCCGATCCTGTCAGCTGGTACTCACGACAAGGACTGCTATTTTTGACCGGTTCGCTGGAAGGGCAAATCGTTTGCACTGGTGCGGTTACATATGAAGAAGAAGGGACGGCCCGAATTGAACGGATGTCAGTGAAAAAGGAATACCGCAGGCAGGGACTTGCTGCCAGGATGCTTCTTGCGTTGGAGCGCTCAGCCTTTGATATGGGATACCGAAAAATCGTCTTAGAAACGAACCGTGACTGGGAAAGTGCGGTGCAGCTTTACCTTGTAAATGGATATGCGATCATAGGCGAGAATGATGAACGCTTCCACTTTCGTAAGGAATTGGATGCGATGGAGGAGAAGTAATACGATGGAGTATAAAGGGTCGTCAGTCTATGACAATGAAGCCTTCCTAAAAAACTATTTATCAAGAAGGAACCGGGCGGAAAGCCCGAATAACACGATTGAACTGCCTGTCCTGCTTGACATGATCGGGGAAGTGAACGATCAAAAAGTGCTTGATCTGGGCTGCGGGGACGGGGCGTTCGGAAAAGAGCTGTTCGAACGGGGAGCGGCTTTCTATGAAGGGGTGGAAGGTTCTGTACGGATGGCCGCACTGGCAGAAGAGCAGCTGGCCGGAAAGAACAGCAGAATCAGCCGTTCTTCACTGGAAACATGGCCTTTTCCCGAAAGAAAGTATGATCTGGCGGTCTCGCGCCTTGTCCTACATTACATTGAAAACCTTGAAGAAGCACTGGCTGGTATTTCCAATTCATTAAAGGATGCAGGCAGGCTTGTTTTCAGTGTCCAGCACCCTGTTCTGACGGCTTCGATGAAAAGTGCCGAACAAGAAGGGAAAAGGACAGACTGGATTGTCGACGATTATTTTAAGACTGGAAGACGCTCGGAACCATGGATCGGCGAACGGGTAGTGAAGTATCACCGGACAATGGAGGAGTATGTACAGCTGCTACGCGGTGCAGGGTTCGTCATAAAAGATATCAGGGAAGGGACACCGCGGGAAGAACAGTTTCGAAGTGTTGAGGAGTTTGAGCGGCGATTAAGGATTCCGCTGTTTTTGATGTTTTCGTGCACAAAGGCATAAAAAGTGCCGGGACGCCTTGATGATGCGTTCCGGCATTTTATTCAAACGCCCCGCTTATTGCCCCACATCAACGTATGGAGCTGGGGCAGGACCTTTGCATCGTTCATCACGGAGGAAGCGACAGCTTTGTCTGCCAGCCATTCCAATTGATCGAGCAGTTTGGCGGTCAAGTTTTCGGTATCGTCTGTCACCGAATCGTCATTGCCGACCTGCAAATAAAATGGAACATCCGGATAGCGTTTGTGGATGTTTTCAGCCCATTCAAAATCGGCATCATTGAAGACGACAATCTTAAGGCTGACATGGTGATCTATTCTGGAAGTGTTCCGCAGCCTTTCGATGATGTCATCCAGTACATCAAAGTCCGGGTTCATCCCGGAGCTTGGCGGCTTCGGGGACAGCGTCAGGTCTTCAATCGCCGGAAACCAATCCTGCCAGCGGCTGCCCTGGGTTTCAAGCCCTGTTTTAATGCCGCGGCCTGCCAGCAATTCAACCAGTTCACCGATCTGTCCGTAAAGAGCGGGATTGCCGCCGGAAATGGTGACGTGATTGAAACGGCTTCCCCCGATTGCGAATAATTCATCAGCAATTTCTTCTGCACTCATGCGGCGAATATCGTCCCGCGCAGATCCGTCCCATGTATAAGCTGAATCGCACCAGGAACAGCGGTAATCACAGCCTGGCGTCCTGACAAACATCGTCTTGCGCCCGATGACCATGCCCTCCCCCTGGATTGTCGGACCGAATATTTCAAGCACAGGTATTTGGTTTGCGGCACTCATTTGAAATCACCTTTTTTCGGCCGGTAGACTGCATAGCTTGTCGGCGTCTCCCGTACAATCACCTGCAGGCACTTCGGCTTGTTCGGCTGCGAATCGAGATGGGACTGGACATTTTCCCAGATCACCCGGGCGGTCACTTCGGAAGTCGGAAAGAAAGCAGCCGAATCATCGCTGAAATCAGGCGAATCGTTCATGATCGAATGGTCATAGCGTTTATGGACAATCTCTTTCAATGCTTTAAAATTAACGAGAAACCCGGAGTCATCCAGTTCGTCACCCGCAATGGTCACATTGACAAAATACGTATGCCCGTGCACCTGGCGGCATGGGCCGGCAGCTTCGTGCGGGACATAATGGGCTGCGGAGAAATGCATATCCTTATTCAGCTCGTAACGGAAGTCATGAAAAACCTGCGGGTAAAATTGCTGCATCATGCTCGATCCGCCTCCCCCGATTTCTTGCGTGTATATTCTTCATATCCTTTTTGGCGAAGCTCGCATGCAGGACACGTGCCGCAGCCGTTTCCTTTTATCCCGTTATAACAGGTAAGCGTCTTTTCCCGCACAAAATTCAGGGCACCAAGATCATCAGCAAGCTCCCACGTCTCTGCCTTGTTCAGCCACATGAGCGGCGTATCAATGACAAATTCATAGTCCATTGCAAGGTTGAGTGTGACATTCAGTGATTTGATGAAGGAGTCGCGGCAATCAGGATACCCGCTGAAATCCGTTTCGCTCACACCAGTGATGATATGCTTCGCACCGGCCTGTTTTGCCATCACGGCAGCGAAGGACAAAAACAGTAAATTGCGGCCATCCACAAAGGTGGAAGGGAGGGAATCGCCTTCACCCGCCTCAACAGGTATGTCATCGCGGGTCAGCGCATTCGGCGCAAGCTGGTTCAATAACGACATATCAAGCACCGTATGCTTGACGCCGAGCTTGGCAGCGATGCCGGCCGCAACCTCGATCTCCTCGCTGTGGCGCTGATTATAATTAAACGTGACCGTTTCCACTTCATCAAACTTTTTAAGTGCCCAGAATAGGCAAGTCGTACTATCCTGCCCGCCGCTGAACACGACAATCGCTTTCTTCTTTTCCATTTCGCCTCATCTCCTGTAAGAGAAGGAAGCGTCCACAACACCCGCCGTCAAACGGCATAGAAAAAATCATACCTAAGGAAAGATATGATTTCGCCTTAGTTTTTTATAGAGGGAGTTTGCGAACCTCTCCCGCAGAGGGATCTGCGGATTTCCTTCATTCATTTTGTGTTTCTTACTATATCATATTCCCGGTGGGGATTGCATTATGTTTGTGATGGAAACAAGCAGGAAAAGACTAAAGTTCCTTAATCCAGTCCGGAGGACAAGTTGACATGTTTAAACTTCACTCATTCTTTCACCCAATACTCACTCCCATCCCGATTCCGCACCATAAACCCATACTCGATCAAATATCTCCGAGTCGTGACAAAATCAGCATAGATGGCCTTCAGAATCTCATTCACTTCTTTTTCCGTATAGCTTTTCCCGCGTTCAAACTGCTTCATGATTTGCTGCAAAACGATAATCTTCCTTTTTTCTTTGCTTGGAAATTGCTTCAAAGACCCATCCGGCCCCTCTTTAAAATAGTTATTGATGACTTTTTCTTTTTCACTTTCAGTTATCGCATAGCGTTCATCCACCATTGTCGCCCCCTTATGAATATGAATCCAATCGTCCTTGCTGCTGTCATCTTCGTTTAGCAGCTGCATGATTGCCAGGAATACTTTCGCCTGTTTTTCCTTTTCTTTTAACTTGAAGCGGTGGGCCCTGATTGTTGAAGGGCTGACACCGAGTTTTGCGGCCGTTTCTTTGTCCGAGATGCCTTCTTTGAAAGAGAGTAAAAGATCACGCTGCTGGTCGGAAAGGCCTGTGAATTTCTTGTTCAATCCGGTCAGATAGGAAAACGGGTGACCGTGTTTCTGTTCGACATGCTTTTGGGCTGCCAGTTCCGCTTCAAAAAGCAGGCCGTCTGCAGGATAAATGATTCCTTTTTTAAACCGCCCGCCGCAAATGATACAGGTGAAAATGCCCTGTTCATCGTTCAACGTATAGCCTTTCTTCAGTTCTTCGATAGAAGCAGACCAGAATAGTTCATGATGATCCATCTGCAAACACCTCGTTAGTTCGTTTAGGTTTATATAAACATATTATAATTTTATTTACTATATATCAAGCGATAAGTTGGTTTGTTTAAAAAATTGCATATAAAAAGCCGCAGCCAATCCGGCTGCGGCACTTTTGCTTGTGATTTTATTCTTTAATGGCGGCTTCAAGCGCCACTTCAATCATATCATTGAACGTCGTCTGGCGTTCTTCTGCAGATGTTTCTTCACCAGTAAGGATATGGTCGCTTACAGTCAGGACAGACAACGCATTCACGCCGAACTTGGCTGCAAGGGTGTAGAGGGCGGTTGTTTCCATTTCAACACCTAGCACGCCGTAGTCGGCAAGCTTTTTGAACAGGTCCATGCTGTCACGGTAGAATGTATCGCTAGTGAAGACGCTGCCGACTTTCAGGTCAAGGCCTTTGTCATTGCCGGCGTCATACGCTTTCTTCAGCAAATCAAAGGAAGCGGTCGGTGCGTAATCCATTCCGTTGAAAATGTGCTGGTTCATGGAGCTATCCGTTGAGGAGGTCATCGCCAGAATGACGTCCCTCACTTTGACGTCTTTTTGGATCGCTCCACAAGTGCCGACGCGAATCAGGTTTTTGACGCCATAGCTTGAAATCAGCTCGTTCACGTATATGCTGATGGACGGTACGCCCATTCCTGTCCCCTGAACGGAAATGCGGTGGCCCTTATATGTACCTGTAAAACCGAGCATCCCGCGGACTTCGTTGTATTGTTTCACATCCTCCAGAAAGGTGTCGGCGATGTATTTTGCACGAAGGGGGTCACCCGGAAGCAGTATTGTTTCAGCGATTTCGTTTTCTTTTGCTCCAATATGTACACTCATGAAAAATCCTCCTTTAAATGGCTGTATCCTAAACGTACCATACTTTAAATTGCCAGTCATCTATCTGTCCTATTCAGTGATTAGTCTAAAAAAATGAAACATTTTGGCAATTGAATACGTCTTATATAGTGGCCGGCATAAAACAGTATGCCAAACTATAGTCATGCGGGGGAGAAAACGTGAGACGGTTTCAAGGCAGGTTATTATGGGCTTATTTACTAGAAAAACTTAGTGCATCAGGCTTTATATGGTTTGTGTTCTGTGTGGTGATGCTGATCGGTGCTGGGGGAGACTTATATGAGTTTGCTGATTCTGTAAGAAACGCCGTGCTCTGGGCGGTTTTTTTCGGATATGCCGTTATTTCATCCATGCTTATCGACCTCATTTACACGATTTCGCCTATAAGAGGGCAGAAGAGCAAAATTATTTTATACATAGCATCCGGTTATCTGATTTTTCTGCTGTCCGGTGATTTAATGTTCGGACTCATTGCTGGTACCGTCGGGGCTGCATTTGCCCTGCTTTTTTTCGCAGCGGCACAGTTTTTGAAAAAAGATTTCTTAAAGTATTTGTTTGGGCTGGCAGTGCCCTTTATTATCCTGGCGGTATCGCAGATGGATTTTACAGAGAAACAGGGATGGGAGTCAAAACGGACGTATTCAAGCTATACGGCTACGTTCGACTATTTCAACGGCCGGCATGAAATCCCAATCAGGCTAATGAAGGGGGAGACCGTCCTGTTTTCGGTAGAGGTAAAAAGCGAGAATGGCGGAGGATATGGCTACCATGTTGAAACGGAGAACGGTGAAATTGAAGGCGTGAGGCTGATTTCTGATGGAAAGATGAGCTTCGTTGCGGAAGAAATGGGCAAGTACCAGATCGTGATGGAAGGGCACAATCTTGAAGGGATGATTTTTGTGGATTGGCGGTTAAAATGAAAGACTCCATTCAGGCAGGACATTCACCCAATTACCTCTTTCTCAATATCGTATAGAGAAGGAGGTTTTTTCATTGACTCAGTTGTTCAGTAAAGATACGATTTTGCAAAATTCCCTGTCATTTCCGGATTGGCAGCTTGATGCTTTCAAAAAATTTTCCGCAAAGATGGAGGATTCATCCCATAAATTTCCGTGTATACCAGCTGTCCATGCATACCGGCTTAACCATCTGCGGTATGGATTTGCTGAAGCACCACAGACTGATGATGCAGCGGAACAGGCGGCAGCTGCGATAAAGGAATTCAGCACACAATCAAAAGAAATCGGAAACTACGCATCGCTGGTATTGTTTTTTAAAAAATCCGGAACGGCAGAAAAAACAGTCAATGAATACCGGGAGATTTTTTGGTCTCTCCTCGAACGGATCAGTACGTACGATGAAAAACAATGGCCTGATGATATTCCCGCTGACCCTCATGAGCCGGCATGGGAATATTGCTTTCACGGGGAACGTTATTTCGTCTACTGCGGAACACCCGCACACGAAAACAGATCCAGCCGTACCTTTCCTTACTTGATGCTGGCACTTACGCCGCGGTGGGTGCTGCAGGAATTTATGCAACACGGGGAAAAAGCGGCAACGGTCAAACGGGCGATCCGCAACCGACTGGCGGCGTATGATCTAGCCCCGCCCCATCCCGATTTGAAGTTTTACGGATCTGAGGGAAACTTTGAATGGAAACAGTATTTTTTAAATGATGATGAGACGGCGCCTTCCCGGTGTCCGTTTACGGCGGTAAGGGAGAAACTCCGCAAGCTCCGGAAATAGCTATCAGCCTGTGGGATTCCGGCGGCACGAAAACTAGTTCGTAAGGCGGAAAACCGATAGGAACGGCGTGAAAAGAACCGTTTGGCGAAAAAGCGTGCTGCTGCGGCGTGAGGACCTTTTTGATTGGGGTGAAAGTTTGCCGCTCCGGCTCTAAAAACAGGGAGAGACGGCGTGAATTGTAATATGTATTGATTCTGAAGCTTTCATAAAAACGATCGGAAAGGAATGGGAAGACCGGTGCCTTTAATCGCAGCCAAACTCTAAGGAGGCAGGACCGATCGTCGTGTCTATCATGCCATATAACAAGAATATCACGTGAAAATTCACCTATTTCATGCGAAACGGGGAGGGGGGTTATGCCAATCCCCTCTCTTTTCGCGCCGAACGATAAGTTTCACGCCATATATTCCATGATATAAGGGGGAACATCGGATCAATCATCCACAGTTAAGGCTGCCCCTAATCCTCTCAAAAAAACAGGCACATCAACTCTTCATTCCAGTATTTATCACCTGACTTCATCGCATGCTTCTCAACTCCATATGTTTCAAAGCCAGCAGATTCATAGAGACCCTTTGCAGCTTTGTTCTCCTGCACGACGGCAAGGTTGAGCTGTTCCAGTCCGCGTTCTTTTGCCCGGCTGATTGCTTTTGAAAGCAGGGCTTTGCCTGCCCCTTTCCTTCTTGCGATAGGGGATACATACATAGCAAAAATATAGCCTTTATGCTTCATTTTCCCACTGGTCTCGCTTGAAAGTGTCACCATGCCGGCGAGCTTTCCTTCGATAAAAGCGCCGTATGTATCATTTTCCCCCGCTTTTAGCCGTTCGGCTGTCTCCTTAACGGCATTCTTTCGGGCAACAGCTTCGTCATATGTCGTTAGGAATGCTTCGGGATTGTTCTTCAATGCTTCAAGACGCAAAGCCCTATATTGTTCAGCATCATCTGGTTCCAGTCTTCTGATCTCCATTTCCATCCCCCTATCTGAATTTTTAACAGAATATCAAAATATCAAGGGATTAGGAAGCCTTTCATCGAATATTGGTAAGAAAATTGAAGCCAGGGGGTGCATGTGAATGTGGTCTGTTACGCATTACCAGGATGTTTCACGGTATAAACAGGATGTGACACTCTTTTTGGAGCACACTGAAGTGGAAAACAATCTTGCGCTCGGTGTTTTGGAAGCACTTGAGGAATCGGAACAGCCTGTGGTAATGGCAGTTGTTGAGAAAAACGGGTCGATCGCCTTCACCATTTTCCAGAATAAGCCCGGCCAGGCCATTTTATCGTATCCGCTTCATTCGTTTTATCCGGCGGAAATCCGTGGGATTGCCGCTGATATTGTCAGGCTGCATCCGGACATTCCGGGACTGATCGGTGAAAAGGGACTGACGGCTGCACTCGGGGCGGAAATTGAAAAGCTGACCGGCAAAACCATGAAGGTGAAGATGAATCAGCGCCTCTACAAATTGACAGGCTTAAATGAAATCAGCAGGGCCAGCGGAAAAGGAAGATTAGTGGAGGAGGCCGATATCCCTGTGATTGAACGCTGGGTGGCGGCCTTTGCGGAAGAGGTAATGGATCCGATGACGGAAAGGGAAGCAAATGAAAAGGCACATGAGTTAATCGGCGGGGAGCGTCTGTATGGATGGGAGGACGGCGGGGAGCTTGTGGCCATGGCGGCTTCGGCCAGGCCGACGAAAACGAACTGCACCGTCAATTTTGTTTATGCTCCTCCCGAAAAAAGGCGGAGAGGCTATGCCAGGTCATGTACAGCAGCCCTGACAGAACGGCTTCTTCACCAGGGGTATGAATCAGTTTCTCTTTATACCGACCTGGACAATCCGACCTCGAACAAAATCTATATGGAAATCGGCTATGAACCGGTCCATGATTCTGTTCTTGTTCGGTTTGAGCTCAAATAATCCATCCCCTCGGCCTATCGTCCCTGGTCAATCCAATGAGGATTATACTAAAATACCATTATTGCAACATGGGAAAAGGATGGGGACGACGAATGAATGCACCAGGACATCAAATGTTTGGTTTTACATGGGGGATCTTAACGTTGACGCTATTTAACGCCAGCGGTGTGCTGCCGGCTGATTTTGCCGAGACACTGCTTTTTTTTGCACTGGTTTTAATAGGGGCGCTGTTGCCGGATATTGATAAATACAACAGCCGGATCGGGCGGAAAGCCAGATGGTTATCCGTGCCGGTGCAGCTTATATTCGGTCACCGCAAGTTTACACATTCACTCTTATTTGCAGTGCTGGCCTATTTGCTTTTCGGCTGGGCTGCAGAGCAGTATCAGTTCAGCCAGCTTTATGCTGTCGGGTTGAGTGCCGGAATACTGTCACATATTGCCGGCGATTTTTTGACAAAAGACGGTGTGCCGCTTTTTTATCCGTTTGTGCAGGGCCGGCTCCGGTTTTTCGTCACGTTCCGGACAGGCTCCTCCGCTGAACGGATGCTCGTTATCCTGCTTGCTGCCCTCAATGTCTATTTCTTATTCCAGTATGCAGGAAGCGGAACGGTGGGATGGTGAGTTTAAAAGAGAGTGATTCAGAGAAATATGGTATTCTTTTAGGGGAGATTTAACAGAGAAGCAGCTGGCAGCCAGTATGTTCAGGGGCTTTTCAGAAAGGGGTTTTCACATGAAAAAGAAATCCGGACGCGATCCCCGCTATCTGATCGCCAACCGGGAGGCTTTGATTGGCATTGGCCTCGCTATATTCAACTTTTTATGGTGGTATGGGTTTGCTTACGGCCTCGGCTCGAAGCCGGTTGAAGAGTATCAATACATAATGGGGCTGCCGGCCTGGTTTTTTTACAGCTGTGTAGCTGGCTTTGTGGTGATGGTTGCAGCTGTCACGATATTGGTGCGGAGTGTATTCAAAGAAGTCCCGTTTGACCAAAATGGGGAAGACAGCTTATGAATACGGGAGTGGTTTTGCCGCTGATTGTATTTCTTGTTGCCATATTCGCTGTCGGATTCTATGCGTCTTCATTCTTAAGCAGGACGAACACGTTCTTGCATGAATATTTTCTCGGCAGCAGGGAGCTCGGCGGTTTCATCCTTGCCATGACGATGATCGCTACATACGGAAGTGCAAGCAGTTTTATCGGAGGACCTGGAGTCGCTTACAATGTCGGTCTTGGCTGGGTGCTGCTGGCGATGTCCCAGGTCGTTACCGGCTATTTTGTCCTGGCGATCCTGGGGAAAAAGTTCGCGATCGTCTCCAGGAAAGTGGATGCCGTGACACTAGTCGACTTTTTGAAGGCGCGCTATGATTCAAAATGGGTTGTCATGTTATCGGCGGCGAGCATCATCATTTTCTTATTTTCCGCCATGGCTGCACAGTGGGTCGGCGGAGCCCGGCTGATCGAATCGATTACGGGGCTTTCTTATACAACGGCTTTATTTATTTTTGCGGTCTCTGTCATTGTTTATGTCATTATCGGCGGTTTCAGGGCGGTTGCACTGACGGACAGCATCCAGGGTGTTGTCATGTTCATCGGCACATCCATTATCCTGATCGGAACCATCGTTGCCGGCGGCGGTATCGGCCACATTATGCAGGATCTCGTTTCGGAAAACCCGGGTCTGGTGACGCCGTTCGGGGCAGACGGATCTTTGACGCCGCTGTATGTGTCGTCTTTCTGGATTTTGGTCGGTGTCGGTGTGGTCGGATTGCCGCAGGTAGCGGTCAGGGCGATGTCCTATAAAAATGCCCGCGCCATGCACAGGGCTATGATCATCGGTACCGTGGTTGTCGGTTTCATTATGCTTGGCATGCATTTGACCGGTGTATTCGCCCGGGCAGTCATGCCGGGGATTGAAGTGGGGGATACAGTTATGCCGCTGATCGCTATGGAAGTCCTTCCTTCCTGGCTGGCAGGCATTGTGCTGGCTGCGCCGATGGCGGCCATCATGTCAACGGTTGATTCCCTTCTCCTCCTTGTCAGCTCTGCTGTAATAAAAGATGTGTATTTAAATTATGTGAAGCCTGAAACCGGTGAGAAAAAGGTAAAACAGCTCAGTATGACGGTAACAGCTGTAATCGGCATTCTCGTGTTTTTCATGGCGGTCAATCCGCCGGAGCTTTTAATCTGGTTGAATTTGTTTTCATTCGGCGGGCTGGAGGCAGCATTCATTTGGCCGGTTGTCCTGGGGCTGTACTGGGATAGGGGCAATAAATATGGTGCGCTTGCTTCAATGTTGATTGGCATAAGTACGTATATTCTGTTTCATAGCTACTGGCCGAATCCGCTCGGCATGCATACCGTTGTCTTGCCGGTTCTGCTGTCGTTCGCGGGGTATATCGCTGCCAGTCTGGTGACAAAGCAGGATTTCCAGCCGGATTTTTAAAATACAACAGGTTTGATAAGGATATTCAGGCGCTTCTGATCAATTGGGACCGCTGGCTTACGGCTTTCAAAATGAACTCCTTATCCTGCCGGGTAAGCCTTTGCCAGCTGCCAACCTTTATTTTCATGTTTTCGTCCTCCCCTTTGTAACAGATTTTAAAAAAGCTTCGAGTTTCCATTATTTAGAGGTGTTATACTTATACCTCGCTTCCAAATAAGGTAAACAACAAAGATTTCTACAACATTCCGGGAGGAAAGCACTAATCCTCTGGTATGAGGCTAGATCATGTCGAATCAAAAGGTGTATTGGTACAAATGCATGTTGATTTTTGTCGAAAATTTTTTTAAAAAAAGTTGTTTAGGTTTTTTTTACAAAGGGAGAGAAAAAGCTTAGGTGGAAAATCTTTGCCCGTGACCCGCATCAGAGGACGGAAGACCTATCAGGTTCCATAGAGTAAAGATAGATACCTTTCCTTGTCATCTGATTGCTTGTCTGAAAAGAGGGCTGACAATAAAATATTGTCTTCATGAGAGAAAAAATAAGAGGCTGTTCCGGGAGGTCATGAACCCCTGGAACAGCCTCTTTATCTTGAGCTATGTTGACTCTGCGTCTTGAACGGTACAGATGAGTAGGGTCGTTGGCGAGATTGGCAAAAACGGCGGTGAGCAGACTTACTGCCCCTCTGATCAAGGATAAACCTATTTTACCGGGGATCTTCCCCCAGTATTCTTACCTCCCGTTCAAGCTCTACCCCGAACTTTTCTTTCACGGTCTTTTGGACATGTTCAATGAGGGCGATATAGTCTGCAGTTGTTGCATTGTCTTTATTGACAATGAATCCGGCATGCTTTGTTGATACTTCCGCACCTCCGAAGTTTGTACCCTGCAAGCCGCTGTCCTGGATGAGCTTTCCTGCGAAATAGCCGGGCGGGCGCTTGAATACACTGCCGCAGGAAGGATATTCGAGCGGCTGTTTGGATTCCCGTTTAAAAGTAAGGTCATCCATTACCGCTTTGATTTCCTGGTATTCTCCTGGCTTTAACTTGAAGACAGCTTTAACGACAATATCCCCTGTATCCGGGATGTTGCTCGTACGGTAATCGAGATCCAGGTCTTCAGCATTGCGTTTTACAAGATTCCCTTTCCGGTCGACGACGTAGGCGAAATCAAGCACGTCTTTGATTTCCCCGCCATAGGCTCCGGCATTCATGTATAAGGCCCCGCCGACAGTTCCGGGTATCCCGCATGCGAATTCCAGCCCGGACAGGTGCTGTTCAAGGGCATAGCGGGATGCATCGATGATTCTTGCTCCGCTTTCGGCGGTAACGACATTCCCCTCAGAAGAAATCGTGTCAAGATGCTTCAAGTTGATGACAATACCGCGGATACCGCCATCTTTGATAATTAGGTTGGAGCCGTTCCCCAACAACGTAAAGGGCACATTTTCTTCATTGGAAAATTTCACTACATTTTGAATCTCTTCAATGGCAGTAGGGGTAATGAAAAAATCCGCTTTCCCGCCGAGCTTCGTATACAAATGATTCTTCAGCATTTCATCGGTTTTCAAATTTTCCTCTTTTACAATTTCAAGCAGTTTATCGTAGATTTTTTGTTTGTTATCCATATTCCACCAAACCTATCCTGAATTATCTTCATTGTGCAGTTTAAATCAAAATATGAAAAAAGGGAAGCTTTTGACATGAGGAATGGAAATTTTGGTGCAGAAGGAAGGGCAGGAGGATATTACCACCTCCTGTCTTTTTTCGTTTCTGATACACTTTAAACGATAGACTGACGGAGGTTAGATCGTGAGGAAAACTTATATTTTAACCATACTGATTATTTTTAGTTTTGCTGGTGTATTGTTTGCAGGGACAGTTTATGAAAAATTCAGCCATCCGTCCGAATCCGATAAAGCCGGAAAAGCAGCAGTGTTATCCAAAAAGGATCCAGGCCAAAAGGATATGCCTGAAACAGCGGAGGCATCTGCACACGTGCTGATTGGATATGTACAGGATTTCCGGGATCCGGAAACGGTCGACTATTCCAAACTGACTCATGTCATTTTTTCTTTCGTTCATCCCGGAAATGATGGGAATCTGTCATTCACAGGGGAAAAGGCAAAGAAAAATCTTCGGCAATTGGTTGAACTTGCACACAGCCATAACGTGAATGCGGTTCTGGCCGTCGGCGGGTGGTTCCATATGAATGGCGGGGAGTCGTATGACTATTTCAAAGCTGCCATTGCCAATCCGGTATCAAGAGAAAACCTGGTCAAGGAACTTGTCCGTCTTGTTAAGGCGGAAAAGCTCGATGGCGTTGATGTTGACTTTGAACATCCCCGTTCACTTGATGATGCCCAAAATCTCGCTTCATTTACAGCTGATCTAAGCAATAAGCTGCATTCGAGGGGGAAAGAGCTTTCGGTTGCCGTACACGCCAAGATCCACAGTGTTTCAGGGCTTGAAACGGACAATATTGTTTACGGGCCTTCTATATTTGAACATGCAGACCATGTGAACATCATGGCATATGACGGCCAGTGGGACGGCGGCTATGACGCTGCCAATCTATCGCCTTACCCATTTACGGAAAGGATTGCAAACTATTGGGCCGAGCTTTTTGAAAACCTTAATATATCAAAGAAAAAGCTTGTTCTAGGTGTGCCTTCTTACGCCCAGCCTGAAGATCCGGCTATAAAGCAGGTGTCATATGGGGAAATCATCAACAGCGATCCGGACAATGCCAGGCAGGATATCATCCGAATGAATGGCACGACCTATTATTATAACGGAGCATCAACTATCCAAAAGAAAACAGAGCTGGCGATGGACAGAGGGTTTGGGGGCATGATGCTCTGGGAACTCGGATTGGATGCAGAAGGGCCGCACAGTATCACAGGAACAATCGCCAGGGTGATGGAAGGCGCTTACACAGGGCCTGTAAAGTATTATTCGGCTAGAAAGTGAATAGTAGGCAGAATCTTTATATACCAACAAAAAATCGAGTATCAACCGTTATGGTAAGATACTCGATTTCAATGTTGATTTTTTAATCTCCACGTATTCTGAACTTCATATCTACAGGACAGCCGGTTTTTACAATCGAAGTATCACTTGCTTTTCCAGTTGGTAAAAAAATCCGATAAGATGTGAAACAGTTCAAGGGATTGGAAAGACCATAGCGAAAGAGCACTGACTGAAAAGAACACAATCATTACAATACGAAACAAATGCATTGGACAGTCCCCCTTTTACATCATTACTACTCTTCCCATCATATTCAAGTTCAGAAAAGGAATGTGTTATTTTATTTTATAGGGAAAAGCGGAAGTAATCAAATATTTCTGAATTATTTTTTTAGTTTTTTTGAAATTTTTTTTAATGCGTAAGATAAACGGCTTAGGGCGTATCTTGTTGGTTTGTCTTTTCTTTTTGTCCCTCTTTTTCCTTCCGTTTCTCGATGCGGTAACGTCCGCATGACCATTTCAGGCAATCGCCCTGGACATGGCTGCCGTATTTTTTCCTGAAAACTTCCAGGCAATAGCATTTTTCATTGTCAGTCATTTTTTTTCACCTTACTTTATCTTTGGCTTTGTTACAGGTTATTGTTGATGATCCGTCAAACGGCAGGTGATCTTATTGGAAATTTTCACAAATACATGAAGTTGCAATGAAGCTGCAAACAGTCTGCTTATAAAAAAAGTGGAACATCTATTCTAACGCCAGTTGATTGGAGCGGAAGGGGCTCGACTCCTCGAAAATAAAAACCAATTTTCTTCGTGCGATGTCAATTCGAAGAAGCTTATTCAATGTCCTGCGGGAATAGCGGGACAGCTGAGACCCCGCAAGAGCGTAGCGATGAGGAGGCTCAGCGCCCGCCCCGCGGAAAGCGCAAAATGCAGTTCCCTGATGACCTTCTTCCACTACCCTGTTGCTGCGGAGAAGATTAGATACATAAAAGGTATAAATTTCACTTGTGAATATCGACATTGAATGTTTACAGAGCTTGCTTTTAAGAAACTGATATACGGTGTTGGGTATGATTTTAACTTATTTTCTGTCAATGTGCCATAGTCTGTCGGCTGGAAAAAACAAAAAACAGCTCTCCATATTGGAGAACTGCTGAGGGAAGGAAGTTTCAGCTGTAATCTCTCTGCAAGCACGCCGAATCTTCGCGTTTACTCTGGAAAACGGTGGTTCACGTCATTTGTGGCAATCTTTTCGCCAGTTGGATCAATCCTGCTTTTTTCCTCAATACATCAGCAAATGCAAACGAACCAGTAAACAAAAGGAATGAGAACAGCCAATGTACCGATTGCCCAGAGATAGATATGGAGGCCTTTGACCTGCATGTAATAGGAAAGGCCAAGAAGTACAGCTGTCAGCGGTGCAGCGGTTGCAATCATCCAATCAAACTGCTGCTCAAGTGCCTGAAAAACCATTACCGAAATAGCAAGAAGGAAAAATAGCGAAACGGCGGTAACGTTGTACACATGCAAAACGATTCTAGGCATGGCATTTAAACTCCCTTCACTCTCAGTTCGAAAAGACAGGAGGAAGAACAGCCGCTTTTTATGTATCTACTAGTTTAGTATACCAAAAAATTAACAGAATATTACATCATTAGATGTGAGAGATTGTCCAACCTATGAAACTTTTAAAAAATCCGCAGGTGCTGTAACAAAACTATTTGACGAACGTTTTTTTATTCGCTAGACTATAGATGCTATTACTTTATTACCTAAAAGCATAAAAGCGTTTAAGTATAAAAATCAGAGGTGTACAAGACATGCGAGAGAAAATGACAACTAAGAAAGCGATACTTCTATTGGCGTTATTGATGGCTCTCATTTTCAGCGGAATTTTCCTTTTGAAACTGGAACCGCATATTCCGCTTGCAGCAGCCGCTGCATTACTTGCCGGAACGGGTGTTTTACTCGGTATTCCCCGGGAAAAGATGAAGCAGGGAATGGTCAATGGCATTATGGCCGGGATCATGCCTATCATCATATTGGGATTGATCGGCATGCTGATTGGGGCATGGATGTTAAGCGGAACCGTTCCCGTTCTTCTTGCGGCAGGGTTTGATGTTTTGCACCCATCCTGGTTTCTGACCAGTGCCCTGTTTATATCCATCCTTGTTTCAACTTTTACAGGAAGCGCCTTTACGACGGTCGGGACTGTAGGTGTCGCTCTTCTTGGAATAGCAGCAGTTTTGGGAATCGAACCGGCCCTCGCAGCAGGTGCTGTGATCAGCGGAGCCGCTTTTGGGGATAAGATGTCGCCGTTATCGGATACGACGAATTTTGCCTCCGGAATAGCAGGTGTCGATTTGAATGAGCATATCCGCCATATGCTCTGGACGACACTGCCCGCACTTATTGTCACAGCCGGGTTCTTTGTTGTAATGGGGGACCATTCGGCTGCCGGAACAGGATTGCAGGACATAAAAGCGGCAACTGCCGCACTTGACGCTCATTTCAACTTAAGCTATTGGGCCCTTTTATCTCCAATTCTCGTCATGGTTATGGCGATGAAACGAGTGCTGACGATCACGGTGCTGCTGACAGGGATCGGAACCGCGCTTCTAACAGCGGTTTTCCTTCAGCATGCAGCGTTGAATGAAGCCTTTTCTGTTTTGCAGCAAGGCTATAAAGCGGATACTGGCAATGAGATTATCGATGGCATAGTGAATCGGGGCGGACTGCAATCGATGATGTGGCCGATATCCCTTATCATGATTGCCCTGGCATTCGGCGGCATGCTGCAGGAAATTGGTGTCATCGAAAAGGCGATGGCTGGTGCGGTATCGAAAATGAAGCGGAACGGTGATTTGATTGCAGCTACGGCCGGATCTTCTATAGGAGTGAACCTGATGACAGGCGAACAGTATCTTTCAATTTTGCTGCCTGGCCAGACCTTCCAGCCTTTATTTGCTGAACGGGGGGTTGCGGAAAAGAATCTGTCCCGCACACTTGAAGATGCAGGTACATTGATTAATCCCCTGATCCCGTGGGGAGTCAGCGGTGCCTTTTTTGCGAGCACACTTGGTGTTCCGGTTGCAGCATATGCCCCGTTTGCCGTTTTCCTGTATCTATCACCTGTCTTTTCCATCCTATTGGGATATAGCGGAATCGGCTTTCCGAAAACTTCAAAAAGAACAGCTGCTGTTCTTGAAAACGGATAAGTAGAGGCATGGCATAACTATAACTGACTATGCTTGGGAATGAATCTAATTATATTAAAAAAGCTATAACATGATAAAAATCCCGAACTTATACGAAATTCACTGTAGAGTTTCGCAATATAGCTCGGGATTTTTATATGTCTATAATACTTTTATCCCACCTTTTTTTCGTTTCGTCTAGTATCAAGTAAGCAAGGAAGTAATTTGATGCAGGGGGCAAGATTAGGAATGGATTATTCAGCTCCGCCTGTTCTCCTCGGACTTCAGCCAGCTTCTGATCCCCCTGCCTGCAAACGGTTCGTCTTTGAAACGTGGAATGACATGGAGGTGGGCATGCATAATGTGCTGTCCGGCGATTGTTCCCGCATTCCAGCCGATGTTATAGCCATCAGGCTTATAAAGCTCATCAAGCCGCTTTTTCACTTTGTTCAAAAGATTAAATGTCGCCTGCCATTCTTCTTCAGTTAAATCAAATACAGTTTCACGGTGCCTTTTCGGGACGATCAAACCTGAACCTTCCAGGACCGGCTGCGGCTGCTGTAAAAACATCACCAGCTCATTTTCATAAACAACTTGCTGCCGGGGATCTGTATCCGGCTCGCAAAAGGGACATCGTTCAGTCATTTCGATACTCCTTTCTAATTGGCAATCGGGCACTTCAGTTTGCTATTTCTGTCACTTTCCGGTGTTTCGGTGTACAGCCGGTGTAATGTATCGTAAAGGTATAATGAAGGAAAAGGATGTGGTTTCATGAAACTCAGAATTCCGCTGCTCATATTAAGTTTCGGTCTTATCGATTGGCTGATACGGATTGTATCGGGTAAGTCCGTGAATATGTTTGAAGGGAATATGCTGCTGTCCCTCCTGCATCTTGCAGGTGTGCTTGCCGTTTTCGCCATATTGGAAAAAACGGGTGTAAATGAAAAAGAAGTAAGCCAGCCAGCCGGCATTGCCATGATTGCAGGTGCGATCATTTTTTCCCTGGCTGTCTGAACATCCTGCTGTCAAATGTTCTCCAAATCAGCGAACATTTCCTGCCCGAGTTATTTTTCCATGTAGAATCGCCCGGGTAGTTAAGACTCCCCAACAAGTTCCTGCGACTGGCTCTTCCATAACGGAATAAGCGCCCTTCAGACCCATAAAAAGGGCTTTGCGGCCAGTTTGTAGAATAATCAGTTAGAAAGCAATAAGCAGATAAGGGGGAGTTGGATGAAAACGTTCGAACAGAAAATGGAAAAGCTTGCCGAGCTTGCGGTCCGGACAGGTGTCAATCTCCAGAAAGGGCAGACGCTTTATATAGATGCGCCTGTCACTGCAACTGCGTTTGTGCGTAAAGCGGCAGAAGCAGCCTATGAAGCCGGGGCAAAGAATGTTATGGCTGACTATAATGATGAAGAATTGCTGAAATTGAAATTCATGAAGGCGCCAGAGCAAGGCTTGAAAGACTTTCCGAAATGGAAAGCAAAAGCTTTTGAAGAAATGGATGAGGCGAATACGGCTTATTTACAGGTATATGCCGTAAATCCGACAGCTCTCAGTGATACGGATCCGGAGAGAGTGTCTATGGCGTATAAAGCATCGGCATCAGCTATGAAGAAACATCACGAAAACATATCTGCCGGCAGGGTCAGCTGGTGTATCGTTTCTGTGCCGACTGACGAGTGGGCTCAACAGGTGTTTGAAGGCAGGTCGACTGAAGAGGCTGTCGAGAAGCTCTGGGAGGCAATTTTTGAAGTGACGAGGGTTACCGCTGAAGATCCTGTACAGAACTGGGAGGATCATATAAGAGAGCTTGGCAACCGGGCGGATTATTTGAACAGGAAACAGTTTAAAAAATTGTACTATAAAGGTCCCGGGACGAATCTTGAAATCAGCCTGCCGGACGGCCATATTTGGAAATCTGCAAAATTCTCAAATGAGCAGGGGGTTTCCTTCATTCCGAATATGCCGACAGAGGAAGTATTCACAATCCCATTGAAAGAAGGGGTTAATGGGACGGTTGCGAGTACAAAGCCGCTCAACTATAACGGCGTATTGATCAAAGATTTTTCGCTGACATTTGAAAACGGCAGAGTGACCGGCTATGAAGCTAGCGAAGGGAAAGGCTCGTTGAAGGAGATGCTCGATACAGATGATGGTGCGGCATTTCTTGGAGAGGTCGCACTTGTACCTCATAACTCGCCGATCTCCAATTCAGGCGTCCTTTTTTATAATACGCTGTTTGATGAAAATGCATCCTGCCATCTTGCGCTTGGCAGCACCATTCCAATTTGCCTGGAAGGCGGGACGAAAATGTCCTCAGATGAGCTGTTGGCGGCTGGCTTGAATGACAGCCTGATTCATGTGGATTTTATGATCGGATCTGACCGTTTGGATATTGATGGGGAAACAGCTGACGGGACGAGGGAGCCTGTATTCCGGAAAGGGGACTGGGCTTTCCCTGTCTGAATCGGCTTCAGAAAGGAAGCGGAGAAATGAACAGGCGGCAAACGATGCTCCAGACACTTTTCATTCTGCTCATGACAGTCGGGCCAGGGGTTTTCATATTTCTCGCTTTGATGACAGATGTATGGGAATTCTTTTATTATGGTGCTCCCCTTATTATGATGGCAGGGTCTATCGGATATTTGTACAGCAATAAACATTCAAAATAATCAAAACGGCACTTTCCGGCATATGGAGGTGCCGTTTTTTATTTGTGGATAAAAGCGATAAGGGAATCATCCAGTTTTTCCACTCCATGAATAGTAAAATGAAAAAGGTGCCTGACCCCCGGCGCGTTAACGCGCCGGGGGTCAGGCACCCATTTAGAGGACACCTTACGCTTTTATTCTAGAGGCGTCCTATCCATTTTCATCAGGTTTTCTGCTGTTGACTTTCCACACGAACAGCACAAGCGCCAGAATCAAAAGGCTTAACGCGGAAAAGGACACGATAAACAGCCAATCGCCAAATGTTGTCGTATAATTTCTCATCATTCCGACCTCCCTGCCATAAGGTTGTCCGGGCAGGCCGTAAAGTATGTACAACTTCAAATGCCAGGCAATTGCCTGGCATTCGATAAGCTGGAAATCAATTCTCGGTTTTCGATTTTTCAGATGTGTTTTCTGATGCGGGGAGTGCGTCGATGGTCAGAGCATCTTTGCTGTTTCCGAATATTATACTTCCTGCTGTATACATGAAAATGGCAACCGCAATGGCCAAAATCAGGAAGACGCCGATAAATGCACCCATTCCATCCCCTCCTGAATAATCCTCTGAAAAAGTAAGAAAGCTGTACTTATATATATGAGGGTTCGCCGAGGAGATGAATCCATAAAGAAAAATCGCCGATTGGCGAGCCTTCAGGCGAAGACAGAGGCGTAGTTGCCCTTATCTATATTTTTAAAATTGTCAGCCCGTCGACATACTCCCTTGCTGACAATTTCCAGTTCGTCAAAACGTTTTAAACGCTGACAATTTACATTTTTTGCAGCAATAAAAAAAGCGGGCATGGAATCATTCCATTACCCGCAATCGATTATGGTTTACCAACCAAAATCTTATCGCATTATAGTAGTCGAAGGACGAAAGGGGAGTATGAGGGTAAATCATTTTCATTTATGAAATTCTTTGATTTACATTCTTCTGAGGGATGATAAAATGTGATTTGAGGCTTTTGCCCGGTATTGGGGCACTTGAGAAGCACATTTGATAGATGGTGTTGTGTGGAGTCTACAACATTAAGAGGAGACGATTGAAGTTGAAAAATCGTTTGATAGTGATTGGCATATCTTCTTTCCTGGTGTTGTCGGCATGTTCGCCGCTTCCCGATAAGGAAAACGATAATGCGAATCAGCGTATTGAAACAGAAGAAGTTGTCGGTTCAACCGCATATTATACAATGGCAGGGTATAAACCGGGCGCTGCCCGCGGCTACCTCCCTAAAGCAATGCAAACGCAAACCGGTATTGATGAGATGGAGACGGGGCTTATGGAGCTGGCCCAGGAATACTTTGATCCTAATGATTACTTGTACCGGGAAGGGCAAATATTGTCAGAAGACCAGATCAGCAAGTGGCTAAGGCGGAAAAGCAAAACGTATGAAGAAGGCCTGAACCCTGAACTCAATCTTGGTGACGACTGGGAAGCGAACATGGAAAAGGCTAAAAAGCATCCATCTCTCATCGGGTATATCCATGAACAAAACTATGTTACAAAAGAAGGAAAGCTTGCAGGTGCAGCCATTTCAGTTGTTGTCAATAGCGTTGACTACCTGACAATTATAGATGAGAAGGGCCTCCTTCATAAAGACCAGGTGAAAATCAGTGAAAAAGAAGCCAGAAAAGAAGGAATGAAGGCTGCAGCCAAAGTGGCGGTGCGTCTCCGTAATATGGAGGAAGCGAAAAATATACCGATTGTATTTGCCGTTTATCAGCAGGGCGCCCAAAGTGATGTCGCTCCGGGTCATTACCTGGCTAAAACCTTTTTGAAAAAAGGCCAGTCACAAATCAAAGAGTGGGAACAGACGGAGAGGGAAACGTTCCTGTTCCCTTCCAAAGCCGGCAATGAGCATGACCCGGAACTGTCCCGCCAGCTTGCGAACTTTAAAACGATTATGGAGTCGCGCTTCCCGCGATTTGATATTCCGGTTGTGACCAGGGCTTTATTTGAAGGGGATCAGCTGCAGCAGTTGACAATCGAAATGCCAGTTGAAATTACAAGTTATGCAGAAAAGGTGGCGTTCACCGAATATCTATATAACCAGGTTGTGACTGGTGCACTTCCGGGGTACGTCCCCATTCACATCTATGTGAAATCGTTTGATGAACCGATCAGCATCATCAGCTGGGATCCCGAAGAGAAAAAAGCCTATTCACATATGTATTGATTCGATTTTTTGAGATTGAAATTGATTGATTGGAAATTTGCAAGGTCCCATATCGGGGCCTTTTTTGATGTTAAGGAAATTATAAATTTTTTGTGTTGTGGATAAAAAGCGAGAAGGGAGTCATCCAGCTCCAGGCGGCGCCAGCGGCTATCGTCATAAGCGGTTATCCCCTCCGGAAGGAAAGATCACCTTCCTGCGGGTACCCCCGCTTATGCGTACGCCGCTATGCGGGCGCCCTGCGCTTTTGCTCCTTTTCTGATATGAATATATTCATCAAAGCTTCCGAAATAAACGGATAGCAAGGTCTGGCTTTCCCGATATCAAAATGTAATGCGGATCTTCCGGCTATATCCTGTGTGCACCCGGTCAAATTCAGTTTTAATATTAAACAAACACCATTTGAATGATGAGGATGGATAAAGGGTGCCTGACATTAAACGAATCATCCTATCGCTTTTTAGCATAGGTATATTTTTCACCGGATGCACAAAGCCTTTTTCCGAGAATGAAGCTTTGTTAATAACCGAACGTTTTCTGGAAGCGAAGCCGGTGATTTACAAAGTCGTAACGACCGTGGATGAAAGCAGCCGCACAATAAGTGTTGTCATCACCATAAATGAATTGTTGTCCATTGAACGGATCCGCTCCATTTCCGAACAGTATTTGCATGTCTTCTCTTCTCATGCAGGCGGAAAAAGCGGAAACGGAAATCATTATGGAGAAATATGGGACTATTATTCTTTCAAGATTTCTTTCCAAACGCTCTGTGAAGAAGCGTTCCATGAAGGGAAAAAAACGGCGGGTGCAACAAAGATTGTATGGTCCCCCATGAAATGAATATTCAGGACTTTTCCACTTTAACATGACTTTTGTCTGATGAATGGGATTGGAGCTGTCTAACAAAAGTTTCAATTATAAAATAATGACAGGGATGCATTTATTTAGAAAGAATTATGTAGTTAATAAACATGCAGAATAATCCAATCGGAATTGGGGTAAAGCAATAAAGGGCCAGAAATTTCATGTCAGGAAGGATGGAATGCATTTGGATTTGATATTTTTTATGAGCATATACATAGTGGCCTGGCTAACCATCACCTTTTCCGTTGTCAGCTTGATTCAATTTGTATACCCAGCGTGGAAGGTTCATGTTCTAATTACATTTTTCTATATTGTCACCTCGGGGGTATATGTCGCAAACGCAAGTTGGCATGAATGGCAAATCACAACAGGCTTTGCCGCATCTGCATATTCAGCTGTTGTTTTTATCAAAACGATTCATCGTTTTAAGGCAGCGACAGATAAAAAGGTGGAAGAACTGGAAAAAGGTACTTAAGCCGTGATGACGGCAGCCCGTTTGAATGTTATCCTGCAAGGGAAAAGGACTTCGTAGACTAAGAGAAGGAGATGTTAAGAAAAATGGCTTTGAATGTAAAAGCAGGGGAGACAAGGATTGTCAGATTCAACAATGCGGAAGAGGCGAATAGGTGGTTCCGTGACAACGAGGAAGCGGAAATCCTTGATGTCAGATACAGCATTACCTCTGATGATGGAAGTAAACTTGAAGGCTTGCTCGTCATCTATAAAGATTTCCACTGATTAAATCAAAGAGGCCATTGCGGCCTCTTTTTTTTGTTACGGAAATTATAAAATTGTGCGTTGTGGATAAAAAGCGAGAAGGGAGTCATCCAGATCCAGGCGCCAGCGGCTATCGTCGTAAGCGGTGATCCGCTCCAGAAGGAAAGATCTCCTTCCTGCGGATACCCCCAGTCAGACTATGACGGACTGAGGTGAATGTGTAAGAGGGAATATCTGGCTAAAACGCCAATGCTTTATTCATTCGACAGATTGCAGGTAATGAGTAGTGGTTCAGTGCCTGTAATGCTAGATTTCTATGGATTAAGTGCACTGAATAACGATTCAGTGCGTGTAATGGCAGCTCGTCTCGGATTAAGTGCACTGAATAACAGTTCAGTGCCTGTAATTCATGTCTGCTTCAAATATCGGCACCAGAACTACCGTGCCGATATTTTGTTCTGCCATTTAAGAAAGCATAAATTATCAGCAAGGGAGTATTTCGGCAGCTGCCAATTTCAAGAACATAGATACGAGCAAATCCGCCTCTGTCTTCCCATGAAGGGTCGTTAGTCGGCGGGTTCTGCAAAGTATCCATGGCTTAGGCAGTCACATACATGAATGAATTTTCAAAAATTAGGGTACAGAAAAACAAATGGTAGATAAAGGTGGGAAAAAATGAAGAACCTTAACGCTGTCTTCATCTTATTATGTTCTGTTATCTTGCTGTCCGGCTGCGGAGCACAGGCTTCAGAGGAGATCACGAGTCAAAAAGCAGAGAAGATTGCCTTGAAGCAGGCGAAAGAGGATATGAAGGAATACAATGTCAAAAATTCCGAGAAAGACAAAATGCAAGTGGCCAAAGTAGAAAATAACGAAGCGAGCAAAGGCTGGGAAGTTTACATCAGCCTTGATGGGAAAAAGGAGGCATCCTGGCTTGCAATGTACCACATTGGGCGTGACGGTGAAATATTTGGCGAGGCATGGCACGCCAAGCCTAAAAATGGGGGATGATTCAGGCGGCATGGTCATCAGCCGTCTTTTTTCATGCTTACGTTCCATCTGATGGAAACAGGGCACTGTCATTCGCTGCATCAGGTTGTCTGGCCTGGGCCCGATTGCTGCAGATAGCCTGTCAATTCATTAAGCTTGGTATCAAGTTTTTTACTCAAAAGGATAACTTCTGCGGACGTATATGTTTCGGCAGCTGATGCGGCCTTATAAAGGTTTTGCCGCAATTCCTCTATCTCAGTTGTAAGCCGTTTATGATGGTTCACTTCACATCACCCTTTCCGGTCGGCTGACCAGAAGTTTACGAGCAGCTGGCTGGCATGCGAGGAATCGGTTAGCCCCTGTAGCTTTGCGTCTTAAGCTTTCACTTAATTTGCCCTTTTTCCATATGCTTACCCTTACTATCGGAGTAATTAGGGTTAGTTTAAGTAATAATACCATATTTACCCTATTTTTTAAAATTATTTCAATAGTATCATTCATTAGTTGGACAAATGTCCAAAATACTTGTATTTATTTTTCTGCCCGGAATGGTGAGGATGATCCTGTGACGGGAACTGGACAACAAGGTATAAACCTGCCCTGTTCTTAAACCGTTGTGCTCATGTACAAAGAATTAGTCATTCTTTGACCGGAGGGAATTGACTGCGCTTGTATAGACAAGTATACTTTTGGTGAAAGGGTGAATCGAAACCGCTTACGTGAGTTTTTTCGAATGAGGGGAAAAGCAGTAGAACTATGGCAAGCTGACCCTTTTATTCTTATTAGATCAAGTAATGCTACTATTACGGGAATTTTTTTCGGGCTTCCGGTCTGCTTTTTGCTCTTGGAAAGGCGTTCAGCCGCGCATCCATAAAAAGGCATGGAGTAAAACTGGCCAGGACGTATTTAATCCATCCGGCCGTTTCGATACAGATCACAACAATAGATGTCTGGAGGTATCAGAATGAATTACAATGAGTGGTGGCGCAAAGCCGTTGTATATCAAATTTATCCAAAAAGTTTCAATGACACAACCGGAAATGGTGTAGGTGATATTCAGGGAATCATCGAAAAGCTTGATTACTTGAAAAATCTTGGCGTCGATGTATTGTGGCTGACACCGATTTACCAATCCCCCCAGCGGGATAACGGCTATGATATCAGTGATTATCACAAAATCCAGGAAGAGTACGGAACAATGGAGGATTTCGAAAAGCTCCTCGAGGAAGCCCATGACCGCGGCCTGAAAATCATCATGGATCTTGTTGTGAATCATACATCAACTGAGCATGAATGGTTTAAGGAATCCCGCAAATCCAAGGATAATCGTTACCGCAACTATTATATCTGGAAAGACGGCAAGGATAATGGAGAGCCGCCGACCAACTGGAAATCGAAATTTGGGGGCAATGCCTGGCAATATGATGAGCAGACAGGCCAATATTACCTGCACCTGTTCGACGTGACTCAGGCCGATCTTAACTGGGAAAATGAAGAAGTGCGCCAGCAAGTATACGAGATGATGCATTATTGGTTTGAAAAAGGCATTGATGGGTTCAGGCTGGATGTCATCAATTTAATTTCCAAAAACCAGGACTTTCCTGACGATGACTCAGGCGACGGCAGAAAGTTTTACACGGATGGCCCAAGGGTCCATGAATACTTGCATGAAATGAATACGGAAGTCCTGTCAAAATACGATGCCGTGACGGTTGGAGAGATGTCATCCACCAAGATTGAAGACTGTGTAAAATATTCCAGCCCTGAACGGGAAGAGTTGAGCATGACCTTTAACTTCCACCATTTGAAAGTGGATTATCCAAACGGGGAAAAATGGGCAATCGGCGCAATGGATTTTCTTTCGCTGAAACGAATTCTTTCCAAATGGCAGGAAGGGATGTATAGCGGCGGAGGCTGGAATGCTTTGTTCTGGTGCAATCATGACCAGCCCCGGGTTGTAACCCGATATGGCAATGATGAAAAGTATTACAATGAATCGGCGAAAATGCTGGCAACAGTGATTCATATGATGCAGGGCACCCCTTACATTTTCCAGGGGGAAGAAATCGGCATGACGAACCCAAAGTTTGAAAAAATTGAGTTATACCATGACGTGGAAACCTTGAACATCTATAAACTGCTGAAAGAGGAAAAAGGTCTCCCTGAAGAAGAAATCATTGAGATCATCAAGCAAAAGTCCCGTGACAATTCAAGGACGCCGGTCCAGTGGAATTCAGATAAGCATGCCGGTTTCACAACGGGAACGCCGTGGATCAGTGTTCCGGACAAATATAAGGAAATCAACGTGGAAAACGCTCTCCAGGACAGTGAATCGATTTTCTATTACTATCAAAAGCTGATCCAGCTGCGCAAAGAGGTAGATTTGATCACATATGGGGAATATGAATTGCTCCACGAATATGATCCGAAAATTTTCTCATATGTCCGTAAAGGGGACAACGAAACACTCCTGGTCGTCAACAACTTTTTTGACAGCGAAGCGGAATTCACCCTGCCCGATCACATTGATGTGAAAGGGTGTATCAGTGATGTCCTTATCAGCAATTATGCTGAGCCGCAATTGGACTTCAGAAACATGACGCTGAGGCCGTATGAGTCTATTGTCTATCATTTGAAAAAATAAAAAATCTTGCAGGCGGAGTCACCTCTCTGCCTGCTTTTATCCATCGCGGCTTCCGTATTTCCGGATAGTCTGAAAAAGGAGCAGGGGAGTATGAATAACAAATATAAAAAAATCTATCAGGAGATTGCAGAGCAAATCGAAACGGGGAAAATGAAACCGGATACAAAGCTTCCGTCCGAGCATGAACTGATGGAGTTGTACGGCGTTTCGCGGGAGACGATTCGGAAGGCTTTGAATTTGCTTGCCCAGAATGGCTACATCCAAAAAATCCGCGGGAAAGGATCTATCGTTTTGGATCTGAAACGGTATGATTTTCCGGTATCAGGCATGGTCAGCTTCCGGGAACTCGCCGATAAAATGGGGCAAAACACACGCACGATTGTAAAAGAACTCAGTATCACTGAACCGGATGATTACTTGAAGGAACAGCTGCAGATCAAAAGCGATGACGATATCTGGAAAGTGGTAAGAGTACGCGAAATAGATGGTGAAAAAGTAATTCTTGATAAAGATTACTTCCTAACATCGTTTGTGCCGGAATTAACAAAAAAGGCGTGCGAACATTCGATTTATGAATACCTGGAGGAGGAAAAAGGGCTCGAAATCAGTTTTGCCAAAAAAGTGATTTCAGTTGAGGAGCCTGGCGATGAAGACCGGAAACTCCTTGATTTTAATGACTATCATGCCGTTGTAGTTGTCAGGAATTATGTTTACCTGAAAAGCGCTGATCTGTTTCAATATACGGAATCACGGCATCGCCCCGACAAATTCAGATTTGTCGATTTTGCCAGAAGGGAACGGAAGCGCTGATAAAATTGAAGGAAGGGATAAAAAGATGAAAGGCCTGCTCCCATCCCGGGGCAGGCCGTCTGCTTATTTTTGTTTTTTATTAAAGAGAAGCTCATATCCAGCCATAAGAAAGGATAAGACAGCTGTGAGAAGGGGAATGTAGCCAAAAGCATTCCCTTCATCCAGGTACCGCCAGGCGGCCCAAAGCATAACGGCTCCAAACAGGAAGCCGAGAATAATGACCCATTTTTCTCTGTTCTCTTTATTCACAACATATCACCGTTCCGGCAGAAGTTTATTTTTATCATATCATAAACAGAATAAAAGTGCTGTCTTTGCCGGATATGGGCTCAGGTTTGCGAAAGACATGAGAAAACCGGCTGAAGAGATCGCCCCAAAAATAGAAAGGATTACCTGGCGTTCAGCTGATTTGTGATATCAAGCAAGTCCTTTTTTTGTCGATCACTTGACTCTCCTTCTTTGTAATAATTAACTGAGTATTCGATCCCGTCTTTTTCAAACTTGGCCACATGGTAAGGCTGCACATACAAATAGAATGCAGATGTTCCGTCTTTAAGCTTGAACGGCTCCCCGCCGAGTTCATTTTGATGGACGAGATAATCCCCGTTACCTGCGTATAACCGAAGAACCGCTTCGCTGTCCCCGGAAGATTCGGCCACCAGTTCGAGGAGAACAGAATCAGGATCCCCTTCCCGCTTTTTGATTTTTTTCGGTTTATACCCTTCAGACTGAAACGGCAGCTTCTCCGGCAGCTGTATTTCGAAAGGGATCGCATTTAGAGCGGTCTCAAGGGAAGGGGCATCATACTTAACTGTATTACTTATTGTAGAATCCTTCTGCAAGCCGCTTGTATCCAGCCCATTTGCCTTGCTAATCCCGCATCCTGCCAGTAAAGCCAGGAGAATAAGGGTTAACAGGATATTCTTCATCATATTACAACCTCTTTATCTGTTTATTCATTTCCCTGTTATTTGATATTACCCGAAATTGCGGATGTTTAACGCAGGCAGGCTTAAGAACAGTTGTATTGAATGAGAGTTCCCACGGAAATCAAGCGTTTGCGGAAACGGACAATCATGGCCGGATAGAAAGAAAACGGGGTAATCGTCTATATTCAGGAGAGACATCTTCAGCAGTCTCAGCTTTATGCCGGCATACAGACGGGATTGGATTTCAATAATATTGACAACAACTGAAGGCAAGTCACAATTCAGCTCTGAGCCTCCTGGCCATTAAAAATATCAGGAAAAGGTCCGGACTTCGTGCATAAGCATGAATCCTATATCATTTTTCAAAAGCGGGAACATTCCGGAGGCTTCCAGCCTGAAATAAAGCCCCCTTAGAAAACGGGTCGTATTCATATAAAGTGCCGCGTATTCATCTTCCCTCATTTCAAGAAACGCATAATCCATTTTCACGAGCATCTTGCTTAAAAGCTCAAGCAGCACTTCTTCATCAAATCCCTGTTCAAGTATGGTCATGAGAGGGTTAAGCATCCGTTCCTCTTCTTGATAGAGGTAGACAGTCTTCTCTGTAGCCACCTTGTCAAACATCGCTTCGAGAAGGTGCTGCCTCCGCTTTGCGGGATAGTTATCCTGTTGGATCAGCATATCGATGACATCAGCGATATGAGCGATGCTGTGGGCCCAGCCTTTTTCGGGCACGTACCCCCGCAGGTCCCATTCATGACAAATGTACTCAATAATCGATTCATGGATGACGAGCAGATCCTGCTGGGAAAGAAAAGGGTGTTTTTTATTCTCGGCCAGTACAAGGGCAATTACCAGGGCTGAAAAGGATCGGGTAAAGACACCGTCTTCGTCCATTGTATCTATATTGAAAAAGAGATGGGTGTGGCCCAGGCTGATTTCGAGAATGCGGTAAAGCTGTTCATCTGTAAAAGCACCAGCAGGGATCAGCCGCTCGAGTGTCCTGTATATGAGGTCGTCGCGCAAGATGGGATCAGTCGAGCCGATGTAATTCATCATTTCGAGGCAGAGGTTATATATTTCTTCATTCGAATCATACTCCATGCTGAGAATGCGGTTTTTCAACACCTGTTCATTCAACACAATCTCCCTTTCATCGAAAAATTTCGTTGTTGGTCTTATGAATATATTGGCGATTCCTCAATCAAAACCCTTTTTTTTACTGGTTAATATTGTTGAATGCCTGCCGTTTTTAAAAAATGTAAAAGGGGTAATAATCTGTAAAAGTCCTGAAATGTCAGGAAAGGAGCTACTAAGGATGGAACATGGCACCAACATAAATAAGGAGGAACTCAAGCAGGAAGCTAAAGTGAAAGCAAAACAGGCAAAGCCATGGGTGCGGAACTTTGCTCGTTTCGGATATGCGGCCAAGGGGACGGTATATATCCTGATCGGAATCCTGTCAATAATGGCAGCAGCAGGGATTGGCGGAAAAACGACTGGATCAGAAGGTGCGTTTGCCGAATTGGCATCCAAGCCGTTCGGTGAATTTGCATTATGGGCGATCGGGTTTGGGCTTATCGGTTATGCAGTATGGAAGCTGATCGAAGCATTTATGAATCTAAAAGGCAAAGAGCACGGGATCAAGGATTTGATCAAAAGGGGAAGTTACCTGGTCAGTGCCCTCATCCATACCGGCCTTGCATATAAAGCATTCATGATTATCATCAACGCTGAGAGTTCCGGTTCAGCCAGACAAACGGTTACAGCAAAGCTGTTGTCGGCAGGATGGGGCCGGTGGGTTGTCGGGGTCACGGGTGCAATCATTTTAGCGTTCGCCCTTTATGAACTTTACAAAGGATTTAAAGGAAAATTCGGCAAACATTTGAAATCGATTGAAATGGATGAAGATGAACGGAAAACGATGACAACAGTAGGGAAAACAGGCTTCATTGCCCGCGGCATTGTTTTTTCACTTATTGGCTGGTTTGTTATTGACAGTGCGCGTTATGCACAGGCCGAAAACGGGCAGGGGATGGATAAAGCCCTGTCTGAAATTGCCCGGCAGCCTTTCGGACCGTATCTTCTTGCCGTTGTGGCCGGCGGTCTGCTGATGTATGGAATTTTCATGTTTTTCAAAGCCCGCTACCGGATTATATCCCTTTAAACCAAGCAGGTAATTTCATGTAAAATCCTCTTATCAAGAACGAAAAAGTGCCTGGCTCAAACAATCCAGGCACTTTTCATTATGTATATTGACTCGGTGTAGTAATGCAGCCTTTAGTGGAATAAATATTTTTGTGAAAAAGGTGAGATTGGGAGATAACTAAATAAGTCATGCTTAGAGACGATATTCAACGTTATACTGTTTACTAATAATCAACTAAGCTGAAAAAACAAGTTCGTTCCATTGCGCTGCAGACACTCGCTTTCACCATA
>JAENYN010000025.1 GCA_016841765.1 Guptibacillus hwajinpoensis
CAATCAGATTGATCGCGTTTGTTATCGCGACAATCCAGAAAATCGTTACCGGAATCGCCCATATGCCAAGATCAAATTTTGCAATAAAAGGTATACTAATGAAGTCAATTGTCAATCCTGTACTTACAACGATGACTGCTGCTGCAAGCTGACCTAAAAGTTTGACTTTTGCAGACAGTTCATAAATATCATCAAGAATGCCAAGAATAATAATGACAACCGCACCCGTGACAATGCCTGTCACCTTTTCATCATATAAACCGGCTGCAAAAAAACCGGTAATAACACCTAAAAAGATGGCCAGGCCACCAAGCCGTGGCATTACTTTTTGATGAACTTTACGATTATTCGGTTTATCAACTGCTCCGATTTTTATGGCCAATTTTATGACTAACGGAGTTAATACAAGGACAGAGAGAAAGGAAGCTATAAAAGCTGCAACTAATTGGATGTCCATGATAAATCTCCTTTATGAATAATGATGCTTATTCTCGAATTTCAAACTAAGTTTAGCACATCTGCGGGAAAATACAATCAGTTTTTTCATTGCGGTATAATCAAGGATTTCATTTATTTAGACTTAACTTATCCCTAAAATGTTTCGTTACCCATGTCAATATATAACGGTATTTCCTGAAATATTTGCAGAAAAGACAATAACTGTTTTCATCTTAGATATTCCCGGCAGACTCTAAAATCGAAACATTTAATTGCACCAGCTTCTGGAAAATGAAGAATCCTGCCCCTCCTTTTAAGGGACAGGATCATGCTATTGGCGTCTTTTTAACACTTCCATGACATTGGCGGTCATGATATCAATTTTCTCATTATAGGTGCTTTTTGTTTCATGCCCGTAAGGATCGAGGAACCAATTCCAGTAGAATGTCCCGACAGAGAAAACTTTCCGGCCTTCAGGATGCCTGTACCAGGCAACATCAGCCACTGTCGGCTTGCCATAAACAACTACAGGTGAGCGGGCGATATGGTCGATATTCTCCGTAAAATCGGATCTGTCAATTTCACCGCCGACAACTCCTTCGATTTTATCCCCATTTTTTAATCCCGTTCCTTCATATATCCAGTGACTCTCATCCGTAACCACAAGCGGCATTGTTTTTTGAGGAATTCCCCGGTACATGGAACCGAAAAGGTTTTCTTCCGGACGGTTTACCGGTGCATCGCGGAATCTTGTCGTCACCCTGGAAGGATCAATGGTCTGGTACGGGTCTTTTGCTGCGTTCGCCTTGTATCCCACCATTGTACGGAAATCATCCTCGTATCGGACCTGCCAATACCCTACATTAGCTGAAAAAACTCCGATGTTCAACGTTTTATCAGCCTCGACTTGGTCGCGCATCTCTTTTGACCAGTATTCGTTATGACCGGATATAACCAATCCGTTCACCCGGGCCCTTTCCAGTATCCCTTTATGAAGGTCGGTATCTGTCACATAAGTAAGGCTGTAACCGTTCTTTTCAAGCCAGCGAATCAAATTGTATTCATAAACGAAAAATTCTCCTGATCCCCACCTGGTCGTGTAAGGCCGGGCAAATGAAACTTTCATTGCAGCTTCATTATACCAGCTGTTATACGTGTATAAGCTTTTACCGCCCCAATTATTGTAGGCTTGATACGTATTGGTAGAAATAAGGACCAGAAAGTCTGCCTGCGGGTTTGTTTCCCTGACGACAAAATGCATATAGCTTGATTTATTTTCATCCGTAACGATTTTGACCAAATATGTGCCAGTTTCCCAATCAGGGGGAATGGTAAACGTTACCGAAGGCTGCCAATTGGCGGCAAGCGTTTCAGGGTCTTTTACAGCCTCCTGGATATGCCCGTCAAATCCTGTGACAGTCTCCTTCAGTTCGGCGCCTTTCCCACCGTAATATCCCATCCTGTAAAATTCAAGATGATAACCCGAACTGCTATTTATATAGAAGGTAATCGGCTTGCCTGCTTCTACAGATGTGGCAGAAGCATACCCTTGCAGTCCATAGCCTCCCCATGTTTCAAGCTCCCAATTTCCGGGCAAATATACAATCCCTTCATTAACCGATCCCGTACCTCCAAGAATGAGAGCATTTGTAATTTCACGTTCGACGATACTCTCCTTTACCGAATGGGGAACTTTATAAGGCAGCGTCAGAAGCAGCGATGCCTCTTCTTTAGCAGCCAGAACAGAACCAGTAAGAGCATCCGCAAACGTCATCCCTGTAGCAAGGAAGACTTTTTCGGCTTCAGGATGCAATTCTTCCGAAACATTTTTAGCCACTTCAAAGCGGTCTTTACCGCCAATGCGCTGAGGTGACGGAAGTTTATTGTACACCTCCACTCCAACACTGCCTTCTCCTCCAACAATCATACTTTTCCTTACATTCCGCTCACGCAGTGAAGACATGGTCGCCTCTGGAATGACCTTTTTGTTTGTCAAAAGAATAGGATATCCCTGCCTTGCAGCGAAGGGGGCAATCGCAAGTGCGTCTGGGAAATTCAAGCCATAAGCGAACACTGCCATATCGGTAGGCGGCAGCTGCCTGGCAATATTCTTTGCCACTTCAAAACGGTCCTTTCCGCCGATACGAATCACTTTGGAAATTCCCATACTCCGCAATTGCTCAATTACAATCTCTGATACACTTCCCGTTCCGCCAATAACGATGACCTTCCCGGGCTTCAGCCGCTGTATTTCTGCTTTGGCGGCATCGGTAAGTTTGTAGGATTGCGTAAGCAGGATCGGCGCATTGTTCAAATAGGCAAGGGGTGTTGCTGTAAGGGCATCTGCATAAGCCTGGTAGTTCGCCAAAATAACAGTGTCAGCACCTTCAGGCCATCCCCTTTTTGATATGCCTGCCGCTACTTCAAAACGATCCTTACCGTCTATTCTGTCAACAGGTACAGCAGCTTCCGCACTTTGAGGCAGTATAATGAAAAAAGTGGAAGTGAACAACAGGGCAGCAAAACTGATTATCTTTACTGCTTTTTTCATGCACAGCTCTCCGTTCCAATATTTGTTAATAGCCAATAAAAAAAGTGGCCAACAATGGTTTGTCAGCCGTTCACTCATATGTTAATTATAGGTTTTGAAATAATTTAATGTTCCCTGATAAATCGCGGTTGCCGCTTTTTCCCTGAATGTGCTGTCTGCAAGCAACTCTGCATCGCCAGAATTCGTGACAAAGGCGACTTCTACTAGAACGCTCGGAATTTTTGTATACTTGATAACCTGAAAATTGGCTTGCTTCACTCCACGGTCCCTGGTCCCCAATTCCTGGAGCATCTCTTTCTGGATTGAAGATGCCAGCGCTTCACTTTCTGCGCTCGAGTAGCTGCTGTTCCAGTATGTTTCAGTCCCTTCAGCTGAAGGTGTATAAGCGTTCATATGGATACTGATGAATGCGTCAGCCTGGCTGTCATTTGCCAGTTTAACCCGTTCTGAAAGTGTAGGATAATATTTGTTTGTTGTCCTCGTCATCAATACTTCACTGCCAGCAGACAAAAGTTTGGTCTGCAGGCGCTTACTGATATCCAACGCAAGTTCTTTTTCGACTAAACCATTCCCGGAAGCTCCTGGATCTGTTCCGCCATGCCCGGGATCTACGACAATTGTTTTTACGGCGAGCGGACCGGCAACTTTTTCGACTACAGATGAAGATACAGAAGCTGTACCGCCTAGAACGGTGAAGTATTGAATGTCCCGGTCGTTGATGACATTCATTGTTGCCGCCGGAACCCTGTCTGGCATAGTAAGCAAAATCGGCGCATTCTGTTTCGCTGCCAGAACAGAGCCCGTCAGCGCATCTGCAAATGTCAGGCCTGTTGATAAATAGGCTTTATTTGCAGGAAGATTAAGCGTATTGATTATGTTGGCAGCAACTTCGAAACGATCCTTGCCGCCAATTCTTTTTGGATTCGGAAGCTGGCTGTATACAGAGCTTCCTATACTGCCTTCTCCACCGACTACAATCGTCGAGCTTGTCCCTCTTTCTGAAAGAGCCTGCTTTGTTTTGGATGGAAGGACGGATGTGTTTGCAAGCAAAATCGGATATCCGTTACGGGCAGCATACGGTGCGATTGCTAAAGCATCCGGAAAGTTCAGGCCGTAAGCGATGACAGCCTTGGAGGATGAAGGCATTTCTTTTGCAATCATGTATGCAACCTCAAACCGGTCTTTTCCGCCGATTCGTTTGACAGAGGAAATCCCCATACCTCTCAACTCATTAAGAACAGCTTCTGAAACGCTTGCACTTCCGCCCACCACAATGACCTGATTTGGGTTCAATCTATCAATTTCCTGCTTTGTTGCATAAGTCAACTTATTGGATTGGGTCAACAAAATCGGTGCGTTTTTCTGATAAGCAAGCGGTGATGCAGAAAGGGCATCCGCATATGCATTGTAGTAAGTGAGAACAACTGTATCAGCACCGCCTGACCAGCCTTTTTTCGAAACATTGACCGCAACCTGGAAACGGTCCTGGCCGTCAATGCGATCAGCTGTCGTTTCTGCAGATGCAGTACCTGCCATGAAGAAGATGAGCAACGGAAGTAAAACAAGAGCAAGATACTTTTTCAATTTAAATCCCCCATATTAATTCGTTCGCAAAAACCCGGGTGCCAAATTTGGAATAATTTTCCCGACATGTGTATAAAAGGGGCAGAATCCCTCTGCGGGAATCTGCCGTTTTTTTATTTCCCCAGCGTTGTGTTAGGATAATAGAAATTTAGGATTCGATCATAAGTGTGGCCCTGCTCGGCCCGTTTTTTGGCCCCGTGCTGGCTCATCCCTACACCATGACCGTATCCGCGGCCTTTGATTTTTATATAATCTGAACCGCTGCTGTCTGTACCTGTTTCCACCGGATCGAGAAGTGTGCTCTTAAATTTGCTCGTTCCGAAAAGTGTCCGGAATTCCTTAACACTCATCGGCAGTTCAATGTTAAAACGTTTGATTTCTTTATTCTCGTCATAGATAGGGCCGCTCGCTGTATCCCAAACAAAGTAATCAAAATTGATCTTTGCATTTATACTCCGTTGCCCGGTGGTTTTCTTAGGATCAACATCATAAGAATTAATCGAAACAATTTTTATATCCGAGTCCGGATGGGTGTTCTTCTTCAGCCAGCCTTTAAGACTTGCTGCCACATCAGGGTTTGCTTCAGTAGTTGACCCCCACCAGTGTCCAGGATTTATAAGACTTAAATTCGTTGTATCAATCTGCGTTTTTTGCATCGTTATCGACCATGGATTCTTAGGGTCAATTGTATCTTCTTTTGCAGGGAGATACGGAACTGCTGTAGTTCCCCATGCATTAGCATTCGATTCTGTATAGCCCCCATTACTGGAAGAGAAAACAGCCGAAATCAATCTGCCGTTATACCTAAGCACCTTTCCGGCGGTTTCTTCAACTGCCTTATTGGTCCTCTGTTCCCAATAACCTGAAACCCATGTCGCACCGCCATACACCTGGTAAGACTGTGTATCAGATACTGTTTTGCCGATATCATCAATTGAATATGTCCTGGCGGCAACCGCCTGTGCTTTAAGTGCTTCCTCATGCCAGCTCGCCGGCATTTCATGAGGCACTACACCTTTTAAGTAATCTTCAAACGGAATATTCCGGTTGAATGGACGGACATATCTGCCGCTTTCAAGCTGAAATTCCATATTTCCAAGATAATTTTTATTATTTACGCTGATTTGATGTTTAGTGCTGTACTGATCGGGTATAAGGGTAAAAGAAGAGGTTCCCAGATCTCTTACACGTTCCGTACCCTTATACAGGGACAGTCTTCCGTTTTCCACTTTTACGGAATGGGCTGTTCCCTGTTCAATTTTGAATTCATTAGGCAAAGTGCTTACGACTGATTCACTGACAGAAGCCGGTCCGCCAAGAATTGTGAAGCTTGATGTGTTTTCTTCAGCAATGACCGTTTTTACCGATTGCGGAATCCACGTCGGGGCCGTCAATAAAAGCGGTGCATTTTGCTTGGCAGCAAGAACAGAGCCCGTCAGTGCATCGGCAAAAACCAATCCGTTTGACATGAAAGCAGTATCTGCCTGAAGGTTCAGGTCACGGATGATGTTTGCAGAAACTTCAAATCGATCTTTGCCGCCGATTCGCTTTGGTGCAGGAAGCTGAGATGTCACATTCCTGCTTACACTTCCTTCACCACCGATAACAAGGCTGTTCGCCTTCCCCTGTAACGCCGCTTTTGTATCAGCAGGAAGACGGTCTTTCGTTGACAGCAAGATCGGATATCCTTTTATTGCCGCGTAAGGTGCAATGGACAGTGCATCTGCGAACACAAGGCCATTCGTGACGACTGCTGTGTCACTATTCCCCAGTAAAGAAGCAATCTTCTTTGAAACTTCAAAACGGTCATTTCCTCCGATTCTGGTAACATCGTTTACGATTCCTTTCAACTCCGTACCTACAGAAGCAGAAACGCTTGCAGTACCACCGATTATAATGGCTTTTTCCGCACGCAATTGTTCAATTTTCAGCTTCGTCTCCGTTGTCAGCCGGTCAGGTGTTGTCAACAAGATCGGTGCATCATATTTGTATGCAAGCGGTGTCGCCGCAAGCGCATCAGCGAATGCCTTGTAATTGACGACTATTACAGTCGAAGCTGTGTTCCAGCCGCTGGATGCTATATTATTGGCAACTTCAAATCTATCGTTCCCCGAAAATCTGATATTTCCATTTGCCAGTTTGTAATTTCCCGCCGTTTCTATCGATAAGCTGGATTTATTTCCTATATAGTTTGATAGTTTCACCGAAATCGTTGCAGCCTGCGCTGATGATATAAAAGGCGACAAAAACATGGCCACCGAAAGGAAAACGGCAACAATCGGCATCTTCCAAATCCTCATTAGTTCCACCCCATTTTTTTTCATTTCCGGCTCATACACCTCCCTGGTAAATTAGTAATTCAGGAACCTAGTTATCCCTAACTAAATTTATCAAAATTTGACAGTTGCGTAAATGGTACAAATGTTGCTGTTATTTGTCGATTCCTTTAACAACTTGTCAAATCTTTTACTATATTGTTTCAATTTTATCAATCGTAATCGTTTTACCCTGTTTGTCAGAATGCAAATATTATAGTAAAATCCTGCTGTCAGTATTTAACTAGAAGAAGAGAGGCTGCATTATGGGAAGGCAATCATTCAAGAAAGACAAAAAACGTTCATTGGGAAGAAGGCTCCTAATCATCTTATCGGTTATTTTTCTTGTTTTTTTAATAGGGGCAGCAGGATTTACGTATTATTTATATGATTCTGCAAAAGACACAGCTAAAGAAACGTTTGAGCCTATAAAAGAAACCGACAAACGCACACAAAATGTAGATGTTGACAAGGCAGAGCCGATCTCCATTTTATTGATGGGTGTCGATGAACGGAAAAATGACCGCGGCCGCTCTGACACACTTATTATGATTACAGTCAATCCAAATAAAAACAGCATGTACATGTTCAATATTCCCCGCGATACCAGGACAGAGATTGTCGGGCACGGGACTGTTGATAAAATAAACCATTCCTATGCTTTTGGCGGCACCCAGATGACAATTGATACAGTCGAGCATTTTCTTGATGTTCCGGTTGATTACTTTGTGAAAGTCAATATGGAGAGCTTTAAAGGTATTGTCGATGCACTCGGCGGAGTCAACGTACAAAACAAATTTGCCTTTGATTATGAAGGAGAGAGTTTCCGAAAAGGACAAATCCATTTAAATGGCGATGAAGCATTGAAGTATTCCCGAATGCGTTATGATGATCCAAAAGGGGATTTGGGCAGGAACGAGAGGCAGCGCCAGATTATCAATGCCGTAATCCAGCAAGGTGCTGATATCGGAACATTAACTAAACTTGATGATATCTTCAATGTACTTGGAGATAATATTAAAACGAATATGACGTTTGACGAGATGAAAACCGTTCAGCAAAAATATAAAGGTGCGCGCAATGACCGGAAAACTTTCGAGATTAAAGGTACCGGCAAAATGATAGACGGTGTCTGGTATTATCTTGTTCCCGATGAAGAACGGAAAAATATATCCGCGCAAATCAAGGACCATCTGGAAATTTCATAAAATAGGCTATTATAAAGTCCGCTAAGAGACTTAATGACTCTGCCATGTGCAGAGTCATTTTTATATGCATTTCTCCACCCATTTCCACACCTTGACAAATTTACAATTTTAATAAAAAATTAACATACCATTTACATATCGGGAGTGCAAGAATGAAACTAAAAAACGTGATTTTCTCATACTCTGCTCTTTTCATATTGTCAGTTTCTATTAAAATGTTCATATTAAGATGGCTGATTTTTAATGAACCAGACTTTTTAACAATCATATCAGCTGAAATCTGGTTTATATTGCCTGCTTTTCTGCTGGGATCTTTAGTGTTACAAAAAATCAAATGGCTCAATTACATCCTTTTCAGCTTATTGACATCCTTGCTGTTCATCGCAATATTAATCTACCACCGTTACTTTTTAACCCTTCCCACTTACTATGACTTTTTTCAAATGGACCAGGCTGGAACTGTTTCGGAAAGCATCTGGCTGCTCGTTAATCCCGCATACCTTTTCTTTTTTATCGATATTGTCATTGTGCCGTTTCTGCTAAAATACCTGGGCAGCAAAGAAGCGGCGTTTTCGAGGTATATGCCCGCCATTCCTGTTTTGCTTCTGTCACTATTAGCAGCCGTACTCCATGTGCAGGCAAATACCGATGTGAAATTGTATGATGCAAACAATGTGGCGAAGGAAAAAGGCATTTTCACTTATGAAGCGCTCCAGTACGTGACAAGCAGCGGCATGGCAGCCACCGCCTCATTACCAGATATATCTGAACAGGAAGCAATCATGGAACTGAAAGGGACAGAACCTTCATCAGGTGCTAAAAGGTTCTTCGGCGCAGCAAAGGAAGAAAACTTAATTGTTGTCCAAATTGAATCTTTGCAGGATATGGTTATCAATATGAAGGTTGACGGAAAAGAAATCACCCCTAACTTAAACAAACTGGTTAACGAAAGTTTTTATTTCACAAATCTATTTCAGCAAATTGGTGCCGGCAACACATCGGATGCAGAATTCTTAATGAATACTTCTTTATATCCAGCCGGCCTGAAACCGTCTTCCAAGGCTTATGTGGATAAAGCCCTGCCCAGCCTGCCAAAAAAGTTGAAAGAACACGGCTACTACTCGGCAACGTTTCATGGTGATGCCGTGACCTACTGGAACAGGATCCAGCTCTACCCGGCCCTTGGATTTGATAAATACTACGATATAAAATATTTCGGTAAAAAGGATATGATCGGAATGGGGCCCTCTGATGAGTGGTTCTATAAAAAAACAGCTGAAGCTTTAAAGGAAATCAACAAGGATCATCAGCCTTTTTATGCATTTGTCCTATCTTTGACGAGTCACGTCCCGTTTGAACTGCCAGAAGAAAAAATCAAACTGGAATTAAGCAGCAAGTATGATGATACGTTGTTTGGCAATTACTTGACCTCGATTCATTACGCTGACTATGCGCTCGGCCTGTTTATAGAAGACTTGAAGGAAAAGGGGCTTTGGGATAATACCGTCTTTGCTGTATACGGAGACCACTCCGGATTCCACCTTAAAGTAGGTACCGAAAAAGACAAAAAACTTGCCCAAGAAGTACTCGGCCATCCATACGGACTTGCCGACCGATTCAATCTTCCATTTATGATCCGCGTGCCTGGCAAAGAAGGCGGATTATTTTCAAATACTGCCGGACAAATTGATATGATGCCGACTATCGCCAACCTTCTCGGTGTATCTTTTGACAATCACCTGCTATTTGGCCAGGACCTGCTAAATTCGAAAAACAACTTGATTGGCATGCGCTATTATGCCCCTGCCGGCACCTATATCAATGATGATATTTTATTTTACAATACACAGGATAAAGGAATCGTTTATGATCTCAAAACAAAAAGGCGGCTGGAAATCACAGAAGAAGACAATCAATACGAGGATGACAAAGAACGAATATTAACGATATTAGAGGCTTCTGACACCTATGTAAATGAACTGCCTTCCAGAAAATAATAATCACAAAAGAACCCGCAAAGACGGCATATGAAGTCTTTGCGGGTTTCATTTTATAGCACGCTTTTTTTCGTCATTCCTTTTTGCAGGTCCTGCAGAAACACCAATAAATCATCGCTGATTTCTTCGTTTTGCAAAGCGAACTCTATTGTCGTTTTTATAAATCCCAGTTTCTCACCTACATCAAACCTTCTGCCTTCAAAATTGTAGGCAAACACAGGCTGCTTCTCGTTGAGCTTCTGGATAGCATCCGTCAGCTGGATTTCTCCGCCCTTGCCGATTTGCTTCTTGGCAAGAAAATCAAAAATCTTCGGTGTCAATATATACCGCCCCATGATTGCGAGGTTTGAAGGAGCGGTTCCCTGTGCCGGCTTTTCCACAAACTTTTCCACCTTATAAAGCCTGTCCTGCTGTTCAACCGGATCGATTATGCCATACCTGTGCGTCTCCTCTTCAGGAACCTTTTTGACGCCGATAACGGAAGACTGCTTCTCTTCAAATTGCTCGATTAATTGTCGTAAGCACGGCTTTTCGGACTGTACAATATCATCCCCCAGAAGAACTGCAAAAGGCTCATTGCCGATGAATTTTCTAGCAGACCAAACCGCATGGCCCAGTCCAAGCGGCTCTTTTTGCCGGATATAATGGATTTCCGCCAGGCTGGAGGATTGCTGGACAACATCAAGCAATGCCATTTTATCTTTTTCAAGCAAGTTATTTTCCAGCTCGATTGCCCGGTCAAAATGGTCTTCAATCGCCCTTTTGCCTTTTCCCGTCACGATAATGATATCTTCGATTCCTGAAGCAACCGCTTCTTCAATGATGTATTGAATTGTAGGTTTATCGACGATGGGCAGCATTTCCTTTGGCATCGCTTTTGTGGCCGGCAAGAAACGTGTACCAAGGCCTGCAGCAGGTATTACAGCCTTTTTGATCGTTTGCAAAATAATATACCCTCCATGTTAAACATTTTCTGCACCAGAAGTGAAGCTCCGTTTTCGCGGCCGCTCCCGAGCGTTCCATCACCGGCGTTCAGCCCGCGGGGAAATTGAGTATGCCTGTCTCTTTTGGCGCCTGTACAAGAAAAACAATAAAACAAGACCCCCAGTCATTGCGAGCACTCCCGGGAAAAATCCTTCAGGAGTGTATCTCAGCTCAACTTCATGGGTTCCGTGATCGACTTCAAACCCAAGGAAAGTCTTGTGAACCGGGAATGTTTCAACATCCTTCCCATCCACCGTCACTTTCCAGCCCTTCCGATAAGGAATCGACATGAACATTGTCCCGTCATACGCCGATTCTATGGTGCCGGTAACCTGATGTCCGTCTACACTAACATTCTTCAGACCGTTTTCCCGGTATTTCTTAATGATTTCTGGATAAGACTCCATCGAATCATTCCATACTTCAGCTCTTTTAATCCGGTAAGACCCCGGTATTAATTTCACTTGGACCGACTCGATGTCTTTTCCTCTCCCAAGCCTGAACAATACTTCCGGCACGGTGTTTTTGTAATGATATTGGCTAAGTTTAAAATAATTGCCCGATACATTTTTCCTGAAATCAAACATTTTGTTATCACCATATTGAATTTCAGCTTTTATCCCTTTATTGGGGTTCAGAGATTCAATATCGAGATAAACATAAAACATGCCCTTCTGATTGGTAAATGGGATTGAGAATGTGATTGGCTTTTTGGAATGAACGGTTTCCCCTTCACCCTCATACTCGCCGACCAGCTGCAAGTCTTTGAATGTATCTTTGCTGACGTTCTTTTTATTGCTGCTGCCGGTAGTGGCATAATGAAGCATCAGGCGGTCTCTTTTTATTGCATCTGTCTGTTCAAAAACGGAAGAATCGACAGCTTCTTCATAAACAAAACCCATGGGCAGCCAAAATTGATTTTCATAAACCCTTGTGCCGTTCCATTCGCCTGCCTGTTCATATCCGTAAAGACGATACATATTCTGCTTTTCCTGGAATTCAAGATAATACTTGTTTCCGAGAAGTGAATTTAAGAATGTATCATTTCCGTATCCCCTTAAAAGATTAAGTCCCCTATTACCTCCCATGGCCATATAATCCATCTCGAATTTTTGCAACTCCCATGGTGTCAAAGACTGATACGTGAAAAAATCATACACATTGTAAGTAAAAGAAGAATTCACCATCCATTTGCCAGGATAACTTATCACTGTCCTGTAAAAACCGCCGTCTCGTTCTTCAAGTCCCTTTAATGTTTCCTGAATGCGATTTGACTGAAAAAGTGACTGATATGACGACTCGGATAAGAGCGGCAGTACTCCCCATATCCGGCTGTCCGGATTTTTCGGTTCTTCACCCCGGGCTTTAAAAACCAGATCAGTAACGAAGCTGTACTGACTGGCAGCACCATAAAATACCACAGTTATCAAAACAAATAAAACCGCTGCCATTTTCCATATGGAACCTTTTACGTACTGCCCAATGAGAAACATCGGAATAAACGCAACTGCCGCTGCCATTAGATACGGCATATAAGCAGAATACTCCAGGTTGCCGGCTGTCATAATCCACCAAATCAATACAAGGACAAAAAGCGCTGGGTTATATAGCTTCTTCCAGTCCACCTCACTCAGAGCAAATGTGGATGATACGAGAAGAAAGGTATGCAGGATGAACAGTCCCCTTATTTCTGCGGGATCACTGAATCCGAATAACAAACTTAAAAATTCAGGATTCTTTAACAAAAGGATAGAAAATACAGTAAGTCCTGCAAACGGCCAGAGTCGTTTCCCATTTACGAATAACAGCGGCAGGCCTGCCGCAGCCAAAAAACCCAATCCGCCTTTAATGAATAAGAGTTCGAATACCCCGCTCCAAGAGATGAACGGCTCAACTGAAAGACTGTGGCGAACCTGGGAGTTTGAATTCAAATAACTGAGTGCGGAAGGCAGGAAAACCGGCATGGCAAGCATAAGACCGAGTAAATAGAAAAGCACCCACTTCAGATGAAACGTGACGAATCCTTTGATGTTTATAGGCCTCTGAATCGCAAAGAACCTTGCAACAGCATATATACCCAGGCCAAGACTGCTCATAAACATAAAGTAGAAGTTCGAGACAGCGGATAAAAACACAAGAAAGACAAAGCCCGCGAACTTCTTTGACTGTATAAATCGCTCAAATGTGAAAAGCAGCCAGGGAAAGTACAGAGCTCCATTGACAAAGAAATAGTGGGTATAAAAATAATCAAAGTGATAGCCAGTAAACGGATACGCTATTCCGCCAAGAGCGGCAACCCACTGTTTAACCCCAAGCTTTCTCAAAAGATAGAAAACACCAAGTCCCATCAAATTGAGTTTCACAATATCGATTGGGACAAATAGTGCGGGAATGAGTGATGAAGGAAACAGCGAAATCAGCCATGCAAACGGATCTCCGAGGACATAGTAGCCAAAATCATTCCAAAAGCTGCCCCCGATCCCGTATTGCCAGGACCAGAAGACACTTTCCCCTTCATAAACGATATCGTGCAGCTGGTTAATAAAATGAAGATACTGCTCCCTGACATCGCCTGCTGAAGCCAGAAAGTAAAGTCCATTGGCAGGGATCCGATATAATATCAATAGTGAACTCAGCGTAATGATAACACTGAGCACTGCCGGCCATATCATTTTATTTTTTTCTAAAAAGTCGTATTTCACCTCTGATCACCCGGCTTTGGCTTTCGGAATATGAACAATTTGCTTGCAGCATAATTAAAGAGGACGACAAGAACATTTGCAACGACTTTTGCCGCCAGATCATTAGCCTTCAGCCATTCAATCAAGATAACCATAGATAGAAGGTCCAGGCCAAGTGATAACGCCCTGAAGAAAATAAAGAAAATAAACTCTTTTAAAAAGAGTTTCATCTGAAAGGATTTAGACTCAAAGACATACAGCTTGTTGGTGATGAAGGCAAACAAAACGGCAAGGACCCAGGCCAGCACCGTGGCAATAGTGTAATGAAAACCTAATAGGTCAGTAAATAGAGCATAACTGAGAATATTGATAAGCGTCGTTAAAACACCAAAGACAAGATAACTGAACACTTCTTTTTTCATCTGGCAGTTTCCCTTACTTTTTCATCATTATATTCATCAACAAAGTAGAGAGGGCGCTGTTTTGTTTCATTGAAGATTCGGCCCAAATATTCCCCTATAATACCCAGCGATAAGAGCTGGACTCCTCCAAGGAACAAAATGACTGCCATAGTGGAGGCATACCCCGCCACAGATTCACCAAACACAAGCGTCTTAAAAATAATCCACACCATATAAACAAACGCAAAAAACGAAACGGTTATCCCCATAAAAACAGACATTCTCAGCGGAAATATAGTAAAGGATGTAATGCCTTCGATTGCAAGCTCAGTCAGTTTCCCGTAATTCCATTTCGTTTCACCGGCGGCACGCGGATCCCTGTCAAACAGGATTTCTTTTTTATTGTAGCCAATCCAGCTGAACATCCCTTTCGTATAACGCTGGGTCTCCCGGAGCTCCCGCAAAGCATTGACAGCTCGCCGGTCAAGCAAGCGGAAATCACCGGTGTTCTCTTGAATCGGAATTCTTGTGCTTTTCTTCAGAAGCTTATAAAATGTTTTGGCTGTCCATTGTTTGATAAATGACTCACCGCTCCTGGTCCGTCGTTTGGCGTAAACATCATCATACCCTTCTTCCCAGTAACTGAGCATATCCGGAATCAATTCGGGAGGATCCTGCAAATCCGCATCAATAATAATGACAGCATCACCTTTTGCATAATCTAGACCGGCAAGCATTGCCGTCTCTTTCCCGAAATTACGTGACAAGTCTACATAAGAAACCGCAGAGTCAAGGATTCGAAGCCTTTTGATAATGTCGAGGGTCCTATCTTTACTGCCGTCATTTATAAATAGAATTTCAAAATGATACTCCCCGGCTAACGGGTCTGTGACATATTTCAGCCGATCATAAAGCTGATCAAGCACCTCTTCTTCGTTATATGCCGGAACCATGATTGTAACAATTTTCAAAGCAGGCACCTCTTTCATGACCTAAATCTCTAAGTCTCTCAATCTACACGCAGTATTATCCTAATAATTTGCTTTCTTTGCAAATATTAGATACTTTAATATGGACAACAGGTAGGAGGATATGAAATGAAAAAGACACTAGTTAAAACAGCCTTGTTCATGCTGCTAGCTTCAATGATTTTACCCGCACAGGCATTTGCGGATGCGTTCGGCCCTGAGGAATGGACCCAATATCGAATGAATTCGCATAATAATCCAATTTATGAGGGGAGTCCGGAAAACCCGATAAATCAAACCCTGAAAACAGGTGATGAAGTGAGAGCAACCCCGGTTGTTGTCGGGAATCGCGTTTACGTCGGCAATCATAATTCAGGCGATTTATTCGCTTTTGATGTTAATACAGGTGAACAAATATGGAAGAGTAAAGCGCCAAACTGGATACACTCCGAAATGATATACAATGATGGGCGTTTGTTTGTCGGCTATGGAAACCGCTTTTTCCAGGAAAATGGGAACAGAGGGACGGAAGACAGCGGATTGCTGGCACTTGATGCCGAAACAGGCGAGACCTTATGGGATTTCAAAACAGAAGGCGAGGTCATGCCGACACCTGCGATTTATAAGGAGAATGTTTACATAGCTGCAGGTGACAAACAGGTTCATGCCATTAATATGGAAACAGGGGAAGAGTCATGGAAGGTTGACCTGGGCAATGTTGTAAGCATGTCGAGCCCTAATATTCATGATGGCATTTTATATGTCGGAACTGGCCAACCCCGTCCATACCGGTTTACGGCAGTAGATCTTGAAGAGCAAAAAATCCTGTGGCAGACCGAGTTCCCGGATGTGGTGGCAGGTCTTGATGATGTTCCCCCGGTTGTCTACGATAACCGCTTTGTCATAACAACCGCTCTGGAATTTGCAAAAAAGGAAAGTGCCCGCACCGGCGGCTCAACTAATTTTTTGGCAGACAATCGTGTTTCCGCCGCTGAGATGGCGCAAATGGACCACTTAATGTATGCGCTCGATATCAAAACAGGCGAGATTGCCTGGCAGAAGAGCCTGGGGACAGGCACAAATGTTGAAAACAACAAATCCGGCGCCCCTATTATTTATGAAGACCAAATCTTTGTCGGAAGCCCGATCACAAAGAAGTTCTATTCCTATGAGGCAGAAACCGGTGAGCAAATCTGGTCCTATGACACCAACGTAAACAAAGGCGCGCCTGTGGCTGCGGACGGCAAAGTTTACTTCGGCGATGTCAAAGGCCTTGTATATGCTTTTGACACTACTAGTGGTGAATTGGTAGGAAAAAAAGAACTAAGTGGCAAACTGGCCCCCGCAGGACCTGTCCTGATAAGCAATCATCTGGTAGTCGGCAGCCAGGACAGTAACGTGTATATTTTTCCTGTTGATAGTCTTCTAGGCTCAGACAGTGCGGCAGGAGACGAGAAGGCTGCACCTGAAACAGACAGCGGGCAGGAAAACGCAACGGATACCGAAACAGCTGGTGCCGAAAGCGGTAATGGAAATATGATTTGGATCTTTGCTGCTGCAGCACTTGGTGCCGGTGCCCTTCTTTTCATTTTCTTCAGAAGGAACAGGGCTGAATAGAAACCTTTTTGAATCAGCATACAAACATAAGAAAAACCAGGCCCCTTTTTTTGGCGGCCTGGTTTGTTGTTTATTTTATATGATTATAAAGCTGCTGTTTCGCAGTGTCTGATACCGACCCGCTGCCGCCGATGATGTAAATATGGTCCATCTCACCGGAATGGTTTGTTAAGAAACTGTTTACTTTGCTCTCGAGCTTTCCGGTAGTTGTCAGCAAAACCGGTGCCATGAAATAGTTTGCGAGCGGGCCTCCCGATAAAGCGTCAGGGAATAAATCACCGCGGGTAAATACAAGTGTATTTAATTCCATACCATAGTTGTCAATCCCGTATTGGGCAACATTTATCGCAACTTCATAGCGGTCCCTGCCCCCGATCCGCTCAACAAATGCATCGCTTCTCAACTGCCTGATTCTTGTCTTCACAGTGTCGTTGACTGTCGCCGGCCCGCCGACAATAATGTAATGCTTTATTTCCGGGTGATTTTTAATATACGTTTCGATCGCCCCTGGAATACGCTCCGGCCTCACCAGCAATACAGGCATGCCGAACGGGCCGGCTATTGTCGAAGCAGATAACGCATCAGGGAACACCAGGCCGCTGGCAATAATGGCCGTATCTGATCCATATTGGTCAGAAATTTTCTCGGCAGCACCTGCCGAAACAGCAAATCGGTCACTTCCGCCAATCCGGTCAATATCTGTGACTCCGAGACTGCGGAGCTGGGTCTCTACATTCGGTGAAATCGAACCTGTTCCTCCTAAAATAATCGCTCGATACGGCTTAATTTCATTGATTTTTTCTTTTACAAACGATGGAAGGAAATTAGTGGCGGACAACAGGACTGGTGCGGCTTCTGAGGTGGCAAGCGGTCCGCCGGATAAGGCATCCGGGAACATGTCCCCTCTTGCAATCACAACTGTGCCGCTGCTGTACCCCAGGCCTTCCATAGTATCCCACACATTACCGGACACCTCATATCGGTCTTTCCCGCCGATTCGCGTCACCCCTGGTAATGTAACAGAATAAAAGCTTGTAACAGTGTTGCCGCTTTCTTTCATGGCGGTGAGGGTGATATCGTTATACCCTCCCGTTAAATAGACGGATTGGCTGAATGTTCCGCCTGAATTCAGAACTGCTTCATTTGTATTATGCATGAGAGTAAGACTTACAGAATCCGGAGCATTACCGGAAATGGCATATTTAGATGGTGTCCCTTTCGGCAGCCTTAATTCAGAAGTTGTCGGCTGCGTAACCTGTAGAACAGGCAGGTCCGGATCCGGCTGTTCAGAAAACGGCCCTTTAAGTGCATAATCGTATGATACGGCTTGTTTACTGAACCCCATCACCATTAGGATATAGGAACCTTCAGGCAGTTCAAACGCAGTGCCTGCCACCGAATTAACAACCCTGTCAGTATCCATGCTGTAGATAAGATAATCAACATCCCCAGTCTCCTGGTGCAGCTGATCAACCGTGAACGAACCGCCGCCGGTTGAAAAATAATACTCATGCAGCTGATAATCATCTATTTGCTGTTGATAGCGAACTTCTGTCGAAACCGCCTGTACAGTAAAAGATGAAGATTCGCTTTGAATATCCCTTGCGTTTCTTTGCTCAAGCTGTGTTTGTACTTGTTCATCCTTTACCTTGTCTCCAATTTCAGTTATGGTCTCACCTTCTGCATACACTGAAGTCGCCACCATAGCTGATGAAAAAATTAATGCCGCAGCAAAAGATGAACCTGCTTTCATAATACCTCTCAAATCAACCGCTCCCTGCTAATAAAATGATAGTTAAAACCTAATTTCTATTTTAAGGCCAAGTTTTGGAAAAGCAACGGGTATATTGGCTTATAAAATATTAATATCCTTTTCTTTTTAATAGAAAAAAGACCCACAATGGCGGGTCTTTAAATGAATCAGATTATTATTGCAGATTTTGTACAACAGCTTCTGCAAGATTTTGTGCCCGCTGATGCTGGATGCTTTCATTTTTCAAGTACTGAATTTCCTTATTATTGGTCATGAAGCCCAGTTCCAGCAAAACAGAAGGCATGGTTGTCCAGCGGGTTACGTATAAGTTGTGATCCTTGTTATACCAGAGTCTGATATTGCCTGTTTTAAGGGCCTCACCAAAAACCGGCGCCAACTGCGAGCTTTTTTTCGCTGCTGAAGAAGGTGTAGGATCATAAGCGATCGGGGCACCTGAGCTGTCATAGTTGACAGATTTTGTGTTCCCGCTTTTATCCTTATAGTAAAATAGCTGATTATCTGTATCTTCTCTCACAAACTCGTACCTGTAAGAGTCGCCAATATATTTCAAATAAACATCGTTTGTTTCTATTGCTGGACGATAACTGCTATAGTGAGAGCTGACGCCGTTTGCAGATGTATTTGTGCTTCCATCATGATGGATACTGATAAACAGATCCGGCTTTTGACTATTTGCCATTTGCGCCCGGGATTCAAGCGAAATGAATAAATCCTGGCCAGGCTGCCGTGTATAAAGTATGTTTGCACCATAATTCTGAAGCTTGCCGGACAGCTTTGTCACAAACTGCATGTTTAAAGATTTTTCAGTAATTTTATAAGTATTGTTCACTGCACCAGGGTCGCTTGAGCCGCCATGCCCGGCATCAAGCATGATTGTTTTTCCTTCAAGTTTTTGTATGAGTATGTTTACTGCGTTTTCCGAAATGGATCCTGTTCCACCCAGTATAACGAATTGTCCGGTATTTTTATCCTCAATAACACCTTTAATATCGGCAGGAACGTTATCAGGCATTGTCAACAGCATCGGTGCACCCATCTTGGCTGCAAGAACTGAGCCGGTAAGGGCATCCGCAAACTTGAGGCCGGTAGCCGCAAACGCTTTATCCATCGGCAAGTTCAACTGGCGCACGATGTTTGCCGAAACAGCAAAACGGTCTTTGCCTCCTATTCTCTGGCTGCCACTGGGAAGCTGATTATATACGTCCCGGCTGACACTGCCTTCCCCCCCTGAAACGATCACTTTATTTATTCCCTTTTCCTTAATTGCTGTTTTGGTTGAATCCGGCAGCTTATTAGGCTGTGTCAGTAAGATCGGATAACCTTTGCTTGCTGCATAAGGAGCGATGGAAAGCGCATCCGCAAATACCATGCCGCTTGCCATGACAGCAGTTGCGGTGGCATCGAGTTCCCTGGCAATATTAAGGGAAACCTCGAAACGGTCTTGACCGCCGATTCTTTTTACTTCAATTCCCATTTTCCGAATTTCGTCTTCGACCTGTTTGGAAACACTGCCTGTTCCGCCGATTATATACACTTTTGAGGGTGTATGCCTGATGATTTCGGTTTTCGTGGCAGAGGTTAACTGGTTTGGCTGGGTAAGTAAAATGGGGGCGTTATATTTGGTGCCCAGCGGAGAAGCTGAAAGAGCATCCGCAAATGCAAGGTAATTAGCAATAATTATCGTGTCGGCATCGCCATCAATAGGCCAGCCTTTCTTTGAAACATTTACAGCTACATCGAAACGATCCTTTCCGTCTACCCTTTCAGAAGTCGCTGCAGCAAATGATTGAGCCGGCAAGACAAAAAACAGAGCCAGAAGCAGGCTGACAATGAAAAATTTACGCAATATGTACCTCTCCCCTATGGTTTTGAAATGTCATCATCTGATATATCAGATAAAAAATGAATGGATTAACTATCAAGTGAACTAGGAAACTAATTTCAAATTTTAGAAAATACTTTTCCTCCCTTTGAACTCCCCCCTTCATACAACAACTAAGTATAGCAGAGAAAACAGCGGGCAGTAATATGACATTACTACCACTCTGGATCCGTTTCGACATACAGGTTGTTAATGATTACTAGTACTGTGTACCGAGGATGACGGTTGGTTTTTTATCTTCATCCAGCCAGTTCATCATTTTTAACAAGCCGCTTTCGGGCAGTGCTACGCAGCCTAGAGTTGGACTGCTAGAGCTTCTCCAGACATGGAAAAAAATCGCACTTCCCTTCCCTTTTATAATCGGATTTTCGTTGTATCGAATCAACACAGCATATTTATAAAGCGGATGATTCAGCCGTTCAAATGAATTCCAGCGCTGATAAGGGTCACCATAATAACGAACCCAGGTGTTATAGTCCTTTGATTTGGGATCATCAATCCAGTAATCCACAGCCGTTACGTCCCTGTAATCGATTTTGAGTTTTGCCGGCCGGACAGCTGATCCAAAAGCGTATCCAAGCTCATAAATGCCTGCCGGTGTTTTACCGTCACCTTCAACTTTATTGGCAGAGAAACCGTTTTTTCCAGCTGCGGCATTCATAGGACCAAAAACTTTTGCCCAGGCTGCATCCCGTTTTTCATATGCTTCTACAGTCGCCTGATAACTGGTTGAATTGTCTGTTTTAACAGCTACAGCCTGCTTAACTTCACTTGATAATTTCTCAAATCCGTTTGGCAAGAAGGATGCAGCTTTTAACAGCGCTATGACCGAATCTGAAACGGAACCGGTACCGCCGAGTGCGATCAAACTGTCTGGATTTTTTTCTTTAACCAATTGAAAAACATCAGCAGGAACGCGGTCAGGTCTCGTCAGCAGCATCGGAGCGTCCATTTTGGCAGCGAGTACCGAACCTGTAAGCGCATCGGCAAATGTAAGTCCAGTTGCTGTAAATACCTTCTCACTCGTCATATTCAATTGCCGTACAATATTGGCGGAAACAGCAAAACGGTCCTTCCCACCAATCCGCTGGGGTGCCGGAAGCTGGCTGAATACAGTTCCATTGATACTCCCTTCCCCGCCGGAGACAATGACTTTTTCAATCCCCTTTTCTTTCAGTGCTGTTTTTGAAGCCGCGGGTAATCTTTCAGGGCGTGTTAACAGAATCGGATAGCCTTTCGCCGCTGCATAAGGTGCAATGGAAAGGGCATCGGAAAAAACCAGGCCGCTGGCCAAAACAGCAGTTTTTGTCTGATCCAGTTCCCTGGCAATATTAAGCGAAACGTCAAAACGATCTTGACCGCCAACTCTGTTTATATTCAATCCCATTTTGGACAGTTCAGCTTCTACCTGTTCTGAAATACTTCCTGATCCGCCTACTATGTAAATACTTGATGGGGAAAGACGGGTAATTTCCTTTCTAGTTGCATTGTTCAGCCGACCAGACTGTGTCAATAAAATAGGAGCGTTATGTTTAACAGCAAGCGGTGCAGCAGAAAGAGCATCAGCAAAAGCAAGATAATTCGCAATAATTACAGTGTCAGTGTCAGAGGGTTCCGGCCACCCTTTTTTTGATATATTTACAGCTACTTCAAACCGGTCAGCTCCTGCTAATCTTTCTGCATCAGCATCTGCATAAGGATGGTGTGGAAACATAAAAATAACAGCCATCACAAAACTGATGAGCAAAATGTGCTTCATGGGGTCCCCCCTTTTCTTATCCTGGCTTTAACTTCACACTTGATTGCTGACTACAATTCTACCAAATTTTTGAATTCCAGGGAATGAAGTTTATAAAAAATACATTTTACTTTGTTAATTGATGGCAGCATTCATCTTTAATGCATATAAAAAATGACCTGCATTGATTAGCAGGTCAATTGTTTAAAAAATTATTTAACAAACGGTTTTAACTTACCTGTTATTTCCTGGATTAGATCTTTGGCTGTAACCTGGGCATCATATGTCTGGCCTTTACGGTACATATCCTTCATAATCTTTACCATTTCCTCTTGGTCCAACTGCAATGGCTGGTTTCCATTCATGTCAGTCACCTTCCTGAACAACTATTCTATTTCGATTTCATAGTTTGTAAATAGACAAATTTCGAAAAACTAAACATTTTTTACTTTGTTAACATGAAATCTATTATAGGCTGTTTTCTGGAAATAGCTATATTTTTTTATTAAACTCTGGTTTCTCACACTATACAATACGAGGCTGCTTACTAATTCGTTCGATAAATGGGCAGGTTTTTGTGGGTGGGGCGTTGCGGCGTTGCCTGGCAAGTGCGTCGCAAATGCGACGCACTTGCCAGGCATTTTATGAGCACTTCTTTTTATATTTTCGTGTGCCTGCATAACAAAACCGGGCATCCTGCGGATGCCCGGTCCATTTTTTGTGCTTTTATACTGATTCCGGTTTTTTGTTTTTATCAGAAGTAAGTTTCGACGGCCAAAAATTCCATTTCCCGGTCAGCTGCACGATCGCCGGAACGAGGATGCCCCTGACCAGGAACGTATCCATCAAAATGCCGACAGCGACAGTGAAGCCGAACAAATACAGTTCCATAATCGGCTGGGTCATGAGTACGCCGAAGGTTGCCGCCAAAATCAAGCCGGCAGACGAGATGACGCCTCCTGTCATGGACAATCCCTGATGGACAGCCTCTTTTATCGGCAGGCGCCGGGCCTCTTCCTTGATCCGGGAGATGAGCATGATGTTGTAATCGACCCCAAGAGCGACAAGGAAGACGAATGTATACAGCGGAATCCTGTAGCTGATCTGTTCAATCCCCATCACTTTGTCGAAAATGAACGTGCTCAGTCCCATTGCAGCACTATATGAAAGCAAAATAGTCAAAATCATGTAAATCGGTGCAATTAGCGATCGCGTCTGCATCGCCAGCATGACCGTGATGAAAATGGTGATCAGAATGACGGCAAGCCACGTATCACTTTTATTCATCGCGCGGACATCAGCCTGATGGGCGGTTTCTCCTGCGAATACAAGCTCTGTTGCATCTGGTGAAAAACCGCTCGCTTCAAGAATATCTGTTTTGTTTTCCCGAAGCTGCACAAGCCGGTCCATTGACACCTTGTCATACGGGCTGTTTTCAAACGTCAGCTGCAGTTTAACGGCCTCTCCTTTTTCCGACACAGCAGTCGGAACCCGCGGGTTGATTTCCTCCGGTGTGACAGAAGCAACTCCCGGCTGCTCTGCCAGCTCTTCTCTAAGTGCAGCCGCTTTTTCAAGGTCGACCGCATCCCCGTTTTCAGATGCTATGACAACGTTCGTTGGCGCCAGTTCTCCCTTTGAATACTTTTCTTCCAGCAATTCAAACCCCTGCCGTGAACCCATATCCTCCGGGAAGGACTTGATCATGTTAAACGAAAAATCAAGGTTAAACAGGTTGAGTGAAAAAACAAGCAGCATAGCCGCAATCACGCCACCTGAAACAACCGGCTTTTTGCCGACAAATCCGGCAACCCGCTTCCAGAAGCTCGTCTTCTTGACTACCTCATCGCCGACTTTCGGGACAAACGGCCAGAACGCGCGGCGCCCGAACAGCGCAAACAGTGACGGAATGAGGGTCAGCCCAGCCACCAGGATAATCGCCATAGCGATGGAAAAGACCGGCGCGAAATTTTCATACGGCTTGTAATCAGTCGCAAGCAGCACAAGCATTGCAACCAACACGGTCGCCCCGCTGAAAAAAATCGGCTCGCCGACATGTTTCATCGCTTCCTGCATGGCCGCATACTTATCATCTGTTTTCTTCAGCTCTTCACGGAACCGGGAAAAGATGAAAAGCGCATAATCCGTCAGGGCGGCGAACAATAGAATCATCATGATGGAAAGCGACTGCGTTTCAATTGCGAACCAGTCCTGCGCACCGATCAAGCCAAGCACCCGGTCAACAACCTGATTGACAAGACCGGCAACGATGATCGGAATAATGGCAAGCAGCGGTGACCGGTAGATGATAATCAACAGAACGAGAATAAGGGCAACGGTCGAAAACAAAAGCACCAAATCGGCACTGGCAAAAATCGCGATCGTATCGGAGGCGATGCCGGCCGGACCGGTGATTTTTAACGAAACATCATCCGCGAGCATCTCAGTAGAACGATCTTCAAGTAAAGTGACCGTATCATTAATTTCAGCCATCTCCAGGTTATCTTTTAAAATGACCGGGAGTACAAGCGTCGTTTTGTCAGCGGAAACAAACCCCTGGCGTGCGGGTGGCGGCAGCTCATCAAAAGGGACGACTTCTTTTACATGTTCCGGTTTTTCTTCGGTACGGAAATAGGATGCAATTTCTGCTACCTGGCCCAGGTCATCCTGTGTCAGCCCGTCCTCATTGTTAAACACAAGCAATGCCGGCATCCCTTCTTCATCCGGAAAATAACTTTGCAGCAGTTTCTCCGCCTGTATGGACTCGGCACTCTCCGGCAGGTCGCTGCCGCTGACATTGACAGCAAAATCCTTTGCAGGCGACGCAATCATGCTAAGGATGGCAACAAGAATTATCCATGCGGCCAGGACGGCTTTGGCACCTTTTTTACTGCTTGAAAAAGATGTAATGGCATTAAGCATGCTTTTCATCTGACTGGCTCCCTCTCTTTTTTTGTGGATTCCGACACTTATGTCGGTTCATGCAAATAACTAGCCCGGCTTTATTTTTGGTAGCCGAGCCTTTCTGCTGATTCCTTTTCCGACGCATCTGTCGGATTAATTATCCTGTATTCCGACGTAATCGTCAATTCTAATTTTTGTTTTGTTATCCTATTCCTTCATGGATAAGTTTGAAAATCATGTCCCCCCATGCAGTATCGTCTGTTTCCGGGCTTTCGGGGGTCAATTGGATGGCAATGAAAAACATGCTCGCAATCACCTGGCTCGGAAAATCGTTTCGCACTTGCCCATTCATTTTCCCCCGCTCAATCAAACGAAGCATCGACTGATATAGGATTTTATGGTCGTCCTGCAATTTTCTCAGTGCTAGCTTCACACGCGGTGAGGCGGCAGGATTGATAAGAGGAATGATCTGGATGATGTGATGAACCTGGGAAAACTTCATGAACGTCTGCAAATGGGCTTTCATTTGTTCCAGCGGATCTTCAATACTGGCATTATCACCGATTTCTGCCATCACCCTCTCCATGACATCCAGCATGTATGCGGTCACAAGCTCTTCCTTGTTCGCATAGTACTCGTAAATCGTACTGCGCCCAATGTTCAACTGTTCGGCCAATTCCTTGAAATGGAAACCATCATACCCCTTCTCAAGCAATAAAGCCTCCGTCTCCTTCATTAACTCCTGATGCCCCAACTTCTTCCGCGCCATCTGCCTCCACCTTTTCTTCCGCATTTCTTATCTTTTATTCTTTCATATCATGGGGGTTGGCGCAATCATGTAGTGATGATGGAGTGCCTGGGAATTGCCTGGCAGGTGCCAGGCAATTCCCAGGCACTAAAACAATGCACTTAATTTCAACTTTGTAGCTTTGCATAAACAATGAAACCGAAATCACCATTTAAAGCGAATTTTTCCTGCATCTTTTGATCAGATTTACAAAATCTTAAGGATATCAAAGAACCCTTTACCGAATCCTTATCCAATTCACCTGAATATTCCGGTAACATGAAGGTAGGAATCATTCAGTTACTGACAGGAGGGAGAAACCGCGATGAATAGGTATATTCTTTATGGATTCTTCTCTGGCCTTGTATCTGCAGTCATTTTTGTGTAAATCCTTCTGCTCCTCTGTATTGATGGTTCATGGTTGAATGGGGAGGAGGTCATTACAGTCAGATTAAACCGTTACAGAAACGTAATGGGTTTTTTTCGTTTAACATGATTAAAATTCTGTTAGCGTGGAATACATCATATAAGCATGCAACTCCCCCCTCCCTTATATACGGAAAAGGACCAGCGTTGGTAAGGTTACGCTGGTCCTTTTTCATGCTCTTAAGGAAAGATTCACTAAACATGGATCGTTCTTGTTTTTTAGGTTCCTAGAATTTTATTTGGTTAAAGCGACTTATCTTCATGCCAGGCAATTGCGTGGCATTTTTTGTTCCCATCTTTTTTGCCAGACCAAAATTTTCATCAACATGCACAAAAACCCCGTTCCTTACGTTTCCAGTTATTCTCGGTTATAATAGAGGGATAGACATTTGGGACGTTAGGAGATGTGCATCATGATTGCGGATGAAGTTTCAAGAGAACTGGTCAGCCACAGCGCGGATAAGATTGGCTATTTGCTCAATCCTGATAACGAAAAGGACCAGCAGTTGATCAAGAACGGGCTGCAGCTGTACCGTAACGGCAACGTATATAACATTAAAGCGGACGAAGACATGTTGTACGCGACCGTCCAGGATTTCGCCCCTTACAAGGTCGAATTGAACCTGGATTTCTTCGAACTGAGCGAATGTGGATGCCCGACACCGGGAATTTGCGAGCACCAGCTGGGTGCATTTTTTGCGGTATACGTGAACTTTGACAGCCCCGGTGCGCTTGTGGAAGCCTGGCGCCAGACACCGACTAAAGATAAAGCGCATGGGAACTTTGTTTTCAAAACAAAATCAAACATCCGCAATACAACGGAGCTTCCATTCAACGAGCATGATCCCGATGAATGGATGGCTTTTTTCGAAAAGGAGCATGAACGGTTCCTCGAGAAAAACCAGGCCGGAGCGCGTTTTACCCGCAGTCCGCACGATATGCTCGGCCATATTTATCACAGCTACTATGCAGGGCTTGTCCAGTATCAGCCCACTGATCCGTTCCGGACATCGCTGTACTTGATTCTCGCCGGCATTACCGGCTTCATGAAGCTCGTTTCCTTCACCGGTGCGAATTTTTACTCGGAAAGCCAGTATGTCCATGCTCTGCCTTATATAGAAAAAATCCGTGGAGAACTTGAGGGGTTTATCGGGAAAGCTGGCACCCTTATCCGTGATGCGGATGAAAATGCTGAAGTTATTTTGGCCAAATGCCTGCCGTACATCGAACAACTGTTAACGTTCGATCCGGCGTTTGCCGCTGACAGGCTGTGGTTTTACCGACGGATCATGAGCACCTTATATCAAGATCCGCAATGGCTCTCCCGTATCGATACGGAGATGCTGCCCCGGATCAAGGACAACGTTTTGCAGGCTTCGGAAACGTTCAGCCGTCCGTTCACGTTTGAGTACAACATTGCCCTCGCCCATTTCGCCTACATGTCGGGACATGATGATATTGCCTTTGATGTCTTTCATGGACTGAATGCGGATGCCGTGGATTTCACCTTTTACTGGGTAAAGTTGAGCCAGGAAAACGGGGAATGGGACCGTTCGAAACGCTGGCTCGATCTCGCCGCTAAACTGGCAGCTTCCTTATTCGAAGCCGGGAATCCCGAGGAAAACGCGGAAAGGACCGAGGTGCTGCTTGGCTTTTATAAAAAGGTTGCGGAACATAACGGGAAAGATGCAAGTTACGGACGGGCACTCCGGCGGCTGCTCCCCTACAGTTACTCCCATTATTCCGATTATCTGGCTGGCATCAGTGATCACCGCCGTTGGGTTGAACTCCAGATTATGATGGGCTTTAACGCTTCTGATTTTAAGAAGCCGCAGATCAAGCATGTTGAAGAGAATGCACCGGAAATGCTGCTCCCGCTCTTTCATCAGTCAATCACTGCTCTCATCAATAAGAAAAGCCGCCCGGCTTACGAGCAAGCGGCATCAGAGCTTGAGCAGCTGCGCACCATTTATAAAAAAATCGAACAGAACGGAAAATGGAAAGCCTACATCACCCGGCTTGCTGAACAAACTGCCCGGCTGCGCGCCTTTCAGCAGGAATTGAAAAGAGGGAACTTGCTCCATGATTAACGCAGAATTTCTACGGATCAATTGCATATGGGATGAAGATTACCGATTTCATGTTCATGCCGAGGATGAAACCGGCCAGGCGCTTGAACCAGAAAAATGGAAGAATACCGTTTTCGCCTGGCATGAATCGTCTTTATATGGGACAGAGCTTGTGACCGAACGGGACCAAGTCATCCTGACAGCAGGAGAAGCACTCGACTTCTTGGTACGGACCAGGCTTCCCTCGCTAATCCCCATCCTCTTCATCGGCGAAGCGGACGAAGCGAGGGAAACAGCGGAAAAGCTGGCCCCCATCCTTGAAGAAAAAAAATACAAACCCGACTTCACCGCCTGGCAAAACGGCAAAACCTCATGGACCGCCGATCAAGATAACCTCGGCAGCTTCGCAACAGGCTGGCTCTCTGCGCTAATAAACGAAAAAGCCACTGAAGACCGGCGTTTGCGGGAAGTTGTAAACCGTTTGAATGCCTGGCAATTGCCAGGCAACCATGAGTCAAAAGACCTACAATTGCCTGGCAATTCCCAGGCAATTCCCTCACACCTTGATGAGGGGATGTGGCTTGAAAAAATAGGGTGGCAGGCTGGGGACATGCCGTTTTCGGTTGCCCTTCGGCTGGAGGAGCCGTCGGCCGGCCTGCAGGATTGGAAGCTGGAAACGATTTTAATAGACGAGGAAACCGGGCATCATTACGGGCTTGAGGATCATGAACTCCCTGATGGCTGGGAGGATTACCTGCCAAAAGCGGAACAGGAGCGGAAATACTGGGGACAGCTTGCTGGCAGCACATGGCTGGATGACTACGGGTTGCTGAAAACGCAGATTGATGAACAGGAAGCATGGACTTTTCTGAACGAAACGAGCCTCATGCTCGCCCGCGCCGGAGTAACGATTTTGCTTCCATCCTGGTGGGTGAACGAAAACAGGCCGGGAGCGAAATTGAAAGCCGAAGTAACTTCGCCGTTCATAACCGGCCGCTCATTCGTCGGCCTCAATGCTGTCGTTGATTTTAACTGGAAAGTGGCGATTGGCAATAAAGACTTCACCGAAGATGAATTTGCAAAATTGATAAAAGACAATCACCGGCTTATACAAGTACAAAATCAATGGTTTGTGCTGGATGATGCCACGATATCCCGTTTGCAAAAGCGGCTTGAAAATGAAAAGCAGCATGACCGCAGGGCAATCGAAGTGTTTCAGAATAAACTGGCTGAAGAGGACGGAGACGAAATTCAGTATCATCTGAACGATGATTGGGAAACGGCTTTCAGCCGCCTGCTTGAAGCCGATCACCTTCCGGAACAGCCGCTTCCAAACGGACTAGAAGGCACGCTGCGTCCCTATCAGCTCGAAGGATACCGCTGGCTTGCCTATTTGCGTAAGCTCGGCCTGGGCGCCCTCCTTGCCGATGATATGGGCCTCGGAAAAACGATCCAACTGATCGCTTATCTTTTGTACATGAAAAAAGAAGAACAGGTCCGGCGGCCGGCGCTTATCATTGCTCCGACATCCGTAATCGGGAACTGGCAAAAAGAGCTTGAACGCTTCGCTCCTGACTTGAAAGTCCATCTCCATTACGGGCCGGCCCGAAAAAAAGACACCGATTTTCTATACAAAGCCATGAAAGCAGATATTGTCCTGACGACGTATGGGCTTTCCGCACAAGACAGGACGACAATCAGCCAGATGATCTGGAGCGCAGTCTGCCTTGATGAGGCGCAAAATATAAAAAATGTCCAGACGAAACAGAGCAAGGCAATCCGGAGCCTGAGTGCAGACCACCGCGTGGCGCTGACCGGCACGCCAATGGAAAACCGGCTCTCGGAACTGTGGTCGATTATGGATTTCCTGAACCCCGGTTATCTTGGCAGCCTGGCATCCTTTAAGAAACGATTTATCTTGCCTGTGGAACGCGACAATGAAACCGGCAAAATCGAACAGCTGCAAAAACTGATTCAGCCGTTCATCTTGCGGCGCACAAAAACGGACCCGAAAATCGCACTCGATTTACCGGAAAAGCAGGAACAAAAAGAATACTGCCCGCTTTCTGCTGAACAGGCTTCCCTCTATGAGCAGGTTGTCGACGACACGTTCAACCAGGTGGAAAAACTCGCGGGAATGCAGCGGCGCGGATTGATTCTTTCCTCTCTGAACCGGCTGAAACAATTGTGTGACCACCCCGCATTGTTTTTGAAGGAGCAGGAAGCGCGGAAACCGGTAAAACGGTCAGCAAAAATGGAAAAAGTCGTCGACCTGGTTGAAAATATTCTCGACCGGGAGGAGCAATGCCTGATTTTCACCCAGTATGTCGGAATGGGGCATCTGATTGAAAAAGTAATCAAAGAGCAATTCGGAGTGCCGGTGCTGTTTATGCATGGTGGCATCAGCAAGCAATCCCGCGATGATATGATCAGCCGCTTCCAGGAAAGGGAAGTGCCGGTATTCGTGCTTTCGCTTCGGGCTGGCGGCACCGGGCTCAACCTGACAGCGGCCAACCACGTCATCCATTATGACCGCTGGTGGAACCCCGCCGTCGAAAACCAGGCCACCGACCGGGCATACCGAATCGGCCAAAACCGGTTCGTACACGTACACAAACTCATCTCACCAGGAACACTCGAAGAACGAATCGACGAAATGCTCCAGACCAAACAAGAACTCAACGACCAAATCATCAGCAGCGAACAATGGATAACAGAACTCTCCACCGATGAACTCAGAGAACTGTTTGAACTGGGGTAACGGGAGGAATGCCGGGGAATTGCCTGGGAACTCCCAGGCAATTGTGAGTAAAAAGACCTATGATTGCCTGGTAATTGCCAGGCAATCAAAAAGGCAAACCAAAAAACCGCCGGATCCTAATCCGGCGGTTTTTCTGTGGAGAGACGGAACTGGGGAAGTTCCGATCTCCGCTTCACTTGCAGGGAACTGCAGGTGAAGTGCCCGTCTGGCGGGCTTGGTTGTTTGAGAGGTTTCTGTAAGGAGCTTGTGTCAAAGAGGCTCAGAGAGGTGAGAGGAATTACACTGTTCAGTTTATCGGTGTTCTTTTTTGTTGTAAAATGGCAAAAATTGAATTTTCAAGGCATTTCATGGTGCGAAAATTGAATTTTTCCTAAGGCATTTTATCATTTTCAAGTACAGATTCTAGAGGAAAATGGAATTTTTAGTAGCTGTTTATTTTTTTACAATGAAAATAAATTACTGATCTCATTTCTTTTTCTCTTTCAAATGGCAGCTGTTTATTCAAACCTTGTTATTAGGGCAGGACTCTCTATCATTCGCTTTTGCTGTATCACCCAACCCAACCTCGATATTTGGCTTTGATCTGCGAACAACTGATATGGCACAAACAGAAAAAGTCCTCATAACGAAGAGCCCTAACGAATTTCCGAAATTGGTTATGGCTCCTCCCTGCATATTTACTTAAGTTTTATTTCTTCACTTTCATCCGTTCAGGATCTTGTATCCGCGAATCCCTCCAATCTGGCTTAAGATTTGAAAAGTCGACTGAGAGTTCAGGTTCTTGAAGGAAATCATAATAGGCTTTGCGTTCAGGGGCTTTGAAATGAGTTAAAAGGGAGGTTGAGGTAAGACGGGGATCGAATGCGCCTGTTACATACGATTTGCAGCTGCTCCAGGGGTAATCTTCCGCGTTTTTCACAAGACCTGCTTCGACCGGGTTCAGGTGTATGTATTTTGAAGTCGCCAGTTTGTCGTCAATGCTTGTTATCTGTGTTGCAAAATAAGGTCCCTGAAATACATGGCCGCTTGATTCATGAGTGCGATTGAAGTAGACAGCATAACGATGATTGAGTTTTTGCATGATAGGCCCGAGCGGAGTCTCATCAACTTCAATCAGCAGATGAACGTGATTGGTCATCAAGCAATAGGCATGGAGTTCAAAAGGGAATACCTGGCGGGTATCACGGAGGAGATCGAAGTATTTCAAACGGTCGCGGTCGTGAAAAAAGATGGGAGCACGCCGGCTCCCTCTGGAGACAACGTGATACAGGGCACCCGGAAACCAGCCAATCCGGTTTCGAGGCATGTGTCACGCTCCTTAAAATTTGGTGGAGGGTCAAATCTCGTGTTGTCAATAACTATTTTAACTTTATTTAGAATATTAGTAAAATGAAGATTTCTTCATAACTCCACTTTTGTTAAACTGCCGAAATTGAAATTAAAGTGGAACAAAAAATGCCTGGCAATTGCGAGGCATCAAAACGTATTTTCTGTAACGTTCACAACCGGGCGGCGCCCGATTGAATAATATTCGACCGGGTGTTTTGCCGCTTCCTCAAGGGAATGGCAGTTGCGGCCGTCAAAGATGACAGGTGTCTTCATTAGGGCAGCATAGTTATCAAAAGAGATGTCCTTGATTTCTTCCCACTCGGTAACAAGGAATGCCATATCGGTATCCTGTAAAGCTTCTTCTCCGCTCTTTGCATAGTTTATGCGATTGCCCAGAATTTCTTTTGTTTTAGGGATGGCTGCCGGATCATAGGCGATAACATCCACCTCTTCAAATAATAGCATGTCAATAAGGACCATAGAGGCCGCTTCACGTATGTCATCGGTGTTTGGCTTAAAGGAAAGCCCAAGGACCGCCGCCTTTTTCCCTTTTAAATGTTCGAATCGTCCCTTTGCCTTATCAAACAAGACGGACTGCTGCCTGTTATTCACTTTGATGACTGACTCAAGCAGTTCGAATTTATGATCGGAATTGCCGGCTATCTGGACAAGCGCCCGTGTATCCTTAGGAAAACAGGATCCACCGTATCCGATTCCTGCCCGTAAAAACTGGTCACCAATCCGCTTGTCCATCCCCATTCCGGCTGCGACAGACTCGATATCAGCACCCAGCTTCTCGCAGATACTGGCAATTTCATTGATAAAACTGACTTTTGCGGCCAAAAACGCATTGGATGCATACTTGGTCATTTCAGCACTGCGTAAATCCGTCCGCAAAATCGGGATTCCAAACGGCTTATTTATCGAAGCCACAACATCTGCTGCCTGCTCAGATTCGGCACCGATGATTATCCGCTCGCCGTGAAACATGTCATGAACCGCCGATCCTTCCCGCAAAAACTCAGGATTGGAGACAACCTCCGCCTTCAACCCACGGTCCTTTAATTGCCCGTTAAGCAGTTCGCTGATTTTTTCATTCGTTCCAACAGGAACAGTGCTTTTCACTACTACGACAACATTGTTCATAACCGATCGGGCGATTTGTTCCGCAGCTCTGAATAGATAAGACAGATCAGCCGAACCATCGGCAGCTTGCGGTGTCGGGACAGCAATATAAATGACTTCAGCCTGCCGGTATGCTTCTTCAGGCAGATCGGTAAAGATGAGCCGGCCAGCCGCAACATTCTTCTTCAGCAAATTTGGTACCTCAGGTTCATAAAACGGTGATTTTCCTTGCTTCAATTGCTTAACTTTCAAACGATCAATATCATAACAGGCCACATCATGGCCGATATCGGCAAGGCAAACACCGGTTACCAGTCCAACATAACCCGTGCCGGCAATGGCAATCCGCATTGCGTTTCCCCCTTTTAATTTCATACTCCATCGATTCCCCTATTATAATTGTTCCCGTTATGCTGTGAAACCCGTTTGCATTTTTTGCGAAAAACAGGAAAATAATTGAGAACAAAAAAACAGCCGCCCGAGTGGACGGCTGGTGATCTTACCTCAAGAAATGCAAGGTGGATTTCAAAGGGTTTTGGGTTTGAGTAGGGTGGAACTTCCGATTCTATTGAGGGCGTCATCTGGCAAGGGAGTACCATAAGCCCTCAAGTAGAGTGTAGTTGGGTGAAAAAATCTTACGAAACCTGATTATTCAATTGTTCAGTAAAGGGGTGGACCCGTTCGGTATTTTCAGCAACCTGCTGGGATAATGCGTCCATCTTCTTTTCCATCATCTCGATTTCGGCCCTCGTGACAGAATCAGATTTCAGCCTCTTCACATCGCTGTATACCTCGGCTAACTTTCGCAGCAGCTCTTCCATATACCGGTCCCGCAAACGTTGACCTCCTTTCCTTTAGAGTAAATTCATCTTACAACAATTCAACCAATATGAAAAAAAGCAAAAATTCAATTTTGAAGTGGTTCTTAGGGGTGAAAATTGAATTTTCCCCTGGGAAAAATTCAATTTTTCGAAGGCAAACCACCTTGAAAATTCAATTTTTCATGTTTAAGAAAAAAGATTGCCTGGCAATCATTCCCCGAATTATTTCCCGGCATCTCCTCGATTCCGGTTCCTTCGCCTTAGAAGCAGCCAAACAACCGCTCCGATGATCCCCAGCAGAATAAGCACCGGTGAAAAACCTACAATGGCAACGAAAATCCAGCTCGCAAAAGCACTAAGTCCGTTTAGTGTGGAAATAAACACATCCTTCGTTTTATCCCACGTATTCAGTTCTTCCCTGTTCTGCAGTTTTGGACTGTAGGATTCCGAAACATTCATCGTAACAACAGCGTATTCGATCCGGTTATCCAGATATTTCATCCGCCCCTGAAGCTGTTCAATTTCTTCTTGAATACGGCCGAGGTCATCGGATATTTTCAGCAAGTCTTCTGTTTTTTGGGCTTCCTCCATAAACGCCAGCAGCCTTTCTTCTACTGCCTTCTTGGCTTTCAGGCGGGACTCAAGATCAACATATTCCTCTGTCACATCCTGTCCGCGCACATTTCTGTTATGGACTTCAGTGCTGTTCTCTTCCACGTATGCCAGGAAATCGTTGAAATGATCAGCAGGGACTCTGACAGTCAGATGCGCCCCTCTATGTTCCTCCGATTCCTTGTAAACAGCAGATTCAACCATATAACCGCCGAGCTCGCTTGTTTTCTTTTCCACCAATGGCAAAAAATCATCCAGCCCCTTTACTTCAAGGGACAAATCGCCTTCATACGCAACCTTTCGTTCGGACTGAACCTGTTTCTTTTCAGAAGTAACAGCATCATCCGATCCTAATTCCCCGACTTTGTTTTCCTGAACGCTTTCCTCCGATGTTGCCATTTCATTTGTAGGTGCATTGTCCTCTGTTAAAGCTGATTCTTCACTGCCGTTGCTGCATGCTGCGGTAAATATAAGAAAAACAGCTCCGACAACAGCAAAAATCAAATTTTTCAGTTTCATATTGACCCGCCTTTCCTGCCTTTTTCTTTCTTTATCGATTAGACGATTTTGCCGGCAGATTTGTTACGGATTCCCGATACTGACTCTCTTCCATTTCATCTCACCTGTTCCATCCTTTCGAATACTTTAGTATTAAAGCTATGAAAAGGTGGCATTCAAATGGACGATAAATTTATCGACACAATCCAAAAACAAGTGAAAGAAATCGAAAAACAATTCCAGTCCCTTGAAAAAAACATGTCAGACTTCGAAAAAAACATGAAAAACCTCGAAACTGACATCATCAAAAGGCTGGGTGGCCAGTGAGAAATAATTAAATGCCTGGCAATTGCCTGGGAGGTCCCAGGCAATTGCCAGGCATTATTTGCAACTAAGTGTAACTCCTCCCATTTTGGGTAGAGTAGGAATAAAACAGCTGATGGAGGTGTGGATTGTATGAGAACTGCGTTTTCGAATAAAGCTGCAGGCATTTCGATTCTTGCCGGTGCAGCCCTTGTTGCGATATCAACCCTGCTGCATCCGCCGGTGGTTGACCCCTGGGACGGTTCCCATGCCCTTCAAGGGATCAATGATGATTATATGAGATGGATGTTCGATCACAGTATTATGCTAACCGGGATATTTTTATGGCTTCTCGGACTTTCCGGTGCCGAATTTTATTTAAAAGAATCATATATGGGCGCACGAAACGCCTCCCGGTTATTTATAAGCTCTCTTACCATATGGATCATTGTTCTAGCTGCTGAATTGGTCACATTGCCGATTCTCGCTCCCCCTGCGGAAGAAAATCCCGGTTCACTGGCATTCACTGTGTACCGTGCTATTTTCGGCCTTGGACTATTAAGCGGATACTTTGCCATTGCGTTAATCTGGATCGGCTCTTCATTATTGAGCAAATCTATGCAGGCAGATTTCAAAACGGACTCCTGGTTTACTAAAACAGGTTGGATATCAGGATGGGGCGGCGCAGCCGGCATCATAATTTCAGTTATGTTTCCAGAGACTGCTTTTTTCATACTTCCCATCACATCAGGCCCGCCGTTTTTATGGACTTGCTTCCTTGGATGGAAAATGGTAAATGAACCAATTATTGATTAATTTTTGAATAGACTGGCTAAAGATATAATGTCCACATAACGCTATTGGCTGGAATGACAATTGAAAATGCCCTGATGGCAGCCTTTATTTCTTCACTGGCACTCGCAGCCGGTGAATGGTTCTTCCACAAATATATGGCTGATAAAATACTCGAAGATCCGGGCCGCCATGCCTACAACTAATTAATAGGTGGAAAATATAAATGCCTGGCAATTGCCTGGGAAGTCCCAGGCAATTGCCAGGCATTATTTGCAACTAGCTCCCACGCCAAACAAAAACCCGGCCTCCATCGCCGGGTTTTTGAATACTCGCTTATTAAGATTAAACCTTAATCAAATCAGCTTCAATACCGCATCTTTAATATCCTGCAGTTTCCGTTTACTACCTTCAAGGGTTGCATCGTTGACGCCGAAGTAAAATTTGATCTTTGGTTCTGTGCCGGATGGGCGCAGGCAGAACCAGGAACCATCCTCGAGGAAATATTTCAGCACATTGGATTTCGGCAACTCGATTTCTTTCTTATCACCGGTATCCAGTTCCGTCCGCTCGCTCTTTTGATAGTCCTCCATTGCTGCCACTTTCAGCCCGGCCGCTTCGGCAGGTGGCTGATTGCGGAATTGGTCCATCATTCCGGCGATCTTTTCGGCCCCTTCTTTTCCTTTCAGTGTCATGGAATGAAGCGCCTCCTGATAGTAACCGTACTTTTCGAAGATATCGAGCAGTCCATCGTAAAGGGACTTGCCCTGCGTCTTATAAAAAGCGGCCGTTTCCGCTGCCATCAACGCTGCCTGAACAGCATCTTTGTCGCGGACAAAATCACCGATCAAATATCCATAACTCTCTTCATACCCAAACTGGAATTCATACTCTCCTGATTGCACATACTCTTTAATTTTTTCGCCGATAAATTTAAAGCCAGTGAGGGTGTCCTCGGCTGTAATTCCATATTCCGCTGCAATGACCCGGCCGATCTCCGAAGTAACGATCGTCTTGAATACGATTCCGTTGTCCGGAAGTGCTCCGTTAGCCTTCCGCTGCGAAAGCAAGTACTCCAGCATAAGGGCCCCGGTCTGATTGCCGGTGAGCACAACATATTCCCCTTCCGGATTTTTCACCGCTACACCGAGCCGGTCAGCATCCGGATCGGTTGCAAGCAAAATATCGGCATCGATTTCCTTGCCATATTTAATCGCGATTTCAAATGCAGCATGCTCCTCAGGGTTGGGTGACTTTACAGTTGAAAATTCTGGGTCCGGCAACTCTTGCTCTTTCACGACGGTGACATTGGTAAACCCAAATGCCTCAAGTGCACTGCGCACCGGCTTATTGGCCGTGCCGTGAAGCGGTGAAAAAACCACTTTTAATTCATTGCCGTGTTCTTTGATCATATCCGGATTGACCCGAATGCCTTTCAATTCTTCCAGGTAAGCGTCATCGACTTCTTTACCAATGATCTGAAGCAAGCCTGCTTCTTTCAATTCCTTTTCATCAGCTACTTCAATCAACAATTCATTTTCTACCCCATTCACCTTTCCAACAAGCTCGCCCGCTTCTTTTGGAGGAAGCTGCCCGCCGTCTTCCCCGTACACTTTAAAGCCGTTATATTCAGGCGGATTGTGGCTTGCTGTCAGCACAATGCCTGCCGCACCGTTCAAATGCCGCACCGCAAAAGAAAGTACCGGCGTCGGGCGCAATTCATCAAAAACATAAGCTTTGATCCCATGCCGGCCAAGCGTCCGGGCCGCTTCCATTGCAAACTCCGGTGACTTGTGGCGGGAATCGTACGCAATTACCACACCGCGGTTTTTATAATCATTGCCTGTCTCCTCAAGGTAATTGGCAAGCCCTTCGGACGCTTTCCGCACTGTATACAGATTCATCCGGTTCGTACCGGCACCAATTTCCCCGCGCATGCCGCCCGTTCCGAACTCCAGCTCTTTGTAAAAACTGTCTTCCATTTTCTTTTCATCACCGGCCATATCATCCATCAGCTGCCGGATTTCCGGATCCAACTCCGCAAAGTTGTTCCATCGCTCAAACTCATTTTTCCAATCCATATAAGCTCCCCCTTGAAGTTTTTTATAAATGAGAAACAATTAACTCCAGATCGCCTGTCAGCACGAATTCTCCTAATTTATGAGGCAATATAAAATGGTCTCCCTTTTTGAGAGAGAATGTTTCGCCGGCTTCATTCGTTAATTTCCCCTGTCCCGCAATCACACTTCCAAGCATAAACAACTTATCCTGGGTAAGCTTCAGTTCCGTTTTCACTTCCCACTTATAAACCGTGAAAAACTCGTTCTTGACAAGGGTTGTCACATTCCCGCCGTCCATTTCATCTACCGACTGTTCACTTTTCCCGTCAACATGCGGAACAGTCGTCACATCAATCACCTTATCAAGATGGAGTTCCCGTTTCTGCCCATCTGCACCAACGCGGTCATAATCATACACACGGTAAGTTGTATCAGAGCTTTGCTGGGTTTCAAGCACAAGCGTCCCTTCACCAATAGCATGGATCGTTCCGCTCGGCACATAAAAGAAATCACCCGGCTTAATTTTTACGCGCCGGAGCAGGTCGTCCCATTGCCCGTTTGCAACCATGTCTTCAAGCTCTTTACGTGTCCTGGCATGATGGCCGTAAATCAACTCAGCATTATCTTTACAGTCAATGATATACCAGCACTCCGTCTTGCCAAGTTCGCCATTCTCATGTTCTTTTGCATATGTATCATCCGGGTGAACTTGAACAGAAAGGGCTTTATTTGCATCAAGAATCTTCGTTAATAGCGGGAAAACGTCTCCTGCAGCATTGCCGAACACCTCAGCCCGATAGGTGTTCCACAATTCTCCAAGGGACATGCCTTCATACTTGCCATTCCTGACCGTACTCTGGCCCTTTGGGTGTGCAGAGATAGCCCAGGCTTCTCCGGTTTCATCGGAAGGAATGGAATAACCAAATTCTTCACTTAAAGTTGTTCCACCCCAGATTCGTTCTTTAAAAACAGGATTTAAAAATATTGGCTGTTTGCCCACAGATGCCTCACTCCAAACTCTTTTGTTGTTAGTCGTATAATCAGGTTTATCACTAAAAATATACTTCATTATGAAGAAATTTTCTCCCCTAAACATTGAACATTCGATTACATAGAAGAAAACCGGGCAGCGCTGCCCGGATACATTACCAATTTTAACATAGATAAAAGCTGTCGGTTTTTTCTTTATGTTCTGATGGTCCCGGGTCGCCTTCTATAAAATCCAGTAATTGATTAACGAACAGGTCACGCTCATCAGCAACTTCGATGGCAAACCCGCTTTCTAACCTCTGCATTCCTTTTGCGAGTTCGCTGACATCTGACTCACGAAGCTCACATCCTTCAGGACCGCACATCGTTATACCTGTCATACCCTCTGATCCCGAACCACAGTAAATTCCCAATCCTCCAAGAGCCCCAAGATAGTTAACTGCAAAGTTCAAGGCAGCAGGTTCCTCTATTCTCTTAAATAAATACGTTTTAATTCCATGCTTACCAAGTGTTCGTGCAGCTTCCACAGCAAGCAGCGGAGATTCTTTATGCTGCCCATAAGCAATCACGATCTCGTTTGATGCCGGCAGCTTCTCTTGGTCTTTAATCATTTTTAAATATAGGGCAATACTTTCCGCAAGTTTTCGTATAGTATACTTATTCAACCGATTCGGGCCCGGGCCTACGTAACCCTCAATCCCATTTCTTTTGATGAGAAGCGATCCTGTAAAACAGTCAATAAGTTTCTCTGGCTGACCTTCAATTTCTTCGAGCTGTTTTGTCATGGATTGATCTGTTATGCTGTTCCGCTTCCATTCCTGATAACTCTTCTGCCATCCCAATTTTTGATCCCCCTATCTGAACGTATTTTTCAAACCTTTCTTTCCATGGCAGCTGTCCAATACATCAATATTCCTGCAGCTGTGTAAATTCGTAGAGCATCATTGAAGCATAAAGCTGAATTAAATCTTTTAAATCCCTGGGATTCTTTCCAGTTAGCCGGTGGATTTTTTCCAGCCGGTAGCGTAATGTATTGCGGTGAATGAAAACGGCTTCGGATGCACCTTTCTGATCGCCGTTTTCATTTATGTATGCTTTGAAAGTCTCTTGAAGCTCGCCGGTTTTATCCCCCATCACAATTCGGTGGTAAGGTGTAATCAAATCTTCATATTCCTGTTTATCCGAAACGTCACCAAGAAGGGTAAAATACGATAGGCTTTCATACGTATATACATTTTTTTCAGGGTACAGTATTTTTCCTGCCTTCAAAGTCATCATCGCAGCTTTATATGATTCAGAGGCATGGTCGATACTGTTGAATCGCCTGCCGATGCCGCTTTTCACTTTCACTTCGAACTCTTCTTCAATCCCCGCAATCATCGTTTCGATTTCAAACTGGGTTACATTCAAAAAACCGTCTTTTTCGGATATCGGCATATGTTTTAAAACGACAATCATATTCGGCAGCGGTGAAGCTACCAAATCCTGTTCGGAGAGATTGCGAGACAGAAATGCTGTTATTTTTTTTGCTGCTGTTTGTTTTTTATCTTCTTCCCCCTGCAATGGCAGCACTTCAAACACCGTTGTAACCCTGCCATTATTCAAATCAATTTTCAGCTGCCGTGCTTTGTTCCAGGTGACAGCAGGCGTATCTGTCCCAAATATCAATTCCTGTAAAATTTCTTCACGGAACCTCCGCTCCATCTCGGATTGCTTTTCCTGGGAGACTTCTAGCAAAGCCGCCTCAAGAGCCACTTTAATCATCATGGCAAACCGCGACACTTTGTGGGGATACCCTTCCAGCTTGATAAATCCCACCTTTTCATTTTCGAATTCAATAGGCAGGGTTGTGTAGGTTTTGTTCTGTTCCGTTATGTAAGATTTCTGGGATGCTTCTTTTATTTGGTCGAGAAGTTCGGCCGGTTGATTGATTTTTTTGTTGTCGCTGGCAGCGATAATTTTTCCCGTTAAATCGATGATTTCTATATCATGTTCAATAATTCGTGAAGTTTCGGCAACGAGATTCCGGGCCAGCTTCTCGGTTAGTGTCACCACTTACACATTTTCCCCCTTTTTATGAAATGGACAGGGAGCATGAGAGCTCCCTGCAGCGTGATTTCTACTTAAGAAGACTTGTTGAAGAAACATGGAGTGTTTAGCGTGAGGTTGTACAGAGGGGTTGGGGTTTAGGCTTTCAAAGAAGCTTTCGGTTCCATAAATTGAACACGATCCGCGACAACTTCAGTGACATAAATCGTTCGCCCTTCATTATTTTCATATTTACGGGATTGAATTCTCCCTGTTACACCAACCAGTGACCCTTTCTTGCAATAGTTTGCTGTGTTCTCAGCCGAGTTTTGCCAGACATTGCAATTCACAAAATCCGCTTCGTATTCCCCATTGCGATTTTTGAAGTTCCGATTAACTGCAAGTGTGAAATTGGAAACAGCTTTGCCTTCTGATGTATAACGGAGTTCTGGGTCTTTCGTCATTCGTCCCACAAGGATAATTTGATTGATCAATTAAACACCTTCCTATTAATAGATTTTTGAAAGCAAGACTATTTTCATACTAAAAAGTAAAAAAATAGTAGAAACCACGCTCATTAGTAGTATATAGTTATCTGATAATTGTGTAAATGATTTTTTCAGAAGATTTTACAAAAACCGACGAATCTTCTGATAATTGACTTAAAATCTCCTATTATTTACAATGAAATGACAAAGTTATGACTTTATGCCTATTTTATCCGATTTTTTTTGATATACTGTAACCTAATGGAATATCTTGTATTATAATTTAGTTTAGAAAATATCTTTGCGGAGGAATATGATGGTTTTTGACGGAATAATTCTATCTCTGCTTATTGGTTTTTTTAGAGGTGGCAACTTAAAAGGTATATCAGATTTGAATCTTAAATTCGGGTGGGTTTTCCCTATTTTACTTGGTATACAACTAATAATTTATTTTACCCAGAATTCTTTTACCTGGATTGCTGGCTTAAGTTCTGTTTCTTTTATGCTGGTTTATGTTGTAGGGCTTTATTTCCTGTGGGTCAACCGTACTTACGAAGGTTTTGGCATTTTGTTTTTTGGAGTACTTTTGAATTTTATTGTAATGCTGGTGAATGGCGGAAGAATGCCTGTATCAGCAGAAGCGGCTACAATTTTGGATCCCCATTATATAGAAGCGTTGAAAAATGGACTTTATGCAAAACACACTATTTTGGACAGTTCTACTAAGCTGGGTTTCTTGGGTGATATTATTGCCCTTCAGCCGCCCTATCCTCGTACTCAGGTAATCAGCATTGGGGATATCATTATGAATATAGGGGCGTTTATATTTTTACAGCATCTTATGTTAAAACATAGACCGAAAAGAGAAATCAGGCATGTGTGACAGTAAAGGAGGTGATATAATGAATAAGAAATCGATCTTGATTAATCTAGTCATCATTGCATCAGTTATTATCTCACTTACTTCTGGTTTCCAGGTGGGACCTTAAGTAATCCATTTATGGGGAGGGTCTTTTGAGACCCTTCTCCTTCCGTTTTGGAGGTTTTCGTATGAATAAGAGCTTTTTAAAAGATAAAGTTAATTTTTTTAACTTTTATGTTAATTTGGTTATTTTCGGCGGTATCTTTCTTTTACTTTTCAGTCTTAACTACGATATTCCTTCACATAACGAATGGATACTAATCTATTTCTTTATAGGGTCAATCCTCATTTTTAGTCACTGGGCGTTTCGCCTTCCTCCTTCCGGCGCATACTTTTCCATGGATTCTTCAGTGTATCTTGCATCCCTATTCCTTTACGGTTTAAGCTATTCACTTTACCTATTGATATTTTCTATCCTGATAACAGCCTTTGTTAAAAAAGGATTTACGGTAAAAATGCACCTTTTCAATCTTTCCGTTTATTCCACTGCATTAATTTTTGCATATCAAACCTTTTTATGGACAGGATCTACAATAGGTCCGTTTGATAATACAATGTTCTATTCGTATATGGCAGCTCTTGCTGTATATTTTTTAATCAACACAGCATTGGTAATGGCTTACTATTCATTATTAAAATCTGAACCTTTTCTTTCATTCTATTTAAACGCTTTGAAAGAATCATTGGCAAGTTATATTACTACACTGCTTTTATCAGTGATATTAATGATTTTGGTCAATACACACCATATTTTCGGCCTATTCTTATATTCAAGCATCGGAATGCTGGTTGCTGTAACGTTTAAGCAGCACTTCAGGCTTTTTGAAGAGCTTTCTAAAAAAGCTATAAAAGACTACCTGACCGGTTTATACAACCACGGATTTTTTGAAGAAGAACTTGAGAAAGCATTGCGGTATGCCAGAGAAGGTGAAAAAAAACTCACCCTTTCTATGTTTGATATGGACGATTTCAAAAAATATAACGATACACACGGGCATTATAAAGGAGACCAGTTACTGGAGTTTGTGGCTAAAAAGGTCAAGGAAGAAGTAACAAATGGTGATTGGATTGTTGCACGTTACGGCGGGGAAGAATTTGCAATTTTAATGCCTGACACCTCCCAGGAAGAAGCTATTATATTTATGGATAGACTGAGGAAAAAAATAAACGATTCTTATTTCGAAGGCGCTGAGATTTTCCCATTCGGCTGTATCAGTTTTTCGGTCGGAGTTGCCGAATATGAAGAAGGTATGCATGACAAATCGCAGATGATTGACCGTGCGGATGAAGCCATGTACCTGGCAAAAGCTAAAGGTAAGAACCAGGTTTTAGCCTTTAATGAAGATACAGAGCAGTTTCTGATTAGTGATATTGAAAAAGAAATCGATGAACTTGAACAGCCTCTCAGTTTCTTTTTAGCTAAGGATATCAACACATACAAGCATAGTAAGCGGGTGTTTAAATATGCTGTAGAATTCAGCAGCATGTTAAGTTTGAACCAATATGAAAAACAAACTTTGATACTTGGTGCTTTAATTCATGATATCGGGAAAATAGAAATCCCTCGCACAATACTCCAGAAAAAAGGGAAGCTCACATCCGATGAGTGGGAGATTGTTAAAAAACATGTCACATGGGGAAAAGATTTAGTTGAACAGCATAAGCATTTAAAGCACCTGTCCCCTCTTGTAGAGCTGCATCATGAACGATATGACGGCAAAGGGTATCCACACGGCCTGGTTGGAAAAGAAACCCCGCGACTGGCCCGGATTCTAAGTGTGATTGACGCTTTTGATGCGATGACGACAGAAAGGCCGTACCAGGTCACTAAATCGTTTGAAGAAGCAATCATTGAGCTAAGAAGTTGCAGCGGAACCCAATTTGATCCCTTACTAGTAGAGCCGTTTATTGAGTTAATTGAACTGAATTATTTAGAAAAGTCATATACAGAATGTGATTCCGTAAAGAATGCATAGTACTCATGCATTCTTTTTTATTGAATTTCACTAACTTAGCCCTAATTTCATCGTAACCTTATTGTGTTTTGAATAATTATTTCCTATGATAAAGATGAGTCTTTATCTCAAAATTCTACATAAATCGTCGAAAAGGCAAAATCATTGAAAAATGATGACGCAAAACTAAAGGGGCTTCATGATGACATTAAGTGATCATATGCCAGCCAGCTGCCGAAACGGCCTTCTTCGGTTTATGGTGAAGGAGGAACAGGAAACATGGAAGAATCATGGCTGACTCCAAAGAGGAAGAAACAGCTATTCTACAGCTTCATCGTGTTAGGGGCGGTTATTCTGGGCACTGTTGTTTCAGTCGCTGCAAACGCTGCTTTGTGAAAGTGTCGCCTCTAAGTGGGGCGGCTCTTTCTTTTGCTTCATTATCACACCGGCTTTCCCGATAAGCAAGACCGTACGACTGCTTTTGTGAAGCGGCATAACCAAATCTATCAACTTGCACAAAAAAGAAGCAGAAAGTTACTGCTTCCAATGGATTACTTCCGGTTCGTTATTTGGTAAGGTACTTTTCCAATGAAAAACGTAGTTGACCTTTCACTGTCCTCTTCAAACAGTCCGACTTTAAACGGAACCTGTCCATAATGATCGATCACTTCCTTAACAGGCCCGTCACCATTCGGCTCACAGAAAATAAGGTTGCCTCCTTCAAGAAGGACTTGTTTACATTGAGCAGCCAATTCATCTGAATGAAATTCTTCGCCCGGCTGCAGACCAAAAAGATCCTCATACTCTGCTGCTGCCGCTTTTCGATTGGATACAGCAATATAAACCGCATCAAGTTTATATCTATCATTCTTTATTTTCAGAAGGCGGTTCAGGCGTTCCTCTTCAGATTCACCCCATTCAATAAAAAATGGGTACGGACAGGGAGAATCTTCGCGTTCCCTTTCGATGAACAGCATGCTCCATTTCAGCAGGTCCCCGTTTTCCTGCAGCCGGCTGCCAGGCAAAGGACCAATAGTATTTAATCCTTTTTCTTTCAGCCCCCTGGCTTCCTGTTCTATATCATTCGTTCTCATCGCAAAAGTTAATAAATGGTCTCCTTTATCCTGTTCAGCTGCCACTTGCTGAATCAATCTATTATCCCGTTCCGTTTCGACCTTGCGGGAATCCCGGATTCCAATCCATTCAATATATGGAAGGCCGAAAAAAGCAAGTGTGTTATACGTCCCCCATGATTCATGTTCCCCGCCCAAAAAAGCCCGGATTCCATAGCGGCCGGCTTCTTCCATTGATTGCATCGGATCTAGCGAAAAATGGACAAGATGATCAAATTTCATCATTTATGCTGCTCCTCTCCCTGGTTTTCTTCCTTGATAACTTCTAATTAACTATTGTGCAACCTGCCAAATTTTAAATTTATAGGGTACAAAAAGTGCCTGGCAATTGCCAGGCACTAGGCACTTAAAAAGCCCTCTCATGCATCTGCAGCCTTACACCTCCCGCTCCTCCCCGGAAGGATGGAAAGAGTGCAGGAAGTTCACAAAGCCGCTTCGCTTCTTCCTGTAATATAGACTATGCATTATCAGAAACGCAGCTATGACACCAATTGTATCCTTTACAAAATCATTAACTGTAGTTGATCGGTAAGGGACGAAAGATTGATGGATTTCATCGAGCAATCCATAACTGACGGCTATGAAAACAAGGACAAGTTCAACGGTCAGCGTAAGTTTCCTGAAAGTCAGATAAGCCATTGCCAGCAGTACATACAGAATGCCGAACTCAATCAAATGGCCAGCTTCATAAATCATCTCTAAATCCAACTGCGGCACTTCATTTCCTTCCTGGCCGAATACAGGAAGGGATATATACTTAAATATTTCCGCTAAATTAATGCCGGCTGTGTCTCCCGGGTCAAACTTGGCGGACATCTGCCAAATCATTCCCATGTATAGAAGAGGGAGCATCCTGATAAACCACTTAATCATAGGAGATCTTCCTTTGTATTCATATTGCCTGGCAATTGCCTCGCAATTGCCAGGCAACTTCCTCCAAGCCCAAACCCTCACACCACAAAATTTTGTCCAATCGCCTAAACCGGCTCCTTCTGCTGCAATTCCGGCTTAGGCGCTGTCACTCGTTCAAATTTCCCGTAGTACCGTTCCATAACCGGATAGAAAAGCCCGATCACCGGGCCGCTCATGAAGACGACGATAATGGTGCCGAGCCAGATGGGGCCGTCTACAAGCCATGCCAGGATCAAGAACATGACGGATAATGCCATTTTTGCCATCCACATCTTCATTTTAAACATTTCCCTCAGCATCAGCATCGATTCATCGAGGGGCATCGGAGCAAACCGTGACTGCAAGTATGTGGAGATGCCGAAGCCGACGATGACGACTCCTATCAAAAATACCAGCCACTGGCCAAGCATCTCCTCAGGCTGCCATGTATGCCTATAGACGAGCAGCCATAAATCAATGCCGGCGCCAGTCAGAAATGCCGTCATCAAGGCAAGCAGGTTCAGTCGTTTCTTCATTATAATCGCATTTATGGTAATTAAACCGAGACCGACAAGGAATTCCCAGCTTCCCGGTGTCAGTCCCACATTTTGTGCCATACCGACAAGCAATGCATCAAACGGAGACGTGCCTACGCCCGCTACAATCGTTGAAGCGATGCCGAGTGTAAGGACTAAAAGCCCTGTTCCGTAAAATGAAAACCGGACCATTGCTTGATTCGCCATATTATCATCCCACTTCTTTTTATTATGCTTAGATGTGATTTTACCAACTTTCACCGTCTGTGTCTTTGGTTTTAAAGCAAATGTAACATAAAAAATCCGCTGGCTTCCGGCTGATACTGCCAGCTGCCCAGCGGATTTCCATTTTCCAGCTTTTACTCCAAATTTAAATGCTCCTTCACCTTTTCTGATACCGACTCCCGTTCCTCTTCAGGAACAATGTAATACCAGATCCCGTCAATCGTTTCGCCATGGCCGTCGATTTCAAACGACTCCGAGTTTTTCCGGGCATCCGCGTAATGCTTTTGCAGATCTTTCATTTCATCAAACGTCAAGTTCGTCTTGACATTGTCGCCAAGCACTTTCATGATTTCCCCAAAATTCGTAACGCCAGAAAGGCTGGCACCTTTTTTTATGATTGCCTGGATCACCTGGCGCTGGCGTTCATTCCGCCCCATGTCACCCCGGGGATCCTGCTTTCTCATCCTTACATACCCTAATGCCTCATCACCGGTTTCCAGGGTGATTTCACCTTTTTCATACGTATGGCCCTTTTTGTAATATCCTTTGTCGGTCCACTCTATTTTGTTATTGACCGTGACACCGCCTACTGCTTCCACAATATCATGGAATCCTTCCATATTCACTTTAACGTAGTAATCGATCGGAATATCAAGGAAGTTTTCAACCGTTTCAACCGACATGTCCACTCCGCCGAATGCATACGCATGGTTAATCTTATCTGTCGTGCCTTTTCCGACAATCTTCGTTCTTGTATCACGCGGGATGTTGAACATCATCATTGAGTTTTTCTGCGGATTGACAGTCAGGACAATCATCGTATCGGATCGGCCCCTGTCACCGGCGCGCTCATCCACGCCGAGAAGCAAAATCGATATCGGATCCCTTTGCTCAACGACGACATCCTCCGCACGTTTGTCGGATTTTTCTTTTTTCAACGGTGCATGCATATCACCAGCTGTGTCTGCAACCTTATCATACAAATAGTAAGCATAGCCGCCGGCAGCCAGGATAAAAAACGCCAGGATCCCCGCTGTCCAGTACAGCCATCTTCTTTTCTTTTTTGTGCCGCGTTCGCTGCGTGTTTTCGCCATAGTATTCTTCCTCTGCAAATTGTTGATTGTACTCTTTAGCTCTCATACAGTTCGATCGGCAAATCATCCGGATCTTTGAAAAAAGTAAAACGCTTATTCGTGAGAGGATCGACACGGACGGGTTCACATTCAACTCTGTTTTCTCGCAGGTGATTGATCATTCCATCCAGATCATCTACTTCAAAAGCGAGGTGCCTGAGCCCTGCCGCTTCAGGATAACTTGGCCTGACAGGCGGATTTGGAAAAGAAAACAACTCTATCATCGCATTTCCGGCCTGGAGATCAAGTTTATACGAATGGCGCTCTTTCCGATATACTTCACTTACCGGTTCCAATCCGAGGATCTCCGTATAAAATACTTTGGATCTTGCATAATCTGAACAAATAATCGCTACATGATGAATCTTTCCTATTTTCACGCATAACTTCCCTTCTATTTTACCATTTCCTTTTTTATGCCGCCGCAAACAAATAAGAGGAGCCAGAAGGATAGCTCCCCTCTTTGGCTCCTCTTTAGTTTACTTATTCTCAAGCATTTTGTCATTCCATCCGAACAGCCATGTCAGGACGAATGCTGTTCCGATGGAAACAAGATTCACCAGGAAGTAGCCCAGCAGCTGTCCATTCAGATATAGGAGCGTTCCCGGAATGACCGTGATCGCCATACCTGTTGCAGCGAGGCCCATGATCGATGCCAGGAATCCGCCGGCCGCACCGCCGATGAGTCCCATCACAAACGGTTTCATGTAACGGAGATTGACACCGAAAATGGCCGGTTCGGTAATGCCGAGGAATGCCGATAGTGCAGAAGGAAGGGCTAGTGCCTTCATCCGCTTCGCCTTTGACTTAAGTCCAACGGCCAGTGCAGCACCGCCCTGGGCGGAAATTGCGGCTGTGATAATGGCGTTGAACGGGTTTTCCCCAAACTGGTTCAGCAACTGGATTTCAAGCAGATTGAAAATGTGATGGACACCCGTTACGACAATGACCTGGTGCACGGCACCGATCAACAAGCCGCTCAAGCCCAACGGCCAGTCCAGAACAGCTGTTGTTCCTTCCATGATGATTTGTTCAAGTGTGTGAAAAATCGGTCCGATCAAGAACAATGCCAGCGTGATCATAATCAAGAATGTTAAAAATGGCGTTAAAATGAGATCAAGTGCTTCCGGCACGCGCCTGCGGATCCATTTTTCCAGTTTGGCGCCGATTATGCCGGTGATGAACGCCGGCAGGACTGATCCCTGATATCCAACTACCGGAATGAAGCCCAGGAACATGATCGGTTCCACATCACCGCCGGCTACGCCCCAAGCATTCGGGAGCGCGGGGCTGACAAGCATGAGCCCTAGGACGATACCGATAATCGGGCTTCCGCCGAACACCCGGAATGTTGACCAGGCGACAAGGGCAGGCAGGAAGATAAAGGCTGTGTCTGTCAGAACCTGTGTAAATAAAATGAAGTTTTCAGAAACCGTATCAGGTGTAAGCCCGAAAAGTGCCAGGATTTGCTCCTGCATGACAAGGCCGCGGAGACCCATGAATAGGCCGGTTGCGACGAGAGCCGGAATGATCGGCACAAACACGTCACCGAACGTGCGGATGGCACGCTGGAACCAGTTCCCTTGTTTCTTTGCTTCCTCTTTTTGTTCAGCTTTAGTTGAGCCCGACACGCCGAGATTCACGACTTCCTCGTAAATTCGGTTTACCGTTCCAGTCCCGAGAATCACCTGAAACTGGCCGGAGTTGTAAAAAGCACCCTTTACTTTATCGAGCTTTTCAACACTGTCCGTATCAATCTTTTCTTTGTCTTTCACCATAATCCGAAGGCGGGTTGCGCAGTGTGCTGCTGATAAAATATTATCCTGGCCGCCGACTGCCTCAATAATGCCCTGTGCAATTTGACGATTATCCAACTTGTCCACTCCTCCCTTTTAGTTAAGGCTGTTGTCTAGTGCATATGTTGGCTTCCGCTTCACGTGCTCTCCTGGCCATCAGGGACCTTCCCTGCGACCTCTGAAACGCACAACCTTGTAAAAAATGATAGATGGTTATTATGCCCTATTCTTAAAAAACGACTCAAAAAGGTGAATCGATTCCACATGAAACGGAAAAGAAGTGTAATCGATTCCACGATGCACATAACACGTATGGAATCGGTTACATCTTTATCATAAACTATCTTGTTTTATTAGTCTATAAGATAGAACGACTTTTTCCGCAGAAATTTCGTTGTTTAACACTTTATTCAAAATCAACCGTCCTGCGGTGCGTCCTGCTTCTTCATTCTGGTATGCGACAGTGGTTAAAGAAGGCGTGACGTATTTAGACAGCTCTGATGCCCCGATACCAGCGATTGCCACATCGCCGGGAATGTGATAACCGTTCTTTTTTAAATATTCCATAGCTCCGACGGCCAGGCGATCGGTGACGGCAAAAACAGCAGTCGGTTTTTCCGCATTTGTTTCCATAATGGTTTTCATGGCATCATATCCGGACTCGATTGTGAACCGGCCAGTTTGAATCCAGGATTCCGTGATCGACATTCCATTTTCAGCAAGCGTGTCAAGAAATGCTTTTTTGCGAAGATAACCGACAGCCCTGTCGGATTCATCAACGCCGATGAACGCAATTTTTTCATGCCCCTTTTCGATAAACAGCCTCGTTATGTCCCTGGCAGCATGATAATCGTCATACAGGACACTCGATACGTCAGGGATGTCCTGGCCGATTGCGACAAACGGCAAATCAAGCTCACGGATTGCGGCTGTAATCGTGTCGCTCACATTGGTGGCAAGCAGGATGATTCCGTCCACCTGCCTGCTTTTTAAAAGCTTCAGATGCTCGATTTCTTTGGAGCGGTCGAGATTGGTGTTGGCGAGCAAAATTTGATAGCCTGCCGCGGCCAGTTCCTCATCGATGCCGTTTACAACCCGGCTTGCTGTTTCTGTACTGATTTTCGGCAAAATCACACCGATGACTTTGGTCTTTTTCGTCCGCAGTGATTTCGCATGCTCACTTGGCACATATCCTGTTTCTTCTATAACTTTTTCAATCCGTTTTCGCGCATCCTCACTCACATATCCGCTATTATTCAGTGCTCTTGAGACCGTTGTGCGGGATACGTTGGCGAGTTTTGCGATTTCTTTGATGGTGATCATGAGGATCCCCCGCTTCTTCCTAATTTATGAAATTATTATAGCATAGGCTTTTTATCTAAAACACATTTTTACGGATACTGGAAAAGGATTGACCCGCCGAAAATTGGGGAATACATCAAAAACAGTATGAGGGAAGTTCGATTCCAACCGGATATGCCTGATGTTTTATCAATATAAAATTTAACAGGGCTTCAACTGTATCGCAATATAAATGATTATATAAGTCACCGCCGTGTGAATTAAGAAGGGGATAATAGATATGATAGATTCATTTTTAGTCGTGCTAATGATCATAGGTGTGCTTGGTGTCGCTTCGCAGTGGGCTGCCTGGCGTTTCAGGTTCCCGGCAATTGTCTTGATGTCCGTTGTTGGGCTGCTTGCAGGCCCGGTTTTCGGAATCATTGAGCCGGAAGTCGCTTTTGGAAAACTGTATGAACCGACTATTTCGCTGGCTGTCGCCATTATCCTGTTTGAAGGAAGCTTGAACCTGGATTTCCGCGAGATTCGAGGGCTGGGAAAACCAGTTTTGCGCATCGTTACGATTGGAGCTGGCCTGGCATGGCTCCTCGGTTCCTTGATCGCTCACTATGTTGCCGGCTTGTCCTGGACGGTCGCATTTGTTATTGGAGGGCTGTTCATCGTCACCGGGCCGACTGTCATTTTGCCCCTGTTGAGGCAGGCGAGCCTGGAGCCGCGCCCATCAAAAATATTGAAATGGGAAGGCATCATTGTCGATCCTATCGGTGCACTTCTTGCCGTGTTTGCCTTTGAGACGATAAAATTCATATCCGCACCAGATGGAGATCTTATTTATTTTCTGGCCGCTTCGATTTTTGCAGTATTTTTCGGCTGGGGAGTCGGCAAGGCGGTCGGCACTTCGTTTACAAAAGGGCTCGTGCCTGAGTATTTGAAGTCTCCGGTTGTCTTCATCCTTGTGCTTGCTTGCTTTATCATTGCGGATGAAATTGCCCATGAGACCGGACTGCTTGCTGTTACTGCCATGGGCATGACCCTTGCCAACATGAGATTATCGTCGATCGCTGAAATGCGCCATTTCAAAGAGAATCTGTCCATTTTGCTGACATCGGCAATTTTTATTATGCTGACGGCATCACTGACAACGGAAACGCTCTTTGATATCTTCCATTGGAACATAGTCATTTTCGTCCTGCTTATGCTCTTTCTTGTCAGGCCGCTTTCCATTTTTCTCGCCACAATTAAAAGCGGCTTGAGCTGGCAGGAAAAAACACTGGTCGGCTGGATTGCTCCGCGGGGGATTGTGGCCCTGACGGTGTCCGGTTATTTTTCCAGCATCCTGCTTGATTCCGGCTTTGAAGATGCGAATATGCTCAACTCGCTTACATTTGCCCTCGTGTTTACAACGGTGAGTGTCCATGGTATTTCCCTTGGCTGGCTCGGCCGGAAACTGGGACTGGCAGGCGCAGGGCAGCCAGGGGTTATGATTGTCGGCGGGAACCGGTTTACAACCGAGCTGGCAGCTGTTTTAAAAGAACTGGATATTCCTGTGCTTATCGTCGATTCTTCCTGGCGCAGGCTATACACCGCCAGAAACCGCGATGTCCCTTATTATCACGGCGATATTCTCTCAGAGCAAATTGAGTACAGGCTTGACATGACGCCGCATGAATACTTGATAGCGGCAACAGAGCATGACGCCTATAACACGCTTGTCTGTACGACCTATGTTCCATCTATGGGCAGGAATAACCTTTATCAGGTAAGGCTCAAGAACAGCGAAGGGGAAGATATCGAAAATAAACGGAATACGATCGGCGGCCGGGTCCTGTTCAACGGCGGCCCGCCGCTCGAAGATTTGTATACAAAAATCTCCCAGGGCTTCGGGTTCAGGAGAACGACTCTTTCAGAGGAGTATACCTATGAGCAGTACCTGGAAGAGCGCAGTGAGAATACAATATTAGTCGTCATCGTCAAAGCTTCCGGGGTCCTGCAGTTCTACACCGATGAAGAAGAAATCGATCTCAAAGGAGAACCCGGCGACACCATCCTCAGCCTCGCTCCGCCGTCGACAAATGGGAAGAAAAAGAAAGAGAAAAAGTTGCAGAGTATGGAGTCGAGTGAATTGTAAAGGTCGGGAGGTGCCTGGCAATTGCCAGGCAATCCGTTATGTTATGCAAATGCAAAGGGATCTCACAGCGGAGATCCCTTTTTTCTTATTCAAATAACTTGATTCCATAAGCATCAAAAACAGACCGCGGGACAAAAAATCTCGCTGTGACAAGCGGATCGACGACCTGGCTGATCTGCGTCTGGCCGACAGCGCTCATGAGCATCGTTAAATGAGATAAGGTGAGGCCGGTTTGCGGAAGCAGCAGATCAATCATATCTTCGACCGATTTCTTGACTGCATCGTCGAGGGTTTCAGCCGATACGAGCATCGCATAGCCTTCCTCATTTTCCAGAAGCGGAAATTCAAGTTTATGGCCTTTTATGACATCAAGTGTCACGGTCACTTCGCCCGGCACTTCGATTCCTGACACACATACTTCACCGTCTCCCATTGCGGCATGGAAATCACCGGTTGCAAACAACGCCCCTTCTGTGAAAACAGGAAAGTAGAGGACGGCTCCCTCTGTCACAAGCTTTGTATCCATGTTCCCGCCATGGGCACCAGGAGTCCCGCAGGAAACCGGCTCACCTTCTGGCGCAACACCAATGACACCGATCATCGGATTAAGGGGGATTTCCATCTTTTCATCAAAAATTGCCTTATTGTCTTTGACAGGGACAATTTTCACGTCGAACTCATCGAGACGGTGACCCATTACGCCAAGGTCTTTGCCGGTTGCCATGACACCGCGCTCGCCGATCTTCAGTTCATCAATCCGTACTTTCAAAATGTCCCCCGGCTCAGCGCCTTCAACGTAAATCGGGCCCGTCGCCGGATTCACCCTGTTCCAATCAACTGACGTCATCGTTGTTTTCTCGCTTGTAATCTGATTTTCAAAGCAATCGTATGTTTCAATCGTAACTGACTCTCCGCTCTTCACCCGGCGGACAGGCTCATGGTCTTTACTGAATGCAAAAATGGAAGTCTTGCAGGATACCACTTCGCTCATCAAATATGTACCTCCTTATGATAGATGTCAGAATAATTGTATCATTCTGCGTGCCGGTCCCTTGTCACAATTTGTCGGTTCATAGTGGTGCCAGGGAATTGCCTGGCAATTGCCAGGCACCTGCATATTTCGACAAAACTCGGTGAGTGACAGGCACCGCTTCACACCGTAAGATAGAAGTATGGAAGAAAGGGGCGATAGATTTGATAGTCAAAGTGTTTGCCAATCTCCGTGATATTTGCGGTGGTGACAAAGTAGAGGTTCAGCCTGATGGCGATCGGGTGATTGATGTATTGAATAAAATGACCGAAACATATCCGGGGCTTGACGAAGAAGTGTTCACAGAAGAAAGGACATTGAAGCCGTTTGTCCATGTTTTCATTAACGGCAAAAATATCATTCATGCAAACGGGCTGGAAACAACCGTGAAGGAATCGGACCAATTTGCGCTGTTCCCGCCGGTGGCAGGCGGTTAACATGGAAAGCAGAGAGCTTGAATTCCGGGGCATCAACCTTGACCATCTCGGCATGTATTTCGAAGAGCTGGGCGGGCGAAAAATGACGGAGACCGACGACTTGCCGCAGATCTATACAGGCGACGGCTGGAGCGGCCAGATCTTAAGGGAAGAAGATGTCACCATCACCAGGACATTCATCGTGAATGCGGTCCATATCTGTTTCTTGGCGGAATCCGCAGAGATACTTGACGAACTTATAAAAAACTACCGTTTTAAAACGACCCGCATCGGCGGGTAGTTATAAAGACCTATGATTGCCTGGCAATTGCCTGGGACTTCCCAGGCAATTGCCAGGCAGCCTCTCCCAAAACCAAAAGGCTTCCGCACAGCGGAAGCCTTTTAAAATTCACCCGTATCCTATTTTACTGCTTAGCCGGTGTAACAATTCCCAGCTCTTTCAGCTTCTCTTCAGTGACGACGCCGTTGTTCCAGCCGCGGACTTGATAGTAATCATCAAGCATGATATCCATGCGGCTTACGGATCCTTCACTGTTGCCGGAAGCAGGCTCATCGGTGAAGCGCTTCGGCAGGTAGTCGTCTTCGCGCTTGTCGAAGCCGGCCAGGTTGTTGTAGTAGCGTTCGATATTGTAAATCCGCTCGCCCGCCTTCATGACATCTTCAGCGGTCATCGGAATGCCTGTCATGCCGCTGTACTGCTCGGCGTAATGCTCGGCATTTTCAGAGAACGAAGAGAACTTACATATATCCATAGAGTCAGAGAATGCGAGCATATCCTGGAATATTTTCAGCAGCTCGCCTTTTCCTTCCGGCACAAGGCGGTCAGTCGGCTCCGGAATGCCGGCGATTTCACTGGCAACCGTATAGCCGCGCAGGTGGCAGGCACCGCGGTTGCTTGTCGCATAGCCAAGGCCGATACCCTGGATGCCGCGCGGGTCATAAGCCGGGATGGATTGGCCTTTGACAGACATGGACAATTCCGGCGCGCCCCAGCTTGCTGTGGCACGGGCAGGCCCTTCCGCCAATACATCGCCGAATCCTTCGCGGAAAGCTACTTTCCTTGTCATTTCGATCATTGTGTCGGCATCGCCCCAATCGAGCTTCTCGTCGACAAGGCCTTTTTCATACGCCTCCATAGTAGCTGAGAAAGCATTGCCGAGCTCGATTGTATCAATTCCGTACTCGTTGCAGCGGTCAATCAGGTAGGCAATCGCTTCCGAATCGCTCAAGCCGCTGTTCGTGCCGAGAGCCCAGGAAGATTCGAATTCAAAGCTCTCCACACGGGTTTTATACTTGCCTTCCTTGACCTCGACTTCAATTTTACATGCAACCGGACAGGCATGGCACGTATTGTTAGCCACCAGAAGATGCTCGTTGACATACTCGCCGCTGTGCTTTTCAGCTTCATCCCAGTGAGTTAGCTGCGCATTTCTTGTAGGCAGCGCGCCGACTTCGTTGATGATGTTCGTCAGCACGTTTGTGCCGTATACTGACAGGCCGCCTTTGTTCGGTGCGGTCAGCCCGCCTTCCATGATCGCTTTGACAGCTTTTTTATTCGCTTCTTTGTATTCGTCCTTCAGTTTCGGCTCAGGCATATTGCCTTTCTGCGATGCTTTGATGACAATCGCCTTCAGGTTTTTATACCCGGCAACGGCTGCTGTGCCGCCGCGTCCCGCCGAACGGTCATGCTCATTCATGAAACAGGAGTAGCGGACAAGGTGTTCACCGGCCTGTCCGATGGTCATGACACTAAGATCCTTTTCGCCATACTCATCCTGTAAAGCTTTTACCGTTTCCCTTGTGCTCTTGCCCCACAGGTCCGCCGCTTCATGAAGCTCCGCGTTTCCGTTTTCAATATAAAGATATACAGGCCTGTCACTCTTGCCTTTGAAAATAATATTGTCGATGCCGGCCCATTTCAGCCTGGCTGCCGTCCAGCCGCCCATATGGGAATCTGTAACGGTACCGGTAAGCGGTGACTTTGTCACAACCGCAAGCCGGCCGCTCATTGATGTCCTTGATCCGGAAACCGGCCCGGTCATGACACATAAAATATTTTTGTCTGACAGCGGTTCCACATCAGGCCCATTATCAAAAACGTATTTTACGCCAAGACCGCGTCCGCCAATGTACTTTTTGGCATCCTCTTCATTGATCTCCCTGTAGCCGATGTCGCCGCTCGTCAAATCCACAAGCACTTCTTTGTTTTTAAACCCGCCGAGATTCATCGATCCTACACACCTCTTTCATTCTTTTTCTCCACCCTAAATTACGGCACAACTATTTTATAATTTCGCGTTAATGATCAAAAATCCTTTTTATAAATAGCAATTTTCTCCTTTTTTTATTCAGCCTATCTTAATCTATGCTTTATAATTTAAGTAAATGTTACAGGAAAGCAGGGATACATGATGAATGCAGATATGGAACGGTATTCCCGGCAAATCCTTTTCCAGCCGATCGGCGAAGAAGGCCAGCAAAAATTGCTGAAAAGCCGGGCGGCGGTTGTGGGAATGGGGGCGCTCGGAACGGTCATCGCCAACCACCTCGTCCGTTCGGGTGTCGGCTTTGTGAGAATAATAGACCGGGATTTCGTCGAAAAATCAAATCTGCAGCGACAAACGCTGTTTGATGAGGAGGATGCGGCCGGCCGCCTTCCGAAGGTGATAGCCGCCGAGAAAAAACTGGCACGCATCAATTCGGATGTCACGGTCGATCCGGTGCTTGCGGATCTGAATCCCGATAACGCCGGGGAATTGCTCGAGGGGTTTGATGTCATTGTCGATGGCACAGATAATTTCATGACGCGATACTTAATCAATGATTCAGCCATCAAGTTCAATACTCCGTGGATTTATGGCGGCGCCGTCAGTGCCCGCGGGATGTTTGCTGTCATCGTGCCGGAGGAGACCCCCTGCTACCGCTGCCTGTTTCCCGATCCGCCGGCGGGACTCGGTGAAACATGCGACACGATCGGCGTGATCTCACCGATTACGGACATCATCGGGTCGTTTGAAGCTGCCGAAGCATTAAAGCTATTGACCGGCAGCCGGCCGAGCCCGAACCTTGAAAAATTCGATATCTGGCATAATTCGTTTTTCCAGATGGATATCTCACAGGGACGCAATCCGGATTGCCCGGCATGTGTCCATCACCACTACGAGTTTCTCGATCAGGCCGGTACGAGCCAGGAAAACTATGCAGCACTGTGCGGCAGGGACACCGTCCAAATCAATCCGCGTTCCCGAATCGATATGGACCTGGATAAAACAGCCCGTCGCCTTGAAAAAGCAGGGAAAACGGAACGTACTCCATTCCTCGTCCGCTTTTCTCCCGATGACCGCGTCAACATGATTTTCTTTAAAGACGGCCGTGTCCTTATCCAGGGAGTGGATGATATCACGGAGGCAAAAACGTATTATTCCAGATATGTGGGGAATTGACACAAGGAAGTCACGCAGTTTTCGACAAAAACGCCGCTTAACAAAGGTGCTTCCAACTTGCCGCTCTATGGTATACTAACCACATATTACAAACAAAGCGATGGTGAAAATAGTGAATTTATGGACCAAATACAAAGAAACGTCACTGCTAGTGAAGATGACGGCCGGCTTCTTCCTCGGGATTGCCGCCGGCGTCCTGTTCGGGCCTTCGGTGAGCTTTCTGGAGCCTCTTGGCACGGTTTTGATCAAATTATTGAACTTGATCGCCGTTCCGGTCGTGTTTCTGACCGTTGTGCTTGCGGTCAACCAGATGAACCCGCTTCAGCTCGGCAGAATGGGCGGAAAGCTGGTGCTTTATTATATCTCGACAACGGCCGCTGCTGTGTTCATTGGTCTCGGCCTCGCCCTGTTGTTCAATCCAGGCGAGTCGCTGACGCTGCCTGATGCAGCCGTTGATAAGCCGGAATCGCCTTCATTCGCAGGTGTGCTGCTGAACATGATTCCGGATAACCTGTTTACCGCCTTTTCTTCCGGGAACTTGATGGCGATCCTGTTCCTTGCGGTCATCATCGGATTTTCCATTTCGCAGATGCGTTTTTCAAACGATGAAACAATGAACGAATATGGCGAGCTGCTGCAGCGGTTTTTCCAGGCCGCCAATGAAATGTTTTTCCTTGTTTTAAAAGGAATCTTGCTTTATGCGCCTGTCGGCATCCTGGCGATCACCGCCACATCTTTCGCGGGGCAGGGCTGGGACACGTTCAATTCGCTGCTTCGCTTCACGGGTGTCTTTTACCTGGGCATTGCGCTGCTCTGGATTCTCGTGTACAGCCTGTTTCTGAAAAGCTCCAAAATTTCCTTGAAGCAGTTTTACAGCAACACAAAAGACGCCTACACTACGGCTTTCTTTACATCAAGCAGCATCGCATCCCTTCCGGTGGCGATCGAAGCTGCCAAACGGGCCGGTATTTCCGAACGGACAGCCAACTTCAGCCTCCCGCTCGGCGCCGTGTTCAATTCGGACGGCGGCGCACTCCGAATGGGCGTGTCGATTGTGTTCGCCGCCAACGTCACCGGCATCCAGCTTGCGCCTGCTGACCTGTTCATCATCGTCCTGACAGGGACGCTGCTGTCAGTCGGCACCGCCGGCATCCCGGCTGCAGGTCTCGTCACGCTATCGGCTGTGCTTTCCCTGTTCAACCTGCCGCTAGAGATTGTAGCGCTTGTTGCCGGCGTCGATGTCATCATCGGCATGGCCGGTACAGCATCCAACGTCATGGGCGATATCGTCGGGGCGGCCGTCGTCGACCAATCGGAGAAAAAAGCCGCTGCCTGACCTTGAAAACATGGAAAACCGGTCCGCAATCAAATTGCAGACCGGTTTTTTTATTCAACAAATTTTGCACTGTCTACTCCCACTCAAACGGAGTTGCCTGGTAAACAAAATAATTGAGCCAGTTTGAAAATAACAGATGGGCATGTGAACGCCAGCGGTTCAGCGGCCGCTTCTCCGGATCGTCATCCGGAAAATAGTTGCGCGGCACTTCGACATCAAGCCCTTTTGCCGTATCGCGCGCATATTCCTCGGCCAGTGTCCCGGTGTCATACTCTAGGTGTCCGGTCACCATCACATGGCGGCCGTTTTCCGACATCATCAGGAACGGGCCCGCCTCAGGTGAAGAAGCGAGCAGTTTGACTTTACCGGTTTTCTCCAGCTGCTCGAGGTCAATATCGGTAAAACGCGAAACCGGCGCCAGAAACTCATCATCAAAACCGCGCAGCAGTTCATTGCCGGGCTCCACCAGCACTTGATGCTCATACACGCCGGAACACTTGCCCGGAAGGCCGACTTTATCGATCCCGTAATGGTAATAAAGCGCAGCCTGCGCACCCCAGCAAATATGCATCACGGAAGTCACATGCTCCTTCGACCATTCCATGATTTCCGTGAGCTCCTGCCAATAATTCACCTGTTCAAACGGCAAATGCTCAATCGGCGCCCCGGTGATGATTAGGCCGTCAAACCGGCGATGCTTGATATCATCGAACGAAATATAAAACTGCTCCAAATGCGACTTGCTCACATTCTTCGATTCATGCGTAACCGTCCGCAAAAACGAAATATTGAGCTGCAAAGGCGAGTTTCCGAGCAGCCGCAGCAGCTGCCCCTCTGTCTTTTCTTTTTCAGGCATAAGATTCAAAATCAATATGTTCAATGGACGGATATCCTGCGTGACCGCCCTTTCTTCTTCCATGATGAAAATATTCTCTTTCTCCAGCAGTTCCCGGGCTGGCATTAACTTCGGAATATTTATCGGCACCCCACAGGCCTCCCCCGTTAGAATTTTCAGTAAACATAATTATAAGGGTTGATGGGCAGATACACAACCTTCAACGCTTTATCAAATTAATGCTGTATTGAGTTTAAAAGCTATAATTCTCAATCAGCATGTAAGGGTTCTCACTTGTGGGTCTTTAATATGGGCGCCAACCACTAGACTTAACAACCTGTATACCGAGGATGCAAAATTCTCCATTATATCCACTTTATGAACTTTTTTAGAACCCTTGCCCAATACCCTATTCTTTCCAGGTGCTTTTGCAGTAAAATAGTATCATGACAATATTCACAGGAACTTGTCAAATTGCACACACCCAGAACACATACATATGTTTTCGGCAAACCGGCTGAAAGGCCGGGACGCAAAGCTACAGGGGCTACCTCTATCCCAGATAGACACGCCAGCCAGTTGCTCTTCTGTTCCAGAAGATTAATTGAGCCTGCTTTTGCCTGCCCGAAACCATATCGGGCAGTTTTTTTATGGAATGGTGCATTCAGCTTTTAAAAAAGGGGGAGGAAAAATGATCGATCCAAAACAGGAATCAAAGTATATCATGATTAAGCTCGGCGACGAGGAGTATGCGATCAGCATCAGCCAGGTCCGGTCGATTGAACATGTAATGGAGTTAACAGCATTACCCGATTCCAGTGATGACGTAATGGGAATCATTCACCTCCGTGGTGAAGTGGTACCAGTCATCGATCTGCGGAAACAGCTTTCCGTCTCATCATCGAACATGCCAGATAGTCAGCAGCGCCTTGTCATCGCCATTATAAACGGCACGAATATCGGGTTTCTTGTCGATTCAGCCAGTGAAGTGCTTGATATTGCAGAAAATGCAATCCAGCCGGCGCCGGCGCTTTTACAAAGCAAGAGTGAGTACATAATGGGTGTTGCCAGGGTGGAAAACAGGCTGGCCCTCATTCTCGATATCGAAAAACTCACAAACATGGGGGAAGTTGAACAGCTGACTGTATTAGCCAACCAATAACAAAAAGGGGAATCATCCAGATGAATGTTTTAGCGAAATTGAAAATCGGGCACAAAATCAACCTTCTAATTATGACGATCATCATTCTGACGGCGGTCAGTGTTTCACTCATCGTCAACACACAGGTCACAAACGGACTGAAAGAATCGGCTGTTGAAAAAGCCAAGTCCGACCTTGCTATGTCTTATCGATACATGGATGAAAAATATTCAGGAGATTGGGAAATAAGAGACGAAAATCTATTCAAAGGTGATACCCAGATTAACGGCAATTACGAGATTGTCGATGAAATCGGTGAACTGACAGGCGATACCGTGACGATTTTCCAGGGCGATACACGGGTAGCCACAAATGTCCAGAAAGATGGTAAGCGCGCCGTCGGGACAACCGTTTCCCAGGAAGTGAACGATACCGTATTGAAAAACGGCAAAGTCTTTCTAGGCGAAGCCAATGTCGTCGGCAAAGATTATCAAACAGCTTACATGCCGATCAAAAACGGCAGCGGCGATATCATCGGCATTTATTATGTGGGGGCATCACAGGAATTCATCCAGGCAACACTCGGCAGCTTCAACAAAGTTTATTTCGGGGCGCTGGCCGGCATTATTCTTATTACAAATCTGATTGGGATCTGGTTTGCCCGCAGAATCCGCAAGCGCCTTTCTGCAATCGCTGAAGTTCTTGAACAGGCAGGTGAAGGGGACTTCACAGCCGACATCCATGACAGTTCACTTGATGAAATCGGAACAATCGCTGCAAGTTACGAGAATATGAAACAAAAACTGGGGTTGTTGCTGACTGAGGTTTCGACAGCGTCTGAAAGTGTGGCATCATCATCCGAACAGCTTTCGGCAAGCGCCGACCAAACGACCAGTGCAACCGAGCAGGTTGCTTCAGCAATCGAACAAATCGCCGGAAGTGCCGAAAACCAGACGAGCGGGGTTGAAAAAAATACGCTTGCCATTGAAGAAGTATCAGCAGGCATCGCAAAAATAGCCGAAAGCACCAATAACGTGTCCGAGTTCGCCCACACAACAGCGGAACAGGCTGAAACCGGGGAACTGTTTGTAAAACAAACAGTCGACCAGATGGAGACAATCGACAAAGCGGTGGTCGAATCCAACGAAAATATAAAATCGCTCAGTGAACGTTCGAAGGAAATCGGACAGATCAGCGAGGTCATCAGCGGCATTTCCGAACAGACAAACTTGCTGGCACTGAACGCAGCGATTGAAGCGGCAAGGGCCGGCGAGCACGGCAAAGGCTTTGCGGTCGTCGCAGACGAAGTCCGGAAGCTTGCCGAACAATCAAAAATATCGGCAAAACAGATTTCCGATTTGATTGAAGCCATCCAGCAGGAGACGGAACGATCCGTCACAACAATGGCGGATGTCAGCAATAACGTCAAAACCGGCATGACAATCGCCGGGGAAACCGCCGGGAAATTCAAAGGAATCGTCGGCGGAATGCGGGAAATCGCGCCGCAAATCGATGAAGTATCGGCAACTGCCCAGCAAATCACCGCCAGTGTGCAGGAACTTTCCTTAAGTGCGGCTGAACTTGCAGCAATTGCCCGTGAAAATTCGGCATCATCTCAGGAAGTAGCCGCTTCCACCGAGGAACAACTGGCCTCCATGGAGGAAATCACTTCATCAGCAGATGCGCTCGCGCATATGGCGGAAGAGCTGCAGGAGGTTGTGCGGCGGTTTAAGATCTGATTTAAAAAAACTTGTCGACTGGCAATCCTCTAGTATATAAAAGAGGCGTAATTGCCTATATCTATGTTCATAAATCCAGTCACTATGTCGTAACACTTGGCTTACTAAT